>CAVROT010000004.1:0-436786 GCA_963722905.1 uncultured Alphaproteobacteria bacterium | reverse complement strand
GAAACTGCTCGGTGCATGGGTTGCGCATGGCTGCCGCTGCGCGTCTGGCGCAGCGCGTTCGGGATCATGGCGATCACCGGCCCGGTCCAAGGAGGTGACGCGCGACATCAAGGGGGCGTCTCAAAAACTGCGCGCCGTCAGCGCGTTCCGGAAGCTCACGTGACAGGCATCCGAAGCAGAACGTGTCCCACTTTTCGCAGCCCAACCAAGCGGTGGGACCAGTTCAGGCCCCAAGGCCCCGACATTGAAGGATAATTGTAAAAATTGGCAGCCCGTAGGGGAATCGAACCCCTCTTTCCAGGTTGAAAACCTGGCGTCCTAACCGATAGACGAACGGGCCGTGCTGTCGTCGGCGGGTTCTAGGCACTGGGCCTTGGGGTGGCAAGCGGGATTTTGGCGGGGGCCGTGGGTTGGATCGCAGGGGTGCGCGCGGTCTCGGTCACGTCGTGGGATGCCGTCCGGGCCCGGCCTGCGCGCCTTGGCCGGGAGCGAAGGGACCGCGCCGGTCAGGGTGGACGCCGTGCCGCCGCGAGGGCTACGCCGCCGCGGCGTCCTCCAGCCTAAGCTGGGCTGTGGTGCGACCCTGCCAGCGGTTCGTCTCCAGACGACCGGCGAGGTGGAACCGCCGGCCGCCATGTGCCTCCAGGCCGGCGCCCAAAGGACCGTCCAGCGCCCCGAAAGCGATCACGTCCAGCGCTGACCCGTCGTTGTCGACGCTGAGCTTGAGGTGAGCGTCGCCCACGCGCCGCGCGTGGCGGATGGCGCAGTCGGGCAGGGCGATCCGGGGGGCTGGCGCGCCCATGCCGTAAGGACCGCCGCGGTCGATGGCGTCGACCAGATCGGGCATAGCGGCGCCCGTCATCAGTGCGGCGTCGAGCGCCAGGCCGGCCATCCCGCCGCTGCCCGCGCCCTGGCGCTGCAACAGGTCCGCGAGCCGCGCCATCGCCGGCGCAAGCGACGCACGCCGCAGCGTCAGGCCCGCGGCCATGGGATGTCCGCCGCCCTTTTCCAGCAGGCCCTCCTCCACGAGCCGGTGGATGGCGGACCCCAGGTCGACGCCGGGCACGGACCGGCCCGATCCCTTGCCGACATCGCCGTCCAGACCGATCACCACCGCCGGCCGGCCCGTGGCCTGCCCCAGTCTGGCCGCGACGATGCCGACGACGCCAGGATGCCAGCCGTCGCCGGCTGCCCAGGCCAAGGGGCCGTCGCCCCGCGCCGCGGACTGCGCCAGCGCGGCGTCGCGGACTGCAGCCTCGATGGCGCGGCGGTCGGTGTTGTGGCGGTCCAGCATCTCGGCCAGCGACGCGGCCTCGGCAGCGTCTTGCGTTGTCAGCAGCCGCGCGCCGAGATCGGCCCGTCCGACGCGGCCGCCGGCGTTGATCCGCGGGCCCAGCACGAAGCCGAGGTGATGGGCGGTGGGCGCGCAGTCCAGCCGGGCAATGTCGGCAAGCGCGACGAGGCCCGGCCGGGCGCGCCGGGCCATGACGGAAAGACCCTGCCGGACGAAAGCGCGGTTCACCCCGGCGAGAGGGGCAAGGTCGGCGACTGTTGCCAGCCCCACGAGGTCGAGCATGCCCATCAGATCGGGGCAGGGGGCGGGCCGCAGGCGCCGGTTCGCTTCGACCAGGACGAGGAAGACGACCGCCGCCGCGCACAGATGCGACAGTGTGCCGTCCTCGTCCTGCCGGTTGGGGTTAACGACTGCCGCGCAGCGCGGCAGGTCGGGCGTGGCGGTGTGATGGTCGATAACGATAACGTCGGCATCCGTAACGGCGGCGATGGCGTCATGGGACAGCGTCCCGCAGTCGACGCAGAGGATCAGGTCGTGGGAGCGGGCCAGCATCGTCATCGCTCCGGCGTTGGGGCCGTAGCCCTCGTCGATGCGGTCGGGGACGTAGATGGTGAGGTCGCTGCCGACCGAGCGCAGCCATGTCGCCAGAAGGGCGGCCGAGGCGGCGCCGTCGACATCGTAATCGGCGAAGACGGCGACGCGCTGCCGCGCCGCCACTGCCGAGATCAGGCGGTCGGCCGCGGCGCCCATGTCGTGCAGGCGCATCGGATCGGGCAGAAGGTCGCGCAGGGTGGGAGAGAGGTGCGCCTCGGCATCGGCCGAAGCTACGCCGCGGCGCGCCAGCACGCCGGCAAGGAGCGGCGGAAGGCCGGTTTCCTGCGCCATCGCCTCGGTCCGCCGCAGCGTCTCGACCCCCGGCCCGATCCAACGCCGCCCCGTCAGAGATGCCTCGACGTCGAGAAAGCTGGGGGAGGTGAAATCCTTGGGCATGCGCACGATCTTGTGTCTGGGTCGTTCGGTGCCACCATATCTGACCCAACACGGCGGAGCCACCGCCGACTGCGCCCTTGATGCGAAATCCCGACGCCGCCGGTCGACGCGGTCCCGACAGACGAATGGACCGCTATTTCACCGGGTTGCGGTAGGTCATGCGCCTGACGGATCCCGTCTTGGACCGCATCAGAATGGTCTCGGTCGTAAGAAATCCCGGCTCGCGGCGGATCCCGGCCAGTATCGACCCGTCCGTGACCCCCGTCGCGGCGAAGATCACGTCCTGCGTGACCATGTCGTCGCGCGTGTAGACCCGGTCGAGGTTGGTGATACCCGCCGACTCAGCGCGACCGCGTTCGTCGTCGTTGCGGAACATCAGTCGTCCGAACAGCTGTCCGCCCATGCATTTGAGCGCCGCCGCCGCCAGCACGCCCTCGGGCGCGCCGCCCGAACCCATGTACATGTCGATGCCGGTCCGCTCGGCCTCGGCGCAGTGGATGATTCCGGCCACGTCGCCGTCGGTGATCAGCCGGATCGCGGCGCCGGTGGTGCGGATCTCGGCGATCATGTCCTCGTGGCGGGGCCGTTCCAGGACGCAGACCGTGATGTCCGAAGTCGAGCATCCCTTCGCCGCGGCCAGCGCGCTGACGCGTTCGGCCGGCGACATGTCCATCGTGACGACGCCGCGCCGGAAGCCGGGGCCGACTGCCAGCTTGTCCATGTAGACGTCCGGTGCATGCAGCATCGACCCGCGCGGCCCCATCGCGATGACCGTCAGCGCGTTGGGCATGTCCTTGGCGGTCAGCGTCGTGCCTTCGAGCGGGTCGAGGGCGATGTCCACGGCGGGGCCGTTCTGGGTGCCGACCTCCTCGCCGATGTAGAGCATGGGCGCCTCGTCGCGTTCGCCCTCGCCGATGACGACGACGCCCGCGATGTCGAGCCGGTTGAGCTGGTCGCGCATGGCGTTGACAGCGGCCTGATCCGCGGCCTTCTCGTCGCCGCGGCCGATCCAGCGCGCGCTGGCGATGGCGGCGGCTTCGCTGACCCGGGCCAGGCCCAGCGACAGCATCCGGTCGTTGAAATCGACGGTCGACGGCATGTGGGCGTCCTTTCGGAGGGGATCGCGCGCGGTCTATCGCGACGGGGCTCCGCTATACAAGGTCCGCGTCCTTTCGGGTGATGGGCGCGCGACAACGGCGCGCCGGTGTCGCCGGTCCGAAAGTC
Organism: uncultured Alphaproteobacteria bacterium; assembly: GCA_963722905.1. Taxonomy (GTDB): domain Bacteria; phylum Pseudomonadota; class Alphaproteobacteria; order Rhodobacterales; family Rhodobacteraceae; genus CAVROT01. Next base: position 433,278 of record CAVROT010000004.1, on the reverse strand, counting down.
GTCGCCTGCAATCCCGGCAAGGCGGTGGCGGATTGGCCCGGGCAGGGTGCTGGTCCCGCAGGCGTCGGGCCTGGACGGGCTGTCGCGGAACAGACTGTGCCACGTGTACGGCCGTCGGCCCGTTCGAGGGTCGCTGGTGGGTAACTCCTGGCATTCTGCCTTCGCAGGTATGCACCGCGGCCCCCGCATGCGGGACGGACTTCGGGCGCACGGGCCGCTCAGACGTCCTCGATCCGCAGGGCCACCGGGTCGCCCACAAGCACTCCCGTGCCCGCCATCGCGTCCAGCGCCGCGTCCAGCGCCGCGCGCGCGACGCGGTGGGTGACGATCAGCACCGGCGCCGCGGTGTCGCCGTGGTCGTACTGCCGCATCCGGTCGATCGACACGCCGGCGTCGCCAAGGACGGTGGCGATGCGGGCCAGCGCGCCGGGGCGGTCCAGTAGCTGCATGCGCAGGTAGAACGGCGCTGGCGTCGCGGCGACCGCGGGCGGTGCCGCGACCAGCGACGCGGCGGGGCGGCCGAAGACCGGCGGCCGCAGCCCCCGCGCGATGTCGCAGACGTCGGCCATCACCGCGCTGGCCGTCGGCCCTTCGCCGGCGCCGGCGCCCTGGAGGGTGATGCGGCCCACCGCGTCGCCCTCCAGCACCACCATGTTCTGCGCATCCTCCAGCTGCCCCAGGGGCGACCCGGCCGGGACGAGGCAGGGCGACATGCGCTGCTCCAGCCCGCGCCCCGTCATCCGCGCAACGCCCAGCAGCTTGATCCGGTAGCCCATGTCGGCGGCCTGCCGGATGTCGTCGATGCCGATCCGCTCGATCCCCTCGATGGCGACGCCGGCGAAGTCGGGCCGCGTGCCGAAGGCGATGGAGGACAGCAGCACCAGCTTGTGCGCGGCGTCGATCCCGCCGACGTCCAGCGTCGGGTCGGACTCGAGATATCCCATCGCCTGCGCCTCGGCGAAGACGTCGGCATAGGGCAGGCCCGCCCGCTCCATCCGGGTGAGGATGTAGTTGCAGGTGCCGTTCATGACGCCCATCACGCGGGTGACGTCGTTGCCGGCCAGACCCTCGGTCAGGGCCTTCACCGCCGGGATGCCGCCAGCGACGGCCGCCTCGAACCGCAGTGCGCGGCCGGCGCCCTCGGCCTGCTCGGCAAGCGATTGACCGTGCAGGGCCAGCATCGCCTTGTTGGCCGTCACCACGTCCTTGCCCGCCGCCAGCGCCGCCCGCACCGCGTCGGGCGCAGCGCCGGTGTCCCCGCCGACGAGCTCCACCAGGACATCGACGTCGTCGCGGCGCGCGAGGGCCGTGGCATCGTCCTCCCACGCGTAGGCGCCCAGTCTCAGGCCGCGGTCGCGCGAGCGGTCGCGCGCGCAGACGGCGGCAATCGTTATCTCGCGGCCACAGCGTGCTGCCAGCAGGTCGCCGTGCCGCTGCACCATGCGGACCACCCCCGCGCCGACCGTGCCAAGCCCCGCGATGCCCAGACGCAGCGGCTTGCCCCTTGTCCCGGCGCCGGCTTGCGGCACTGTGTCTGTGTCTGCCATGGCGGTGCCCCCGATCCGGTAGTTAGGTCGCTACCGGACGTAACCTCTCCCGTTCCCGACGGCCAGTGCGGCCGGCCCCGTCCAGCGGGCTCAGGTTCCGGCGGTAGCGGCGTCGAGGCGGGCGCGCGTCTCCGGATCGACGGCGGGACCGCGCATCCCGGCCGCCCGTGCCCGCAGTCGGGCGGCGCGCGCCGTCAGAGCCGCGCCTTCGGGATCGGACTGGATATCGCCGGTGCCCGCCGTCGTCGGTGCCACGAGGTCCGACAGGGGCAGCAGCCGGGGCGGTGCGGTTGCCTGTGACGGACCCAGGGCGGAGTGGACGGCGGGCGGCGCGGGATCGGGAAACGGGGTGCAGGCAGTCGCGACGGACAGGGCCGCGGCGGCGATGGTGGCGGTGCGGCGTCGTATCGTCGGGATCATGTCCGAGTGATAGGCATCCCGCAGCCGCCGGAGCAAGCGCGCCTTTCGCCCGGCGCCATCCGCGGCTATCGCGTCCGGAAAGGGAGCGGATGGAATGACCCAAGGGACAGGCGGGCGCGGACCCGATGCGGGGCCAGGCGACGACGACGTGCGCGACGGGCCGGGGGAGCGGGGTGAGGGCGCCCCCGGACCGCAGACGGGACAAGACGAAGGCGACGTCGTGCCACGTAACCCTCAGGACGACGCCGCCGATGCAGTTGGGGACGATGGACGAACCGGCGGGATTCCCGAGGCGCCCGTCATCCAGATCGCCGCCTCGCCCCTGCGCCGCGGGATGGCGACGGCCGTCCTTGTGGGGTTGGGCGGGCTGCTGCTATGGGTCGCCGTCGTCTCGTGGTCGGGTGCGGCCGGCGGCAGCGGCGACCTGTTCCGGCTGGCGCTTGCGGTGATAGGGGCCGGGGCGGTCCTCGCGGCGCTGCGGCTCAGGCAGGCCACGCAGGCTTGCATCGTGCTGTCGGCCCTGGGTGTCAGTGACGACGCGGGGCGGGTGCTGGCGCCGCTGGACAACATCCTTGGCGTCGATCGGGGGCCTTTCGCGTTCAAGCCGTCCAACGGATTCGCGCTGCGGCTGGCGCGGGCGATGCCCGCCGGCTGGGCGCCCGGGCTCTGGTGGCGGTTCGGGCGGCGGCTGGGCGTCGGCGGCGTGCTGGGCCGGGCCGAGACCAAGGCGATGGCCGAGATGCTGACGATGATGCTGGCCGACCGGGCCGCCGGACGGGACCCGAGGCATCGGGGCAGGCAGGACGATTAAATTACCGGCATTTCGGGGATGGGGTTAATACCGCATCGCGGGTATCGTCAGGACACGGAAGGCGGCTCCGGGGTGAGTCGCATGCCACCAGGGAGGGCACGATGGACGCCAGCACGGTCGAGGAATTGGAACAACGGCAGCCCGAGCCCAGCTTCCGCGAAAGCGTCGATCTGATGTTCAACCGCGCGGTCGCGATGATGGACCTGTCGCCCGGTCTGGAAGAGAAGATAAGGGTCTGCAACGCCACCTACACGGTCCGCTTCGGTGTGCGGCTGCGCGGCGCAATCCACACCTTCACCGGCTATCGCAGCGTCCATTCGGAACACATGGAACCCGTGAAGGGCGGCATCCGCTTCGCGCTGGGCGTCCATCAGGACGAGGTCGAGGCGCTGGCGGCGCTGATGACCTACAAGTGCGCTTTGGTCGAGGTGCCCTATGGCGGCTCCAAGGGCGGGCTGCGCATCGACCCCCGCGCGTGGGAACCCCACGAGCTGGAGCAGATCACCCGCCGCTTCGCCTACGAGCTGATCAAGCGCGACCTCATCAACCCCAGCCAGAACGTGCCCGCCCCCGACATGGGCACCGGGGAGCGCGAGATGGCGTGGATCGCCGACCAGTACAAGCGGATGAACACCACCGACATCAACGGCAACGCCTGCGTCACCGGCAAGCCGATCAACGCCGGCGGCATCCAGGGGCGGACGGAAGCGACGGGCCGAGGCGTGCAATACGCACTGCGCGAGTTCTTTCGTCATCCCCAGGACGTGGCCAAGACCGGCCTCACCGGCAGCCTGGAGGGCAAGCGCATCATCGTGCAAGGCCTCGGGAACGTCGGTTACCACGCGGCAAAGTTCCTCAGCGAGGAGGACGGCGCCGTCATCGTCGGCATCGGCGAACGCGACGGCGCTCTTACGGCCGAGAAGGGGCTCGACGTTCAGAAGGTGCACGACTGGATCGGCACCCACGGCGGCGTGAAGGGCTTTGGCGAAGGCACCTATCACGAGGACGGGGCCTCCGTGCTGGAGGCCGAGTGCGACATCCTCATCCCGGCGGCGCTGGAGGGGACGATCAATCTCGGCAACGCCGACAGGATCAGGGCGCCCCTCATCATCGAGGCCGCGAACGGCCCCGTGACCGCCGGTGCGGACGAGATCCTCCGCGACAAGGGCACCGTCATCATTCCCGACATGTACGCCAACGCGGGCGGCGTGACGGTCAGCTACTTCGAATGGGTCAAGAACCTGTCGCACATCCGCTTCGGCCGGATGCAGCGCCGGGCCGAGGAATCGCGTCACCAGCTGATCGTCGACGAGCTGGAGCGGATCAGCCGCGACAGCTCGATCAACTGGACGCTGTCGCCCGGGTTCAAGGAACAGTACCTGCGCGGCGCGGGCGAGCTGGAACTGGTGCGTTCAGGCCTCGACGACACCATGCGCGCGGCCTACCAGTCCATCGCGTCGGTCTGGCGCGCGCGCGACGACGTCACCGACCTGCGCACCGCCGCCTACCTCGTCGCAATCGAACGCGTCGCGGCCAGCTACCGCGCCAAGGGCCTCTGAGCCGCCGGAATGCGGGGGCGGCGGCGCTGTCGCCACCGCGCAAGGCGCGCCGGACCGCATGAGCCGGCTATGGCCTGTTGCAAGGGTGATGAGGTCCAATGGCGTCCGCACTTTGCGGTGGCACGCGTCGTTTCTCGGACACTGGCTCGCTCCACACCCGCCGTAATTTGTCCATCACGTCAATTTACTGTCCAGCACCGAAGAACCTGAACGGCGACATCCGGCGGTCGTAAGCCCGGCGCCACGGTGAGCGTCGGGTCTGCCGGCCCTGCCTGAGGCGATAGCGTGGCTGTAGTGTCCATCAGCGATAGTGGACATTGCGGGGCTGGTGCGGATGACGAAGCGGGCGCGGAAGCGGCGCATCCGGGCGGATGACGGGAAGCGGAGGATTTACCGGCAGGCTCGACTTCCGGCATCTTGGTGAGCCAGGTCGCGCGGCGCTACGATTTGAACGCGAACCCGGTGTTCACATGGCTGCGGGACGCGCGCTTCGCGTCGGAGGATGCGGAGCCGCTGATCGAGACGCTGGCCGCCGAAATCGACGAGACGACGGGCACCGCCATGGCGACTTTCCTGCCCGTGGAACTGGGTGAGGAAGTGGACACGCTGCCTTCGCCGGACGCGTCGGCGGCCCCCCGTCCGACGGGCGTGACGGAGAACGCGCTGGCGGGCGGACACCGCGTGCGGATCGAAGGCGCCTACAATTCCGCCGCGCCGCCGCGCTCCCTGCGGGCGCTGTCGGAGCCCGAGCCGTGATCCCGATCCCCGATGGTGCGCGGGTTTGGCTGGCGGCGCGGTGACGGACATGCGGGCTTGGAGGAACTATACCGTGGCGGCGACATCCGCGAGGTGGCGTGCCTCGCGCCCGTGCGGCGCAAGTTCGTCGACGTACACCGCTCCCAAGGGTCGGCTATCGCCCAAAAGGCGATCGCTCGCCTCGCCGAGCCCTGCACCGCCAAGAAGACCGTTCGCGGCTCGTCGCCGGAGGAACGCCTGAGCGCCCGCCGAGAACGCGCGGCCCCCGCCTTCGACGCCCCGGCGACCAGGGCTCGACGAACAGATGCCCAGCCTGTCGGGAAAGACCCCGCTCGCGGCGGCCATCCGCCATGCACCGAACCGCCTGCCGCGCCCTCGGCCACACCTGTCGGACGGCGCTTTCGAGATCGACAGCAGCGCTGCCGAACGCGCCATGCGCGGCTGCGCCCCGGGGCGCAAGAACCGGCTCTTCGCCGGATCGGCCACTGGCGGCAAGGCCATCGCCATCGCCGCCACCCTCATCGAGACCGCCAAGCTCAACGACGTCGATCCCCACGCCTGGCTCGCCGATACCCTCGCTCGCATCCCAGACTACAAGATCACCCGCGGGGATAAGGTTCTTCCCCGGACCTACGACAAGCAGCCATCGGACCGGACACTTGCGACGAATGGATCGCGGTCGGCGCAGGATGCCGGGATACCACAGACATTTCATGGCGACAGGAAGGGATGTCCACCTCGAGCCCTTTCCGCCGGTTGCCGTGGGATGCATGAATGACTGCCACGAATCTCGACGTTGGTACCGCCACGAGGTAACCCTCCGTGGGGTGTCAAAGCCATCTGGACAAGCTCGGCGAACGAGGGCGTGGCGCAGTTCGACCAGGGCGATCCGGTTGCGGCGCACCGGTCGGAAGTTGCCCGCAGGAACCGCATGGCGGCGCGCCGACACGAGCCTTTCAGGGAGCCGTTCTTCATGCCAGACCTACATTCGGTCCCCTCGCAACTGGTGCGCGCCATCGCGGAGCACGAAGACCGCCCGGCCATGGCATCGGGTTCCGGGCAGCGGCTTACCTACGGCCAGATCGGCAGCTTCGCCGAACGGATGGCGCCGCATCTTCGCACGTCAGGGGTCGTGGGCATATTCGGGGCGCCCGGCGTCGCGATGGCCGCGAGCGCCGTCGCCTGCGTGGTCCACGGCGGGCCCTTCGTGCACCTCGACCCGGCCATGCCGCAGATGGTTCTGCACAACATCATCTCGGAACTGGGCGTGAAGCTGGTCGTCACGTCCCAGCCCGCTGCCGTCGGCCACCTGCCGGGGGACTGCCGCAGGCTGGACGCGGCCACCCTGATCGGAGCGGTCGATACCGCCCCCCTCGCACCGCTCAGCGCCGCCCGCGTCGCGCCCGACCAGCCGATCTATCTCGTGGCCACGTCCGGCACCACGGGGCGGCCCAAATGCATCCCGGTCGCGCAGGACGCGGCCTTCCTGTCCTACGAATGGCGCGACGCCTTCACGCCCTATGGTCCGGGCTTTCGGGTCGGGATCTACATCTTCGCCATCTGGGAGATGTTCCGCCCCCTGCGCGAGGGGGGCGAATTGTGGTTTCCGGACCCCGGGACGCTGATGGCCCCACGCGGCCTGGCCGACTTCCTGATCCGTCACGAGATCGACGAGATGCTGTTCACGCCGTCGTTCTACGACACGTTCCTGACCGCGCTCGACCGCGAGACCGCCGCCGCCCTGCCCTTGGGACGCATCGTGCTCAACGGCGAGGTCGTGAGCGACGACCTGATCGCGGCCTCGCTGGACAAGGTGCCGGGGGCCGAATTGTGGAACCTCTACAGCATCTGCGAGACCCATGACGTGTGCATGTCGCGTCTGACCGCGCCCTCGGGCGGCGGCCCCGCCTCGGTGGGCATCCCGATGCGGCACCTGCGCGCCGTCATCCTGGACGAGGCCGATTCGCCGTGCCCGCCCGGCATCTCCGGGCGGCTGCATTTCGAAGGCCCCCGGATGCTGGGGCCGGGCTATGTCAACCGCCCCGAGGAGACGCTCCTGCGGTTCCGGACCCTCCCCATCGACGGCCGCCAGGCACGACTCTACGACACCGGCGACCAGGCATGGCTGGACGGGGACGGCGCGCTGCACATCGAGGGCCGCATCGCGCACATGCTCAAGCTGCGCGGCTTCTCCATCCAGACCCGCGACCTCACCGACGCGATGCGCCAGTACCTCGCCTTCGCGCAGGCCGTGCCCTGGGTGGCCGAGGTCGGCGGACGGGGGCAGACGCTGATCTTCTACTTCGCGGCCAACGCCGACCAGGCGCGCGCGAACGCGGACCGGTGGGGCATCGGACCCGGCACGAACCGGATGCCCGCCGCCCTGTCCGCCGCGTTGCGCGCGGTGCTGCCCGCCTATTGCGTGCCGGCCTACCTGGTGCAGATGGACGCGATCCCGCTGCACCCCGTCTCGGGCAAGGCCGACCCGCGGTCCCTGCCGGCCATCGCCGCGGATGCGGGCGGGGACGCAGAGGGGGGCGCGGCGTCGGCGGACGTGGTGCTCGCCGCCGCCGCCGCGGCCATGGGATGCGCGCCGGACCGGATCGATCCCGCGCTCACCTTCCACGACATGGGCGGCGACTCCCTGATGTGCGTGACGATGATGGTCCGGCTCGAAGAGGTCTACGGCCGCCCCGTCGACTTCGACCTGGCGATGAACGTGCCCCTGCACAGGCTGGGACAGCTGCTGGAGAAGGAGGCCGACGCGCCCCCCGTCTTGGGCGGCTTCGACCGCCCGGGGATCCTGCTCACCGGTGCGACCGGCTTTCTGGGCGGACACGTCCTCGCCCGTGCGGCGCGGGATCTGCCGCCGGGGCACGTCGTCTATTGCCTCGTGCGCGACAAGCGGCGCGGTGCCCGCGACCGGCTGGACGACGTTGCGCGCACGCACGGCGTCGCCCCGGATCGCTACGCGATGGTGTCCGGCGTGCTCGACGCACCGCAATTCGGGCTGGACGAGGCGTCCCACGACGCGCTGGCGACGATGGTGGGGTCGGTCGTGCACTGCGCGGCCATGGTCAACATGGCGATCGGCGAGGCGGAGATGCTGAGATGGTCGGCACGCGGCATCGACACGGTCCTGTCCTTCTGCCGCGCGGCCGGGGCCGATCTGCGATTCACGTCGTCGACTGCGGTCTTTCCCGACCGTGGCGGCCCCTGGCCCGAGAGCGTGGCCGGACCCTGGGACGGCTGTACCGGCTACGGCGCCGCCAAGATCGCGGCGGAGGTGGCGATCGCGGGCTCGGGCATTACGGCCGCCATCGTGCGATTGCCCTCGCTCTACGATGTCGGGGCGCCGAACCCGCGCGACATCTACGAGATCATCCTCGCAGCGTCCGCCCGGGCGGACCTCTGGCCGCAAGGGTTGTGCTTTCCAATGACGGACGTCACCGCGGCGGCGGCGTTCCTGCTCGGCCCCATATCGGGGCCGGACGTTCCGGCCTACAACCTCGTGGCCGGCCGGGTGATCCCCGGCGGCCCCGCTCTGCTGTCCGGCGCGGAGTGGCTGGCCGCCGTCGATCTGCCGCCCGGCATCGCGCGCGTCATCGCGGAGTTCCCCGAGACCCTGCACGCCGATGCCGAGTTCGACACCGGAGCCGCCCGGGCGGCATGGGCCAGCCTGTCGGACGCGCCCTTCGACGCGATCTGCGACGCCCGGGCGCTGCTGGCGCGGCGTACCGGCACCTACCAGGGCGAGCCGGCGTTGACCTGATAGTCGGCCATCGTGATTGCCCGCGCGGCGTCGCTCGTCAGGAACGCCGCAAGCTCAGCGATCTCCTCGGGCTGGACCAGCTCGTGCTGCGGGTTCGACGCGGCATAGCGGGCCCTGATCTCGTCGCGCGGCGCGCCGGTCGACCGCATGTCGGCCTCGACGAACCGCCCGAGCATCTCGGTCTCCACCCAGGTGGGGCTGATCGACACGCAGGTGATGCCGTGCGGCGCGCCCTCCAGGCTGACGCAGCGGCCGAGCCCGAGCAGCCCCGCCTTGGACGCGCAATAGGCCGCGTTGCCGGCCATGCCGGTATGCGCCGCCATCGAGGCCAGGTTGACGATCCGCCCCCATCCCGCCGCCTTCATGTACGGCATCGCCGCGCGGATCATGCGGAACGTACCCGACAGGTTGGTGTCGACCTGGTCGTCCCAGACCGAATCGGGATGGCCGATGACCGGCGCCTCTTCGTAGAGACCTGCGGCGTTGACCAGGACGTCGACCCCGCCGCGCCGCGACACGACGTCCGCCACGAAGGCGTCCACGCTGTCCGCGGACCGCACGTCGAGCGCCGCGACATGGGCGTCGATGCCTTGCGGGCCGAGGATCGCGGCCACGGCCCGCGCATCGCCGCCCCGCCTGGTGCCGATGGTGACGTCCATGCCGTCGCGGGCCAGCCTGCGCGCGATGGCCAGCCCCATTCCCGACAGCCCCCCTGTCACGATCGCCGTTCTGTTGCCTTGGGTCATGTCTCTCCTGCCGCTCTTCGTGCCTGACGCTCGCTACGCCATTTCAGGCGCGATTGAACCGCGAAAGCACCGGCACGCACGCGGCAAACGAACCCTTCTGTCATCATCTTCCTGGAGGCGGCCGGCGCCCGTGCGAACCACGCTTGGAACGCGCCTGGAAATCCTGCCCGGAAGCGTTCACCTCGAACGTACGCCCGGGCGGTACCGGACCGAAACGCTCCTACCGCGGATGCGGACAGTCGATCGCGCGTCCCGAACGAGCGTTTCGTTCCGCATAGCTGGCCGATATGATACGCGGATACCTGAGACATTCGAGGGACCGCGGTGTTCTGTCAGATCGGCGCGGCGACGCGCCGACGCGCCTGACCCCTCCCGTGTCGGAAAACGGCATGGCGCCCTGCCGGCGCGGCTGGTAAATCTCCGGCGAACATCTTCCCGGGATCTGTCCGACGTGAAATTCTCCGCCCTGCGCGTGCTCAAGGAAGGGCTGACCGGCCACAAGGGCTGGCAGCCCATGTGGCGCGACCCCGAGCCGAAGCCCGCATACGACGTGATCGTCATCGGCGGCGGCGGACATGGGCTGTCGACGGCCTACTACCTCGCCCGCGAGCACGGGATCACCAACGTCGCGGTGCTGGAGCGGGGCTATCTGGGCGGCGGCAACGTGGGCCGCAACACGACCATCGTTCGCGCCAACTACTTCCTGCCGGGCAACAGCGAGTTCTACTCGCACTCGCTGAAACTGTGGGAGGGGCTGGAGGCGGACCTCAACTACAACGTGATGCATTCGCAGCGCGGGCTGATCAACCTCTTCCACTCCGACGGGCAGCGCGACGCCTTCGCCCGACGCGGCAACGCGATGATCAACCAGGGCGACGACGCCGTCCTGCTGGACCGCGAGGGTGTGCGCAGACATCTGCCCTACCTCGATTTCGACAACCACCGCTTTCCGGTCTACGGCGGGCTGCTGCATCCGCGCGGCGGCACCGCCCGCCATGACGCCGTGGCCTGGGGCTATGCGCGCGGCGCGGACAGCCGGGGCGTCGACCTTATCCAGAACTGCGAGGTGACGGGCATCGACATCGAGGGCGGCCGCGTCACCGGCGTGCAGACCACCCGCGGCGCGATCAGGGCCCGCAAGGTCGCCATCGTGGTCGCGGGACGCTCGGGGCAGGTGGCGGCGATGGCCGGGATGCGACTGCCCATCGAAAGCCATGTGCTCCAGGCCTTCGTGACCGAGGGGCTGAAGCCGGTGATCGACCACGTCGTCAGCTTCGGCATGGGGCACTTCTACATCAGCCAGTCCGACAAGGGCGGGCTGGTCTTCGGCGGCGACCTTGATTTCTACGCGAGCTATGCCAGCCGGGGAAACCTGCCGATGAAGGAGCACGTGATGGACGCCGCGATGAGCCTGATGCCCATGATCGGCCGGGCAAAGGTGCTGCGGTCCTGGGGCGGCATCATGGACATGACGCCGGACGGATCGCCCATCATCGACCGCACCGGCATCGACGGGCTCTATATAGACTGCGGCTGGTGCTATGGCGGGTTCAAGGCGGTGCCGGGGTCGGGGTTCAGCCTGGCGCATCTCGTCGCGACCGACCGCCACCATGCGCCCGCCGCCCGGTTCCGGCTGGACCGGTTCCGCACCGGGCGCGGGCTGATGGACGAGGAGGGCACCGGTGCGCAACACAACCTCCATTGACGCCCCTGGACAGGTCGGAGCCTGCGGCGCGAGTACTTTCTACAGGATGAAGCAGGGTCCGGTCCGATGAGGTTGCCTTGTCCGCTGTGCGGGGAACGCGACATTCGCGAGTTCGGATATACCGGGTCGGCCGCGCTTCTGGACCGCCCGGCGCCGGGCGCGGGCGTCGACGCGTGGGACGGCTATCTGCATCTGAGGGACAACCCCGCAGGACCCACCGAGGAACTCTGGTATCACGCGGCGGGCTGTGCTGCCTGGCTGGTCGTCACCCGCGACACCGTCACCCATGCCGTCAGCGGCGCTCGGCTGGCCGCCGACCGCAACGTGGCGACCGAACCCGATTCCGCGACCCTGACCGGGGGTGGGCACCCGGCGACCGACATGGACGACGCCCGAGCGACGGTCGCCGAACGCGGCGCCGCCGGGGATGCGGGTGCCCCGGGCGCAGATGCGACCTTGTCCGACGCCAGCGGCGATAGAGGCGCCGGCGCGCCCGATGGCGCCGGCCCGCCGGACGACGGGGAGGGTCCGGCGCCGGGCGACGTCACGCCGCCCGCCGATCGGGAGAAGCCGTCGTGAGGGTCGAGGGGCACGGCCTGATCGACCGGACGCGCGACGTCTCTTTCACCTTCGACGGGCGGCCCGTCCACGGCTATGCGGGCGACACTGTAGCGTCGGCGCTTCTGGGCGCCGGCATCCGGATGATGGCGCGGTCGTTCAAGTATCACCGCCCGCGCGGTCCCTGGTCGGCCGGCGCCGAGGAACCGTCGGCGCTGGTGACGGTCGGCCGCGGCGCAGGCCAGCGACCCAACGTGCGCGCCACGGTCGAGGAGATCCGCGAGGGGCTGGAGGTGCGCAGCCAGAACGCCTGGCCGTCGCTGGCCTACGATGCCCTTGCCATCAACGATGCCCTGTCGCCGTTCCTGTCGGCGGGGTTCTACTACAAGACATTCATGTGGCCGCGCGCCTTCTGGGAGCGTCTCTACGAACCCGCCATCCGCCGTGCGGCGGGCCTGGGCGCACTGTCCGGCCGCAAGGACGGCGTCCTGGCAGAGAAGGCGTTCGCGTTCTGCGACATTCTGGTGATCGGCGCCGGTCCCGCGGGGCTGATGGCGGCCCTGCGCGCCGGTCGGGCCGGCGCCGACGTGATCCTGGCGGACGAGACCGACCGCGTCGGCGGACGCCTGCTGTCCGAGGACGGCACGGTCGGCGATCGGTCGGGCCGCGACTGGGCGACCGGCGTGCTGGACGAACTCGCCTCGATGCCCAACGTCCGGGTTATGACGCGCACCACCGTGACCGGCGCCTATGACGGCGGCACCTTCGGCGCGCTCGAGCGTGGCGGACCCGATGTCGGTCCCGACCGCCCGGCCGAGACGTTCTGGCGAATCGTCTCGCGCGCCAGCGTGCTGGCCGCTGGCGCCCTGGAGCGCGGCATCGCCTTCGCCGACAACGACCGGCCCGGCATCATGGCCGCGGGCGCCGTGCGCGCGTACCTGCACCGCTGGGGCGTGGCGCCCGGACAGTCCGTCACGATCTTCTGCAACAACGACGACGCGCACCGGACGGCGCACGATCTGGCGTCGGCGGGCGTGCGCATCTCGGCCCTGATCGACACTCGGCCTGGCGTGACCGTGGAGGGCGACTTTCCGGTCTATGCCGGCGCCCGCGTGGTGGGCACGCGGGGCCGTGCGGGGCTCCAGCGGGTCCGGATCCGGCACGACGGCGGCGAGGTCGAGAAATGGTCCACCGCGCTGGCGATCTCTGGCGGGTGGAACCCGAACGTCGCTCTGACCTGCCACATGAACGGCCGTCCCGTCTGGCGCGACGACATCGCCGCTTTCGTCCCCGCCCCGGACGCCATTCCGGGCATGGTGGTGGCCGGGTCGGCGAACGGCGTCTATGCCACCCGCGCCTGCCTCGAGGACGGCGCCCGTGCCGCTGCGGCCACTCTGGACGCCATCGACATCGCCGTCCCGGACATCGACGTGCCTGACGCCGACGGCGCCGCGGGCGAGGTGCGTGCGTTCTGGCAGGTACCCGGCAAGGGGCGCGCCTGGCTGGACCTGCAGAACGATGTGACGGTCAAGGACGTGACGCTGGCCGTGGCCGAGAACTTCCGTTCGGTCGAGCATGTGAAGCGCTACACGACGCAGGGCATGGCGACCGACCAGGGCAAGGTCAGCAACGTCGTCGCGCTGGCCGTCCTGGCCGACGCCACCGGGCGCGGCATTCCCGAGACCGGAACCACCACCTTCCGCCCACCCTACACTCCCGTCAGCATCGGCGCGATGGGCGCGGGCAGCACCGGCGCCGGCTTCGCCCCGCAGCGGTTCACCACAAGCCATGCGGCCAGCGTCGCCATGGCCGCTCCCATGATCGAGGCGGGCTTGTGGTATCGCCCCTCCTATTTCCCCAAGCCGGACGAGGCGTCTTGGCGGCAGTCGTGCGACCGCGAAGTGTCGATGGTGCGCGGGTCGGTGGGCGTCTGCGACGTCAGCACGTTGGGCAAGATCGACATCCAGGGCCCCGGCGCGGCCGAGCTTCTGGACCTCGTCTACGCCAACGGGTTCGCGTCGCTGAAGGTCGGGCGCGTGCGCTACGGGCTGATGCTGCGCGAGGATGGCCACGTCATGGACGACGGCACCACCGCGCGTCTGGGCGAGCATCGCTATGTCATGACCACCACCACCGCTGCCGCGGGCGCGGTGATGAAGCATCTGGATTTCGTCCATCAGTGCCTGCGGCCCGATCTCGACGTGGCCATCATCTCGGTCACCGAGCAATGGGCGCAATTCGCCGTCGCCGGTCCGCGCGCGCGCGAACTGGTGAACGCGCTGGTCGACGTCGACGTGACGGACGCCGACTGGCCCTTCATGGCCTGCGGTGCGGTCGATGTCATGGGCGTGCCCGGGCGGCTCTTCCGCATCTCGTTTTCTGGCGAACATGCCTACGAGGTGGCGGTGCCGGCGCGCTACGGCGACAGCTTCTTCCGCGCGCTGGTCGCGCAGGCCGAGGGGTTCGGCGGCGGTGCCTACGGGATGGAGGCGCTGAACGTCCTGCGGATCGAGAAGGGGCACATCACCCACGCCGAGATCCACGGCCGCACCACCGCCTTCGACATCGGGATGGAGCGCATGGTGTCGGGCAAGAAGGATTGCATCGGCCGCACCATGGCCGCGCGTCCGGGACTGTGCGGACCCGAGCGCGAGCAGTTGGTCGGCCTGCGTCCGGTATCGCGCCAGGGCGTGCTGTACGCCGGCGCGCATCTCTTCAACGAGGACGTGTCGCATACCCGCGTGCACAGCCAGGGCTACGTCACCTCGGTCGGGCATTCGCCGGACGCGGGCCGGCAGATCGCCCTCGGGTTCCTCAGGAACGGCCGGGCGCGGCATGGGGAGAGAGTCGCGATGGTCGATCACCTGCGCGGCGTGACGACGGCCTGCATCGTCGGCGACCCGGTCGTGGTCGATCCCGAGGGAGGGCGCCTGCGTGGGTAGCCTGATCGCCAGGACGCCCGGCGAGGGGCTGCTGCCGGTCGCGCGCGGCACCGTCACACTCACCGAGGTCGAGCCCGAGGCGATCACCTCGGTCGCGGCGCTGGCTGGCGCTGACATGGAGGCCTTCGCCGACCGCGCGGGTGCCGCCTTTCCCGCTCCGGGCGAGGTGTCCGGCGATGCGTTCTGGTCCGGGCGCGGGCAGTGCATGATCCTCGGTGCCGCGCCGGGCGACCTGGCCGGCATGGCCGTGACGGACCAGTCCGACGCCTGGGGCGTCCTGCGACTGGAGGGGGAGGGCGCCGCCGACATCCTGGCGCGTCTCTGCCCCGTCGACCTGCGTCCCGCGACGATGCCGCCCGGACGCGTGGCGCGCACGCTGCTGTCCCACATGAACTGCATCCTCGTGCGCCGTGCGCCAGATGCCTTCGACATCCTTGTGTTCCGGTCGATGACGCCGACCGCCGTCCACGACCTCACCGTCGCGATGGAGGCCGTCGCCGCCCGCCGGTAACGGTTCGGGGCGGCTGTCGTCGTGATGCGCGGCGCCGGCCGGCACGGTCTCCTTTCACCGTCCGGGAGGGGACGCGCACGCGCTGGACTAGGCGCGCCGCCGGGCCGATAGTCTGCCCATGAGTTTGCCCCCCGGTTTCATCGACGAGCTACGCGGACGGGTCAGCCTGTCGGATGTGGTCGGACGGCGCGTTGTCTGGGACGCGAGGAAATCCAATGCCGGGCGCGGCGACATGTGGGCGCCCTGTCCCTTCCACCACGAAAAGACTCCCAGCTTCCACGTCGACGACCGAAAGGGCTTCTATTACTGCTTCGGCTGCCACGAAAAGGGCGACCTCTTCGCCTTCGTGCAGAAGACCGAGAACGTCGATTTCATGGAGGCGGTCCGCCTGCTGGCGGGCGAGGCCGGCATGGCGCTGCCGGACCGCGATCCGGCCGCGGCGAAACGGCAGGACGCCCGCGACCGGCTGGGCGACGTGATGGAGCAGGCGGTGCGCTGGTTCCGCCTTCAGTTGCGCACAGGCGCGGCCGAGCCGGCGCGCGACTATCTGGCTGGGCGGGGTCTCGACACGGCGGCGCAGGGCCGGTGGGAGATCGGGTTCGCACCGGCCCAGGGCGGCGTGCTGGCTCATCTGCGCGCGCAGGGCGTCGCCGAGGCCGATGTGATCGGGGCCGGGCTGGCCGCACCATCGGACCGCGGGGGCGCGCCCTACGACAGGTTCCGCGGGCGCATCGTCTTTCCCATTCGCGACGCGCGCGGTCGGGCCATAGGGCTGGGCGGCCGTGCGATGGATCCGAACGCCCGCGCGAAATACTACAACTCGCCCGAGACGCCGCTCTTCGACAAGGGGCGCAGCCTCTACAACCACGGTCCCGCGCGGGCGGCGGCGGGCGATGCGCCGCTGATCGTGGCCGAGGGCTACATGGACGTCATCGCCCTGGTCGAGGCGGGGTTCGCGGCCTGCGTGGCCCCGCTGGGCACCGCCATCACCGAGGATCAGCTGCAGCTGATGTGGCGGATGCACCCCGAACCGATCGTGGCGCTTGACGGCGATGCGGCGGGCCAGCGGGCGGCGCTGCGGCTGGTCGATCTGGCCTTGCCGCTGCTTGCGCCGGGGCAGTCGCTGCGGTTCTGCATCCTGCCGCCCGGGCAGGACCCGGACGACGTGATCCGCGCCGGCGGGTCCGCGGCGATGCAGGCCCTGCTGGACGGTGCCGAGCCGATGATCGCCGCGCTCTGGCGACGCGAGACCGAGGGGCGCGATCTCGACAGCCCCGAACGCCGCGCCGCCTTCGACACGTCGCTGGCCGACACCGTCGCGCGGATCGCGGACCCGGGCGTAAGGCGGCATTACGACCGGGCGTTGAAGGACCTGCGCTGGAAGCTTTTCGATCCGCGCCGCAAGGCCGGGCCGTCGCGGATGCGCACGTCGACCCGGGCGCACCCGCTGGTTCAGGGCGGCGGCCGGGTGGGGGACGAGCTGCGCGAGGCGACCGTGCTGGCGGTTCTGCTGGCCCATCCCGGCCTCGCCCCCCGGTTCGAGCAGATGATCGAGAGGATCGAGTTCCAGTCCTCCGACCACGCCGTCATCGCCGCGGCACTGCTGCGCAGCTGCCAGTCCGCGGCGCCGCAGGACCCTGCGTCGGCCATCGCGGCAGAGCGCCTTGAAAGGCTGCGTGCGTGGACCCATCTTGCGCTGATACCTGCACTGCGCCCGGGTGCGGGGGCCGATGCGGCCGCCCTGTGTCTGGAGGAGGAACTGACCAAGCTTCTGGCCGGCCGCGGCGTCGCGCGCGAGATGGAGGAGGCGATGCAGGACATCGCCGCGCCCGCGCGGGACGGCGACGGAACGGACGAGGGCCTGACATGGCGTCTGGCCGAGGCCGTGCGCCGCCGCGACAGCGCCACCGCCACCGCCGACGACGACCGGGCGCGCTACGACACCGGGGCGAACGGGACGCGACTGGACCGCTCTGAACGGACGGCATTCGCCGACCTGCTTCGCCGGATCGGGGTCGATTCGGAAGGGACCGGGCGGCCGCGGGACGATACGTAAGGCGGCCGCGAATCGCGTGCCTGTCCGGCCGGTGCAGGATTTGGTAAGCATGCTGCCGTTAGGCATGATCGCGAATCGATGATTCGCCGTAAGTGATTCGCGACAGCCGTCGCACAGGGTTCTGCGCCCGGCCCCGCGCCGGCGACTCTATGGAGGAGATGCTGCATGGCCAAGGACAACGACGACCGCAAGCGCGACGAGGCCGACGGCGAAGCCATGCTGGACATGAGCCAGACGGCGGTCAAGAAGATGATCGCCGAGGCGCGCGAGAAGGGCTACATCACCTACGATCAGCTCAACCAGGTCCTTCCGCCCGAACAGGTCAGCTCCGAGCAGATCGAGGACGTGATGTCGATGCTGTCCGAGATGGGCATCAACATCATCGAGGACGAGGAGGCCGAGGAGGAAGAGCAAAAGGCCGGCACCGACGTCGTCACTCAGTCCTCCGCGCGCGACATCGCCGTCTCGACCTCCGAGACCGAAAAGCTGGACCGCACCGACGATCCGGTCCGCATGTACCTTCGCGAGATGGGCAGCGTCGAGTTGCTGAGCCGCGAGGGCGAGATCGCCATCGCCAAGCGGATCGAGGCCGGCCGCAACACGATGATCGCGGGCCTGTGCGAAAGCCCGCTGACCTTCCAGGCGATCACGATCTGGCGCGACGAGCTTCTGTCCGAGGACATCCTGCTGCGCGACGTCATCGACCTGGAGACGACCTTCGGCCGTCAGCTGGGCGAGGAGGGCGAGGAGTCGTCCGTGCCGGTCGTCGGAACGGGCGGGGTCGGCAGTGCCGCCGCCCCGGCCGGCGCCGCCGAGGCGCAGCCCGAGCTCGACGCCGACGGACAGCCCATCGAGAAGGACGACGACGACGAGGACGAGCAGGCCAACATGAGCCTCGCCGCCATGGAGGCCGCGCTGAAGCCGCGCGTGCTGGAAATGCTGGACGTCATCGCCCGCGATTACGGCGAGCTGGCCGAGATGCAGGACCTGCGCATGTCGGCAACGCTGAACGAGGACGGATCGTTCAGCGCGACCGCCGAGGGCAAGTACCAGACGCTCCGCTCCGAGATCGTGCTGCTGGTCAACGAGCTGCACCTGCACAACAACCGCATCGAGGCGCTGATCGACCAGCTTTACGGCATCAACCGCAAGATCATGTCGATCGACAGCGCCCTGGTGAAGCTGGCCGACCAGGCCCGCATCAACCGGCGCGAGTTCGTGGACGCCTACCGCGGGCACGAGCTGGACCCCGCCTGGCTGGACCGCATGTCCGAAAAGTCGGGCCGCGGCTGGCAGGCCTTCGTCGAACGCTCCACACCCAAGATCGAGGAATTGCGCGGCGACATGGCCCAGGTCGGCCAATACGTCGGCGTCGACATCTCCGAGTTCCGCCGCATCGTCCAGCAGGTTCAGAAGGGCGAGAAGGAGGCGCGGCAGGCCAAGAAGGAGATGGTCGAGGCGAACCTGCGTCTCGTGATCTCCATCGCCAAGAAATACACGAACCGCGGCCTGCAGTTCCTCGATCTCATTCAGGAAGGCAACATCGGCCTGATGAAGGCGGTCGACAAGTTCGAGTACCGCCGCGGCTACAAGTTCAGCACTTATGCGACATGGTGGATCCGGCAGGCGATCACCCGCTCGATCGCCGATCAGGCCCGCACCATCCGCATCCCCGTGCACATGATCGAGACGATCAACAAGCTGGTGCGCACCGGCCGCCAGATGCTGCACGAGATCGGCCGCGAACCGACGCCCGAGGAGCTGGCCGCCAAGCTGCAGATGCCGCTCGAGAAGGTCCGCAAGGTGATGAAGATCGCCAAGGAGCCGATCAGCCTCGAGACCCCCATCGGCGACGAGGAGGACAGCCAGCTCGGCGATTTCATCGAGGACAAGAACGCCGTCCTGCCCCTCGATTCTGCGATTCAGGAGAACCTCAAGGAGACGACGACACGGGTTCTGGCCAGCCTCACACCGCGCGAGGAACGCGTGCTGCGCATGCGCTTCGGCATCGGAATGAACACCGACCATACGCTCGAAGAGGTCGGCCAGCAGTTCTCGGTCACGCGCGAGCGGATCCGCCAGATCGAGGCGAAGGCGCTGCGCAAGCTCAAGCACCCCAGCCGGTCGCGCAAGCTTCGGTCGTTCCTGGACCAGTAGGAAAACAGTGGCGCGCGCGACGGGCGGTCCGGCGGCGCGGAAGGGTCACCGATGGAAGGTTCGATGATGAGGATAGCGGCCGCTGCGCCTATCATGTTTCTGTGTCTCACGGCGTGCGAGGTCGCCGACCCGTCGCTGGATCAGGCCTCGGCCTTCCGGTCGCCGGACATGGTCACCGCGCAGCACCGCGCGGGCGACGGCGTGACATATTCGATCGGGCACACCTTCAGCGCCAACAACGGGTCCTACGGCGTCATGATCGAGGCGGTGGGCGGACCGCCTCTGACCGACGACGCCACCGGAGACCGTCGTGCGCAGAACGCGATCCGCGACTATTTCAACGCCGACGTCTGC
This sequence comes from uncultured Alphaproteobacteria bacterium, assembly GCA_963722905.1. Lineage (GTDB taxonomy): Bacteria > Pseudomonadota > Alphaproteobacteria > Rhodobacterales > Rhodobacteraceae > CAVROT01. Next base: position 413,384 of record CAVROT010000004.1, on the reverse strand, counting down.
TCGCCGGGTTACTTCGCGGGCATCACCGCGATCCGCTACCGCCCCGAGCCGCAACGTCGCGACGACACCTATGGCGCGCGACTGTTCTGTTCTCCCACCCGTCAGGCGGATATCTGAGGATCACCCGGGCCTGTCCGATGACGGTCCCGGCGGCCGGGAACGCGCTGGACGCCCGGGAATTTAGTCTATCTGAGGGTAATATCGGCTTTTCCACGGGATGATCCGTGTGCTGCCAGAGGAGTTCACAATGTCCAGACCCATCGTCGCCCTCGCGCTGGCACTGGCCGTCGCCGGGCCGCAGGTCGCATCGGCCGCGTTCCTCGCCGACAATGGAATGCGGGTCGAAGCGGTCGGGCCGGCCACCTTCGACGTGGCGTACCAGGGGCGCTCCGGCGCGATCAGCTTCTGGTGCGCGGCCGGCGACTATGCCCGACGAGAGTTGGGATTGCGGTCGGACCGGCGGATCTACCGCGTGTCCGTGCCGCCCCGCCGGTCGGGAGAGGGCATCCGGTTCACCACGCGGGCCGCCGCCTCCGGGGGGTCCACGGGGCTGCTGAGGATCGGGGGCGGCGACGCGGTCAGCGTCGGCCACGCCCGCGCCCTGTGCGAGATCGAGCGGCGCCGCTACCCCGGCCGCTGATCGGCGCTTAGACGTTTCGCCCCGGCTGGGACGTGGCGGGCGCCGGGGGGGGATCGGCCGAACCGTTGCTGTCGTACCTCCCTGCCGGACCGGCGCGTGCCAGAACTCCAGCCGGCGTCGCGGCCCAGAGCACGCCCGTGCATCCGACATGGCCCACCGCATCTGGTGGCGGCATTTCACGGCTACCCATATCTTGGCGCGGTCTCTATGCTCGGCCTCGGTCCTCCGCGGGCCAAGCAGTGGGGGACCGGGATGCGCTGTCCGTTTTGCGGCAATGTCGACACGCAGGTAAAGGATTCGCGGCCCGCCGAGGATCACGTCGCCATCCGCCGGCGCCGGTTCTGCCCGGCCTGCGGCGGACGCTTCACCACCTACGAACGCGTGCAGTTGCGCGACCTCGTCGTCATCAAGTCGAACGGGCGGCGCGAGGAGTTCGACCGGACCAAGCTGGAACGGTCGATCCGCATCGCCCTGCAGAAGCGCCCCATCGAGCCCGAGCGGATGGACCAGATGATCAGCGGCATCGTGCGGCGGCTGGAAAGCATGGGCGACACCGACATCCCCAGCAAGGCCATCGGCGAGATCGTCATGGAGACGCTCGCCCGCATCGACACGGTCGCATACGTGCGCTTTGCGAGCGTCTACAAGAATTTCCAGGCCGCCGACGACTTCGACAAGTTCGTCAGCGAGCTTCGCCCACCGGGCAAGCCCGACGAATGATGCAGGCCAGCGACGCGGCGGCGATGGCGCATGCGCTGTCGCTGGGGCGGCGCGGGCTGGGGCGGGTCTGGCCGAACCCGGCGGTCGGCTGCGTGATTGTGAACGACGGCCGCATCGTCGGGCGCGGCTGGACCCGGCCCGGCGGTCGCCCCCATGCCGAAACGGTGGCACTGGCGCAGGCGGGCGACGCCGCGCGCGGCGCCACGGCCTTCGTGACGCTGGAGCCCTGCGCGCATCACGGCCGCACGCCGCCCTGCGCGGTTGCGCTGATCGCGGCGGGCGTGGCGCGCGTCGTCTCGGCGATGGAGGATCCCGATCCGCGCACCGCAGGCGCCGGCCATGCGCGGCTGCGATCCGCCGGTATCGACGTGGATACGGGCAAGGGCGCGGCCGCTGCCGCCGCGGACCATGCCGGTTTTGTCCTGCGCATCACGGCGGGGCGGCCGATGGTCACGCTCAAGCTTGCCACGTCCCTCGACGGGCGGATCGCGACCTCCGGCGGGGCGTCGCGCTGGATCACCGGCCCCTCGGCGCGGCGGGCTGTGCACGCGATGCGCGCGACGCACGACGCGGTGCTGGTAGGCGGAGGGACGGCGCGGACCGACGACCCGATGCTGACGGTGCGGGGAATGGGCGACATGCCGCAGCCGGTGCGCATCGTCGCGTCGGCCGGCGCCGACATCGCGCCCGGCGGGCGGCTGGCCCGTTCGGCTGCGGAGGTTCCGCTGTGGATCCTCCACGCGCCGATGGAGGCGGTCGTGATTGCCGGATGGACGGCGGCCGGCGTCCGCATGATCGAGGTCGCGTCGCCCCGCGGGCGCCCGGATCCGGCGGCGATGCTGCAGGCGCTGGGCGCGGCGGGGCTCACGCGGGTTCTCTGCGAGGGCGGAGGCACCCTTGCCGCGGCGCTGCTGCGCGCGGGGCTTGTGGACCGGATCGTGACCTTCTGCGCCGGGCTCGCCATCGGCTCGGACGGCCTGCCCGGCATGGGTGGTCTGGGCCTCGCGGATCTGGCCGCAGCGCCGCGGTTCCGACTGCATTCCGTCCGCGACGTCGGCGGCGACGCCATGATGGAGTGGCGCCGCCAGGTTCCTCGGCCTACGGCTCCGCTTGCCCCGCGGCGACGCGTTCGCGTATCGTAAACAGCGAAGCCGTGGCGCGTCCGCGCCTGTCTGCCGGGGGTCTGCGCCATGTTCACCGGAATCGTCACCGACGTCGGCCGCGTCGTCCAGCTGGAGCGCCGGGGAGACCTGCGGGTCCGCATCGCCTGCGGCTACGATACCGCGCGCATCGACATCGGCGCCTCTATCGCCTGCGACGGTGTGTGCCTTACGGTCGTGGCACTGGGGCCGCCGCCGGACGGCTGGTTCGAGGTCGACGTCTCGGCCGAGACAACGGGCGCCACCGCACTGGGGGATCGCTGGACCGAAGGTCGTTGCGTCAACCTCGAACGCTCCCTGCGCGTGGGCGACGAGTTGGGCGGTCACATCGTGTCCGGCCATGTCGACGGCGTGGCGCGCGTCGTGGCGATGTCTCGCGAGGGCGACAGCACGCGGGTCACGCTCGATGCGCCGGCGGCGCTGGGCAGGTTCATCGCGCCCAAGGGATCGGTCGCGCTGAACGGAACCTCGCTGACCGTGAACGCGGTGGAGGACACAGGCGGGGCCACCCGCTTCGGCGTGAACCTGATCCCCCATACGCAGGCGGTCACGACCTGGGGCGAGGCATCCATCGGCGACCCGATGAACATCGAGGTCGACACCGTCGCCCGCTATGTCGCGCGGCTGGGTGCCGCCGCATGAAGCCGGTGGTGACGCGCAGCATCGGGGACCCCGGCGGCGACCGCTGCATTGATATCCGCCGTCTGCCGGACGGAACGTTCGACAGGCGCGACTGCCGCCGCGATCCCGAGCATCCGCATGGCCGGAGGCTTACGGGTGTCGGCGCGACCGGTTTCGGATCCGGTGCCAATGCGTTGGAAGACGCGGCCGCAACCGTCGGCCGGGTCCAGATGGAATGAGCGGGATCGGCCACAACCACGGGCCACCCCTGGCAGCGGGCGCCGGATGGCGCCGCCATTGCTGGAGCCGGGCGCGGCGCGACCTGCTGCCGCATCTGCCGCTGAACGTCGTACGCCGCCGGGTGGCGCGGGCGCGGGCGCTGGGCCTCGACTATACGACCTACGCCACCGTGCGCGCCACGACGGGATGCGACATCGTCGCCTTCCTGTTTTCGTCCAACGCCCTGCACCTGATGCGGGCGGGCGATACGGTGCCGCAGGACCGGGCCGGGCGCCTGTCGGAAATCGAGGGCGCCGCCCTCATCGCGCTGATGGCGCCGCCCCTCCCTGTCCCCGACAGGGCACCGCGGCCACTCGACAGCGTGGCCCCGGCACCCGCGGCGATGGCGCTCTGGCGCGATCAGCGCGCGCTGACCCGCGCCGCCCTCGCCGGCATTGGCGTATCGCCGGATGCCGTTCTTCTCGTCGGGGCCGCTCCGTGGGAGTCGGCGTGGAGCGCGGCGGGCGGGCTGGCCGGCTATCTGAACGAGGCCCGTTATTTCGCAGAAGTCTCCCCCGGGTAGCATCGGCGCGACCGGCCCCTTTCGTCGCCGTGCCGGGTCGGCGCCCGGTCTGTCCGGGCCGGGCGAAGGACGCCGGCACCGCAATCCGGCGCACCGGTGCGTCCCGAACGCCCGTGCGCCGGCCGGCACGAGCAGCTGCACGGCGAGCCGCGGTCGTCCGCCCCGGGGGCTGCCGACGCGGGGTGGCAATGCCCCGTCCGAGCCGTTATCTGCCCCGCGATGGCGGCCCGTCTGAGGGGTGCCCCCGAGGAGGTGCCGCGTGTCCGACACGACCCGTGACGAGTACGACTATTCCGACGCCGTCTCGTCCATCGACGAGATCATCGAGGACGCGCGCAACGGTCGGATGTTCATCCTCGTCGACCACGAGGACCGCGAGAACGAGGGCGACCTCGTCATCCCTGCCCAGATGGCGACGCCCGACGCCATCAACTTCATGGCGACGCACGGGCGCGGGCTGATCTGCCTGACGCTGCCCGGCACCCGGATCGACGCACTGGAACTGCCCCTCATGGCATCGTCGAACTCGTCGCGTCATGAAACGGCGTTCACCGTCAGCATCGAGGCGCGCGAGGGCGTGACCACCGGGATCAGCGCGCACGACCGCGCCCATACCGTCGCCGTCGCCATCGACGGGGCCGCGACCGCCGCCGACATCGCGACGCCGGGCCACGTGTTCCCCCTGCGCGCGCGGGATGGCGGCGTCCTGGTGCGCGCGGGGCACACCGAGGCGGCCGTGGACATCGCGCGGCTGGCCGGCCTGAACCCCTCCGGCGTGATCTGCGAGATCATGAACGACGACGGCAGCATGTCGCGGCTGCCCGACCTCGTCGCCTTCGCGCAGCGCCACGGGCTCAAGATCGGTACCATCAGCGACCTCATCGCCTACCGCCGCCGGCACGACAACCTCGTGCGGGTCCGCGACGAACGCCCCATCACGTCCGAGTTCGGCGGCGACTGGACGATGCGCGTCTATACGGACGAGACGCAGGGCGCCGAGCACATCGTGCTGACCACGGGCGACCTGTCGGGCGACGATCCGGTGCTGGTGCGGATGCATGCGCTGGACCCGTTGCTGGACGTCGTGGGCACCGGAGGCCCGGGCCGCGCGGCCGAGTTCGGGGCCGCCATGCGCCTGATCGCGGCCGAGGGGCGCGGCGCGCTGGTCCTGCTGCGCGACCTGCACATGAAGCTCGCCACCTCCGACGAGGTGTCGCCGCAGACGTTGCGCCAGTACGGGCTGGGCGCGCAGATCCTGTCGTCGCTGGGACTGAGCCGGATCGTGTTGCTGACCAACTCGCCCAGGCCCAAGGTCGTCGGACTTGAGGCCTACGGCCTCGAGATCGCAGACACCCGCCGCATCACGGGGACTGCGTGATGGCCGGCCATTCCGACGTCGAGAGGGCCCTGCCGCGGTTCGACGCGCCCGCGGAGATCCTGATCGTCATCGCGGACTACTACGCGAAGATCGCCGCGTCACAGCTCGCCTCCGCCCGGCGGGTGATCGAGGCCGCCGGCGCCGCGCATGATACGGTCGAGGTGACGGGGTCTCTTGAGATCGCGCCGGCGATCACGCTTGCCCACCGGCTGAAGGACTATCACGGCTACGTGGCGCTGGGCTGCGTCATTCGCGGGCGGACCAGCCACTACGACATCGTGATCGGGGAAAGCGCCCGGGGCCTGACCCTGCTGGGGCTACAGGGTCTGGCCATCGGCAACGGAATCATCACGGTCGAGAACATGGAGCAGGCCGAGGAACGCGCCGACGCGGCCCGGCTGGATACCGCTGGCGCGGCGGCGGCGGCGGCGGTGCACCTTGTCGCGCTGCAACGCCGGTGGGCGGCGACCGGCAAGGGCATCGGCTTTCGCGCGGGACGGGACGGATCGTGACCGCCGCGACGCGCAAGCCCGATCGCCGCCAGATGAAATCGGCCGCCCGGCTTTATGCGGTGCAGGCGCTCTTCCAGATGGAGCATTCATCGCTGGGTGTGGACCGCGTCCGCGTGGAGTTCGAGGACCACCGCTTCGGCGCCGTCTACGAGGGCGACGAGATGGCCGAGGGCGACGTGGACCTCTTCCGTGCGCTGCTGGACACGGCGGTGTCGCGGCAGGCGCGCATCGACCAGCTGGCCGACCGCGCCATCGTCGAGAAATGGCGCATTGACCGCATCGACCCGACCCTGCGCGCCCTCTTTCGCGCGGCAGGCGCCGAGCTGGTCATCGCCGAGACGCCGCCGAAGGTCGTCATCAGCGAATTCGTGGACGTCGCCAAGGCGTTCTTCCCCGAGGGTCGCGAGCCCCGCTTCGTCAACGGCGTCCTCGATCACATGGCGCGAGAGGCCCGGCCGGAGGCGTTCGCCAGCTAGGCGGCGTTGCGCGCGGGCCGTGCGGGTCAGGGAGCGGTGATGAGGGCGTAACGCTCCAGCTCTTCGGGTAGCAGGACGTAGATCTCGTCGGGCGCGGTGGTCATGGCATGCTGCATCAGCAACGGGTCCACGCCCATCGCGTCCAGATGCACCATGACGCGGGCCTGGCCGCGCTGCACGTCCTCGACCGCCATGAAGGCGGGCTGGACGCCGCTTTCGCCGAAATAGTGCTGGTGGACGCCGACGAAGCCATCCGGATCGACGCGCCGCGCGGCGCCGCCGGCCAGCATGTACGGGCAGGCCGAAAGGCAGACGGCCCCGGCGCCGACCTCCGTTTCCAGCCCTGCTTCGCGCAGGGTGCGTCCGATGGCCAGCGCGTCCGCGACCGACCCGCCCGGACTGTCCAGAAGGGCGGTCCGCAGGGGCGGGCCACCCGGTTCGGCGTCGCCCGGCAGCACCCCGTCCCCGGTGTCGGCGGTCTCCCTCAGCGCGTCTGCCAGACGGTCGGCGTCGCCCGGCGCGATGCGCCCCGCCAGCCGGATCGTGTCGCCGTCCACGGCGAGGCTCAGCCGGGCGGGCATGTCGTTCGTGGCCGGCAGCGGCGCGCCCGTCCTTGCGGGGGCGCCGGTGTCGCGCCGGTAGCGGCGGGTCTGGTCGCCCGGCCGCACCGGCGCGTCGAGGCTGGGCGGCTGCGGCGCAAAGAGCCGGGGCAGGGCGCGCAGCGGACCCGCACCGGCACCGTCGTCCCAGAGGTCCGACGCGAAAAGCACGGCGCCCATGCCCAGCTGCACGACCAGCAGCATCCGCAGCGCGGCGCCGGTGCCGATCCTGCCCGTCACGCCGCGTTCATCCCGCCTCGCGGCCGGTCGCCCGGCGTAGCGGCGTGGCGCCCTCGGCCTCGGAGCCCGCGGACGGGGAGGGGGACGCGGCGACATCCGCCTGCGCACCCTCGCGGAATGGCGTCTCCGTCTGTCCGGCGGACGGCTCTTCCAGCGTCGCTGCACCGTCCAGACGTCTTCCGGGACCCCCGAGCGCGAGGTCGACGTCGCGCAGCGCGGCGAGGGCCGCGCGCAGGTCGGCGACGCTCATCGTGTCCTCGACGCCGGCGCCCTCGCGTCCCGACCGGACGGCGCCGTGCGTCACCATCAGGATCAGCACCAGCACCGCCGGCAACAGGTCGATGGCGATGGCGCCGGCCCAGGACGGGACGAAGTTGCCGGCATAGCGGATCACCGCATCGGCCGTGGAGATGGGGGTATAGGTGGTGTCGGCGGCGGGCGGCATCGCGGTCACCTCGTCGGCCGCGGCGCGCAGGGTCAGCGCGCGTTGTCCCAGAACGTCCAGAACCGACGCGATGGTCGCCTCCTGGCTCGTGCGGGTGTCCGCGCTGTTGCCGTCCAGCACGGGCAGGACGACCGACGCGGCCAGGTCCTGCGCCGCGCGCGAGACCAGCGGCGCCACCGAAAGCTGCCGCAGCCCGGTGATCAGCCCGGCCAGCCGCACCGCGGCCTCCGAGAACTCGACCGAGCGGGCCTCGACCGGGCCCGGCTCGACCGTGAGGGCGCGCATCCGGCTGAGGATGGCGTTGCCCTCGGCAAACGCGTCTGCGACCTGCGGCTCTTGCGCCGCGATCTGCGTTTCGAGAGCGGACAGCTCCTGCGCCTTCTGCCGCAGCACGCGGAACACCGCGCCGCGCCCGGCGATGCCCGACAGGTCGCCCGTCGCTTCCTGTTCGCTGAGGTCCTCGAAGGACTGGCGGACGCGGGCGACGTCGCGCCCCAGCGACTGGCCCGCCACCGCCACCGTGTGCGCCCGCTCCAGCGCGCCCTGATAGTCCTGCACCGTCCGCGCGAGGTGCTGCTCCACCGCCGCCGCGCCGGCCAGCGCCGCCGCATTCAGCCACGACGACATGGCGACGATGGCCAGCGACCCCAGCGCCATCGTCCCCAGCAAACCCAGCCGGGAGCCGAGCGTTCGCATCGCCGGCAGAAGCCGCATGAGGTAGGACCAGAAGACGAAGATGCCGGTGCTGACCGCGATGGAATAGGCCAGCGCGGCGAAGACCGTCAGCGCCCCGTCGTCGTCCAGAAGCGACGACACGCCGAGGTAGGTGTAGATCCCCGAGGCCACCGCCAGAACACCCAGAGCGGTGCCGGCAAAGCTGTCGAGCCAGCCCAGATGCGCCTCGATCTCGCGCGCGGCCCGAAGACCCTGGACCTCCCGGTTCGTGGAGGGGCCGTTGCTGCTGTCATGGCGGGCATCGGTCATTGCGGCTCTCCGGCCGTGTTTTGGACTGGCCGACGCTAGCGCGCGCCGCACGGCGGGGAAAGCACCCCCGCCGTCACGGCCGGATCACGTAACGGGTAGGAAAGCGGCGGGACCACCAGAACAACCGTAAGGGTACGTAATTCCCGAGGACCTGCTTGCACAGGTGGGCACCGGGTAACCGGACCAGGATCCGATCAGAGCCAGCTCCCTCGGATTGACTTAAGGCCACCGGAATTTGACCCCGGCACGAGAAGGGCAGTACCCGCCTCCCCGATATCTATGGCGCGTTGTGCGGGACGACAAGGCCCGGGCAGGGGTGCCGCGACGAACCCTCGTGCGACGCGACCGTCGTTCCCCGTTCCCAGTCTGCCTGTCCGGGGTGCGTCATGGCCGGCCAACCTTGATGGTTCAGTTCGGCCGGCGGTTGGATACCGGACACGGATGTGTCCCGAACGTCGGATCTTGTCATCCGTTTACCGTTTGTTCACACTTGTCCCATGTCCGGGCGCGATCCTTCAGAATACATCAACGTGCCGGCGTGGCCCGGGGACCGCGAGGGTCCGGACAGGACGGACGCGACGCGTTCGCCGCCGCATCGTCCGGCATCCGTACAAACGCCGTCGCCGGTCGTCCGGCAGCGCCCCGGGCAGCTCCTGGCAAGGGGGGTCTGCCGCCACCTGCGCGATCACGACTTCGCCTGCATGACCGAATTCGTGCCGGCGCCGGGCCTGCGCGTGGACGTCATCGCGGTGGGACCGAAGGGCGAGATCTGGATCGTCGAGTGCAAGTCCGGTCGCGCCGACTTTGCCGGCGACTGCAAGTGGGCGGGCTACCTCGACTGGTGCGACCGCTATTTCTGGGCGGTCGACGAGGCGTTTCCGACCGACCTGCTGCCCGACGGCACGGGGCTGCTGATCGCCGACGCCTACGACGCCTGCCTTCTGCGGATGGCGCCCGAGGCGCGGCTGTCGGCCCCCCGGCGGCGGGCGACGACGCTGCGTCTGGCCCGCCATGCGGCGCTGCGTCTACAGGCGGCGCAGGATCCGCTGGCCGGGACCGGCGGCTGACACCTCGCGACCGTTCCGGCAGATCCGACTGTCGGTGGACCGTCGCCGGGCGGGAGTGCCGCAATCCGGGATCGTTCGAACCCGGCCCCTGCGTTGCGCGGGGGGCGGGGGGCGGAGGCCGGTGGGCGCTCAGCGGCCGCGCGGCGCCATCTGGCGGGCACGGGCGGCTGCGGCGCGGAGCTCCTCGGCGATCTCATCGGCCTCGTCGGGGTCGAAGTCCAGCGGCAGATCGATCCCGTCGCCTTCGAGGTAGAGACGCACCATCCCGCTGTCGGTCGGTCCGATCTGAAGGTTCGCCGCCGTGTCGCTCTGCCTGTCGATACCCACCGTCGCGCCTCCCGCCGGCCCGTCGGCCGCTGCCCGCGTGCCTAGCCTGCGGTCCCCGCTGTGGCAAGCGGCGCCCCCTTGCACCGCTGCGGGCGCGACGCTAGACCGAACGCGTCGTGCCGCCTTAGCTCAGTTGGTTAGAGCGCCTGATTGTGGATCAGGAGGTCCCCCGTTCAAGCCGGGGAGGCGGTACCATCCCTCCTCAGCGCGCCCCAGCCTTCGCTGCCCGCATCGGCGGCGTCGGGCTCAGTCATGACCCAGGATCTCGACCGACTGGCGAAGGGCGCCGGAAGTGGCGTCGTAGACGTGGATGCGCGCCCCGTCGGCGACCACGGCGAACCAGCCGTCACCCTGCGTGTACGCCGTTGCCGTTCCGCCACCCGGGAGCACGAGCGTCGGCGGCAGCGCGACCGCGGCCCCGGTGCGCGGGAACCGGGTGACAAAGAGCGCGATCAGCACTAAGAGCCCGACGATCATCGTCGCCGTCAGCACGGTCACCAGCCGGCGCAGGACGCGCAGCGCCCGGTCGGCCTCGGGGGTGGGGTGCCCCTGTTCGTGCGAGGTATCGCCCATGTCAGCCCCCGTCCCGGCCTTGCCCGACGAACAGACGGCGTCCGTCGCGATCACGATCGCCGCCGATCCGCCGTCGCGACTTGATAAGGCATTGGCCCGCGACGCGCCAGCGGACGCGCATCTCAGCCGGTCGCGGCTCATGCGGCTGATTGCGGAGGGTGCCGTGCGGCGTGCGGACGGCGCGCCGGCAGACGATCCGCGCGCCCGTGTGAACGCCGGCGACTGCTATGTCGTCGCCGTACCGCCGCCTGCCGACACGCATATTTCGGCGCAGTCCCTAGGGCTTGAGATCGTGTACGAGGATGCGGACGTCGTGGTGATCGACAAGTCCGCCGGCATGGTGGTGCATCCGGCGCCCGGCAGCCCCGACGGGACATTGGTGAATGCCCTGCTGGGCCGTTACGGCAGTGGCCTTTCCGGCGTCGGCGGCGTGGCCCGGCCCGGTATCGTGCACCGTATCGACAAGGATACCAGCGGCCTGATCGTCGTCGCGCTGAGCGACCGCGCACATCACGGTCTGGCGACCCAGTTCGCGGCCCATACCGTCGAAAGGCGGTATCTGGCCATCTGCCACGGGGTGCCCGACATCGGCGACCCGCGCCTGCGCGGCCTGGCGGGCGTCGTCGTCGAGCCGGGCGGCACCCTGCGGATATCGGCCCGCCTCGGCCGGCACCGCACCGACCGCCAGCGGCAGGCGGTGGTCGCTGCCGGCGGGCGCCATGCGGTGACGCGGGTGCAGGTGGTCGAGGCGTGGGGCGCGGCTGCGTTGGTATCTTGCCGGCTGGAGACGGGCCGCACACATCAGATCCGGGTACACCTTGCCCATGTCGGCCATGCGCTGATCGGCGATGCGGTTTATGGCCGCCGGCGCAGCATGGCCGCCAAGGCCCCCGGCGCGGCCGCCGCTGCCGCGTTCCCGCGTCAGGCGCTCCATGCCGAAACCCTGGGCTTCGTGCATCCGGTGACTGGGGAACCGATGTCCTTCGCCGCGGCGTTACCGTCCGACATGGCCGCCCTGCGCGATGCGCTTTCGGGCGTTCACGATTTGTAAAGACCTCGGGCCCACCATCGTTCAGGGGATTGAAGTGAACGGAACGGTTCACTAACTTGTATGCAACAGCTATCACGCCACGGGAGACGCCATATGGCCAGCTACGCTAACCTGCCCGCTCCGTCCCCTGAACAGGGGCTGACGCGCTACCTTCAGGAAATCCGCAAGTTCCCCATGCTGGAGCCCGAGACGGAGTACATGCTGGCCAAACGCTGGGTCGAGGATCAGGACACCGACGCCGCGCACCAGATGGTGACGTCTCACCTGCGCCTCGCCGCGAAGATCGCCATGGGATACCGCGGCTACGGCCTGCCACAGGCCGAGGTCATATCCGAGGCGAACGTCGGCCTCATGCAGGCGGTCAAGCGGTTCGACCCCGAACGTGGCTTCCGCCTCGCGACCTACGCTATGTGGTGGATTCGCGCGTCGATCCAGGAATACATCCTGCGGTCGTGGAGCCTGGTGAAGCTGGGGACGACCAGCGCTCAGAAGAAGCTGTTCTTCAACCTGCGCAAGGCCAAGAACCGCATCGGTGCGCTGGAGGAGGGCGACATGCGCCCCGAGAACGTGGCGCGCATCGCCAACGACCTCGGCGTCACCGAGGCCGAGGTCGTCAGCATGAACCGCCGTCTGTCGGGCGGCGACGCGTCGCTGAACGCGACGATCAGCGCCGACGGGGACGGTGCGGCGCAATGGCAGGACTGGCTTGAGGACGAGGATGCCGACCAGGCCCAGGACTACGAGGACCGCGACGAACTGGAGACGCGCCGCGCCCTTCTGGTGCAGGCGATGGACGTCCTCAACGACCGCGAGAAGGACATCCTCATGCAGCGCCGGCTGGAGGACCGTCCCGTCACGCTCGAGGAATTGTCGGGCCAGTACAACGTCAGCCGCGAACGGATCCGCCAGATCGAGGTGCGCGCCTTCGAGAAGCTGCAAAAGCGCATGACGGAACTGGCCGCCGACAAGGGAATGATGGAGGACGCCTGAGCACGCCCGCGGCGACCTTCGCCGGGGCTTGCCGCTGGGTCGGTCCGCGGTCATCCTGCCCCGAAACGGGGGCCGGAGATGACGATCCGCTGGGGAATACTGGGCGCAGCCGATTTCGCACGCCGCCATATGGCGCCTGCGATCCACCGCGCCGACGGCGCCGTGCTGGCGGCGCTGGCCACGCGGACGCACGCGAAGGCCGCACCGTTCGAGATGCTCGCGCCCGGCCTGCGCGTCCATACCACCTACGACGCCCTGCTGTCCGACCCGGAAATCGACGCGGTCTACATCCCCCTGCCCAACCACCTCCACGTCGAATGGACCGTGAAGGCGCTGGAGGCGGGCAAGCACGTCCTGTGCGAAAAGCCGATGGCGCTGTCCGCCGGCGACTTCGACGCCTTGATCGCGGCCCGCGACGCATCGGGCAAGCTGGCGGCCGAAGCCTATATGATCGTCCACCACCCACAGTGGGCACGCGTGCGCGCGTTGCTGGCGGAGGGTGCGATCGGCACGCTGGCCCATGTCGATGCCGCCTTCTGCTTTCGCAACATCGACGCCGCAAACATCCGCAATCGCCCCGAAACGGGCGGCGGCGCGCTGGGCGACATCGGCGTCTACGTCTTCGGCGCGGCCCGCTTCGCCACCGGAGAGGAGCCGCGGCACCTGGACGCGCGGATCACATGGGAGAACGGTGTCGACGTCGCGGCGCACGTATGGGGCGATTTCCAGAGCTTCCGCTACGACGCCATGGTGTCGATGCGCCTGCACCCCCGCCAGCGCATGACATTTCATGGCGACGCGGGCGTGCTCACGGTCGAGGTACCGTTCAATGCGGGATCCTACAGCGAGGCGCGGCTTATGCTCGAGACCGCGCGCAACACGACCGTGACCGAGCGGTTTCCGGCGGTGAACCAGTACGTCCTGCAGGTCGAGGCGTTCGGGCGCTCGGTCTCGACGGGCGCCCCATGGCCGATCCCGCTGGAGTGGAGCCGCGGCACGCAGACCATGATCGACGCGGTCCTCGCGGCGGACCCTATGGATCCAGCGCCAGCATCTGCAGCAGGATGATGGTCTTGGCATCGCGGATCCGGCCGTCCGAGACCATGGCGAGGGCTTCTGGAAGGGTAGGCTCCAGCACCTCGATGTCTTCGCCTTCGTCGGCCGCCCCGCCGCCCGCATCGCGTCTGTCGGCAGGCGCGTAGGTTCCGGTGAAGAAGGCCAGCCGCTCGCTGACCGAACCTGGCGACATCACGATGTCGCCGCGATGTCGCAGGTCCGAGACCTCGAACCCCGTCTCCTCGCGCAGTTCGGCGCGCATCCGCTGGGCGGGCTCCGCCCCGTCCAGAAGGCCCGCCGGCGCCTCGATCACGTAAGGGTCCTGCCCCGTGACCTGCATTGGCAGGCGAAACTGGCGCACCAGCAAGACCGTGTCGCGCACCGGATCGTGCAGCAGGCAGACCGCCCCGTGGCCCCTGTCATAGACCTCGCGTATCTGGGTGTCCCATGCGCCGTCGCGCCGCCGCAGCTTGAACGTGTACCGCGTGAGCGTACCCCAGGCGTCGGCAAGGACCTCTGCCGACATCTGCCGATAGGCGCTCACCCCTCCATCGCCTCAAGCTCGTCGATGAACCCTTCTATGACCGACAGGCCCTTGTGCCAGAACGCCGGATCCGAGGCATCCAGACCGAACGGGGCCAGCAGTTCGGAGTGATGCTTGGACCCGCCGGCACGCAGCATGTCGAAATACTTGTCGCCGAAGTCGGGATCGCCCTCTTCGTAGACGGCGTAGAGGGCGTTCACCAGACCGTCGCCGAAGGCATAGGCGTAGACGTAGAAGGGCGAGTGGACGAAGTGCGGGATGTAGCCCCAGAACGATTCGTAGCCGTCCATGAAGTCGAAGACCGGGCCAAGGCTTTCGGCCTGCACCGACATCCAAAGGGCATCGATGGCGTCCGGCGTCAGCTCTCCGCCGGCCCGCGCCGCGTGCAGTTTGCATTCGAAATCGTAAAACGCGATCTGCCGCACGACGGTGTTGATCATGTCCTCCACCTTGCCGGCCAGCAGCACCTTGCGCGTCGCGGCGTCCGGTGCGTCGGCAAGCAGGCGTCGGAAGGTCAGCATCTCGCCAAAGACGCTGGCCGTCTCGGCGAGCGTCAGGGGGGTCGAGGCCAGCATCTCGCCCTGGTCCGCCGCAAGCACCTGGTGGACGCCGTGGCCCAGCTCGTGCGCCAGCGTCATCACATCGCGCGGTTTGCCCAGGTAGTTCAGCATCACGTAGGGGTGGACGTCGGTTACGGTGGGGTGGGCGAAGGCGCCCGGCGCCTTGCCCGCCGTCACGGGCGCGTCGATCCAGCCGCGGTCGAAGAACGGCTGGGTCAGGTCGGCCATCCGCTGGTCGAACCCGGCATAGGCGTCCGTGACCATCCGGCGCGCCGTCGTCCAGTCGATGACCCGCGGGTCCTCCATCGGCAGGGGCGCGTTGCGATCCCACACCTGCATCCGGTCAAGGCCCAGCCACTTGGCCTTGAGGGCATAATAGCGGTGCGACAGGCGCGGATAGGCCTCCACGACGGCATCGCGCAGCGCCTCCACCACCTCGGGCTCCACGTGGTTTGCCAGATGGCGCCCGGCCTGCGGCGTCGGCATCTTGCGCCAGCGGTCCTCGACCGCCTTTTCCTTGGCCAGCGTGTTGTGGATGCGCGCGAAGAGGCCGCGGCGCCGGGTGAAGACGTCGGCGACGGCGCGCGCGCCCGCCTCGCGCCGCGACCGGTCGGGGTCGGTCAGCAGGTCCAGTGTCGCCTCCAGACCCATCGTCTCGGTGCCGCCCGGCAGGGCGACGTCGAACTCCAGCCCGGCGATCGTCTCGTCGAAAAGCTTGTTCCAGGCGGCCGCCCCGACGACGGACTGGTCGTGGAGGAACCGCTCCAGCTCGTCGCTCAACTGATGGGGCCGCATCGCGCGGAGCCGGTCGAACATGGGGCGGTAGCGGGCAAGGCCGGGGTCGGCCAGCAGGCCCTCGACATGGGCGTCGTCGAGGCGGTTCAGCTCCAGCGAGAAAAAGACCATCGGCGCCATAGCGTCCGTCATGCGATCCTGGCAGTCGGACATGAAAGCGGCGCGGTCGGGATCGGTCGTCTGCTTGTAGTAGCGCAGCCCGGCATAGGACATGATGCGGCCGGCGGTGCGGTCCTGCGCCTCGATCCGCTGGATACAGGCGAGCATCCGGCCAGCGTCCAGATCCGCCAGTTTGCCCCCGTAGATCGCCGCGAAGTCGGCGCATTCGGTGGAGAGCCAGTCCATGTCGCGCCCGAGTTCGGGGGCATCAGGCGCTGCGTAGAGGTCGGTGAGGTCCCATTCCGGCAGATCGCCAAGGTCCTTGCGTGCGGCGCCGGCGCGGGTGGCGTCGGCATCGCGTGTCGGGAATGGGTTGGCGGTCATGTCAGATCCTCGCACTATGTCCGGTGGCTCACCTAAGCCCCCGGCGAAGCGGCGCCAAGGGGCAGGCCGGCAGGGTCACCCGCCGGCGCGCCCCGCAGGAACCCTTCGATGCCGTGACGGCGTCGGACCGTCGGCCCTTTGGCCCCCGTCGGCCCGTCGTCCAATTCAGAAGCCGTAGAGCGCGGCCGGATTGTCGACCAGAATGCGCTGGCGATCCGCGCTGCCGGTGACAGTGTCCATGAAGCGGTCCATGAGGCGGCCGGCGTCGGGCATGGCCGTGCCGTTCAGCATGATATGAGGCCAGTCCGACCCCCAGAGACAGCGTTCCGGGTTGGCGGCGACCAGGGCCGCGACGAAATCGTCCGTCGCCGTCCAGGGCGCGTCGGCGACGCGGTAGAGACCCGACAGCTTCACCCAGGCGTGGCCTTCGGCCATCAGACGGCGCAGGGCGGCGAAGCCCGGCTGATCCACGCCGGCGGCGGGATCGGGCCAGCCGATATGGTCGAACACCACCGGCACCGGGCAGGCGCGCACGGCGTCCTCCAGATCGGCCATGTGCAGGTGCGCATGCATCAGCATCTGGATGTGCATGTCGCGCGCGGCCAGTTGCGGCGCCATGGCCTGCGCCCCCTCCCACGTCAGCACGCCGCCATGGACGTAGTTCAGCCGCAGCCCGACGATCCCGCGCACGCGCAGCTCCTCGATCCGGTCCTCGCGGGCGCCGTCGCGCAGCAGGCCGATGCCGCGGAAATTGCCGCCCAGCCGGCGCAGCGTCTCGACCGTGACCCCATTGTCGTCGCCGTAGAGAATGGAGTGGACGATCACCGCTCGCCCCATGCCCAGCGTGTCGAGATGCGTGCGCAGCAGATCCAGCCAGTCGTCGTAGCCCATGCCGGGCGCCGGGTTCTCGGCCCGTCCCGGTGCCAGCGCGAAATCGGCGGCCCCGCCCATGACATGCAGATGCGCATCGCAGGCGCCGGGCGGCGGCATGACCGACGGGACCTTGGGGCGGGCGACGGGCGGCCGGGCAAAAGGGTATTCGGCCAGCGTGTCGTAGTCCCGGTCCGGTGTGGCGTCGGGAAGGTCGTCGTCGTCGTCCATGGCGGTCGGGTTCCTCACGGGTGTTGGCCGTCAGCGCAGAGGGGGCGATGCCGGTTCCGGCAGGGCGGCATTGCGTCATCGCCAGGTACCGCGAGGCTGCGGGAAAGGCTCCCCGGACGTCACCCGTAGGCCGCCAGCATGTCGCGCAGGTCGTCCATGGTGTTGGCCTCGCTCAACGGTTTGTCGTGACGCCAGCGCGACATGCGGGGAAAGCGCAGGGCGACGCCCGACTTGTGGCGCGGGCTGGGCTGGATGCCCTCGAACGCGATCTCGAACACGTGCTCGGGTGTGACATGGCGCACCGGGCCGTAGCGCTCCAGCGTGTTGCGGCGGACCCAGGCGGTAATCTTGCGGAACTCGGCGTCGGTAAGACCGGAATAGGCCTTGGTGAAGGGGATGAGGTCGCTTGCGCCGGGAGCGTCCTTCCAGACGGCGAAGGTGAAGTCGGTGAAGAGGTTGGCACGCCGCCCGGCGCCCTGCTGGGCATAGACCATCACCGCGTCGATGGTCAGCGGATCGACCTTCCATTTCCACCAGTCGCCCTTGCGGCGCCCGTCGCGGTACGGGCTGTCGCGTCGCTTGAGCATCACCCCCTCGGCGCCCAACTCGCGCGAGCGGGCGCGTTCGGCGGCCAGCGCCTCCCAAGTGTCGAAGGGAACGAGCGGCGACAGGAACAGCGGCGCGTCGGGCGGCAGAGCGGCGACAAGCGCTTCCAGCGCGGCACGGCGGTCGTCGAAGGACCGCTGGCGCATGTCGTTGCCCTGCCATTCCAGCAGGTCGTAGGCCTTGAGGACGACGGGCGCGTCCTCCAGCAGCTTCTTCGGCACGGTCTTGCGGCCGATCCTCTTTTGAAGGGCGTTGAAGGGCAGCGGCGCGTCGCCGCGCCAGGCCAGGACCTCGCCGTCGATGACGGTGCCGTGGGGGACGAAGTCGCGCAGGCGGGCCAGTTCGGGAAAGCGGTCGGTCATCAGCTCTTCGCCGCGCGACCAGAGGACGTGCTGGCCGCCGCGCAGGACCAGCTGTCCGCGGATGCCGTCCCACTTGCGCTCGGCCGCCCATCGGTCCGGCGCACCCAAAGCCTCGGGCCCGCCGTCCAGCTGATAGGCCAGGTAGAACGGGTAGGGCTTGCCGAGGTCCGCCTGCGGGTCCGGGGCGAGGATCAGCGCGTCGTAGCCGATGACCTCGGGCGCCCAGTCGCCCATCAGTCGGTGGGCAAGGTCGGGCTCGTCGATGCCGGTGGCGCGCGACAGGGCGCGGGTCATCAGCTTCTGGCTGACGCCCATTCGAAAGCCGCCGGTGATGAGCTTGTTGAAGACGAAGCGCTCGGTCGGCTCCAGCCGGTCCCACGCGTCCAGGATCGCGGCGCGGCGCGTATCCTCGCCCTGACCGGCCAGACCGCGGATCATGTCGATCCAATGGCCCAGCGACAGGTCCGATGCATGCGCGGCGGGCGGCAGGATCAGCGCGATCGTCTCGGCCAGATCGCCGACGACGGGATAGCTTTCCTCGACCAGCCAGAGCGGCAGGTCCGCCCGTTCGGCCGCCCAGCGGCGCAGGAGGGTGGTATTGACCGTGCGCTTCGGGCGGCGGCCCGAGAGCAGCGCGATGGTCCAGACCCGGTCCGGTTCGGGCGCCGCGGTGAAGTAATCGGCCAGCGCGTCGACCTTTACGGTCGTCTTCGTCGTCCGGTCGAGCTGGGTAAAGAGCGCGGCGAACCGTTTCACAGACGCGCCAGCCCGCATGCGGGAACGGCGATGCCGGCGGGCGACGGAATGGTGCCGGCGATCCTGTAGGCACGGTGCGTGCGGGCCGCAAGGCGTCCGGACGGCGCCGGAACCTGCCGCATCAGGCGATCTCCTCGTGATGGGCCGGGACGAAGTTCTGCGACTCTATCGGCGGGCGGTCGGCGGCGACGACCTCTGGGCGGGGGCCCAGCTCGACCTTGGGCATCGGCATCTCCTTCCACGGTACCACACCGAGAAGGTGCGCGATGCAGTCGAGCCGCGCATGTTTCTTCACGTCCGACTCGACGACGTTCCACGGCGCCTCGTCGATATCGGTGGCCGCGAACATCGCGTCCTTGGCGCGGCTGTAGTCGGCCCAACGGTTGCGGCTTTCCAGGTCCATCGGGCTCAGCTTCCACCGCTTGGTCGGGTCCCTGAGCCGCCCCTGAAACCGACGCTCCTGCTCGGCGTCGCTGACCGAGAACCAGTACTTGATGATCTGGATGCCGTCGCGGATCAGCATCCGCTCGAATTCGGGCGCCGCGCGAAGGAACTCGTCGTATTCGGCGTCGGTGCAAAACCCCATCACACGCTCGACCCCAGCCCGGTTGTACCAGGACCGGTCCAGCATCACCATCTCGCCGGCCGCGGGAAGATGCGCGACATAGCGCTGGAAGTACCATTGCGTCTTCTCGCGTTCGGTCGGGGCGGGCAGGGCCACGACGGACGCGATGCGGGGGTTGAGCGGTTCGGTGATCCGCTTGATCGTGCCGCCCTTGCCGGCGGCGTCGCGCCCTTCGAAGATGACGACCACGCGGTGACCGCTGGACTTGATCCACTCCTGCATCTTGACCAGCTCGATCTGAAGCCGTTCCAGTTCGGCCTCGTAGACGTCGTTCTTGATCTTCTTGATCTTCTTGATCTTCTTGGTCTTCTTCTTGTCGCCCATGGCCGCCTCCGTGGCGCCGGTTGCCGTGATCCGGAGCCGCGTTCCGGCGATGCGGCGGTCCGGTGTCCGATGCGCGCGGTGCCCCGGCAAGGACACAATTCACCCCGGCGGCCCGGCGTTCCCTTCCGGGTTCGCGGCGTCCCCGGCAGGGGCTGCGTCGCCCTCTCCCTCCTCCAGCGCCTCGCCCTCCCAGGCGGTCTCGACCACGGCGGCGTCGTAGCCGCGACTTTCCAGCCAGCGGCGGAAGATCGCGGTGTAGCCGTGCGTGACGAATATCCGTTCGGCGCCGGTGGCGGCGATGGCGGCGTTCAGCCCGTCCCAGTCGGCATGGTCCGACATCACGAAGCCGCGGTCGCCGCCGCGACGGCGGCGCACCCCGCGCAGCGCCATCCAGCCCGACGCGAACCCGCTGGACGATGCGCCGATCCGGCGTGACCACGCCGAGCCCAGCGCCGAGGGCGGGGCCACCACCAGCGCGCCGGGATGCGCCTTGGGGTCCGTTTCGGGGGTGACGCGGATGGTGTCGGGCAGGGTGAGGCCCTGCGCGCGCAGCACCGCGTTGGTGTTCTCGACCGCACCATGGGTCAGGATCGGCCCGATCGAGGCGTCGACCGCGCACAGCAGCCGCTGCGCCTTGCCCAGCGCGTAGGCACCCAGGAGGGACATGCGGCCCGCGTCGTGGTTGATGCGCCACCAGTCATCGATCTGCGCCGCCACGTCCGCCTGCGGCGCCCATTTGAAGACGGGCAAGCCAAAGGTGCATTCGGTGATGAAGGCGTGGCATCGCACCGGTTCGAACGGGGCGCTGAGGCCGTCATCCTCGACCTTGTAGTCGCCCGACGCGACCCAGACCTCGCCCCCCCGCTCCACCCGGATCTGGGCCGATCCGGGGACGTGGCCGGCGGGGTGAAAGGAGACGCGCACGCCGCCGACCTCGCGGACCTCGCCGTAGCGGATCGTTTCCAGCGCGATGTCGCCGAGGCGATGCCGCATGACGGGGGCAGCGCCATCCGTGGCGAGGTAGCTGCCCATCCCGTCCCGCGCATGGTCGGCGTGGCCGTGGGTGATCAGCGCGCGGTCCACCGGGCGCCAGGGGTCGATATGGAACCCGCCGGCGGGGCAATGGATGCCGGCATCGGTGAAGGTCAAGAGCGGCTCGGCCATGGGGATCGATCTAATCCGCCGGGGCGCGGTGTCTAACTGCGCCGCCCGTGACAGATATCCGGTTCAGGCTGCCTGCGTCGCCGGACCGCGCAGGCCGTCGCCTTCGGATCGCATCGACACGAGGCAGCGCATCAGGGCCTCCGCCGCGTCGTCAGTGCCGCGCAGGGCCGCATCGACCAGATCGCCCAGGGCCGCGTCGCGAGGATCGTCGTGCGTCAGGCTGCAGTACCCCATGGCCCAATCCGCGAAGGACGGCAGCGGGGTGTCGCGTGAGGACAGGATCCGGACGTTCCCGTGCCGCGGGTCGTCGTTGATGATGTCGACAACCGCCCCCAGATGCTCTCCCGGGCCCTCGATCACCTGGACGAACATCGTGTCGCGGACGACGAGGATCCCGGTGATCCCCAGCTCGGGGTTGTTGCGGCGCGAGCAGCGCAGGATGTCGTCCAGATGTGGCCGGGTCGCGCCCCCGGCGGCATCGCTGACGTACAGGATCTGTTTCATTGCTGCGATTCCCTCATCCCAGGTCCTTCGAAACGACCTAAACGTCATTCCTTATCCGAGGATGAACGGGGCAATGGCTTCCCTGCCGATTGACCATGACGTAACGGCATGCCCGACGGGGGCGCGGCGGTCGGCCATCTGGCGGTCCGGTCGGCCGCAGTCATCGCGGCCCCGGCGCCCAGATCGGCAGGGCAAAGGGGCGCGAACGGTTTCCAATCGCCGCGGGGCCGCGTATTGGGTGGTCGCGCGGCCGGACCGGGGGGCGGGACCATAAGCTATTTCAACGAGATGTTCGCAGGCGACGGCGGCGCGCAGGTGCGCGACCCCTACCGTGGCCTCGAAGGCTGGTCGCGCGACATGCCCCAGGAGCTGCGCTCGCTCAAGCAGTCGGAGGCCGAGAACCTCTTTCGCCGGATCGGCATCACCTTCGCCGTCTACGGCGAGGGCGGCAGCCCCGACCGGCTGATCCCCTTCGACATGTTTCCGCGGGTCTTCGGCGCTGACGAATGGGCCCGGCTGGAGCGCGGCATCAAGCAGCGTGCCCGCGCGCTCAACGCGTTCCTAGTCGACGTCTACGGCCGGGGCGAGATCGTGCGCGCCGGGCGCATCCCGGCGGAGCTGGTCTATCGCAACGAGGCCTACGAGACGGCGGTCTGCGGCATCGTCCCGCCGCGCGGCGTCTATTCGCACATCGTCGGCATCGACCTCGTGCGGACCGGCCCCGACGAGTTCTTCGTGCTCGAGGACAACTGCCGCACCCCCAGCGGCGTGTCCTACATGCTGGAGAACCGCGAGATCATGATGCGGATGTTCCCGCAGCTGTTCCAGGCCAACCGGATCGCCCCGGTCGAGACCTATCCCGCCCTGCTCAAGCGGACGCTGGCCAGCGTCGCGCCGAAGAAATGCGAGGGCGAGCCCTGCGTCGTCATCCTCACGCCCGGCCATTTCAACAGCGCCTATTACGAACATTCCTTCCTGGCCGACATGATGGGGGTCGAGCTGGTCGAGGGGCAGGACCTCTTCGTCGAGGGCGACTTCGTCTGGATGCGCACGACCGAGGGCCCGCGCCGGGTGGACGTGATCTACCGGCGCATCGACGATCCGTTCCTCGATCCGCTGTGCTTCCGGCCCGACAGCATGCTGGGCGTGCCGGGCCTGATGAACGTCTACCGTTCGGGCGGGGTCGCGATCAGCAGCGCGCCGGGCGCCGGCGTGGCCGACGACAAGGCGATCTACACCTACGTCCCCGACATGATCCGGTTCTACCTCGGCGAGGAGCCGATGCTGAAGAACGTGCCGACCTGGCAGTGCGCGAAGCCCGACGAATGCACCTACGTTCTGGAGAACCTCGCCGACCTCGTCGTCAAGGAGGTGCACGGGTCTGGCGGGTACGGGATGCTGGTGGGGCCGCGCAGCACGAAAGCCGAGATCGAGCTCTTCGCCCTCAAGATCCGCGACAACCCCGGCAACTACATCGCGCAGCCGACGCTGTCGCTGTCGACCTGTCCGACCTTCGTGGAGGAGGGGATCGCACCCCGCCACGTCGACCTGCGCCCCTACTGCCTGGTGGGCGAGACGGTCGAGCTGGTGCCGGGCGGCCTTACGCGCGTGGCGCTGACCGAGGGATCGCTGGTGGTGAACTCGTCGCAGGGCGGCGGCGTGAAGGACACTTGGGTCATGGCCGACGGATGATGGAAACCTTGCCCTTCACACAAGCCGCCGCCGCGCGGGGTCTGCCATGCTGAGCCGCACCGCGCTGAACCTCTTCTGGATCTCGCGCAACATCGAACGGGCCGAGACGAACGCCAGGCTGCTGGAGGTGGGCGCCCGCAACGCGCTGCTGCCCAACACCGGCGGCGGCTACCGCAACGAATGGGACAGCGTGCTGCGCGCCAGCGGCACCCGGTCGGCCTTTCGCGCCAAATACGGCGAGGCCGTTCAGCGCAACGTCGAGACGCATCTCTTCTTCGACCGGGACAACCCGTCCTCCGTCGCGTCCTGCATCGCGCAGGCGCGCGAGAACGGGCGCATCGTGCGCACCGCGCTGACCGGGCAGGTCTGGGACGCCCTGCAGACCGCCTTCGGCGAGATGACCGAGTTCGCCCGCCAGGAACGGTCGTCGCTCAGTTCGGGCGATCTCAGCGAGTGGACGCTGCGCACGACCGCACTGATCCGCGGCGCGGGGCTGGCGACCCAGCTGCGCAACGACGGCTGGGACTTCAGCAATATCGGCCAGTCGCTGGAACGCGCCGACAGCACGGCGCGGCTGCTGGACGTGAAGTATTACGTCCTTCTGCCACAGGTCAGCTTCGTCGGGTCGGGCCTGGACAACTACCAATGGCGCACGCTCCTGCGCGCCATGTCGGCGCAGCGGTCCTTCAACTGGGCCTACGGCGGCGAGGTCACGGCGGGCAAGATCGTGGATTTCCTCGTGCTGAACCGGCAGATGCCCCGGTCGTTGATCACCTGCGCCGAAGGGGCGGTGGCGCATCTCGATGGCCTCGCCCGGCGCTACGGGCGCGAGACCGAGGCGCAGCGCAAGGCCCGGGCGTTCAAGGACATGCTGGAGGCGGCCACCGTCGAGGACATCTTCGACGAGGGTCTGCACGAGTTCCTGGGCCGGTGCATCGACAGCGTCGCCGATCTGGGCTGGACGGTCCACGCCACCTATCTGAGCGGGGACACCCGATGAGGCTGACGGTCGCGCACACCACCACCTACCGCTTCGACCCGCCGATGCGCGGCGTCATCCAGAGCCTGCGGCTCTGGCCGTCCGAGTTCGAGGGGCAGCGCGTGATCGACTGGTCCATCGACGTCCCCGGTGCCGCGCGCGGCGCCGCCTTCCGCGACGGGGCGGGCGACCGGATCGAGACCGCGACGCTGCTGGGCGCGGTGGACGGGATCGAGATCGCGGTCGCGGGCGAGGTCGAGACGACGGATTTGTCGGGCGTCCTGCGCGGCCACCGCGAGAAGGTGCCGCCGCAGGCCTACCTGCGCGCCACTGCGATGACCCGCGCCGATCAGGCGCTGATCGATCTCTCGGCCGCGGCCCTGTCGGGGGTGGTCGATCCGCTGGCCCGCGCCCATGCGCTGGCCCATGCGGTGAACGGAGCCATCGCCTATTCGCCTGGCGAAACGGGTGCGGCCACGCCGGCGGCCGAGGCGCTGGCGATGGGCCGCGGCGTCTGCCAGGACCACGCCCATGCCCTGATCGCGCTGGCCCACGCCGCCGACATTCCCGCGCGCTACGTGACGGGCTACCTGCACGCCTCGGCCGATGGCGGCGCGTTCGAGGCGAGCCATGCCTGGGCCGAGGTCTGGGTGCAGGGGCTGGGCTGGGTCGGCTTCGACGCTGCCAACGGCTGCTGCCCCTCGGACCTCTACATCCGGCTGGGTTCGGGCCATGACGCGCAGGCCGCCGCACCCGTGCGCGGCATGGCGGCGGGCGGCGGGACCGAGGCGATGGAGGTCGCCGTCAGCGTGATGGCCTCCGCACAGCAGTAGCGTCGGTGGTTCCGGTTGCGCCCGCGGCGGCGCCCGCCTAGTCGTGACGCGCGCTCCGAACACGGGGCCGCTCGAAAGGCGGACGATGACCTATTGCGTTGGACTTCTGCTGGACGCGGGGATCGTCCTGCTGTCCGATACCCGAACCAATGCCGGGCTCGACAACATCTCGATCTACCGCAAGATGTTCACGTTCGAGGCGCCGGGCGAACGGGTGATCGCCATCATGACCGCCGGCAGCCTGTCCGTTACCCAGACCACCATCGCGCGCCTGACCGATGCCGCCGGAGACCCCGAGACGAAGTCGATCATGACCGTCCCGACGATGCTGGAGGTCGCGCAGCTGATCGGCGACACGATGGCCGAGGTGTCGGCCGATGTGGGGCAGAAGCTGGCACGCACCACCACTTCGGCCAAGGCGTCGCTGATCGTGGCGGGGCAGCGGCGGGGCGGCGCGATGCGGATGTTCCTGATCTATCCGCAGGGCAACTTCATCGAGGCCACCCGCGACACGCCCTACCTCCAGATCGGCGAGCACAAGTACGGAAAACCCATCCTGGACCGCGTCGTGCGCCCCGAGACGTCGCTGGCCGACGCCCAGAAGGCGGTTCTGCTGAGCATGGACAGCACCCTGCGCTCGAACCTCAGCGTCGGCATGCCATTGGACCTCGCCGTGATCGAGGACGGCGCCCTGTCGGTCACCGCCACCCGCCGGATCGAGCCCGAGGACGAAGCCTTCGCCGCCATGTCCGTCGCCTGGTCCACCGCGCTGCGGCGGGCGTATACGGAAGTGGAGTTGTAGTTCAGACCCCCAGCCGCCGATTGTATCTGAGTGGCTACAATGAGCCCTTTTCACCAAATGCTGCGCCACACCCGAACGGCTGCTTTCTTCCGTCGATGGGCGCGACCTGACGGCAGCAACGAGCGACCGCGCCTCACCCTTCCCGGACCGCCGGCAGCCGCACGGTCGCGCGCAGGCCGCCCTCGGCGCGGTTCTCGAGCGCGACGTCCCCGCCATGCGCCGCGACGACGCCGCGGGCGATGGAAAGGCCGAGGCCCGCGCCGCCCGTGTCCGTGCTGCGGCTGTCCTCGCCGCGTACGAAGGGCTCGAAGACGGCAGCGAGGCGGTCGTGCGGGATGCCGGGGCCGTCATCCTCGACGGTGACGATGGTCTCGCCGGCGTGGGATGACAGCCGGACCCGTGCTGCGCCGCCATAGCGCAGCGCGTTGTCGACGAGGTTGCCGATGGCGCGACCGAGCGCGACGGGGCGGCCCCGGACGATGGCCGGCGCATCGACGGCGAGGAGGGCACCGCGGTCCCGGCAGAGCCGCTCCAGCAGGTCCGCGAGGTCGACGTCCTGCGCGGGTTCGGCCTCCGCGACGCCACGGGCGAAGGCGACGAGGCCGTCTGCCATCACGGTCATCTCGTCCAGCGTGCGGATCATCGGCGCGGCGTCGGCCGCGTCCAGCATCTCGGCGCGGATGCGCAGGGAGGTGAGCGGCGTGCGCAGGTCATGGCCCACGGCGGCCAGCGTGCGCATCCGCTCGGCGTCGAAGCGGCCGATGCGGGCCTGCATCTCGTTGAAGGCCGCGGCCGCCGCGCGCATCTCGCGCGGGCCGTCCTCGGGCACGCGGGCGTCGCGGTCGCCGCGCCCGGCGGCGCGGGCGGCATGGGCCAGGGCGGCGAGGGGCCGCGTCAGGCGGCGGAGCGCCAGGAGCGCCGCGCCGAGGACCGCGGCGAGCGAAAGCCCGAGGACGGTGAGGGAAAGCCCGTCCTCGCGTCCCGGCGGCGGCAGGCGATCGCCGCGCGAGACGACGTCGAGCCACTGCGCGCGGGCGCCCGCGGGGACGGCAAGGGCGATGGAGGCGGCGACGGTCTCGCCGCCACGCGGCCCCGTGCCGATGGCCGCGCGCACGTCGCGCCCCGTCAGCGCGTCGGCGAGGTTCGCCGTCAGCGCGGCCGAGCGGGGATCGCCGGGGCTCTCGGTCACCAGCGGGCGCGGCCCGACCGAGAGCCGCGTGACCCGCGTGGAGGAACGCCGGGCGATGGCGCGTCGCGCGGGCGGGGCGGCGGCTTCGATGGCGGGGACGAGGGAGGTGATGCGCTCCACCTCTCGCTCGATGCGGGCGGCGCGGTCGAACCGGTCGCGCTCGACCGACAGGAGCGCCAGCGCCACGAGATTGGCCGCGATCAGCGCCGCGGCCAGCAGGAGCGCCACGCGGGCGACGAGGCCGTCGGGGCGCAGGACGCTCATTCGTCCTCCACGTCCGACGCCAGCCGGTAGCCGCCGCCCCATTCGGTCACGATCAGGCGCGGAGCCTTCGGATCGGCCTCCACCTTGCGGCGCAGGCGGCTGATGGCGTTGTCGATGGCGCGGTCGTAGGCCCTGGCGTCGCGCCCCGCAGTCAGGTCGAGCAGGCGGTCGCGGCCGAGGACGGTTTTGGGGTTGTCGAGCAGGACGCCGAGCAGGCGGCTCTCGCCCGAGGTCAGCGCGACGGCGCGGCCGTCGTCGTGGGCAAGGGTCGCGGCGGCGGGGTCGTGCGTCCAGCCCGCAAAGCGACGCCTGCCCGACGCCACCACCGGCTCCTGCGGGGGCACGCGGCGCAGCACCGCCTTGATCCGCGCCAGCAGCTCGCGCGGGTTGAACGGCTTGACGAGGTAGTCGTCGGCTCCGAGTTCCAGCCCGACGATGCGGTCGGTCTCGTCGGCCATCGCGGTGAGCAGGATCACCGGCGGCCGGCCGCGCCCCGCCAGCCAGCGGCAGAGGCTGAGCCCGTCCTCGCCCGGCATCATGACGTCGAGAACGACGAGCGCGATCCGCGCCTCGTCCAGGACCCGCCGCGCCTCGCCCGCGTTCGCGGCGAGCTGCGTGCGGTAGCCCTGCCGGCGCAGGTACTGCCCCAACGGCTCGCGGATGTCGCGGGCGTCGTCGACGATCAGGATCTGCGGGTCGTGCGGCTCCAAGGGCGTAGCTTCCTCCGGGGGGCGGGGTCGGGTCCGGCGATACCGGCCCATATCTTCGGCGTTCCATAACCGATGGAGACGGGCCGCGCTGCCTCGTTTGTCGCGAGGTGTATCAACCGGACATCCTGCGAATGTCCGCGACAAAGCGGGC
Organism: uncultured Alphaproteobacteria bacterium; assembly: GCA_963722905.1. Classification (GTDB taxonomy): domain Bacteria; phylum Pseudomonadota; class Alphaproteobacteria; order Rhodobacterales; family Rhodobacteraceae; genus CAVROT01. Next base: position 385,299 of record CAVROT010000004.1, on the reverse strand, counting down.
CCGCGGCTGACACGCATGGCCGCCCGGGGCCGTCCATATGGGGTGCATCGGAGGCGACGCCGCCTTCGTCCAACCCCAGAGGACCACACCATGACCAAGCACACCTTCCTCCCCGCCGCCCTGCTCGCGGTAGCTCTCGCCGGCACCGGCGCGTCGATGGTAACGGCTCAGACCGCACCCGACGCGCCCGCGACCCAGGACCAGCGCGCCGACGGGCCCGGCGACCGCGGCGACCGGCGCGGCCCGCGCGGCGACCGGGTCGGCGGCGGCCGCGGCGGCCCAGCCATGCTGGGCGCCCTTTTCGCGGAAGCCGACGCGGACGGTGACGGCGCGCTCACGCAAGCCGAGATCGACGCCTACCGCACGGCCAAGGTCGGCGAGGCCGACGTCTCGGGCGACGGCGCGCTCTCCATCGACGAGTTCGAGACGCTCTATGCAGAGATGACCCGCGAGCGGATGGTCGACGGGTTCCAGGCGCTCGACGCGAACGGCGACGGCAGCATCGACGCGGGCGAGCTGGACGCCCGCATCGCGCGGATCGTCGAGCGGATGGACCGCGACGGCGACGGCGCGCTGACGTTGCGCGGCCGCCGCGGTTGATGATCGGAGCGGGCGGGCGGCGCGAGCTGCCCGCCGGCATCCACCGGGACCGATCGAGGGTCGCGTCCCGCCCGGGGGCACCCGCCTTCCGGCCGGTGCCCGTCGCGTCTCAATCGGCGGTCCGGTTGCCCCAGCCCTGGTAGGCGGCGCGCTCGTCCGAGCAGGTCTCCAGCGACAGCGCCTTGATCTGGTTCGCGTCGCTGCGGCCCGAGCGCGTGTCCTGGCCCAGCGTCAGGCACAGGTCCGTCGCGCCGGCCGGCGTGATCGTGCCGGTGCCGGAGAAGACGAAGGCCTGCGCGTCGCTGCCGTCGCAGGCCGCGAGGCCAACGGCGGCGCCCTCGTCAATGGAGGCGATCTCGGCGCAGACGTCGAACTCCGGCATGTAGAGGATGCCGCCCGCGAAGCGGTCGGAGTCGAAGCCCTGATCCACGAAGACCTCGCCCGACGGGCTGTAGCAGGTGTGGCCCTGGAGCCCGTTGCCGGGGTCGGCCTGCGCGCCCTGGCCGCCAGCGATGTCGAGGCAGTAGCCGTCCTGGATGTTGTCGACCAGGTCGAGGAGGTCGATCTCGACGGTCTCCGCGTGGGCGACCCCGGCGACCATGAGGAGGCCGGCAGTGATGGATGTGAGGCGGTAGGTCATCGGATAAATCCTTCGATTGCGTGTGTGAGGAGTGTCAATCGGCGGGCCGCTCATTCGATCGTGACGCGGCAGAGGACCGTGTTGCTCTGCTCGAGGTCGGGCCCCCAGATGAGTTCGGCCTCCGGGGCCCATGCGATCTCGTCGTAGCCCATCCTCGGGCTGACCTCGGCCTCAGTGTAGGTGTCCGCCTGCGGCCAGTCGGAGGCGTCGAAGCCGGCGACGTCCCAGCCGTCGGGCTCGGCCGACGTCTCGAAGCCGCAGGCGCCCTCTCCGGCGACCGGATCGGCCGCGTCCTCGCAGGCCTTGTCGAGTGGCGCGGTATGGATCACGAGGCATTGCCAGCCGGCGTCGCTGACGGCGACGGTGGCGCCCGCGGCGTCCCGGATCTGCATGATCGCGCCGCCGTCGCCCATCTGCTGGCGGGGCGTGCCGATGTATTCGAGGCCGGTGTCGTCCGCCTTGAAGTCGATGGCGACGAGGCCGACCACGAAGGGCCGCGTCGCCTCGAACGCGAAGCTCTCGGCGTTGAACGACCGCTCGGTGGTGATCGGCACGCTGTCCTGCACGACCTGCACGCCGTCGATGCGCATCTCGAACCAGTTGTCGGCCCAGACGTCGGCATAGAAGGTCTCCGCACGGAGGGCTGCGGGTGCGAGCCCGAGGAGGGCCAGGGCGGCGATGGTGGGTCTCATGGGTGGTCCTTTCGATGGGCCGGTCATGGCGAGGGCCTGACCGGTAGCGAGGGTCCGTCCGCCACCCCCGCGAGCGGGCTGGGGTTCTCGGCGGGGAGCACGTCGAGCACGCCGAGCGCATTGAGCCCGCCGAGGACCGCGTTCACGGCGGTGGTGGCGCGTGCTTCGGACGTGCCGCCCGTCCGTACCCGCGCGGGCCGTTACTGAGGCGGCGCGGGAAGGGCAGCCCGCAGGTCGTCGTCGTCGATGCCGAGGGCTTCGGCGGCTGCGGCGAAGTCCGGTGGCATGGATTGCCCGAGCGCCTGCACCAGGCGCGCCTCGTCGACGCCGAGAGCCTGCGCCGCGGCTCCGAAGTCCGGGCCGCCACCACCGCCGCCCCGGGGCCCGGTGCCCTCGATCTCGCCATGGTAGCAGTCCACCATGTACGGCGCCTCGTCGGCCGTCAGGTGGTAGTGGTAGATTCCGTCCGGAAACTCCGGCGTCGCGCCGACGTGGCCGCTGCACGCGTCGAGATCGGCGTTGGTGACGATCGCGCCGCCCTCGCCGTGGTTGCCGTAGACCGGGAAGCCGTCCTCCAGCACGCCGATCATCACGGAATGCAAGTCGCCTGCGTCGAGCCCCTCGGTGATGCAGACGGGCACGCCGTGATAGTGGTAGTTCGTGCCGTCGGCCAGCGTGTGGCCGTTGCAGGCGTCGAGGAAGGACACGTGGTCGTGCGTGACCTGGTCGTCCATCGCCACGACCGTCCGCTCCATGTTCTCGTAGTCGTTGAAGAGCTGCGCGCCGCTCAGGGCCACGCCGATGCGGCCGAGCGACGTGTCCATCGCCTCCTTTGCATAGGCCGGTCGCGTGGTGATGGTGGTGTCGACCGGCGACGCCACGAAGGCGTCAGCGGACAGGGCGACCGCGAAGGCGTCCTCTGGCTGATCTGCGAACGGCTGATCGGCCGGATTGACGGGGATCAGGTACCGTTCGTCGAACCCGTGGCTCGGAAGGCCGTCGGACCGGAAGCGGAACGTCTGCGCGTCCTCGTCCAGGGTGATGGTGACGGTGTCGCTCCAGCCCGCACCGGCGACGGCGGACGACGTGTCGACGGAAGCCGCCGCGCTGGCGGCGGTGTCGTGCGCCGTCGCGGGGAGCGTGCCGAAGAGGCAAGCGGCGCCGATCGCCATGGCGGCGATCAGGGCGGGGGCTGCGACGGGTGCGCGGCGGGCTGCGAGGCTCATGGTCTTCTCCTTCTGGAATGCGGCGCCGGACGGCGCGGCTCGGGTCCTGTCGGTGTCCTGCTCGGCGCGGACCGGCGGGGTCATGGTCCCTCCGGCGAGTTGGTCGGGTCTGCGCACGAGCGGTGGAAGGCGTTGGGCCGTGACGCTCATGGCGTCGTCTCCGTCGGTGCGTCGGTATCCGCCCCGGGCCCGCCCGGGACGCGGCCGCCGAGGCCGTCGCGAAGCGCGCGGGTCAGGCGGCTCAGCGCCTCCGCCTCGTCGGCCCCAATTCGCTCGGCGATCATCTGGTCGACGTCGCCCCAGGCCGCGTGGATCTCCGACAGCAGACCGCGACCGCGCGGCGTGAGCCGCAGCAGGTTGCCGCGCGCCTCCTCGGGGTCGACCTCGCGGGTGACGAACTCCGCCTCGATCAGGCGAGCGGTCATCGTGCTCATGGAGGCCGGGGTTATGTCGAACGCGCGGGCGAGCGACACCTGCGAGGCAGGCTCCATGCGCGCCAGCGCGTCGATCACCCGCGCCTGGCGCGGACGCATGGCGATGCGGGCGAGGCGCCGGCGCAGCACGTCCTCCACGAGGTCGGCGGAGTGGAGGAGATGATGCAGGGTGAAAGGACCGGTTGTCATACTTATAATTAGTATACTAAGTAATGAATAGCCGCAAGGGGCGGCCGGCGATGATCTTGGGAGACGAGCATGACGATGGCGGACCAGAGCCTTCCAGCACGGAACGGGCGGAGGGGACCCGTCGTCGGCGGGCTTGCCCGGATGGCACCGACGCTGGCGCTGGTGGCGCTGCTCTGGTCCGTCTCCAGCTGGGGCTACTACGTCCTCGTCGATGCCCTCGCCCTCGACGTAGGCTACGACGAGGCGCCGGTCCTGTTCGCCGCCTACTACCTCGGCTGGACAATCGTCTCCGCGCTCCAGTTCCGGAGCGTCATCGCCGAGCAGATCACCCGGCCGAGGCTGCTCGGCCACGCGGTCGCGCTGACGCCGGTCCTTCTCGCCTGCGCGGCCTTCGTGGCCCTCGTCCTGCCGCTGCTGCCCGCGGTGTCGACCTACCGTGCCCCGTCCGACCCGCCCGAGTTCATGTTCGCCTCGGCCTGGTACTACCTCCCGAAGTCGTTCGACATCCTGTTCCAGCAGACCCTCGTCGCCGTCATCATCCGCCGCGCCGACCGCGTGGGCTTCACGCTCCCCGCGACCTGCCTTCTCATGGCCGCACTCTTCGGCGGCTTCCACCTGACGCTGGCTCTCGACGGCTTCACCGGCCTATACGTCGCGCGCTTCACCCTCGCCGCGACGCTGTTCGGCCTGCTCGCACCCGTCCTCTACCTGCGCGCGCGGCACGGCTTCCGCTGGGCCTACGGGCTGCACTGGTCGTTCTACGCGTTCGACGCGGCGGTCACGCATCTCATGCTGGCGGTGCCGCCTTGGGCGTGAGCGACGGACCTCCGGCGGCATTCGCCACCCGGAGGCTGCTGGAAGCGGTGATTAACCCGGGACGATCGAAGGGCAGCTAAAGTCCGCGTCTTCTACGCAGTTCGTCGACGGGCAAAGGTCGGCTTCGGAGAATGATAGCCGCTGCCGAGGCCTTGCACGGTAATACCAGTCTTTGGTATCGCTGTTGGCAGGAGGCCGATCAAGCCACGCAACACGTCCGTGTCCCTCGGGGACCACTTCGCCGGCTTCATCGACGAGCGCCTCGGCTCGGGCCGCTACAGCAGCGCCAGCGACGTCGTGCGCGCGGGCCTGCGCCTGCTCGAAGAGCATGAGGGAAAGGTCGACCGCCTGCGGGCCGCGCTCGTCGAGGGCGAGAAGTCCGGTCCTGCGCGTCCGTTCGACGTCGAGGCGTTCATCTCGCGGAAGAGCGGCGGCTGAAGAGTGTCGGTCGCCCGCCTCTCGCCGGCGGCCGAGGTCGACGTCGACGAGATCTGGGACAACAGCGAGGAACGGTGGGGGCGACCGCAGGCGGACCGCTACGTGCGAGACCTCGGCTTGACCTGCGCCGGGATCATGGAAGGTCGCGTGTCCACTCTCTCGGCCGAGGACATCCGTCCCGGCTACCGCAAGGCGGCCTGCGGTTCGCAGATGATCTACTTCCGGTACGTCGGCGAAGAGGTCGAGGTCGTTCGCATTCTGCACCGGAGCATGGACGTCGGCCGCCACCTTTGACGGCCGTCGTCTCTCGTTCAGGCGGTCACAGGTCGATCCCCTCCGAGATTGCGAGCGCATCCTTCATCTCGACCCCCAGGCAGCGGACGGTGCTGTACATCTTGGTGTGCCCGAGAAGGACCTGAACCGCGCGAAGGTTGCCGGTCTTCCTGTAGATCTGCGCGGCCTTGGTGCGACGCATCGAATGCGTGCCGTAGGCGCTCGGCCCCAGGCCGGTGGCGGCCACCCGACCTTTTGGCATCCGGCCGTACTGCCGCGTCGAGATGTGCGGGCTGTCGTGGAAGCGGCTCGGCCAGAGGTAGGTCGACCCGATCATCATCGGACTGGCGATCCAGACCTGGACCGCCTCCCGCGTCGTCTCGGTGATCTCGGACCGCACCGGGCGCTGCGTCTTGCACTGAACGACGCTGGTGCGCTCCTTCGCCCGTCCGGCGGCATAGACGTCTGCGGCCTGGAGACGGACGAGGTCGCAACCTCGCAACTTGCTGTCGATGGCCATGTCGAAGAGCGCAAGATCGCGGAGCCGCCCGGCCAGCTCTGGCCGCACCCGGACGGCCCAGACATGCCTGGGCAGAAGCGCGCGCCTCTGGCCGACGATGCGGCCCCGGTTCCAAGCGCACGGGCCCGGCCGCGGGACGGGTAGGTTGTGGTGACGAGCATGGGGTATCCTCCATACCCCATCGCCACCCTGACGCCCGCAGGATGCCGGCACCGGACATTAGCATGAGACGCAGGCCGATGACCGCTCCAAGCCCAGAGCGACGGATGCTGCGGGACCGATGAATGACCGGTTCGGGGGAGTGCGCCGCGTCCACTCGAAGTACTGCAGTTGGGTCCAGGCCCGCTGTCAAATTCGTTCAAAAATACAGATCTGAGCCTGTTGGAGCAACCAAAGCGATTTATATAACCGTGACGTCAGCGTGCATCTCAGAGGGCTTCGCTCGTCCAACGATGGACATGTGCTAGCTCATGAAATTCATTTGCCGACCGCGTTCGGATTCCATTCGAGGACCGACGTCATGGATCCAAGTCTGCTCATCGCCTTCGCGATCCTCTTCACCGTCGACTCTGTCACGCCCGGACCTGCGACCGCAGCCGTCGTGGCGATGGGGCGACGACTGGGCTCTGGCGGACCCTGCCGTTCATCACCGGACTCGTCTTCGGCGATCTGATCCTCTTCGCACTTGCCGTTGCGGGGCTCGCAGCACTCGCCGTCGCCCTCGGGCCGCTCTTCGGTCTGATCAGATGGGTGGGGGTGGCCGATCTGCTCTAGCTCCCCTGGCGCATGTGGACGGCGGAGCCGGTCGCCATGTCGAAGGCCGCACCCGAAGGCGAGGGGCTGCGCCTGCTGGACCTTGGCACGCTGCTCCCGCTCGGCAACCCGGAGGCCATCGGCTTCTACGTCGCGATCCTGCCGACGGTGGTGGACGTCTCCGCGCGCTCCGCGACGGCCGTTCTGACCGTCGCAACCATCATCGTCATCGTCTGGACCGGGACGCTCGCCGGATACGCCGCCATCGCAGATCGCGCAAGCCGCGTTATCCAGACACCTCGCGCGCAGCGCTGGCTGAACCGAGTCTCGGCAGGGGCCATGGTGGGCGCCGCCGGCACCATCGCCTCTCGATAGCGCGCCCCCACGCAGGACAGTTCCGGCGCGTACACCCTTTCAAAGTTTCTCCCGGCGGCATGGCGAACGAGCGCTCCTGACGCGGCCATCCCTGTCATAGCGCTTCAAGCTTACATCCCCGCCAAGAGGCCGTCCGGGATATCCTGATAGCACACCGGTCGCAGCCATCGCCGGATGGCGAGCGTCCCGACGGAGGTGAAGCGCGGGTCCGTGGAGGCGGGCCAGGGACCCCCGTGCATCATCGCGTGGGCCACCTCGACGCCGGTGGGGAACCCATTGGCAAGGATGCGGCCGGCCATGGCCTCCAGGGCGGGCATGAGGGCGCGGGCGGCGTCGTGATCGGCCGCGTCCATCTGCAGCGTCGCGGTCAGCTGTCCGGGCATCGCGCGCAAGAGCGCCTCCATCTCGCCCGGTGCGGCGCTCACGATCACGCCCATGGGGCCGAACACCTCGTCCAGTGCCTCGGGGTGGGCGATGGCGTCGCGGGCGCACATGCGCAGCAGGGTGGGCCCGGCCTCGCGCTCGGAGCAGCCGCCTTCGTGGACCGGCTCCGTGCCGGCGGCGGCGCGGGCCCGGGCAAGGCCGTCGCGGTAGCCCGCGGCGATGCCGTCCGACAGCATCGTCTGGAAGGCCACGCCCTCGGCGGCGGTGCGGGCGGCCTCGGCAAAGGCGTCTGCATGGGCCTCGGGGACGACGACGACGCCGGGATTGGTGCAGAACTGCCCCGCGCCCATCGTCAGCGAGGCGACCTAGGCCGCGGCGATGTCCGCGCCCCGCGCTTCGGCGGCGGCGGCCAGGACCAGGACCGGGTTCACCGATCCGAGCTCCCCGAAGAAGGGGATCGGATCGGGGCGCTTGGACGCGAGATCGAAGAGAGCCCGCCCTCCGCGCAAGGAGCCCGTGAAGCCCACGGCCCGGATCGCCGGGTGCCGCACGAGCGCGGCCCCACGGGCGCGCCCCTCCTCGGCGTCGCCGCCGTCGGGCACGAGCGCGAAGGTGCCCTCGGGCAGGCCGGCTTCGCGCATGGCTCCGGCGATGGCCTCGGCAACGATGGCGCCGGTGCGCGGGTGGCCGGGATGGCCCTTGACCACGACCGGGCAGCCGGCGGCCAGCGCGGAGGCCGTGTCGCCGCCTGCCACCGAGAAGGCCAGGGGAAAGTTCGACGCGCCGAACACGCCCACGGGGCCGATGGGGCTCATGACCATCCGAAGGTCCGGGCGCGGCAGGGGCGCGCGGTCCGGCATGGCGGCGTCGTGGCGGTCCTCGCGATGGCCGCCGGACTCGATATGGTCGGCAAAGAGGTGCAGCTGCCCGCAGGTACGCCCGCGCTCGCCCTCCAGTCGGGCGGCGGGCAGGCCGGTCTCGGCGGTCCCGGCCTCGGTGATGGCCGCGCCGCGGGCGTCGATGGCTTCGGCGCAGGCGCGCAGGAGGGCGGCACGCTCGGCGTCGGGACGGCGGCCGTAGTCGTCGAAGGCGGCGGCGGCGGCCGCGCAGGCGTCGTCGATCAGGGTCATGGCGGTCTCTCTCACAGGCGCAGCAGGCTCGGCAGCCAAAGCGACAGGGCGGGAACGAAGGTCAGGATCAGCAGAACGACGAACATCACGCCGTAGAAGGGCAGCATCGCGAGGCTCAGGCGCTCGATCGGAAGGCGCGAGATGGCCGAGCCCACGAAGAGCACGGCGCCCACGGGCGGGGTGATCAGGCCAATCCCGAGGTCGAAGACCATCAGAACCCCGAAATGGACGAGGTCGATGTCGAACTTGTCCAGGAACGGAAGCAGGATCGGTGTCATGATGACGATGATCGACGACATCGAGATCAGCGTGCCAAGCGACAGCAGCAGGTTCACCGCCAGCAGGAATGCGTACTTGGACCCGATGAAGTCGAAGACCGACGTGGCCAGCCATTCGGGGATCCGCAGGAACGCCACGACCCAGCCGAACGCCCCGGCCGCGCCGATGATGATCATCACCTGCGCCAGCGGGACGACGGTCTTGCCCAGCACGCCCCAGAGGCTCCGCAGGGTCAGCGCGCGATGGACCAGCAGGGCGACCAGCATCGCCCACAGCACCGCGATGGCGGCGCTCTCGGTCGCCGTGAACACCCCCGTGAGCACGCCCGACAGGATGATCACGATCGTCATCATCCCCCAGACCGCGCCCAAGGCCGCGGCCCCCAGCTCGCGGCCCAAGAAGCCCTCGTCGATCGGATAGCCGCGCCGCACCGACACCACGTAGGCGTAGATCATCAGCGCCAGCCCCAGGAGGATGCCCGGCACCAGCCCGGCCATGAACAGCGCGCCTACACTGACGCCCCCGCCGACGGCCATCGCGTAGATGATCATGTTGTGGCTGGGCGGCACCAGCATCCCCTGCACCGAGGAGGCCATCGTCACGGTCGTGACGAAGTCGCGGTCGTAGCCCGCCCGTTCCATCGCCGGGATCAGCACGGCGCCCAGGGACGACATGTCCGCGATGGGCGAGCCCGAGATGCCGCCGAAGAACATCGAGGCAACCACGTTCACATGCGCCAGCCCGCCGCGCAGCCAGCCGACAATCGCCCGCGCGAGCCGCAGCAGCCGGTCGGTGATGCCCCCGCCGGCCATCACGTCGCCGGCCAGGATGAAGAACGGCACCGCCAGGAGCGGGAAGGACGCGAGGCTCTCGACGATCCGCTGGAACGCGATCTCCAGCGGCAGGCCGAGCCACCAGATCGCGGCCGCGGACGACAGCAGCATGGCGAAGGCCACGTTCACGCCCAATGCGAGCAGACCCAGGAAGCCCCCCAGCAGGAGTGTCGTCGCGATGGGATCGGTCATGCCACGTCCCGCCGCAGGACGGCGCGGTCGAGCACCGCCACCACCGTCAGGACGCCCGAGACCGGCACGGCGAGGTATTGCCAGAAGGCCGACACCCCGAGGCCGGGAAGCCGCGAGCCAAGGTTCAGCTCGGCGATACGCCAGCCGTACCAGACCATCAGGAGGGCGGCGACGAGGCCCAGCGCAGCCTCGACCCAGCCCAGCGCGGCGCGGGGACGCTCGGGCAGCGCGTTGGCCAGCAGGTCGAGCAGGATGTGCCAGCGGCCCGCCACGCCCAGGGCGACGGGCAGCACCGACTGGCCTGCTGCCGGTTTCGTGGACACCGAGATAGGGTGTTTCATGAGATTGGAGATCAGCGATGGCGAGACGGAAGTTCGACGATGAGTTCAAGCGCGAGGCGGTGCATCTGGTGACGGAGCGCGGTGTCACGACCGCACAGGCGGCGCGGGATCTGGACGTGCACGCGACGGTGCTGCGGCGATGGGTTCGACAGGCCGGAAACGGCGGAGCGGCGGCCTTTCCCTGCAACGGACGTCTTTTGCCCGAGGATGAGGAACTTCGGCGGCTTCGGCGCGAGGTAACGAAGCTCAAGGCGGAGCGGGACATCTTAGAAAAGGCCGCGGCCTGCTTCGCCAGGGACCAGATTTGATGTTCGGGTGCGTGGCAAAGCACCGAGGGATCTGGCCGGTCAGTTGGATGTGCGACGCGCTCGGTGTGTCGCGGAGTGGCTTCCATGCGTGGCTATCAAGGCATCGCAGCGAGCGGGCGAAGCGTGACGAAGAGGTCGGCGGACTTGTCCGGGCAGGCTTCATACGGTCGGACCGAACCTATGGCGCGCGGCGCGTCTGGCACGATGTGCTGGCCGAAGGAGTGACTTGCGGCCTTCACGCAGCTGAACGTCTGATGCGGCTTCAGGGATTGCGAGCGCGTCCTCGGCGTCGGCAGTTGCCAAAGGATATCGGCGAAAGGTCTACCGTTGCGCCCAACGTGCTCGACCGTAGCTTTGAGGCCGACGGTCCGAACCAGAAATGGATCGCTGACTTTACCTACATCTGGACTGCCGAGGGCCGGCTGTATGTCGCGGTTGTCATCGATCTGCTCTCACGCCGCGCCGTTGGCTGGTCAATGAAGGATGACATGACGGCCCAGATGGTCACAGATGCCCTGATCATGGCGATCTGGCGGAGGGGCCGACCGAAGGAGCTGCTGCACCATTCGGATCAGGGGAGCCAGTATACCAGCGAGGCGTTCCAGCGCCTGATGGCCGATCACGGTGTCACTCGTTCCATGAGCCGTTCCGGGAACGTCCGGGATAACGCGGCGATGGAGAGCTTCTTCTCCTCGCTCAGGACCGAGCGCATCCGGGGCAGAATCTACCGCACCCGCAATGAGGCCCGCGCCGACGTGTTCGACTACATCGAGCGGTCCTACAATCCTATCCGCCGGCACTCCACCATCGGATATGTCAGTCCCATGCTATACGAGGAGCGAGCGATGAAAGCCTAAGTTGCCGTCCACGAAACCGGCAGCAGGGCACGAACACCTCCTCGGTCCAGAGTTCGGCCGTCTCCGGAACGTCCGCGAAGATGGTCGGAGCGACGAACCAGCCCCGGTTCGGTAATGCCCGCTCGGGCGTCAGCCGCGTGCCCTCGGCCCGCCCCACGAATCCCCGCACCTTGTCGCGCTGGCCCATCGATACCAGCGGACCGAGCAGGGTGGACGGGTCGAAGCCGGAGCCCACCGGCAAGCGTGCCGCCTACTCCGCCAACCTGTCCAGCAGCTTCGGCGCGATGCCCTCCTGCACCAGAAGCCGCGAGGTCGCCGAGCAGACCTCGCCCTGGTTCCAGAAGATGCCAAACATCACCCATTCCACGGCCGCCTCCAAGTCGGCGTCGTCGAAGACGATCACCGGAGACTTGCCGCCGAGTTCCAGGCTCACGGCCTTGATGCCCTCGGCAGCGGCGCGCATCACCGCACGACCCGTCGGGACCGATCCCGTGAAGGCGAGCTTGGCCACGCCCGGATGCGCCGTCAGAGCTGCGCCCGCTGCGGATCCCGTCCCGGTGACGACGTTCAGCACGCCGGGCGGCAGCCCCGCCTCTTGAGCGGCCGTGCCGTACTCGAGCGCGGTCAGAGGCGTTAGCTCGGAGGGCTTGAGCACCGAGGTGCATCCTGCCGCCAACGCTGGCGCGATCTTCCATGCGGCCATCAGCATCGGATAGTTCCAGGGCGTGATCTGCCCCGCGACGCCGACGGGGCTGCGTCGCACCTCCGACATGAACGCCTTCGTCGGTAGCGCGACCGCTTGCGCCTGGCCGTCGAGCCCCTCGGCCAGGCCGGCATAGAAGCGGAAGCAGCCTGCCGCGTCCTCGATGTCCCACCGTGCCTCGGGCACGGGTTTGCCGTTGTCGCGCACCTCGATGGCCGTCAGACGGTCGAGGTCCGCCTCGATCCAGTCGGCCATGCGACGCAGCACGTCAGCCCGGCCGGCGCCTGACGTGGCGGCCCAGGCGGGAAGCGCCGCGCGCGCAGCCGTCACCGCCATGTCGATGTCCGACGCCGTGGCCGCCGGGGCCACGTGGAACGTCTCCTCCGTCGCCGGATCGATCACCTCCAGCACGCCGCCATCCGCGGGCAGGCGCCAATCGCCGTCGATGAAGAGCCGGTCCTTCAGGCCGGTCGCGTCTGCTGGTCCCATGATCCCTCCTTCCGTCCGCGCCGCCGGATCCGGTAGCCGGCGCCGTCCCGTTCGAGTTCGGGGACCATCGACAGCAAGGCCTTCGTGTATTCGTGCCGCGGCGCGTCGAAGATCTCGGACGTAGGCCCTGTCTCGACGATCCGCCCCTCGTGCATGACCGCGACGCGGTCGGCGACCTGCTCCACGACGCCGAGGTCGTGGGTGACGAAGAGCATGGCGAGGCTCCGGCGGCGCGCGATGTCGGCCAGAAGCCGAAGGATGCGAGCCTGCACGGTGACGTCCAGGGCGCTGACCGGCTCGTCCAGCACCAGAAGGCGCGGGTCGAGCACGAGCGCGCGCGCGATGGCGACCCGCTGGCGCTGCCCGTCGGAAAGCTGGTGCGGGAACCGGCGGGCGAACTCCGTTCCGAGGCCGCATTCCTCGAGCGCCGTCCGCGCGCGGGCGCGCGCCTCCTCCCGCGCCATGTGCGGCCGATGGCGCAGGCCCTCGGCGACGATCGCGTCGAGCCGCATGCGCGGGTCGAGCGAGGACATGGGATCCTGAAAGACGATCTGCATCTCGCGCGCGAGCGCCCGCCGGGACGCGGGTGCTGCGTGGGTAATGTCCTCGCCGTCCCAAACTACGGTTCCGGCCGAAGTCGCGACCAGCCCCAGCACCGCGCGCCCCAGCGTCGTCTTGCCCGACCCCGACCCGCCCACGAGCCCCAGCGTCTCGCCCGGAGCGATGTCCAGATCGACGCCGCGCACCGCCTCCACGGGAGCGGGGTGCGACCAGGGCCATCGGCGCCTGCCTGGAAAGGCTACATGCAAATCCCGGACCGTCAAAAGGACGGACGACGCCGGCGTGCGGGCGAGCGGGCGTCGCTCGGGGAGCGCCTCGAGGAGAGCGCGGGTCTGTGGATGGGACGGGCGCAGCATGACGCGGGCCGTCTCGCCCCCATCCACCACTTCGCCGTGATGCATGACGGTGACGGTATCGGCACGGTCGGCCACGACGCCTAGGTCGTGCGTCACGAGAAGGACGGCGGCGCCCTCCTCTGCGGCTGCCTCGGCCAGAAGGTCGAGCACCTCGGCCTGCACGATCACGTCGAGCGCCGTCGTCGGCTCGTCGGCGATGACGAGCGCCGGCCGGCGCAGCAGCACCGAAGCGATCATGATGCGCTGGCGCATCCCCCCGGAGAATTCATGGGGAAAGCGTTCCAGCGCCTCGGCCGGGCAAGGGATGCCAACGCGATCGAGCAGGGCGCGGGCTCTGTCGCGTCCTTCGGCCGGAGCCACGCCGTCGAGACGCAGCCCTTCGACCATCTGCGCGCCCACCCGCATCGCCGGGTTGAGGGAGATCATCGGGTCCTGGAAGATCATCCCCATGCCGCGCCCGCGGATCCGGCGCAGGTCCTCTGGAAGCATCGCCGTGACGTCATCGCCCTTGAGCAGGATCCGCCCTGCCGTCACGCGACCGCCGGCAGGCAGCAGGCCCAGGCAGGCGCGGGCGAGCATCGTCTTGCCCGATCCGCTCTCGCCGACGATGGCATGAAAGGCTCCGGGCACGACCTGCAGGGAGACGTCACTGACAACACGCGCCGCGCCGAACGCGACGGAGACGTTCTCGATCAAGAGGACAGGGCTCATCTTCGCCCCGCCATTCGCGGGTCGAGCCGATCGCGCAACGCATCGCCGGCAAGGTTGATGCCCAGGAGCGCCAGGAAGATCGCGAGACCGGGATACACGACGAGCCACGGCGCCTGACGCATCACGCCGCGACCGTCGGCCAGCATGCCGCCCCAGGAGGGCGCCGGTGGCTGGATGCCCAAGCCGAGGAAGCTTAGCGCGCTCTCAGCTAGGAGGGCGAGCGCGGTGATCGAGGTCGCGAGGACGACGAGGGACGGGATGCAGTTCGGCAGGACGTGGCGGAAGAGGGTATAGAGCGGGCCGTTCCCCAGAGCGCGGCTCGCCTCGACGAACTCCCGTGCCTTGAGCGACAGGACCAGCGATCGGGTGACGCGCACGAAGGACGGCGCGAAAGCAACACCGAGGGCCGCGATCAGCGCCGTCGCGCTGGCGCCGACGCTCGCCATGATCGCAAGGGCGAGCAGAAGGCCGGGGAAAGCCATCACGGCATCCGTCAGGACCCCCGCCACCCTGTCCACCCAGCCACCCACGAAGCCCGCGACCGCGCCGAGCGCGATCCCGATGACCGCCGCGAGAAGGACGGAGCCGAGGGCCATCAGAAGCGATACGCCGGCACCCAGCAGCACTCGCGCCAGCACGTCCCGCCCGAACTGGTCGGTGCCGAAGGGGTGGAGCGTGGAGGGCGGCGCCAGGATCGCGAGGTAGTCCGGCTTCAGCGGATCCGACGGTGGCGCGAGCCACCCTATCAGAGCGGCGAGCAGCACAGCGGTCAGGAGCAGGCCGCCCAGGGCCGCGTTCCACCGCGGGAGCGTCATAGCCGGACACGCGGGTCGAAGACCGGATACAGCAGGTCGGTGGCCAGGTTCACCAGCACGTAGGACGTCGCCACCAGCAGCAGCACCGCCTGCACGACCGGGTAGTCCCGCGCCGATATCGCGTCGATCAGGTAGCGTCCAAGCCCCGGCAGGGTGAACACCGTCTCGATCACCGCCGCGCCCCCGAGGAGCGAGCCGAAGATCAGGCCGATGACCGTCAGCGTCGGCGCGAAGGCGTTCGGGAACGCGTGCCGCATCAGGACCGACCGCTCGCCGAGACCCTTGGAGCGAGCATGAGCGATGTAGTCGAGACGCAGGACCTCGAGCGTGGCGGCGCGACAGATGCGGATGATCGTGCCGAGCTCGGCCAGCACGAGGGCTGCGACGGGCATGACGAGGTACGCCAGGCCGCGGCCCAGATCCTCCGTGAGCGAGACGTAGCCGACGGCCGGCAGCCAGCCGAGCTCGATGCCGAAGACGAGGATCAACATCAGGCCGATCCAGAAGGATGGGATCGACATGGCAGCGACCGAGGCGAAGACGATTCCGGCGTCCGTCCGCTCGTCCTGCCGCCACGCGGCGATGGTTCCGAGCGGCAGCGCGATGAGGCTGGCGATGGCCACCGCGATGGCGACGATCTGGAGGGTGACGCCGAAGCGGTCGAGCATCACCGGCGCGATCGGCCGGTCCGTTAGGAGCGAGCGCCCCAGGTCGCCGCGCGCCACGGCGCCAAGCCAGTCCACGAACTGGACGACGAGGGGGCGGTCGAGACCCATCTCGGCACGCATGCGTTCGACCCGGGCGGGGTTCTCGCCGTCGCCGACCAGAAGCGCGGCCGGATCGCCGGGAACGACGCGCATCAGCACGAAGACCGTCACCGCCACGATGAGGAGCGTCGGGATGGAGAGGAGGGTGCGTTGAAGCGCGTAGGACCACATGGGGGGCTGTCCGGTTCACGAGGCCGTGCGGGCACGGCGTGGATGCGCCGGCCGGAGGAGGTCCGACCGGCGCGACGGGATCACTCTTCGATCCAGGTTCCCCAGAGGCGCGGCTTGCCCGCGGGCCAGACCGCATAGCCTTTCAGACGCTCGGAGGTCGCGTCGATCGAGAAGGCGTTGTAGAGGTTCAACGTCGGGACCTCCTCGATCATGGCCTCGTGGATCCGGTCGAGGAGAGACTGTAGCTCGGCAGGGTCCGTCGTGGCCGCAGCCTGTTCGAGAAGCGCTTGCCCGTCCTCGGTATCCCACTGGTAGGCGGCCGAGGATACCTTCGAGCCGAGCATCGCCTGGTAGTTCAGGACCGGCTCGGTCCGAGCGGAGTAGCCGAAGGCCGATAGCTGGAACTTGCCGTTGAAGTAGTTGTCCAGATGCGCGGGCCATTCGAGTACCTCGAGTTCCGCGTTGATGCCGGCCTCCTGCAACATGGCCTGAGCGAGGACGGCGTTGCGGTACATGTTGTTGTAGCGCCGATTGGTCTGGATCACGATCGGCGTGCCGTCGTAGCCGGCTTCCTCCAGAAGCTCCGTGACCATGGCGAGGTCGCGGTCGTAGCCGATCTTCTGCGCATCGTCGTGGTAGGTGCTCGAGACGGGAATCGTTGAGGGATTGTATTCGGAGATGCCCGAGGAGACCGCTTGGGCCAGGGCGGGGAAGTCGATGGCGTGCGCGATGGCGCGACGCATCGGCAGGGTGAGGACGGGATCCTCCGTCTGCAAAAGAAGCACGTTCCATTCGAGGCTGGGACCCTCGTGGATCGCGACCTCCGACGCGCCCTCCAGCTCGGCGCGATCGGTGGGCTCGAGCTGGTAGACGAGGTCGAGGTCGCCTGTCTGAAGTCCCGCGAGCGCCGTCGACGTCTCAGGCACGATCTGGAACACCACGCCGTCGAGATAGGTCGTCTTGTTGCCGGCATAGCCCGACACCTCGCTCTCGAGCGCGGCGTAGCCGTCGAAACGCGAGAGCTTGATGCTCTCGCCCTCGTTCCAAGCGTCGACGACGAAGGGGCCCGTTCCGATCGGCGTGTCCCATTCATCGCCCGGCGCGCTGTCGGGATGGACGATGGCCGGCAGGCACTGGAAATTCGCGATCTGCGACAGGAAGAGCGGGTTCGGCCGGTTGGCGGTAAAGCGCACGGTGAGGTCGTCGACGGCTTCGACGGCGGTGATCTCGAAGCCTTCGGAGCCGTCGTACCAGTCGAGGCAAGCAAACTCGGTCGCGGGATCGAGCCAGTGGTTCCAGCTCCAGACGACCTCGTCGGCCGTCATCGGCGCGCCGTTGTGAAAGGTCACCCCCTCGCGCAACGCGAAGGTCCACTGCGTGCCGTCCTCGGAGATCTCCCAGCTCTTCGCGAGCATCGGCTGGACGGCGATGTCCTCGCCGTAAGAGACGAGGGACTCCATGATGTGGTGCAGGACGTTGTCGGTAATGGCATCGCGCCGGACGCCCGGCTCGGTGCCAAGGATGTCGGACCGGATGGCGACGTTCGCCGTACCACCCATCTGAGGATCGGCCAGCGCGGGCGCGCAGAACGCGACAAGGGCCGTCGTCGCGACAAGGGTTCGTCTCATGGGCTCGTTCTCCTGTTGATCATTGCGGCATGGCGTAATCGAAGGCTTCGCTCTGCTGGTAGGGGGTTGGCACGACGCGCATGCGTCCCGCGGTGACGTCCATCACGATGCTCGCCACGGTCGAAACCGCATCCCCGCCGGGGCCGCGGGTCGGTGGACGGCAGACCGAGTGCGGCGTGCCGTGATCGTCGCGAAGGGCGGCCAGCATCGTGTCCACGGTGACGGGCTCGCGCGAGAGCGCCTCGCGGACCCGTCGCTCGCGCCAGAGGCTGTCGGGTGTGACGGCGAGTCCGGTGTCATGCACCCGAGCCCGCGCCGATGGCGACGCGAAATGGTTGGCATGCACGAGCAGGCCGTCCTGGGGCTCGATCCAGTAGGCCTCCTCCGGCGTGGTCTCGAGATCGACCGCTTCGCCGAGGACATGGCTGATCATGATGTTGTTGGAGAACGATCGCTTCGCAGTCATGACCTCGGTGACCGCATCGGCGAGGTTCGATCGCGACAGGACCCGGCGCCGGACGAAGGGGGAGGGAATGCCCGCCCCGCCGCGGCCGTCATGGTCGCAGCGCAGGAAATTCGCCGTAAGTGCGAGGCCCGCGGCGTTCATGCCGCACCGGGCGACCGTGCCGGCCTCCATCATTCCCAAACGTGCCGGGCCTTCGGTGGGCTTCTCCGCCAGGATCAAGACCGAATCTCGGCAGGCGTCGAGCCAATCCCAGTTCTGGCCATGGATGAGGCCGCCATCGCGCGTGGCCGGCGGAAGCGCGATGGCACCGGTGCAGCCGTCATCGAGCGGCGTTGGATCGCCTGCCCCATAGAGCAGTTCGGTCCGCGCGTTGATCGCGACGATCTCCTCGGCACGCGCGTCCGCTCCTTCCGCGATGGCCACGAGTTCCTCGGCAAGCGACGCGTCGGCGTCGCGAAGCCTGCCGAGATATGCTGCGGCCCTGTCCATCGCCTGTTGCCGGGACAGGCCGGCAGCCTCGAAGGCGGGTCGATAGATTTCGATGCTGCGCTCGATGCGCCCGCGCGCCGCGCGCCCATAGGCGTGGCCCCGTTCGCGCGGGCCGCCCTCGACCTCGACGAGCGGGAAGGGCAGCGTGGGGGTCATGCCGCAGCCTTTGCCAGGACGTCCGACAGGAAGCCTCGGACCGCCGGAAGCATCGCCCAGCCATCGTGCGCCGCGGCGGGTACCCGATCGATACGCACCTTGCAGCCGATCGTCCGGAGCCCGTCTGCGAGGCGGTCGATCCGGGCGAGACGGGTCGCGCCGGCGTCGTTGATCCCCGGGGCCCAGTGAGGATCGCCCTCCGATACGACGATCTCCCATTCGGCATTGTCGTCGGCACCGATGACGCACTGGATGGGGACGCGAGCGATCGCCGCGGCGTCCGGCCTCGAGCCGAAGCGCTCTTCCATCCCCCCCCAACCCGCCGGCCACGGCCTGTCCGGTTCCGGCAGGGTCACGACGCCGGGCGCCCCGATCGAGCAGGCCGTCAGACGGTCCGGATGAAGGTAGAGGAAGCGATGCGAGAAGTGGCCTCCGCCGGAGAAGCCGTGCAAAGCGAAGCGGGGCTCGTTCAGGCGGTAGCGTTCCGCAACCTCGGAGACCATCGCGAGGAGGGCCTCGTCGTAGCGCAAGCCTTCCTGCATCAGGAGCTTGTATCCCTCGGTGTCGCCCTCGCCGGCGAGGTTGCAAGGAAATAGCGGCGCGAGGACGATGGCGCGATTGGCCTCCGCCCATTCGACCATCGAATCGCGGTAGCTCTGGGCCGCGCGCTCGGAGCCGTGGACCATCACGACGAGGTCGAGACGCTCCGAGCCGTCTTCGTCCCAGTCGCGCGGGACGTAGAGGCAATAGCTCAGACGCGGTTCGACCTTGAGCGCATAGAAGGGCGTCGCACCCCAATCGTAGTATCGCAGCCGACGGCCATGACCGGGTTTGATGCGTCCGTACATTTTCCCTCCAAGTAGTACTTTCATACTACAAATACAAAAAACGCCGTACAAGGGTTTTCGGGCCGTTGCCTGGGCAATGCTGCTCGGGCACAAGGCGATATGGCGACGAGCCTCCAGCAAAGCCTGTCTGCACAGGTTCTCGGGTACGCGCGCGGTGCGCGGCTGAAGGCAGGCGCGCCGCTCAGAGAGAGCCGCTTGGCAGACGAGTTCGGCGTCTCGCGGACGCCCGTCCGCCGGGCCCTCGATCTGCTGGTCGAGCAGGGGTTCGTACGCCACGAAGCCAACCGCGGCTATTTCCTGGAAGCCGATGCATCCGAGATCCGGCCTGCGGTCGATGCCACCGATCCCGGCACGTTCGACAAGACCGAGGCTGTCCGGGCCGCCTACGCCGCGTTTCTCGAGAAGGCGTTCGCCGGGGAGTTCCGCTCCCCATTCAGCGAGGCCTCGCTGCAACGGCTGCTGGAAGCCGACCGCGACGTCGTACGCTCTGCGATGGTTCGACTGGCGGAGGAGAGGATCGTCCGTCAGCGTGCCGGATACGGCTGGGAGCTTACCGAGCTCCTGACCACGCCGGCCGCCGACGAGGAAAGCTACCGGTTCCGTCTCATGATCGAGCCGGCGATCCTCCGGATGCCCGGATATGCCGTCGATCGCGATGCCCTGAACGGGGCACGTGCGGAGCAGGAACGGATGATCCGCTCCATTCGACTTGGCGATGCGCTCGAGGCTCGGGACATCTTCGATGCCAATGCACGCTTTCACGAACTCCTCGCGCGCCTTTCGGGCAATGGACACGTCATCGATGTCGTCGAGAGACACAGCCGGTTGCGCCGGCTGCTCGAGTATCGCGCGACCGTCCATCTGGACCTCGTGATCGAGTTCCTGTCGCGAGCACCTCGGGATCGTCGACGCCCTTCTCAACGGCAACCGCGAGGAGGCTGCGCGACTGATGGAAGCGCACATCGGCGCGGCGCTTGCGATCCGACCGGCCTTTGCCGGCTCGGAGCCCTAAGCGGACGCGCGCAACTCTACGTAGAACTTCCGGAACGCCTCCGGCATGATCCAGAGCCCCCGGAACGATTGCCGGACGATGAACAGGTCGCTTGGACCGAACGTCTCCTCGCCCCCCCCGTCGGCGCGCAACGTGACGCGACCCGCGACGACGATGCAGAGCTCGTCGATGGGATAGGGGTCGAACCGCACGATGCCCGCCTCCGACTCCCAAAGCCCTGCGGTCGCCGCGCCTGCAACCATCTCGTGAAAGACCGTCGCCGCTTCTTGCGGGTCGCCTTCGACCACTGCCTCGGGGAAGGACAGGCCGATTGCAGAGAGGGGCGCCGCCGGATCGAGGCGCTCGACCGGCGATGTCATCGCGCGGTCGCCATCGTCCAGATCGAATGGGGAGGGTGGCGGTTCCGCCACGGCGCCGCCTGCTCCAGTTGGCCGGCCAACCGGAACAACAGGTCCTCGCGCCCAAACCCCGCCATGAAGTGGATACCGATGGGCAGGCCGTCGTCGGACATGTGCAGCGGAACCGACATCGCCGGAGATCCCGTGACATTGGCGAGAGGCATGAAGGGAATAAGGCCGAGGGCTCGTTCGACGTAGCGATCCGCATCCGGGTCGTCGGTCGTGACGTGACCATGTCGCGGTGGCGGCGTGGCGAGCGTCGGGGTCAACCACAGATCGAACGTATCGAAGAACGAAGCGGCTCGGCGCGCGGTTGCGCCGAAGAGTTCGAGGACCTCCAGAAACCGTGTCGCGGGCATCTCGCGAGCGCGCCGTGCGAGCTCCCAATGCGCGGCCTCGACATTGTGCGGGCCCGCCTCTCTGCCGTGCAGCATGCTCAATTGTTCGATACCCGCTGCAAGATGCAAGGCAAGGAGTTCGCGCACGCCATCCATCATACCGGAAGCATCGTGTTCGGGCGTCCCCAGCTCGACCTCGTGGCCGAGGCCCGTAAGGAGAGTGATCGCCTCCTCGACGGCTCTGACGCAGGCGGCAGCTACCGGAAGGCCGTTCGGCGCCTCCGTCGCCACGCCGATCCGCAGGCGTCCAGGCGCCCGTCCCACCTCCTCGAGATAGGGGCGCTCCACCAGCGGAGCAGCATAGAGACTGCCGGCTTCCCAGCCTTGGGACGCATCCAGCAATGCCGCGCTATCCCGTACGCTCCGGCTAACCGCGTGCTGGATGACCAGACCGTTCCAGTACTCGCCGTCCATCGGGCCGGTGGGCACACGGCCGCGCGTCGGCTTCAGGCCGAATACTCCGCAGCACGAGGCGGGGATCCGGATCGAGCCGGCACCGTCGTTGGCATAGGCGACCGGCACGATGCCCGCCGCGACCGCAGCCGCCGATCCGCCCGACGACCCCCCCACGGTATGATCAAGGTTCCACGGGTTACGCGTGACCCCAGTCGCACGCGGCTCGGTGGTCACGGACGCACCGAACTCGGGCAAGTTCGTCTTGGCGGCAAGGACGAGGCCGGCTTTCCGGTAGCGGGCGATCAGGGTCGACTCGAAGTCTGCCGGCAACGCAGTCCCTCGACCAAGTTCCGACGCGAAGTCGCACGGGAAGCCATCGGTGAAGAGATATTCGTCCTTCAACACGATCGGCACGCCCATGAAGGGGCCGTTCGGCAGGCCACGAGCGATGTCCCGATGCGCGATCTCCCGCATGTCGCCGGTCACGGCGTTGAGCGTCGGATTCAGCCTGTCGATCGCTTCCCACGTCGCGCTCAGGACGTCCTCGGCCGCCATCTCTCCCTGCCGAACGGCTGTCCCAATATCAATCCCATCCATCTCGCGCAGCACGTCCATCACGCCTCCTGACTTGTACTTTTGTCATGAAAAGTCAGTGTGCGCCGAGAAGTCAATGGAGCGCCCGAATGTACACCTCGACCCACTTCGCGTTCGACGATCTCGACGCGACCCGCGACCACGTCGCCCGGCATGGCCTTGCGGCGCTGGTCAGCACCGGCCCCGACGGTCTCGAGGCGACGCACTGCCCAATCCTGTTCGACCCAGATGCGCCGGACCGGATGATCGGCCACCTCGCCCGTCCGAACCCCCACTGGAGACGGATCGCGGATGGTGCGCGGGTTCTCGCAGTTTTTCGGGGACCGGACGCGTACATCTCGCCGACGGTCTATGTCGCAGAACCCGACGTGCCGACCTGGAACTACGCCGCAGTCCACGTCCACGGCACCTGGCACAAGATGGACGATGGCGCCGGGCGCGACCGCATCCTCGACCTGACGGTGCGCCACTACGAGGCGTTGCTCGGAGGCGACTGGTCCACGGACGCACTTGATCCTGCGCTGGTCACGTCCCTGACGCGCGGAACAGTAGCGTTCACCCTGTCTGACCTGCGGATCGAAGCTGCCGACAAGGCAAGCCAAGATAAATGTCCCGCCGACAAGGCAGCCGTGATGAGCCACCTCGGTATCTTCTCAACCCGTTAGACATCACCGATTGAACGGAGGAGGAACAGCGCCGCAAGTGTACCCTTTAGAAAACAAGCAGACCTTCGAGGAAACTTGGCGAATGCCCGCTCCGTCCCGCGTAATGGCCATTCGCCCTCAAGTCCCTCTCGAGTCTACCCCCAACATGAAGTGACCTGAATAGTGGCCGTACGCCGTCTCCCTCAGCGCCGGGACCTCCATCAGCACCTCGTGGCGGCCGCCCTCGGCGATCTTCAGCGCTCCGCCGGGCCAGGTGGTCATGCGGGCTTGGACGGCGGCGGGGTCGACGATCTTCTCCTCGCTGCCGAGGATCGTCAGCGTGGGTATGTCGGGCGAGGGGCGGGGGGCGAGGTCGCGGCAGTCGCGCAGGGCCTCGCCCAGCCAGCGCAGGGAGGGGCCGCCAAGCGCCAGGTCGGGGTGCAGGCGGGTCTGGCGCGCCATCCAGTCGTAGCGTTCGCGGTCCGCGGTCAGCAGGTTGGCGTCGAAGGCCGTCGCCTCGGGATAGGCCGACTTGGCCGTGCCGGGGGCGTAGAGGTGGTCGGCGCCCAGATGCTCGGCCGCCCAGGCGACGGACCAGGCCACCGGGCGCAGCGTCGGCGATATTCCGATCCCCCACATCGGCGCCGAGAACGCCGCGCGCTCTACCGGCAGCCCGTCCATCAGCGCCCGCAGACCGATGGCGCCGCCCATCGAATGGGCCAGCAGGAACCACGGCCGCGGCAAATCCATCTCCTCGGCCAATGCGATCATGGCCGCCACGTCCAGCTGGTAGTCGACGAAGCGCGCGACGTGCCCGCTCAGCCGGTCGTCGGTCATGCGCGCCGACAGTCCCTGGCCGCGCCAGTCCACGGTCAGCGTGTGCAGGCCCTGATGCGCGAACGCGGCGGCTGTAGGGCCGTACTTCTCGATATATTCGGTCCGGCCGGTGAAAAGCAGGACGGTGCCGCGCCCCGACGCCATCGCGGCGGGCCAGTGCCCGGCGCGCAGCCGCAGCCCGTCCGCCGCCGCGATCCAGAGGGCGCGGCCGCCCGGCGGGCCGTCGGCCACGTCCTCGAACAGCGGCGCCGCCTCGTGCGCCCCCGCCGTCGCGCCCCCTGCCGTCATCGGCGCGTCCCTAGCCCAGCACCGCTGCAAGCTTCATCGCCTGCCCCATGTCGCCGTCGACCTTCAGCCGCCCCGACATGAACGCCGAGGTCGGATTGAGATCGCCGTCGAGGATCTCGCGGAAGGTCTCGGCGTCGGCCGTCATCGTGACCTCGGTCGGATCGTCGCCGGCCCGGGCGCCGGACTGGTCCATGACGACGCTGCCCTCGTCCTCGATGACGAACTTGGCCGATCCGTCGAAGGATCCGCCCAGCTTGGCGTTCAGCTCGGCAACGGCAGTGTCGATTATGGCGCTCATGTCGGTTCCTGTCATTGTGATCGCGCGGGCTGGTGCGGGCCTGCGCCGCCGCGTTATGTTGCCGGTCATGATGACGCAATACGCCACCATCCTCAAATCGGCCGTCACGTCACTGCTGCTGGTTGCCGCCCCCGCGGCCGCCACTGCGCAGGACGCCGACATGGACGCGCTCTACGCCGCGCTTGCCACCGCCGACGCCGAGGCCGCGCCGGCCATCGCCGGGAACATCGCCCGCGCCCTGTCGCAAAGCGGATCGCCCGCCATGGACCTGCTGCTCCAGCGCGGTCGCGCGGCCATCACCGACTCCGAGCCCGAGGTTGCCATCGGCCATCTCACGGCGCTGACCGACCATGCCCCGGACTTTGCGGAAGGCTGGAACACGCGGGCGACCGCCCATTACGAACGGCGCGACATGGGCCAGGCGATGAACGCCCTGGAACGCTGCCTGGCGCTGGAGCCGCGCCATTTCGGCGCGCTCACAGGGGTCGCCACCATCCTGGAAGAACTGGGCTATACTGCGGCCGCCCTGAAGGCCTGGCGCGAGGTCGAGACGCTTTACCCCGCGCAGCCCCAGTTGCGGGATTCGGTGGCGCGGCTGGATCTGCTGTTGCGCGGCGTCACGCTCTGAGAGCGGCGCTTCGGGGTTGCGCCGGCGCGCCGGTCTCCGCATCCTCGCGATCTGACCGGAGGGCGGGGCGGCATGGCGCTGACGAACGGCCGGATCGTCGCGGTCCTTGGCCCGACCAACACCGGCAAGACGCACTATGCCATCGAACGGATGTTGGCGCATCGCACCGGCATCATCGGCCTGCCGCTGCGGCTGCTGGCGCGAGAGGTCTACGACCGCATCGTCGCCGTCCGGGGTCCGTCCGTAGCGGCGCTGGTGACGGGCGAGGAACGGATCGTCCCCGAGCGGGCGTGCTACTGGATCTGCACGGTCGAGGCGATGCCAGAGGGGATGGGCGCCGACTTCCTCGCGGTGGACGAGATCCAGCTTTGTGCCGACCCGGGGCGCGGACATGTCTTCACCGACCGGCTGCTGCGGGCGCGCGGCACGCACGAGACCCTCTTCCTCGGGGCCGACACCATGCGCAGCGCCATCGCGCGGCTGGTGCCCGAGGCGCAGTTCATGCGGCGCGAACGATTCTCCACCCTGACCCATACCGGCCAGAAGAAGATCAGCCGGATGCGGCCCCGCAGCGCCATCGTCGGCTTCTCGGTCGAGAACGTCTATGCCATCGCCGAACTCATACGTCGCCAGAAGGGCGGGGCGGCCGTGGTGATGGGTGCGCTCAGCCCCCGCACCCGTAACGCTCAGGTGGACCTCTACCAGAACGGGGACGTGGATTTCCTGGTCGCGACCGACGCCATAGGCATGGGCCTGAACCTCGACATCGACCACGTCGCCTTCTCGGCGCTGTCGAAATTCGACGGGCGGCGGATGCGCGGGCTGACGCCGGGCGAGATATCGCAGATCGCGGGGCGGGCGGGGCGCTATACCGCCGACGGCACCTTCGGCACCACCGGCGAGGCGCCGGCGCTGGACGACGAGACGGCGCGCGCGGTCACCGATCATGCCCTACCGCCCGTGCGCAAGCTGCAATGGCGCAATGCGCGGCTGGAGTTCGGCAGCACCGCGGCGCTGATCGCGTCGCTGGAGCGGCCGACGGACGACCCGCTGCTGACGCGGGTCCGCGAGTCCGACGACCTCGCCGCCGTCAAGGCGCTGTCCGAGGCACCCGACGTGCGCGATCGGTGCCGGGACGCGCCGGCGGTCCGGCTGCTGTGGGACGTCTGCCGAATTCCGGATTTCCGTGGTATAAGCGGCGGCGAACATGCCGGTATGCTCGAACGGATCTTCGGGTTCCTTCATGAGTTGGGCCGTGTGCCGGACGACTGGATGTCGCGTCAGGTCGCGCGGATCGATCGAACCGACGGCGACATCGATGCGTTGTCCAAACGCCTCGCCTATGTCCGCACGTGGACCTATGTGGCGCAGAGACAGGGCTGGCTGGACGATCCCGCGCGGTGGCGTGAGGAGACCCGCGCGGTCGAGGACAGATTGTCGGATGCGCTGCACGGCGCGCTGACGCAACGTTTCGTCGACCGGCGCACGTCCGTGCTGCTGCGCCGGTTGAAGCAGAAGGAGGCTCTCGTGGCCGAATTGACCGATCAGGGCGAAGTGCATGTCGAGGGGCAGTTCGTCGGGCGGCTGGACGGGTTCCGCTTCCGCCAGGACGCCAGCGCCAACCCCGACGAGGCGCGCACGCTCCGGCAGGCGTCGGTGGCGGCATTGCGGCCGCATTTCCACCTGCGGGCCGACCGGTTCTATAATGCCCCCGATACCGAGATCGACATCACCGAACAGGGCGGCCTCATGTGGGGCGAGCAGGCGCTGGGCAAACTGGTGCGCGGGTCCGAGCCGATGCGCCCCGGCATCGACGTCTTCGTTGACGAAGAGGCGGGGCCTGAGGTGCTGCAGAAGGTTCAGCGCCGGCTCCAGCACTTCGTCGACCGGCGCGTCGCGGCACAGCTGGAGCCACTGGTGGCGATGCAGCGCGACGAGGGGTTGTCTGGCCTCGCGCGGGGCTTCGCATTCCGTCTGATCGAGGGGCTGGGCCTGATCGCGCGGGATGCCGTTTCGCAGGAGGTCAAGGAGCTGGACCAGGACGCGCGCGGTGCGCTTCGCCGCCACGGGGTGCGGTTCGGCCAGTACACCGTGTTCCTGCCGGCGCTGCTCAAGCCCGCCCCGACCCGGTTGCGGCTGGTCCTGTGGTCGCTCGCGCAGGGTCTGGACGACTTTCCCGAAAGCCCGCCGCCCGGCCACGTGACGGTTCCGGTCGATCCCGCCGCGCCGCCCGGCACCTACCTCATGTCGGGCTACCGGCCGGCTGGCGAGCGCGCGATCCGAATCGACATGCTGGAGCGTCTGGCGGATATCCTGCGCAGCCTCGACGGTCGCGCGGGGTTCGAGGGGACGGCAGACATGCTGTCGATCACCGGCCTCACGTCCGAACAGTTCGCCGGGCTGATGACCGGCCTCGGCTACCGCGCCGAAACGCGCGAGCGTGCCAAGCTGCGTCCCGCCGCGCGACAGCGCACTCCGGCCAAGGTCGGCGCCGGTGGCGAAAGCAGCGTGGCGGCGCAACCGGATGCAGATGCGGCCCCGGTTGCCGCGCCCGATGCCGCCGGGGCCAGCGTCATCGCCGCGGGTGGCATCCCCGCCGGTGTACCCGGTGGCGTTCCGGACGGCGTGCCCGGCGGCATCGGGGACGTGCCGGCCGAGGCACCGCCATCGGCTCCGGTCGAAGAGCCGCAGGACGCCCTGCCACAGTCGCCGCCGGAAACTCCCCCCGGCGGACCCGGCGACGTGCCGGTCGAGGCGCCCCCCCACGTGCCCGACGACCGCCCCGGAGAGACGCCGGACGAAGGCCCGGCGACCCCGCCGCCGGCCCCCGACCTGCCGCCGCAGCCGGACGACGCTCCGGGCGACGCACCGGGCGACCTGCCACTGGGCGTGCCGCCGATCCCCGACCCGCAGCCATCGGCTCCGGACGAGAGGCCCGGTATCGCACCGGACGAGGGGCCCGTCGCACCGCCTGCGGACGCGCCCGACATCCCCCTCGATCCGGGGCTCGGCGTACCCGCCATGTCCGGCGAGCCGGCTCCCGGCGTGTCACTGGCCGACGCCGCGCGGGAGACGGCAGCGGTGGCCGACACAGCCGGCGTGGCGGCCGGTGACGTCGTTGCCGCTTCGTCCGACGGCGCGGCCGGCGGCGACGCCACCGGGGCCTCCGCGTCGGGCGAAGCCGAGACAGAGCGGTACAATGTCTTTACCTGGGGCGGGAACCGTCAGCGCCAGACGGCCGGCGGCCGCCGCCGGCAGGACGGGGCCGCCCCGAACCGGGACGCCGATGCGCCGGAACGCCCCCGGTCGCGGCGCGGCGGTGGCAAGGGCGGCCAGAAGGGCAAGGGCAAGGGCAGCCCGGCTCCCGCCCATGCGGCGGGCGACAGGGACAGGGCCGTCTCGGCACAGCGGGGCAAGGGCGGCGCCCCGAAGGCGACTGTCCGCTACGAAAAGCCCATCGACCCGGACAATCCCTTCGCCGCGGCCCTCATGGGCCTTAAGACCGACAAGTGACGGCAGGTCGTGCCTGACGAACCGTTCCGCGACGACTCCCTTGCCGCCTCGGGCCATCCGACTGCCGGCGGGCGCGAACGCCTGGACAAGTGGCTGTGGTATGCGCGGTTCTTCAAGACCCGCGCCCTGTCGCGAACGGTGATCGAGGCCGGGCGGGTGCGCGTCAACGGCACGCCCGTCTCGAAGACGGCGACGCGTGTGGGCGCCGGCGACATCCTCACCTTTCCACAGTCAAGGCGGATTCGCGTGGTGCGCGTCGCCGGTTCCGGCACGCGCCGGGGACCGGCCCGCGAGGCGGCAACCCTGTTCGAAGACATGTCCCCCCAGGCACCCACCGGCCCCGGCGCCCCGGTCGCGACCCGTCCCGCAGGCGCCGGCCGCCCCACAAAGAAGGACCGGCGCGACATGGACGCGCACCATTCCGACGGGGCTGACGGCGGCCGCAGCCGCTGAGGCCGGACAACTGGTCTCTGTCTGCATCCGCAACGTCGCCTGGCCGCTCAAGTCCTGCGACCGTGCGCCCGGCGGCCGCCTTGAAACCGCGCGACCACCGGGATAGGCGTCGGGCCGACAGCCGAACGGACAGCCCCCATGACCTATGTCGTCACCGACAACTGCATCGCTTGCAAGTACACCGACTGCGTCGAGGTGTGCCCCGTGGACTGCTTCTACGAGGGCGAGAACATGCTGGTCATACACCCCGACGAATGCATCGACTGCGGCGTGTGCGAACCCGAATGCCCGGCCGACGCGATCCGGCCCGATACCGAGCCGGACATGGAGAAATGGGTGGAGTTCAACCGCAAGTACTCGATGGACTGGCCCGTGATCATCACCAAGAAGGATCCCATGCCGGACGCGGACGCGAACGACGGCAAGGACGGCAAGCTCGAATCGATGTTCTCGGCCCAGGCGGGCGAGGGCGGCTGACCGCCGGACGCCGCTGTCGCGGTCTGTGACGTTCGGTCGCACGGCGGGCTGGGCGTGCGCCATTCTGCCTGCGAACCGGCCTGTGTGCCGCAACCCCTTGAGGCGCAGCTTTCATTTCGGCCCTGCCTGTGCTATCCGCTGCGGATGCGAAGGGCGCGTATGGGGACGGCCGATCTTGGGAGACGGCTGTCCAGTGCTACGTCCGGGGAATGCACAGTTGAGGGTCGGACCTTCCTGCGCGGGGTCCCTGTCCGTGATCGCATGATTGGGACGCGACAACAAAGAGTGTGCACGACATGAGCAAGACACGGAAGATGGAATTTCGCCCGAACGAGTATGTCGTCTATCCGGCCCACGGCGTCGGCCAGATCGTCTCGATCGAAGAGCAGGAGATCGCCGGCATCTCGCTGGAACTCTTCGTCATATCGTTCGAGAAGGACAAGATGATGCTGCGCGTCCCGACCCACAAGGCGACCGAGGTCGGCATGCGGTCGCTGGCATCGCCCGACGAGGTGACGCGCGCGATGACGACGCTGAAGGGCAAGGCCAAGGTCAAGAAGGCCATGTGGTCGCGCCGCGCGCAGGAATACGAGCAGAAGATCAACTCGGGCGACCTCATCGCAATCGCCGAGGTCGTGCGCGACCTGCACCGCACCGACGACCAGCGCGAGCAGAGCTATTCCGAACGTCAGCTCTACGAAGCCGCACTGGAGCGCCTGACGCGCGAGTTCGCGGCCGTCGGCGGATCGGACGAGGTGACGGCGCAAAAGCAGATCGACGACGTGCTGGTCAGCCGCGCCGCCGCCTGAAGCGCTGCGCCCGTGGATATGGGGGGCCGGCCGTCGAGAGACGTGCCGGCTTTTTCATAGCGAACCGATCCCGAGGACAGCCCGGTATAGCGCGTTCAGCGCATCGGCTTCGCCCTGTAGCGTGAAGTTCGCCGCGACAAGGCTGCGCGACGCGGCCGACATCGCGCGGTGCCGGTCCGCGTCGTCCAGTATCGCGCCCACCGCGTCGGCTATCGCGTCCGCATTTCCCGGCGGCACCAATACGCCAGTCGCGCCGTCACGGACCAGTTCCTCGAATGCGCCGACGCGGGTCGCGACGACGGGCACGCCGCAGGCCATCGCCTCCAGCGGCGTGAGGCCGAACCCCTCGTGGCGCTGCGGTGCGACGTAGAGGTCCAGCGCGGCATACCAGCCCGCCATCGCGTCCGTGGGCACCTCCGGCAGGAACAGGATGCGCGATCCCATGCCGGCTGACGCGACCCTGGCGCGCAGTCCGTCATCGAACGCCGCATGTGCGCGTGTCGCGCGCCCCATGACGATGGCGGTTCCGGGCGCACCGGCGGCGAAACGCGCCAGCATCGCCTCCACGAACAGGTCCGTCCCCTTCTGTGCCCGGATGCGCCCGAAGCATCCGATCAGCGGCGGCCGGCCGCGAAGGCCCAGCCGGTCGCGCAGTGCGGCCGGGTCGGGCGCCGGCGCGAAGACGTCGGTGTCGATGCCGTGGCGGATCACGGCCGCGGGACGCTCCAGATAGGCGGCGGTCCGGTCCGACGTCGCCACCACCGCGTCCATCCGTGCGATCAGCCAGCGGGTCAGGCCGGTGTGACTGCGTTGCGAGGCCGAGGTGAAGACAAGGCGCAGCCGCTTGCGCAACAGATCACGCAGCGCCAGCCCGGCGATCATCTCGACATTGCGCCGCGCATGCCAGACCCGGGCGCCCGAGGGGCCCTGCCGCGCGATGAACGGCAGCCGCCAGAGCGGGATGCGCGGGACATGCGGCGGCAGTACCGGCCCGGTGGCGGCGATGCCGATGTCGCGCGCCTGAAGCGGCACCAACCGCACGACCGTCGCCGTGACCCCGCTGAGCCGCCGCTTGAAGTTCGGCGCGATCACGTCGAGGCCGGCCGGGTCCGGCCAGGGTGCGGGTGTCCGGGGCGCCCCGAGCAGGGCGACCAGCCGGTCCGCCGCGTCGCGCAGCAGTCCGTCGTCCGTCGGTGACGCTACGGGCACCCGGGTCTCACGGTCCAGCGCAGCCGATATGGCGGGGGCGAGTGCGGCTGCGCCTTTTACCATCGTCGCCGTTCCATCGGCGATCATCCGGGCGTATGTATCGGCGAAGTTTGCGATATGGGGGCCGGTCACGGCATGGCAACCCAGCGCCTCGGCCTCCTGCGGATTATGCCCGCCCCTGTCGACGAGTGAGCCGCCGACGAAGGCGACGGGGGACAGCCGGTACCACAGCCCAAGCTCTCCCATCGTGTCGGCGACGTGGATGCCGTTTCCGGTCGCTGCGGTCGGCGGATCGCCCGCGCTGCGCAGGGAAGCGCCGAAGGTCCGCGCGATGCCGGGGCCGCGGTCGGCATGACGCGGCACGAGTATCAGCAACAGGTCGGGACGGTCGCGGCGCAGCACTGCTTGGGCGGCCGCCGCGGCCTCGTCCTCGCCGGGATGGGTGGAGGCGGCGACCCAGACCGGCCGTCCTCCCAGCACCGCGCGCAGGTCCACGAGGACGCCGGGGTCTGCCGGCAAGGGCGGAGCATGCGACTTCAGCGAACCGGCGACCTCGGCATGCACGGCGCCCAGGCGGCCAAGCCCCTGCGCGGTGCGCGCGTCCTGTGCGAGGATCGGCGACAGCCGCGTCAGCATGGCCTGGGCGAGGGGGCGAAACCGGGCCCACCGGCGCAGGGATCGGTCCGAAAGGCGTGCGTTGACCAGCGCCACCGGGACGCCGCGGGCGGAGAGGCTCAGAATCGTGCGCGGCCAGAGCTCGGATTCCGTCAGAACGGCCAGGTCGGGACGCCAGCCGCGCAGGAACCGGCCGACGGCGCCGGGCGTGTCCAGCGGTGCATATCGGTGCAGGCAGCCGGGTGGCAGGCGGTCCGCCACCAGTTGCGCCGCGGCGGGCGTGGTCGTCGTCAGCAGCACGGTCGCGTGCGGTGCCAGACGCCCCGCCAGCGGCAGAACCGACATCGCCTCGCCCACGCTGACCGCGTGCAGCCACACCAGGCGCCCGGCGGGCCGTGCGGCGCCGTGCCCCAGCCGTTCCCGTCTCCGGTCCGCAGGTACGTTCGCACGGGTCATCCTGCGCGCGTCGGCGGCCGCGATCAGCGGAGCGGCCAGCGCCGACAGGGCTGCATAGGCATACCAGGCCACCGGCAGCGTCGACGGGGTCCCCGCCGCGCGGCTCCTATCGAGCGCGCCCGGGGGGACGGCATTGCCGTCGGGCCGTTCCCGCAGGTCGGGGCCGGCTGTCGCTGACGGCGGGCGCGGGCGCGGCGCTGGCATGGCGCTGCGTCGATCTATCCGCCGGTATGGCTCATGTGCCGCGAGACGGTGCCGTCGGCGCGCTGGCGCGAATAGTCGAAGTCGTGCCCCTTCGGCTTGCGCGCGATGGCATCGCGGATCGCCGCGCGCAGCGGCGCGTCGTCGTCCGGCCGGTCCCGCAGCGGCCGGCGCAGGTCGGCGCGGTCCTCCTGCCCGAGGCACATGTAGAGCTCGCCGGTGCAGGTCAGACGCACGCGGTTGCAGGACTCGCAGAAGTTGTGCGTGAGCGGCGTGATGAGGCCGATGCGCTGCCCCGTCTCCTCCAGCCGGACATAGCGCGCGGGGCCGCCGGTGCGGTCGGGCAGGTCGGTGACGGTATAGGATTCCGCAAGGCGCCGTTGCAGGTCGGTGAGGGACCAGAACTGACCGACGCGGTCCTCGCCGCCGAGGTCGCCCATCGGCATGACCTCGATGAACGTCAGGTCCATCCCGCGCGACGCGCACCATTCGGTCAGCGTTCCGAGCTCGTCCTCGTTGAAACCCTTCAGCGCCACCGTGTTGATCTTCACGTGCAGGCCGGCGGCCCGGGCGGCGTCTATGCCGCGCAGCACCTGCTCCAGCCGGCCCCAGCGCGTGACCCGCGCGAACTTTTCCGCGTCCAGCGTGTCGAGGCTGACGTTCACGCGGCGCACGCCGACCGATGCCAGGTCGGTCGCGAAGCGTTCCAGCTGGGACCCGTTCGTCGTCAGCGTCAGCTCTTCCAGGGCGCCCGTTTCCAGATGGCGCGACATGGCGCGGAAGAACGTCATGATGTCGCGGCGCACCAGCGGCTCGCCCCCCGTGATGCGCAGCTTCCGGACGCCCAGTCCGACAAAGGCGGTGCAGAGCCGATCCAGCTCTTCCAGCGTCAGAAGCTCGCGCTTGGGCAGGAAGGTCATGTTCTCGGACATGCAATAGACGCAGCGGAAATCGCAGCGGTCCGTGACCGAGACGCGCAGGTAGCGGATCGCCCGCTGGAACGGATCGACGAGCGGTGGTGCGGCAGGCGAAGGAAAGGGGGCGTTCATGGCGGCAGCCTATGGCACCGGGCCGCCCGCCCGCAAGGGCCGGCGCCGGGGGTGGGTGGTGGGGGCGTCGGTACACCGATATCTGCCCCGGACACCGGTGCCGACGGGCGCGGCGCCGAACGTGAGGCGCGCGGCCCGGCGCGCCGGACGCCGGGCCGCGTTCGGGCCGGGACAGAGGCTCGCGTGGGCGGCAGGGACATGCCGCATTGCCCGGCGGACCGGCGCAACCTATCGTGGCAGATATGAGCATTCGGACCGCCGCCCCGACAGCGCCGCTGCTGTGTCTTGCGATCCTTGCGGGCTGCGCGCAATTGCAGGCGTTGCGGCCCGCCGGCACCGCGCCGCCGCCCGCCGCCCTTCCGCCGCCCCCGGCCGGGATCGCCGCCGTCGTCTCGGCCCCGCCGCCGCCCGCCGCGGCGCGCACGGCCGCGCAGTTCGACACGACGACGCAGGCGCAGAAGGACGCCGCATCGGCACCCTCCTCAGGTGAGGGGCGGCTCCTGGGCGAAACGGTCGCGTCGCTGGGCGATCCCGGGCAGCCGGGCCTGTGGATCCGTACGGCCCTGACCGACGTGCCGGGATCGGGGCGTATCGAATACGCGGCGACGGGGCGCAGCGCGGTCGTACAGCTCATCCCGTCGGGCGGGGCGGCAGGGTCCGGCAGCCAGGTCTCGCTGGCGGCGCTGCGGCTGCTGGAGGCCCCGCTGACGGACCTTCCCACCGTCACGGTCTACGCGGACTGACCGGCCTCCCCGCATGATCTGCATGAGGGAGTCGTCCCGTGAATTCCGCGCGGCAGCAAGAGTGCCACAGTGCGCGCGCTTCGCACACCGATGCCCGGCGATGAAAGCAGCCGGTTCCGGGAGGCCCCGCATCCCGGACAGGTGATCGAGGGCGACCGGGCCGTCCGCGCCGCGCGGTGCGTCCTATCCTGCGGCAGGATCCGAATGGGCAAGGCGGGGGACCTCGCCGGCACCGGCGGCCGAGCCGCGGCCCGACAGCGACGGGTTCTCCATGAAGAAGCGGTGGCAGTCGAAGAGCGGTGCGTCGCCCTCGGGCATGGGGCGGGCCCAGTCGCCGTCCGGCGTCAGCACCCAGCTGCGGGCGGTATCGGCCATGTTGGCGGCCATGATCTGGCTGACGATCTGAGCCTTCACGGTCGGATTCTCGCATTCGACCAGCGTCTCGACCCGGCGGTTCAGGTTGCGGCCCATCCAGTCGGCCGACGAGATGAAGACGCGCGCCTTCTTCGACGGCAGCGCCGCCCCGTTGCCGAAACAGACGATGCGCGAATGCTCCAGGAACCGCCCGACGATGGACTTCACGCGGATCGTCTCGCTCAGCCCCGCGACGCCCGGGCGTAGCGCGCAGATGCCGCGCACCACCAGGTCGATGGGCACGCCCGCCTGCGAGGCGGCATAGAGCGCGTCGATCACCTCGACCTCGACGAGGCTGTTCATCTTGGCCCAGATGCCCGATGGCCGGCCCTTGGACGCCTGCGCGGCCTCGGCGCCGATCAGGTCGAGGATACGCTGCTTGAGCCCGGCGGGCGAGATGGCGAGGTTCTCCAGCTGCGCGGGCTGGGCGTAGCCCGACAGGTAGTTGAAGACCCGCGTCGCATCCCGCCCCAGCGCGTCGTCGCAGGTGAAGAGCGACAGGTCGGTATAGATGCGCGCGGTGATCGGATGGTAGTTGCCGGTGCCGTAGTGGGTGTAGGTGACCAGCCGGTCGCCCTCGCGCCGCACGACGGTGCTGATCTTGGCGTGGGTCTTGAGGTCCATGAAGCCGTAGACGACATGGGCGCCGGCGCGTTCCAGCCGGCGCGACTGGCGGATATTGGCGGCCTCGTCGAAACGCGCCTTCAGCTCGACCAGCGCGGTCACGGACTTGCCGGCCTCGGCCGCGTCGCACAGAGCCTCGACGACGGGGCTGTCGTAGGACGTGCGATACAGCGTCTGCTTGATCGCCACGACGTCCGGGTCCTTGGCCGCCTGCGCGATGAAGCGGACGACCATGTCGAACGTCTCGTACGGGTGGTGCAGCAGCATGTCCTTCTGACGGATGGCCGCGAACATGTCGCCGTCGTGGTCCTGCACGCGTTCGGGCACGCGCGGCGTGAAGGGTGGCCAGCTGAGGTCCGGCCGGTCGTCCACGACCAGTTCCCTGAGGGAGGAGATACCGATGAGACCGTCGATCTCGACCACCTCGTCGGGGCGCACGGGCAGCTCGTCCATGATGACCCGGCGCAGCCCCTCCGGGGCGTCGGCGCTGATCTTGAGGCGCACCACCTCGCCCCGGCGGCGCCGCTTGAGCGCGGTCTCGAACTCGCGCACCAGATCCTCGGCTTCCTCCTCGACCTCGAGATCGCTGTCGCGCAGGACGCGGAAGGTGCAGTGCCCGCGTAGCCTGTAGCCCGGGTAAAGCATGGTGATGTGGTCGAGCAGCAGATCCTCCAGCAGGACGACGCGGTGCTCGCCCGGCGGGGCGGGCAGGCTGACGAAACGGTCGGTCTGCGCGGGGATCGGCAGCAGGGCGCGCAGCGGGCGCTTGTCGCGGCCGCGCTCCAGCTGAAGCGCCAGCGAGAAGCCGGTGTTGGGGATGAACGGGAACGGATGCGCGGGGTCGATGGCCAGCGGCGACAGGATCGGGAAGACCTGCCGCAGGAAGAAGTCCTCGAGATAGGGCCGGTCGTCGTCCGTCAGGGCGTCGCGCGACAGCACGTGGATGCCGTGCTGCGACAGCTCGTCCGTCAGCGTGCGATAGGCGGCCTGCTGGCGACCCATAAGGTCGCGCGCGTCGCCGTTGATGAGCGTCAGCTGCTCGGCCGGCGACAGACCGTCGGCGGCGGGGGTCGTGTTGCCGGCCTGAGCCAGCTCGCGCAGGCCGGCCACGCGCACGGTGTAGAACTCGTCGAGGTTCGCGGCGCTGATCGACAGGAACCGGACGCGCTCCAGAAGCGGCACGCGGGCATTCTCGGCCTCTTCGAGGACGCGCCAGTTGAAGGCCAGCCAGCTGAGCTCGCGGTTGAAGAAGCGGCCCGGCCCCGTCAGGTCGACATCGGCAAGCGTTTGGGCCGCGGGCGGCGATGCGGCAAGGAAATCGGTCGGTATCATGCGGCCTTTCCTCCGTGACGCGTATGACGCGCGGATGACTGTGACGGGATGCGCGGGAGGGTCGTCGACCGTCCGCGCGCGGTCAAGCTCCGCGCGCTGTGCGGTCGCGCCTGCGTCATATGCCGCTATCGGCCTCTTCCAGCGCCAGGGCGCGGGCGGCGAGGGGGCGTGTGACGGGGCGCCCCTCGGCCAGCGACAGCGCGTCCAGCCGGTCGGCCAGGGCAATGGCGGCGGCTGCCGAACGGGTCATGCGCGCGACGAGGTAGCTTACCACGGGCAGCGGGACCGATACCCCGCGGTCGTCCAGCCGTTTGGCCAGCAGCGCGGCCAGCAGTGCGTCGTCCGGCGCCTGGAGAACGGCGGGCGCCGTGGCGTGGACGCGGCTGGCGAGGTCCGGCAGCGCGACGGGCCAGCGCGACGGGGGCGCGCGTCCGGTCATCAGCAGCCGGCCGCCGCCCTCCAGCAGCAGGTTGTGGAGATGCAGCAGAGCGGCCTCGGCGCGTGCGTCTCCGGCGATGCCCGGCACGTCCTCGACGGCGACGCGGCCCGCGGCGGCCAGCGCCGGGACGTCGGCAAAGGCCAGCGCGGCCGCCACCACGATGCGTGCGCCGCCGCCCTGTGCCCAGACGTGGACGAGATGCGTCTTTCCGGACGCCGCGGGTCCGATGAGCGCCAGCTTGCCCTGCGGCCAGCCGGCATGGTCGTCGATGCGCGCCAGCGCCTCCGCGTTGGCCGGGGCAACGTGAAAGTCCGCCCGACCCAGTGCGGGGCGCGTCCCCAGGTCGAAGGGGATCTGGCGCGGCTCGGCCGGCGCGGCCCGGTCCGCCCTGGCACCGGCGCGGCCCTGCATCAGAGCGGCGCCGCCGGGTTGCCGTCCCGGTCGCGCTCCAGGGCTTCGTCGCGCGCGACGCGGTCGGGCAGGTAAGCCGGCGGCAGGTCGGGGGGAGCCATGTCGCCGCGGTAGAGCGCGCTCTCGCGGTAGCGGTCGGTGGCGAAGCGCGCCAGCACGCCGATCACCGCTGCGATCGGCACCGCCACCAGCAGCCCGACGAAGCCGAAGACCGATCCGAAGGCGGCCAGCGCGAAGAGCAGCCAGACCGGGTGCAGGCCGATGGACGATCCCACCAGCTTGGGCGTGAGGATGTTGCCTTCGACCATCTGGCCGGACTGGAAGATCGCATAGACCGCCAGGATCCACCACCATTCGCCCCAGAACTGGAACAGCGCCAGCCCGATGGCCAGCCCGCCGCCCACGATGGCGCCGACATAGGGAATGAAGGTCAGGAACCCCGCGACCGCGCCCACGACCAGGCCGAACTGCAGGCCCACCGCCGCCAGCGCCGCGGCGTAGTAGACCCCCAGGATCAGGCAGACCGTCCCCTGGCCGCGCACGAAGGACGCGAGCGTGCGGTCGATCTGCCGGGCGAGGTCGCGGATGACGGGCGCATGGTCGCGCGGCAACAGCTCGTCGATGCGGGCGACCATCCGGTCCCAGTCCAGCAGCAGGTAGAACGCCACCACAGGCACGATGACGAAGAGGACCAGCGTATTCACGATGCCGCCGACCGAGGCGAGCAGCGTCTCGAATATCTGTGCGCCGCGCGACTGGATCGTCTCGCCCAGCTGGGTGAGCGACCGGCGCAGCGTCGATTCGGCGTCGACGACGCTGGGGAACCGTTCTGCCAGAAAGCCCTGGAACGTCTGGGCGAGGTCCGGCGCCGCCTCGATCAGCGCGGTCGTCTGCTGGACCAGCGTCGGAATGACCAGCAGGGCCAGCGCCACGAAGAGGATCAGCGCCAGCACGGTAATCAGGGCGACCGACAGGATCCGGCTCAGCCCCAGCCGCTCTAGCGCGTCGGCGACGGGATCCAGCAGATAGGCCACTCCGGCCCCCAGCAGGAACGGCAGGATCACGTCGCCCAGCCACCACAGCGCCAGCAGGAACACCGCGGCGGCGGCGGCCCAGTAGATCAGTTCCTGTCGGGCGTTCAGGGCCATGCAGCGTCCTTCCGTTGCCTCTCGTTAGCGGTTCGGGGCCGCAAGGCAAAGGCGTCGTGGCCCGTGATGCAGGGTTCCGCGCGGCCGTGGCGCGCCGGATGACGGACCGGTACCCCCCTTCCGTGTCGTCCGGGTGCGCCGGCCCGCCATTCCGTCGGCGTTCCGGTCCTGCCGGAACGGGCCGGGGATCCGGCGCCCCGGGGGCACGGCCGCGGGGCGGCGATCCGGGCCGGCGCCGGGTTGCGCCGGCCCGGCGCGGCGTCGCAGATGGTATGGAACGGACGGACTGGGCCGTCGTCGCATGCGGCCGTCTGGTTCGGGCCGACATGATCGGGAAGGCAGGCACATGAATGGCGCACGAAACACCTCGCCTCCCCAAGCCGGCGACGGAGGCGTGGTGAGGCAGGTCATATGCATCAACTGGGGCACGAAGTACGGTCCGGCCTTCGTCGACCGGCTCTACGGGATGGTCGCGCGCAACCTGACGCCGCCGTTCCGTTTCGTCTGCTTCACCGACGACGACCGCGGGATGCGCGCGGAGGTCGAATGCCACCCCCTGCCGCCCATCGGGGTCGAGATGCCGACCGGCACGCTGGGCATCTGGCCGAAGTCCCGGCTGTGGGGGCCGCGCCTGGCCGACCTTTCGGGGCCGGTGCTGTTTCTCGATCTCGACGTGGTCGTGACCGGCCCGATGGATCCGTTCTTCACCGTCGGTGCGCCGGGCGACGTGATCCTGTCGCGCAACCCCGCCCGCCCGTTCGAGCGTCTGGGTCAGACCAGCGTCTACCGCTTTCCCGTCGGCAGGCTGGAGCCGCTCTGGCACGCGTTCCGCGCGGACCCGCAGGGCATCGCGGACACATACCGGTTCGAGCAGCGGTTCGTCACCCGCACGGCGCCCGGCGGCATCGGCTTCTTCCCGCGCCGCTGGGTGCGCCATTTCCGGCGCGACTGCCGGCGGCCCTTCCCGCTGAACTACGCACTGGCGCCGCGCCTGCCGGGGGATGCGCGGATCGTCATCTTCCCGGGTGGCCTGCATCCGCAGCACGCCATCGACGGCGTCTACCGTGACGGCGAGGCGTCGTGCGGCCCGGCGGCGCATCTGGCCGGGCTGTTCTCGGGCGACCGTCCGGTCCCGCCGTGGCGGTATCTGCGCCACTACATCCGGCCCGCCCCATGGGTCGCGCGCCACTGGCGGGCGTAACCCGGTGCGGATGCGCTCAGGCGGCGAAGAGAGGAAAGCTGACGCCCAGCGCCCAGGCAAGGCAGAGGCCCAGCCCGATCCCGGCCGACATCGGCCCCGAGCGACGCGCGATCCACCGGCCCATCAACCCATGGACGAGGAAGAACAGGATCAGCACCGGAAGCACGATCAGCACGAAGCCCAGACGTTCGGGGTCGAGAAGCGCCGCACCGATCAGCGACGCGGCCAGCCCCAACCGCGCCGCCACCCGCCGCCACCAGCGCCCCCGGCCCGATCCCGTCAGATACGCGTCCGCCACCATGAAGGGGACCGTTCCCACCGCCAGCGCGGCCACGATGCCCAGACGTTCGAAGTTGGGCATGAAGCTGGCCCCGTAGCGGTCCATCGCGATGCCGAAGACGGCGATGCCCCAGGTGGCCAGCAGCAGCACCGCCGGGACGGACGGCCCTCGCCAGCCGCCGCGCCGGATGCCAATCAACATCAGTTGCAGGACGCCGTAGGCCGCCATGTGCAGCATCAGGTAATCGGCCACCAGCACCGGCAGCACGGGAACGTAGAGCACCGTGCAGACCAGCGGCACCGCCGCCGCGGGTATCGCCAGCGCCGCCCAGAAGCGCCATTCCGGGATCTCGGCCGGCGCCCTGTCCCGTGGCGGAAGCAGGGCGCAGACCGGCCGCAGCAGCGCCACGATCCCGGCCAACAGCGACAGGATCCACGGTCCGGGCCGGACGGTGTCGCCATCGGAGTTGCGCCCGAAGGCCATGTCGAGGAACGCGCGTGCCTCTCGCAGGGCGGTGCCGCTGAAGAGAACCCCGACATGCTCGACCCCAGGGGCGACCACGGCCCGGCGCACGACGTCGCCCCGCGCGACGCTTTCGCCCTCCTGCGCGTCGGGCGCGACCATGCGCAGCGCATCCAGCGCGGCGGTGCGCAGCCGGCCCTCCCACTGGCCCGTGATGACGAGCAGGCGGTCGGGCGCTGTCGCCGTCACCGCGTCCGAGTACATCGAGATCGCCACCACTGCAGCGACGGACGCGCCGGCCGCGCGCTCGGCCGCGGCGGCGCGCACGATGACGTCAGTGGCCATCGAATGCCCCAGCAGGGCGACGCCGCCCGCGACGCCGGGCAGGTCGCGGCCGGTGGCGATGACGCGCCGGGTCTCCTCGACCAGCAGCGCGGTGGTGCCGTCGATAGACCCCACGTCGCCCGACATCGGCACCGGATTGCGCCCGTGCCCCTGGAAGTCGAAGCCGAGGACGACATAGCCGGACCGCGCCAGCGTGAGGGAGAAGGCCTGCATCAGCTGCCGCGACCCGGCAAAGCCGTGGGCCACGACGACCAGCGGCCCCTCTGCGTCCGGCCGGCGATAGAGCGTCGCGGGCGTCGTGCCGCTGACCAGGTCGCGGATCTCCAGCCCCGCGCGGCCCCGTTCGAGCTGCACCAGTGAGAGCAGCACGGTCGCCAGCGCGATCAGCGCGACGGCGATGTCCGCCACGCCGACTCTTCGGCGTCGCTCCGGCGCCCGGGCGGAGGGCGTCATCGCGGGCATCGGGCCCGCGCCTGACGGTCGAGGCCCCGGCGTTCGGTGGCGGCAGGCGGGGAATGGCCGTAAATCATCTCTCTTCCTTGCCCGGACGGTCCCGGAATGCGTGCCGGACGCGGTGAACGACGAAGGACGGCCGAAGCGCCCCGGACGGCGGGACGCATGGATTGCCGCCCGGCGCCGCTGGCTGGACACCGGCACCGGGCCACATAGGGTGCGCCCCATGGACTCGGCAAGAATTCGACCGGCTACCAACGTCGTTCCGTCGCGGCGTCCGTGCCGCGTCATCGTCCTTGGCGCAACGGGCACCATCGGCCAGGCCACGGTTCGCGCCCTCGTGGCCCGCGGGCACGAGGTGGACTGTCTGGTACGGCCGCGCCCCGGCCCCGGTCGCGGGCCGCAGACTCTGCCGCAGGGGGCCACACCGCTCGTCGGCGACGTGACGGATGCCGGTGCGGTGCGACATGCGTTCCAGAACGGCGGTTACGACGCGGCGGTGTCCTGCCTCGCCTCGCGGACCGGCGCGCCGCAGGACGCCTGGGCCATCGATCACCGTGCCCATGTCAGCGTGCTGGGGGCCGCACGCGCGACCGGCGTCACCCGGATGGTTCTGTTGTCGGCGATCTGCGTGCAGCGCCCGATGCTGGCCTTCCAGCATGCCAAGCTGGCGTTCGAGTCCGAACTCCGCCGGTCCGGCCTCGTCTGGACGATCGTGCGCCCGACGGCGTATTTCAAATCGCTCTCGGGCCAGATCGCGCGCGTTCGGGCGGGCAAGCCCTATCTGATCTTCGGCGACGGGCGGCTGACGGCTTGCAAGCCCATCGCCGACGACGATCTGGGCGCCTATCTTGCCGATTGCCTGGACGACCAGGACCGCTGTAACCGGATCCTGCCCATCGGCGGGCCCGGCAATGCCATCACGCCCCGGGAGCAGGGCGAGGCCATCTTCTCGATCCTCGGGCGCGCGCCGCGGTTCCGCCAAGTGCCGGTGGCATTGCTGGACGGGATCGCACGCACCCTATCGGCGCTGGGCCGCGTCAGCCCCGAGATGGCCCGCAAGGCCGAGCTTGCGCGGATCGGACGCTATTACGCGACGCAGTCCATGCTGGTCCTCGATCCGGTCACGGGGCGATACGACGCCGACGCCACGCCGTCGACTGGCGCGCGGACCCTTCTTGACCACTACCGCGGCCTGATCGACGGCACCGTCGCCGACCAGCGCGGCGACCACGCGGTGTTCTGAAAGCTCATGCGGCGATGCGCGGACCGGGGTGCGACCTTCGCGGCGCGCAGGAGGTGGCGGCGTCGGACCCTCCGGGGGGAGTATTTTGGACAGGATGAAGTCCGGGGTCATGCATTGCGGCCGCCGGGCCGTCGCCGCCGGGCCCGATCCGTTCGATCCGCGAGCGTTCAAGCAGGCCACGGGCCGATCGTGGCGGGCCGGATGCCGGGGCAACGGCTCACCTGCGCGCGGGTCGCGGTCGCGCCATCGTGCGCCATCGCCGCGGTCCTTGCACGGATACGGGTCGGGTCGGGTTGCGGCGGTGGCGCTGCGGATGCGGTGCCAGACGGCGGCGGGACCTGCGGTCGGCCGCACCGGGACCCGGGCGACGGGGACATCGGGACGCGGCCCGGCCGGCCGACCGGACCCGAAGTGGATACAGTCTTTTTCCCGGTCGTCGCGTCTTTCGGCGGAGGTTGACGGATGGATCGGCCAAGTCTTGCCGGCGGGCACGTCGCCGGCATCGCATGTCATATACCTTGCGGCTATCCGGGGTGATATTCTTGACCTGCAATAAACCCAGGGTAGATCCGAATCCTGCAGCGGCTGGCCTGTTCCCCAATAGATGCCGCCTTCGCCAACCCCGAACGCGGGGTCTTCAAGGTCTGCGATCCGCTGTACCGGCGCAACGAGACCGTCGGCTTCACGGTCGAGGAGCTGGAACAATGGGGTGCGTAGAGCGCCGCGACGCTCGTCTTCAGGCGCTAAGCGACCGACGACTTCCGGACGGACGATCTGTAGGATGCATTACTTGCCGAGGTCGCCGCTGATATCGAGACGACGCGCGAGGCCGGCCTCAAGATGAAGCCGCGGTTCACCCATGTCCG
The DNA here is from genome assembly GCA_963722905.1 of uncultured Alphaproteobacteria bacterium. GTDB lineage: Bacteria > Pseudomonadota > Alphaproteobacteria > Rhodobacterales > Rhodobacteraceae > CAVROT01. Next base: position 341,620 of record CAVROT010000004.1, on the reverse strand, counting down.
GAATGTCGACATGAACGACCGCGACGCGCCGCTGGACTGGACGCTGCGCCATATCGAGCAGCTCGCGCCCGTCTTCGCCGAGTATTCCGAGGTGCTCGACCATCGCCGGGCGGGTTCGTCGGACGCTGGGGCGAGATGCACAGCTCCACGGAAGGCCATGTGACGCCCGGGACCGTCACGCTGACCGACAGCGGCGAGCAGATCATGCGCGCCCTTCTCGATGCCGTGCCGGACGAACGGATGGTCGGCATGCGCTATCCCGGCCAGGTGGAGGCCATCGGCGGCGGTCCCGTGGGGCCGATGGACGCCTACAGCGGATCGACCGCGGCGCGCACGGGTTCTTCAACGACGGCTTTCTCTACGACGAAACCGATTTCGGCACGTTCGACGAACGCGCGGAGGAACGCGCAGCGCAGGAGCGCTTCATCGCCGAGGCCACGGAGTTCGCGATGGTGTCGGGCGAGCCTGCCGGGAACGGACGAGAACGGCTACGCCGTTCGGGGTCGATCCGGCGCCCGACTCGACGGCAGAACTTCGTCTCGCTCAACGCCGGCAGACCGACGCCATCGAGGAAGGCGTCTACGCCGACTGGGTGGACCGCGGCTTCTACGACGACATCTCGCGCGGGCTCGGCTACCGGTTCGAGCTGAAGACGGCCAAGGTCGACAGGCGGCAGACGCCGGCGGCACGCTCGATATCTCATTCGACGTCGAGAACGTGGGCTTCGCCCGCGCCCACAACGAACGCCCGCTCGAGGTGGTGCTGCGGGCCGGAGACGGGACCGTGTACCGGATGGAAACCGGCGTCGACGCCCGCAGATGGGCCGAGGACGAGGTCACGACCGTCGCGCTGGCGCTGGACCTGCCGGACGACATGGCGCCCGGCGACTACGCGGATGCTCCTGAACCTGCCCGACGGCTCGGAGGAGCTGGAGGACGATCCGCGCTACTCCATCCGCCTGGCCAACGACGGGCGTGTGGGAGGCCGAGACGGGCTACAACGCGCTGGGTGCCGAGGTGCGGGTGGCGGCGGACGGCGTGTCGGCGGGGAGCACCAAGCGCATGACCTATGTCGGCAGCGACGCCGTCATCGCCAACCCCGACCGCGGGGTGATCGCATTTCACTCGCCGGAGGCGAGCAACGACGACATCCAGTGGCAGGGGCCGTTGTCGGCGCCCGAGACGCAGGACTACCTGAACACGCTGCGCGACACGACGGGCGCGACGACGGTGCGCGTCATCTACATATCCGCGACTACCGCGAGACGCCGCTGTCCGGCGAGATGCTCGGATGGATCGGGGACGACTTCGCCACGGCGCGTGGCATGGGCTACAAGGTCGCGCCGCAGTTCACCTACGGCTGGGTCGAGGATCAGCAGAGCGACGCCGCCGAGGACGCGGACGCGGACCGGATTCTCGCAACATCTCGACCAGCTCACGCCGATCCTCGAAGAGAACACCGACGTGATGTCGTTCATGTTCGCTGGCTTCATCGGGCCCTGGGGCGAGTGACATTCGTCCACCGCGGGCAATCTCGACGAAAACGATCAGGTCAACGACGCGACGCGGCGCATCTACGACGGCCTGATGGACGCGGTGCCGGAAGAGGACTTCCTGGCCCTGCGCTGTCCGGTCGATCTCCGCGGGCTCACCGACGAGACACCCGTCACTGCGGACGAGGCGTTCGGATCGTCCGACGAGGCACGCACCGGGCTCTATGACGATGGCTTCCTGCAGAACGTCTACCAGGACGAGGCTCAGACCGAAGAGGGGCAGGCCTACCGAAAGGACCTGGGGCAGTACACGCCCAGCATCGAGAACCTCGATCTGAACCTGCGCGACTCGGATGGCGAGAAGCTCGGAGGGGACGAGGTCCTCCAGCAGCTGGAGTCCCGGGCAAGCGACTACGTCACCGACCGTTCAGCTGGAACCCGGCGGTAGTGGAGGCGACGAGACCTTCGGTATAGCCGCGCGAGAGGTCGGCTACCGCTTCCGCCTCGTGGAGGCCGAAATTTCGGGCGAAGTAGGCGCCGGGGGCACGCTCGACTACAGCTTCACGATCGTGAATGACGGCTATTCGGCCCCGTTCACCGAGCGCCCCGTGGAGATCGTCCTCGTGGACAAGGACGGGAGCGAGGTCGCGGTGGCCCTGGATGCCGATCCCCGCCTCTGGACGGGCGGCGCGACGCAGACCGTCTCGGGCTCGGTCGCGCTTCCGGACGACATGGCGCCTGGGGCGTACGAGGCCCACCTCTCCTTTCCGGATGCGCATGGAGAGCCTCGCCGGGGACCCGCGCTACGCGATCCGGCTGGCGAACGAGGGCGTGTGGGAGGCAGAACCGGGCTTCAACGCGCTGGGTATCGACATCCAGGTGGATGCCGCCAGTGGCGGGACGGATGTGCAGGGCGTCGTCGGGGCATCGGGCACCGTGACCGTCGCCCAGTCGGATGCGGACGCCTGGACTCGGGTACAGTTCGGCACCGAGCTTGACGACGCGGTCGTGGTTCTGGGCCCGCCCACGGCGAACGGATCGCAGCCGACCGGCGTGCGGGTGCGCAATGTGGACGCGACCGGCTTCGAGATGCAGATCGACGAATGGGACTACCTCGACGGGCGCCACCTGTCCGAAAGGGTTGGCTGGATGGCCATCGAACGCGGCCCGCACCGCCTGAGCGACGGTCGCATGATCGAGGCCGGGACGTCCGCGGACGGCGGCGGCTGGAGCGAGGTCGATCTCGACGACGGCCTCGGCGGGGCCGGTGGCGGCCTCGCCGTCTTCACCACCGTCGCCTCGCCCGACGGGTTCGGCGCGCTGGCGCCGCGGCTGCGCGACGTGGGCGCCGACAGCTTCGAGTTCCGCCTCGACGTGCAGGAAGCGTCCCGTGGCGCCGCCTGGGCGCCCGGCGCCGCCATCGACTGGATCGCCATCCAGACGGGAGCGTCCGACGGAGCCGACGGGATCGCCGTGGGCGACGTCGGCCTGATCGACCACAACGGCGCCCGCATGGCCTATGACAACGGCTATGACGGCGACCCCGTGCTTCTGGCCGCAATGCAGACGACGAACGGCCGCGACACTGCGGGCCTTCGCGCCGACCTCTGGAACGAGGACGGCGTGCGCCTGCGCGTCGAGGAAGAGACGTCGCGCGATCCCGAGGTGCGTCACATTCCGGAAAGCGTGGCCTTCCTCACGGTGGACGCAGGCCCGATCGAGGCGTGGACCGGCATCGCCTGAACCGACGGCGGCCGCCCCCCGGCCCGTTGGGCCTCGCGACCGGGAACGGGGAGCGGCCGCAGCGGCCCTGCGGTCCGGCAGGGCCGGCCGTCGTGAAGGACGTGCCGGCGCGGCGCCCTCTGCCGTGCCCGGCGGGCATGACGGGTTGCGGCCGTGCAGGCCGGGCGGCCACCTGAGTGTCTGCCCGCGACGGGTCACGGAAAATCGGCACCGCGCACCGACCGTGCCGGTCCTTCGGGCCGACGGTGTCAGGAGAACCGGGCGAGGAGGGTCGATTGCTCGGGCGAGATGGCGTCGATATTGCTTTGGAGTTCGGTGTGGAGGACCGCCAGTCGTTGCGACACCGGGTGGCCCAGAGGCCTGTCGCCGGCGTCCCTGAGCAGGCTCTCGATATCGCCGGCCAGTGCGCTCACGCGCATGAAACCGATGGAGCCGCTGGAGCCCTTCAGCTTGTGCGCCGTCGCGACGATGCCGGCGCGCGCATCCCCATCCGGCGCAGGCCCGGCCGCGCGCAGAAAGGCATCGATGTCCGCACCCTCCTGGCGAAGCGTGGCGCAATGCCGTGTGACGAGTTCCAGTATCCGTTCGCGCATTGCCCTCTCCGCCGACAGCTCGTTGCGAACGGTTTATCACGCCGGTCCTAAGCGGCGGTAAAAAGCGGCGGCGACCCCCCGGGAACGTCCTACGCCTCGGGCGGCCAGGGGCGCAGTGCGTCGGCCTGCGCCCAGGCGGCGATCCATCGGGGAAGGTCCGGCCGGTCGCCCGGATGTCCCAGCGCCCCGGCGGCCTCGGCCATCGGCACCATGCGGCCCTTCGTGACGACGGCGCTGCGCACGAGGGCCTGGCCGGTGCAGTCGCCGTCGCGCCACATCGACTGGTCCAGGTAGAAGAACCGCTCGTCCCACCCGGCGATGCGGCTGCGCATCTCGATCCGGTCGAACGCGGCCACCCGGCGGCGATAGCGCACCGACGCCCCGGCCACCGTCCCGCCCCAGCGGCGCTGCCGCATGACGTCCAGTATCCCCGTGCGGCGAAAGAGGACCATCCGGCCCAGGTCGAAGAGTGTGAGAGTGCGCCCGTTGTTGAGCTCCAACCAGAGATCGATGTCCCACGGCCAGCAGATGTGATGCGACACATGGGTGTCAAAAAGACCCAATCGCGGCGCGCTGCGGTGGATGGCGAACTCCTTGGCCATGCGGACGAACGGATACATCGGCGGACCTCCCCTTGCCCTGCCCCGGGTGGGACGTCGGGCCGCCGGCGTCAAGATACCGCGCATCCCGCGAAGCGTCGGCAAGGGCGGTGCGCCGGTGCGCGGACCGGCCGTCGCACGCTTGCCAGTCCGCCGCCGCCCCCTTAGGTGTCTGCCGGTCCGCGCGACCGGCGGGCGCCGAGCGGAGCCTATCGCGATGATGTCGATCTTCCAGATCCTCATGCTGATCCTCGACGTGGTCTGGTTCGTCATGATCGCGCATATCGTGATGTCGTGGCTGATAAACTTCCAGGTTCTGAACACCCGCCAGCCGCTTGTGGCGCAGATCTGGTACGGGCTGAACCGTCTGCTGGAGCCGCTCTACGCACCCATCCGCAGCGTCCTTCCGGCGATGGGCGGGCTGGACCTGGCGCCACTGATCGCGCTGATCGGTGTCTATGCCCTGCGGATCGTATTGGTGAACAACATGGGCGCGTTCGCCTGAGCGAGGGCGCGGCCGGCGGGGCGGGAGCCTCCGGCGGGAGTATTTTTACCAGGACGAAGGGACGGGCGCGATGACGGCTGCGGCATCCCTGTCCGAGGACGTCATGGCGGGGGCGGCCGGGCTGCTGGCGTCGGTCTTCGGGTTCGGCGCCTTCCGGCCGGGACAGGCCGAGATCGTCGCGGCGGTCGCGGCGGGCGAGAACGTCCTGGCGATCATGCCCACGGGGGGCGGCAAGTCGCTGTGCTTCCAGTTGCCGGCCCTTCTGCGGCCGGGGCTGACGGTGGTGATCTCGCCGCTGATCGCGCTGATGCGCGACCAGGTGCGGGGGCTGGCGGCGGCCGGTGTCTCGGCGGGGGCGCTGACCTCGGGCAATACCGCCGAGGAGACCGAGGCGGTGCTGCGCGCGATCGACGAGGGCACGCTCCGTCTGCTCTACATCGCGCCCGAACGGCTGGCCTCGGCCGGGACGGCACGGATGCTGGACCGGGCCGGCGTCGGCATGATCGCGGTGGACGAGGCGCATTGCGTGAGCCAGTGGGGCCACGACTTCCGCCCCGACTATCTGGCCATCGGGGGACTTCGCCGTGCGTTGGGTGTGCCGCTGAGTGCCTTCACCGCGACCGCTGACGAGGAGACGCGCGCGGAGATCGTGGAGCGGCTGTTCGACGGCCAGACGCCCACGACCTTCCTGCAGGGATTCGACCGGCCCAACATCCACCTCGCCTTCGCCGCCAAGGACAACCCGCGCCGGCAGGTCATGGCCTTCGCCGCCGCGCGCAAGGGGCAGTCCGGCATCGTCTACTGCGCCAGCCGGGCCAAGACCGAGGGCATCGCCCAGGCGTTGTCGCGCGCGGGCCACGCCGCATGCGCCTATCATGCAGGGCTGGAGGCGGACGCGCGCCGCGCCGTCGAGGTGCGGTTCAGCCAGGAGGACGGGCTGATCGTGTGCGCCACGGTCGCCTTCGGGATGGGCGTGGACAAGCCCGACATCCGCTGGGTGGCGCATGCCGACCTGCCCAAGACGATCGAGGGCTACTACCAGGAAATCGGCCGCGCCGGCCGCGACGGCCTGCCGGCCGAGACGCTGACGCTCTACGGACCCGACGACATACGCATGCGCCGGTCGCAGATCGACGAGGGCGCGGCACCCGCCGACCGCAAGGACGCCGACCACGGCCGGCTCAACGCCTTGCTGGGGCTGGCCGAGGCGCTGGGCTGCCGCCGGACGCGCCTGCTGGGCTACTTCGGCGAGCCGGACACCGCGCCCTGCGGCAACTGCGATCTCTGCGACCGGCCGCCCGAGCTCTTCGACGGGACGCAGGCGGTGCGCATGGGCCTGTCGGCGATCCTGCGCACGGACGAGCGGTTCGGCGCAGGCCACCTGATCGACATCGTCACCGGCACCGTCACCGCCAAGGTGACGGAACGCGGCCACGACCGTCTGCCGACCTTCGGGGTCGGCACCGAATGGTCGCGGCCGCAATGGCAGGCGATCTTCCGGCAGATGATGGGGCGCGACCTCGTGCGCCCCGACCCCGAGCGCTACGGCGCGCTGCGCCTCACGGCGGCAGCCCGGCCCATCCTGCGCGGCGAAGCCGGCATCGAGCTGCGCCGAGACACGGTGAAGTCGGCCGTCTCGGCCCGCCCGTCGGTGAAGGCGATGGTGTCCGACGAGGACGAGCCGCTGCTGTCGGCGCTCAAGGCCAAGCGCCGCGCGCTGGCGCAGGAGCAGGGCGTGCCGGCCTATGTCGTCTTCACCGACCGCACCCTGATCGAGATGGCAGAGACGCGGCCGGGCGACCTGGACGACATGGCCGCGATCTCGGGCATCGGCGCGGCCAAGCTGGAGCGCTACGGCGCCATGTTCCTCGCCGTCGTGAACGGCGCCGCGGCGCCTCAGATGCACCCCGCGCGGCGCAAGCTGGCGGGCCGGCCGGCGGGCGACCTCTTCGACCGGCTGTCGGCCGCGGGGCTGGCGCTGGCGCGCGGCACCGACGGGACCGCCAAGCCGCTCAGCTGCGGCACCGCGATCCTGCGCCGGATCGCCGAACGCCGCCCCGACAGCCTGGCGGACCTGGGACGGATCCCCGGCATGGACGCGCCGCGGATGGACCGGTTCGGCGACGCCTTTCTGGACGAGGTCCGGCGCGGCGACGCCGACTGACCGCGCAGGACGACCGACCCCGCACGCCGGAGGGGCGCCTTGCGTCCATTGGTCCAGCCCCTTGGGTCCGCGGCGCCGCGTCCCGAATTTCGCCGGACCCGGGCCCGACCCGCGTCGTCGGACGACGGTGAGACCGGGCAAGGGTCCTCGGGCCGGAGGTCGGCGGGCTAGAAGTCGGCGGCCTCCAGCCCGCCCATGGTGCAGACCGTCTCCCACTCGGCTGCGGTGACGGGCTGCACCGAGAGGCGGGTGTTGGCGACGAGCGCCATGCCGGCAAGCCGCGGTTCGGATTTGCATTGCGCCAGCGCGACGGGGCGGGGGAGGGCGCGCACCGACTTGATGTCGACGCAATCCCACCTTCCGCTGTCGTCGGAGCTGTCGGGATGCGCGGCCGCGATCACCTCGACGATGCCGACGACCGCCTTGTCGGTCTGGCTGTGATAGAAGAAGCCCCGGTCGCCCACCTCCATCTGCCGCATGGTGTTGCGGGCCTGGTAGTTGCGCACCCCGTCCCATTCCTCGCCCGCGTCGCCGCGCGTGACCTGATCGTCCCATGACCACGTCGCGGGTTCCGATTTGAAGAGCCAGTATCGCATGCCGTCCTCCGTCAGATTGGGTCGCCCTCAGGCCTTGGCGCCGCGCCGCCCTCCACCCAGCATGGGCGTGGCTCGTTCGTCCAGCGGCCAGCGGGGGCGGGCGGCGAGGGTCATGTCGTCGCGCCGGCCTGTGCGGAACCGTTCGATTCCGGCCCAGGCGATCATCGCGGCGTTGTCGGTGCAGAGGGCGGCTGGCGGCGCCACGAAGCGAACGCCCGCCGCAGCGCAGACGTCCAGCAGGGAAGCGCGGATGGCGCCGTTGGCCGCGACGCCGCCCGCTACGGAGAAGAGCGGCACGTCGTGGGCGGACAGAGCGCGGCGGGTCTTCTCGGCCAGCACGTCGCGGACCGCGGCCTGGAACGCGGCGCAGATGTCGTCGCGGCCAGCGTCGCCCGCGGCCGCGAAGGCGCGGATGACCGCCGTCTTCAGGCCCGAGAACGACATGTCCAGACCCGGCCGGTCCAGCAGCGGGCGCGGCAGCGCGATGCGCGCAGGGTCGCCGCGGGCGGCAGCGGCCTCGACGGCCGGGCCGCCGGGCGGGGGCAGGCCCAGCAGGCGTGCGACCTTGTCGAACGCCTCGCCCGGGGCATCGTCGATGGTGCCGCCCAAGCGGATGAACGTCTCCGGGCCATCCACGCGCAGGAACTGGCAGTGCCCGCCGGAGACCAGAAGCATCAGGTAGGGGAAGGCCACGTCGTCGGTCAGGCGCGGGGTCAGGGCGTGGCCGGCCAGATGGTTGACGCCGACCAGCGGCAGGCGGGCGCCGGTGGCGATCCCCTTGGCGCACATGACGCCCGACAGGACGCCGCCGATCAGGCCCGGCCCGGCCGTCACCGCCACCGCGTCGCAGTCGGACAGCCGCAGCCCGGCGTCGCGCAACGCCGCCTCGACGCAGTGGTCCAGCACCTGCGCATGGGCGCGGGCGGCGATTTCGGGGACGACGCCGCCATAGGCCGCGTGCAGCGCGTCCTGCCCAGCGACGACGTTCGACAGGATCCGCGGCGGCTGCCCGTCCTCCGCCCGCACGACGGCGGCCGCGCTGTCGTCGCAGCTGCTTTCCAGTCCCAGAAGGGTGAGCGTTCCGGTCATGCGGCCCCGGTCGTTGCACGGAAGGGTCCGACCCGGTAGCACCGGGGCGCCCGGCCGGCAATGTCCGGCGCCTGCCGCCGCGCGGAGATACCGATCTGGACCAAATCCTGCTTCTGACACGTCCGGCGCCGGCCTCGCGCGCCTTCGCGGACCTCTGTCGCGAGACGGACGCGTTCGACGGGCCCGTCGTGGTCTCGCCTGTCCAGAGGATCGCCTTCCTCGCTGCGGGGGACGGGCCGCCAGAGGGCGTGACGCTGGTCTTCACCTCGGCCAGCGCCGTCGCGGCCGTGGCCGGGCAGGCGGATTTCGCCCGGCACGCGGCATGGGCCGTAGGTGCTGCGACGGCGCGGGCCGCGCGCGACGCGGGGTTTTCGTGCCGAGCCGCTGGCGGGGACGCACGGGCGCTGGTCGCGGCGCTGGCGGCCGATCCGCCAAGGGGCCCGGTGCTGCATCTGAGAGGTGTCCACGGCCGCGGCGACGTCGCGGCATCGCTGCGGGCGCTGGGGATCGATGCGGAAGAAAGGATCGTCTACGATCAGGTCGCACAGGACCTGAACGCCGAAGCGGAGGCGCTGTTGCAGGGCCGCGCGCCGGTGATCCTGCCGCTGTTCTCGCCTCGGTCGGCCATGCTGATGCGCGGCGCCACGATCACGGCGCCGCTGTGCGTCGTGGCGATCAGCGCGGCGGCGGCGCTGGCATGGGGCCGGGGCGACCCTGTCGAGGTGGCGACGACGCCCGACGCGGCTGCGATGGCGGACGCCGTGCGCCGTGTGCGGTCCATCGGCTAGGGACACCGCCTTCGCGCGGCCGGACCTGCCCGCAGGCGGCATGTATCCCGGCGAGAGAGAGGCCATACCCGCGGGCGGCCGCATCTTCCCGCCCGCCCGCGCGCCGTCCGGTCCCGCCGGTCGAGAACCGCTGCCTTTCCTAACGCCTTGTTGTGACGGCCACCCCTCGCTATCCTCGGGGATGGCGCGACGGAGGCGGCCGGCGGCCGGCGGTCGCATCGGGGCGGCGTGCACGGCATGGCCAGCGAAGGGGACGATGATCGTGGCAAAACCCAGGACACCGAAATCACCAGGACCGTCGGGCCGCGTCGGCGCGGGCAAGCCCGCCAGCGGCGCAGGGTCCCGTGGTGACCGGGCCACGACCCCGCCGGGCGATGCGAAGTCCGCGCCGCCCCCCGAAGCGGCGAAGACCGCCGTCCCGTCCGCTCGCGGTCCGTCCGGGCGTCCGGCCGCCGCGACCGGATCGGCGTCGTCGGCGTCCGGTTCCGCATCCATCGCCGCTACGGACACGAACGGGACCGCTGGCGGAGCGGCATCGGCAAAGACCGATACGGCCGCTTCGCCCTCGACCGGGACCGGCGCCGCGGCCACCACAGAAGCGTCAGGCCGGACCGGCAGTAGGGCCGCCACCGAAGCGCCAAGCGGGACAGGCGGCACGGCCACCAACGAAGCGACGGCACCGGGGATGCCGGCCTCGGCCCCGGCCGCGTCCGGGACGCCGACCACGACGGCACCGGGAAAGGACGGCGCATCGGCCGGGTCCCCGGCGGCGGGCAAGGGCGGACCCGCGGCGGCGACGCCATCCGGCGACGCCGCGAAACGCACCGCCTCGGGATCGGGGAGCGATACGCCCGAATGGACCCCTGCCCGCACGGCGATTCCCGCCAGCGGCGCCTCGGGCGGCGCCACGGCAGGCGTACCGCCATCCGCTTCGTCGTTGCCTGCACCGCGACAGGAAACCGCCCGGAACGATGGGTCGAAGGCGCCCGGCGCCGGAGCCTCGGGCGCACCGACGACGTCTGCCGCGACGTCCCGCAGCGATGCCGCCGCCCCCTCTACGACGGCAAGGCCGCCGCGCACGTCGGAGGCGCCCAGATCGTCGGGCCCCGGATTCCTGACCCTCCTGCTGGGCGGGCTGCTGGCCGGCGCGATCGGCTATGCCGCTGCCGTCTACCTCGGCGCCGACGACGATCTGGCCGCCAGGGTCGCGTCCCAGGACGATGCCATAGCCCAGTTGCGTGACGAGGCCGCCGCCGCGGCCACCGCCACCGACGACGGCACCGCGGACCGCATCGCGCAACTCGAGGCGACGCTGGCCGACCTCGGTGCGGCGATGACGTCACTCGGCGACGAGTTCGCGCAAGGCACCGGGTCCACGGCCGCGCCCTCCGGCGACACCACGGCGCTGGAGGCGCAGCTGAGCGACCTCGGGGCCGTCGTGGCGGACCTTCAGGCGGCATTGGGCGCGTCGGGCGGGGACGGTGCCGCCGCCTCGGACGAGATCGACGGACGGCTGGCCGAGCTTGGCGACGGCCAGACATCCTTCGGTGCGCGACTGGCCGAACTGGACGAGGGCCAGACCGCAATGGGTCAGCGCCTCGGGGATCTCGAATCCGCGGTTACGGATCAGGGCGACGCCATCGAGGCACTGCGGTCCGAACAGGCGTCGCTGGCCGACGGGATCGCGGCCGCCCGAACCGACGCCAGCGCCGCGGCCCAGGAAGAGACGCGGCGGGTTTCCGCAGCCGCCGCCGTCGCCCGCATCGACGCCGCCGTCCAGAGCGGCGCGCCCTTCGTGGAGGCGCTGGGCGCATTGGAAAGCACCTCGGACGTCGAGGTGCCGCAGGTGCTGGCCGATGCCGCACCGGAGGGCGTCCCGACGGTACAGACCCTTGCGGACCGCTTTCCCGATGTGTCGCGGGAGGCGCTGGATGCCTCCATCCGTGCCACGACGGGGGGCGGCGCCGGGCAGCGGCTGGGCGCCTTCCTGCGGGCCCAGACCGGCGCGCGGTCGATCGGCGAACGCGAGGGGACGGACCCCGACGCCGTCCTCAGCCGGGCCGAGGCGCGCCTGAACGACGGCGACCTCGCCGCCGCGCTGGACGAGATCGACGCGCTGCCGCACGAGGGGCGCGAGGCGATGGCGTTCTGGCTGACCGATGCGCGCACGCGCCTAGAGGCCGGCGACGCGGTCGCCACGATCTCCACATCCCTTTCCGGCAACTGAGGACGTCCCGCATGCTCTGGTCACTGCTGAAGATCGTCCTCTTCTTCTGTCTCGTCGCCGCGGCCGCCTACGGCGCGGTGCTGCTGATGCAGGCCGACGGCACGATCCGCATCGCGATGGCGGGATACGAAGTCACGCTGGGACCGTTGCAGGCGGTCATCGCGGCGCTCCTGCTGATCCTCGCGGTCTGGATCCTGATCCTCGCGGTGGGGCTCCTGATCGCCGTGATCCGGTTCCTGCTTGGGGACGAGACGGCGCTGTCGCGCCATTTCAGCCGCCGGCGCGAGCGCAAGGGATACCGCGCTCTGGCCGACGGCATGCTGGCGCTGGCCTCGGGCGAGGGGCGCGAGGCGATGTCGAAGGCGTCGCGCGCCGAAAAGTACCTTCAGCGGCCCGAGTTGACCGACCTCGTCACCGCGCAGGCGGCCGAGATGGTGGGCGACCGGCGCAAGTCCGAGGAGGTCTACAAGCGCCTGCTGGCCGATGACCGCACCCGTTTCGTCGGCGTGCGCGGCCTCCTCAAGCACAAGCTGGAGGAGGGCGACACGACGACCGCCCTGGCCCTGGCCGACAAGGCCTTCGCGCTGAAACCCAAGCATGACGAGACGCAGGACATCCTGCTGCGGCTTCAGGCCGGGCAGGAGGACTGGACCGGCGCGCGCCGCACTCTGGGCGCCAAGCTGAAGCACGGCAACCTGCCGCGCGACGTCTACAAGCGGCGCGACGCGGTTCTGGCCCTATCGGAGGCGCGCGAGGTCTTCGAGGACGGCCGCACCATCGAGGCGCGCGAGAACGCCATCGAGGCGAACCGGCTGTCGCCCGACCTCATCCCCGCCGCCGTCATGGCCGCCCGCGTCTACATCGCCAACAATCAGAACCGCTATGCGACCCGCGTCCTTCGCAAGGCCTGGGAGGTGCAGCCGCACCCCGACCTCGCCGCCGCCTATGCCGGGATCGAGCCCGACGAGTCGCCCCAGCAGCGCATCCGGCGCTTCGGCGTGCTGACACGGTCGCATCAGGACCACCCCGAGACGCGCATGCTGATGGCCGAGCTGCAGATCGCGAACGAGGATTTCCCGGCCGCCCGCCGCGCGCTGGGCGATCTGGCGACGTCGCATCCCACGGCGCGGTCGGTCACGATCATGGCCGCCATAGAGAAGGGCGAAGGTGCGAACGACGCCGTCGTCCGCGGCTGGCTGACGCGGGCACTGTCGGTGCCGCGCGGCCCTGCATGGGTCTGCGACAACTGCCGCAACATCCACGGCGACTGGCACCCGATCTGCCGCAACTGCGGCGCCTTCGACACCCTCGCCTGGCGCGAGCCCGAGGACGGCGTGACGGCCGTTCCCGTATCGGCGCAGATGCTGCCGCTGATCGTCGGCGAGATGCCGGACCGGCATGTCGATGTGGTCGGAACCGAACCCCATGCCGCGGCGCCCTCGGACGCATCCGCGGCGACCCCTCCCGAAGCCGATCCGGTGTCGACCACGTCGCCGGCCGCCGCAGACCCGACGCGTGTCCCGCCGACGACGGTTCCCGAGGCCGAGGTCATCGTTCCGCCTGAGCAGCGCGAGACGACCGGCGCGGCCACCGGCAGCCCCGCCGCGCATCGCTGAGGCGACGCGTCGGGGGGCGTTCGGCGTCGGCAGCAGGCACCGGAAGGAGGCCGCAAGCGACATCGCCCGACGTCCGGCCCGGCTATGCCGACCGCCGTTCGAAGCGACCTCACGCGTCCTGCGTCCGGGCCGAATTACGCGACGGTTCGGAGAGGCGGACGGTCCTGCGGGCGTGGTATGCGACCGACCGGCGCTCAGGTCGCCGGGCCGCCTTGCCAAGCGGGATCGGACCGCGTATTGCCCCGCCACGGAAAGCCCCAATAGCTCAGCCGGTAGAGCAACTGTTTCGTAAATAGTAGGTCGGCGGTTCGAATCCGTCTTGGGGCACCAAAAACCCTCGGAATCGGCACGATTGCACCGGGATGCGCAGCAACGCGGAACGTCCCGCCTGTCATGTGCGATACACTTCTTCGCGCGGCGCTCCGCGCTGGGCCGGGACTGATCCAGCAGCCCCGACCCTTCCGAATACCCCGGCCTCGCTGACGCGCTAGAGGTTCAGCCGGAAGCGGGCGAAGCCGCCTTCGGCCTCGCCGACGTACTCGATGTCGGCGGCGGTCACGGCGTCCGCGTAGTCGCGCGCCCTGGGTCCCGAATCGAAGATCACCGTCGTGCCCGGCATTGCGGCAAAGGACCAGTTGGCGTCGGCGGCGGGGTCGATGGTGCCCTGCTCGACGATGTAGCGGACGATCACGTCGCGGTTCGTGTCCGGCCCCACGAAGATCACCGACCCATCGCCGATGCCCGGAAAGTTACCGCCGCCGCCGGCGCGGTAGTTGTTTGTGGCGACGACGAAACCGGCTGCCTCGTCGATCGGCTGCCCGTCATGGGTCAGATCGACGATGCGGTGGGCCTGCGGATCGGCCAGATTGCCGTCGCCGTCGTAGCGCGAGGGCTGCGACAGGTCGATCCGGTACTCGACCCCGTCGATGACGTCGAAGTTGTAGCTGGGAAAGTCGGGGTTCAGGAGCGCCGCGTCCTGCGCGCCGGGCTCGATCCGGTTGAACATGCCGGCCGAGCGCTCCAGCCATTCGCGCACGTCGGCGCCGGTGACCTTCACCGCCTGGACCGTGTTGGGATAGAGGTAGAGGTCGGCGACGTTGCGGATCGCCACGTCGCCCGCCGGCACATCGGTGTAGTAGTCGGGGCCGCCGCGACCGCCCGCCTTGAAGGGTGCGGCGGCCGACAGGACCGGCAGGCCCTCGTTCTCCGTGCCGGCCATCATCTGTTCGATATACCAGGTCTGGGCCTGGCTCACGATCTGCACCGACGGATCGTCGGCCACCTGCGCGAAGTACGAGAACAGCGGTGCCGAGGTCTTGCCGACGGACCGGCGCACGTAGGCAAGCGTCTCGTCATGCTCGGTCTGGGCGGCATCCAGAACGGACTGGTCGCTTTCGACCAGCGCCACCTTCTCGGACTCGACCCGCTCCATGATCGGGCGGTTCTCGACCTCGAAGCCGGCGACGCGCCAGCTGTCGCCGTCGCGCTCCAGCATCAGATCGATCAGACCCATGTGCGAGCCCCAGAAGTTCGCCATGACCGCGGGCTTGCCCATCAGCGTGCCCTTGGCGGCGTCCACCCCGTCGATGCCGGCGTAGCCGTCGCCGGGAAAGAGGCGGTGGTGGTGGCCGGTCATCACCACGTCGATGCCGTCCACCTCGGCCACGTAGAGCGACGCGTTCTCCATCCCCTCGGCATAGGGCGCCTCGATCCCCGAATGGCTGAGCGCGACGATCAGGTCCGCGCCCTCGGCCCGCATGACCGGCACCCAGGCGCGCGCCGCCGCGACGATGTCGCGGGTGGCGACGCGGCCCTCCAGGTGGCGCTTGTCCCAGGTCATGATCTGCGGCGGGACGAAGCCGATGATCCCGATGCGGATGGGCGCGGCGACGCCTGCGCCGTCGGTGATCTGGCGCTCCACGATCACGTAGGGCGGCACCAGCGTGTCGTCCTGCGTCGGGTCGTCCCCCAGCGGCAGCCGCGCGACGTTGGCCGACACGATGGGAAAGTCGGCGTCGTCGATGGCGTCCATGAGGTAGTCGAGCCCGTAGTTGAACTCGTGGTTGCCCAGCGTCGAGGCGTCGTAGCCCAGCACGTTCATCGCGGCGATCATCGGGTGGACGTTTGCCGCCCACCAGCCCCTTCTCGTAGGCCATGTAGTCGCCCATCGGGTTGCCCTGGATGAGGTCGCCGTTGTCCAGCAGCAGGGCGTTGGTCGCTTCGGCCCGCACCTCGGCGATGCGCGTGGCGGTGCGGGCGAGGCCGAAGTCGTCGACGGCCGCGTCCGCGTAGTAGTCGTAGGGAAAGACATGGACGTGCAGATCCGTCGTCTCCATCAGGCGCAGGTGCGCCTGGCCGCCTTGGGCGCGGGCGCTGAAGGGGTGCAGGGACGCGCCGGCGGCGGCCAGCGACGTCGCGACGAAGCCGCGGCGGGTGAGGGTCGGTGTCATGGGGCCTCCTGGCGGACGGGTGGCGTTCGCGCCCGACGCTAGCAGGGTTCGCGATGCGCGCGAAGCCCCGGCACCGCGCGCGTGCGGCGGTTCGCGCTTGTTCGCCGCGGGGTCCGTGCCTAGGTTCCAACCGACCGACGACAGGGGGACGGACGGATGCTGAAGGGACTAGGCGGGCTGGGCGACATGGGCAAGATGATGAAGGCCGCCCAGGAGATGCAGGGCAAGATGGAGACGATGCAGGAGGAACTCGCGTCGATCACTGTCACCGGCGAAAGCGGCGCGGGCCTGGTCAAGGCGACGGCTACCGCCAAGGGCGAGCTGACGGGGCTGGACATCGACCCCTCCATCTTCGTCGCGTCCGAGAAGGAGGTCGTGGAGGACCTTATCCTGGCCGCCGTAAAGGACGCGCAGGCCCGGGCGGCCGAGCGGAGCCGCGAGAAGATGCAGGGCCTCACCGACGGCATGGGCTTGCCGCCCGGCCTCAAGCTGCCGTTCTGACCGCGGCCGCGACACCCGAACGCGCGTGACACGGCCATGAGCCGCCCCGCGGCCGACCTCGAGGCGCTGATCGGGCTCATGGCGCGCCTGCCGGGGCTGGGTCCGCGTTCGGCCCGTCGTGCCGTGCTTCATCTCGTCAAGAGGCGCGCCGCCCTGATGGGTCCGCTGGCCGAAGCGATGGCGGAGGTCGCGGCATCGGCCCGCGAATGCCTGACCTGCGGCAACATCGGCACGACCGACCGCTGCGACATCTGCCTGTCCGAGAAGCGCGCCACCGGCGAGATCTGCGTGGTCGAGGACGTCGCCGACCTTTGGGCGATGGAACGGGCGTCGGTGTTCCGCGGTCGCTATCACGTGCTGGGCGGCACCCTGTCGGCGCTCGACGCCGTGGGGCCTGAGGCGCTGCGGATACCCCGCCTGCTGGACCGGCTGGCCGAGGAGGGCGTGCGCGAGGTGATCCTGGCGCTTGCGGCGACCGTCGACGGCCAGACCACTGCCCACTACATAGCGGATCGCGTCGCCGATACCGCGCCGGACGTGTCCGTTACCAGCCTGGCGCAGGGCGTTCCGGTCGGTGGCGAACTGGACTACCTCGACGAGGGCACGATCACGGCGGCTCTGCGGGCGCGCCGGTCGTTCTGATGTCGGCCCGGACGCATCTTGCGGCCGCCTGAGCGCCATCCACTGCATGCTGCGCCGATGGCCAGATAAAGCTTTACAGCCCTGTCACCATGCCACACCATATCTGGCAGGGGATCCGGGGATCAACTCTGGACCTTGATCAGGCACCCAGCCGTGGGAGGGCCCGCGGCGGCAACAACGAGAGTGAGGCCGACCATGTCCCTCATCGAGCAGCACTTCCACTCGGACGCCCTCGACCCCATCGACATTGTCGAGGATCTGGCCGCGCGCCGCGACTGGGACTTCGACCGCGTCGCCGAGGACCAGATCGCGATGACGGTGGAAGGGCAGTGGCGGACCTATTCGCTGACGCTGGCCTGGTCGGCGCGCGACGACACGTTGCGCCTGATCTCGACCTTCGAGATGGAGCCGCCCGAGTTGCGGATCCCGGCGCTCTTCGAGCTGCTGAACGCCGCCAACGATCATATCTGGGCGGGCGCCTTCACCTTCTGGGCGGCGCAGAACCTGATGGTCTACCGCTACGGCCTGGTGCTGGGGCGCGAGCAGGCGGCCGGCGCGGACCAGATCGACCGGATGATCGTCGCGGCCGTCGCCGCCTCGGAACGGTTCTATCCGGCCTTCCAGCTGGTCTGCTGGGCCGACCGCGATCCCGAGGACGCGATGAAGATCGCTATCGCGGAAGCCTACGGGCGCGCCTGAGACCGCACCGCCGGCGCGGGCCGCACGGGGCGGAGCCTCCGGCGGGGATACTTTCAA
Organism: uncultured Alphaproteobacteria bacterium; assembly: GCA_963722905.1. GTDB lineage: Bacteria > Pseudomonadota > Alphaproteobacteria > Rhodobacterales > Rhodobacteraceae > CAVROT01. The sequence continues at coordinate 323,859 of CAVROT010000004.1, read as the reverse complement.
ACCCAGGTGGGGACGCGATGGACATGGACGGGCTTCGCGACCGCGGCCTCGTGATCGTGGGATGCGGACGCATGGGCTCGGCGCTGCTGCGCGGGTGGCTGGCTGACGGGTTTCCGCCCGGCGCAGTCCATGTCGTGGACCCGGCGCCGGGCGACTGGCTGGGGGACGTGGACGTTAACCTTAATGGCCGGTTGCCCGATGCGCCGGGCCTCTTGCTGATCGCCGTGAAGCCTCAGGCGATGGCGGCGGCGCTGCCCGATGCGGCGCGCTTCGGCGGCGGCGCGACGGTCGTGCTGTCGGTCGCTGCCGGCACGCCGATCGCGACGTTCGAGGCGGCCTTCGGTGCCGGCACGCCCGTCGTGCGCGCGATGCCCAATACGCCGGCGGCCATCGGGTGCGGCATCACCGCCATCGTGGGCAACGCCGCAGTGGCGGACGCGATGCCGCTGGCCGAGGCCTTGATGGGCGCCGTGGGGCAGGTGGTGCGGCTGGAGGACGAGGCGCTGATGGACGCGGTGACGGGCGTGTCGGGGTCGGGCCCGGCCTACGTCTTCCACATGATCGAGGCGCTGGCGGCGGCCGGTGCGGCCGAGGGGTTGCCGCCGGATCTGGCTCTGACGCTGGCCCGCGCGACGGTTTCGGGCGCCGCGCGGCTGGCCGAGGCGGGCGCCGACCCCGCGCAACTGCGACGCGACGTGACGTCGCCGCAGGGGACGACGGCGGCGGCACTGGAGGTGTTGATGGACGACGCCACGGGCCTGCCGCCGCTGATGCGGCGCGCCGTCGCCGCCGCCGCCGCGCGTTCGCGGGCGCTGTCGACATGAGCGACGCCGCCGCGCCCGACGGGGCCACCATCGAGGATTTCGACCGGCTGGACATTCGCGTCGGGCGCATCGCCCGGGCCGAGCCGTTCCCCGAGGCGCGGCGCCCGGCGGTGAAGCTCTGGATCGACTTCGGACCGGAGCTCGGCGAAAAGCGCAGCTCGGCCCAGATCGTCGACAATTACGACCTCGCCGCGCTTCCGGGGCGGCTGGTGATGGCGGTGGTGAATTTTCCGCCGCGCCAGATCGGGCCGGTGCGGTCCGAGGTGCTGGTGCTGGGCGTGCCGGATGAGGATGGCGGCATCGTCCTGCTGGCACCCGACCGCGACGTGCCGCTGGGCGGACGCATGTCCTGACCGGCTTTGCGGTTTCGCGAGCGGGCGGCGCCGGATAAGCACGGGGCGGCAGCAATACGGCAGGAGATCATCCGCATGGCCAACGTCGTCGTCGTCGGCGCCCAGTGGGGCGACGAGGGGAAGGGCAAGATCGTCGACTGGCTGTCGAGCCGCGCGGACGTGATCGCGCGGTTCCAGGGGGGGCACAACGCAGGGCACACGCTGGTCATCGACGGCACCGTGTTCAAGTTGTCGCTGCTGCCCTCCGGGATCGTGCGTCCCGGCAAGCTGAGCGTCATCGGCAACGGCGTCGTCGTGGACCCCTGGCACATGGTCGAGGAGATCGCGCGCCTGCGGGCGCAGGGCGTCGCGATCTCGCCCGACAACCTGATGCTGGCCGAGAACGCGCCGCTGATCCTGCCCATCCACGGCGAGCTCGACCGCGCGCGCGAGGCGCAAGCCAGCGTCGCCAGGATCGGCACCACCGGGCGCGGCATCGGTCCGGCCTACGAGGACAAGGTCGGGCGCCGGGCGATCCGCGTCGCCGACCTGGCCGACCCGGCGACGCTGGAGCGGCGGGTCGACCGCGCGCTGGTGCATCACGACGCGCTGCGGCGCGGGCTGGGGCTGGACCCGGTGGACCGCGACGCCCTGCTGGCCGCGCTGAACGACATCGCCCCGCAGATCCTCCCCTACGCGGCGCCGGTCTGGAAGGTGCTGCACGACCGGCGGCGGGCCGGCAAGCGGATCCTCTTCGAGGGCGCGCAGGGGGCGCTTCTGGACATCGACTTCGGCACGTACCCCTTCGTCACCTCGTCCAACGTCATCGCCGGGCAGGCGGCGACGGGCACCGGCGTCGGCCCGGGTGCGGTCGGGTTCGTGCTGGGCATCGTGAAGGCCTACACGACGCGGGTGGGCGAGGGGCCGTTCCCTGCCGAACTGCACGATGCCGACGGGCAGCGGCTGGGCGAGCGGGGGCACGAGTTCGGCACCGTCACCGGGCGCAAGCGTCGCTGCGGCTGGTTCGACGCGGTTCTGGTGCGCCAGACCTGCATCACCTCGGGCGTCACCGGAATCGCGCTGACCAAGCTGGACGTGCTGGACGGGTTCGAGACGCTGCGCATCTGCGTGGGCTATGATCTGGACGGAACGCGGATCGACCACCTGCCCACCGCGGCCGACCATCAGGCCCGCTGCACGCCCGTCTACGAGGACATGCCCGGCTGGTCGCAATCGACCGAGGGCGCACGCAGCTGGGCCGACCTGCCCGCCGAGGCCATAAAGTACGTCCGCCGGGTGGAAGAGCTGATCGGCTGCCCAGTGGCGCTGCTCTCGACCTCGCCCGAGCGGGAGGACACGATCCTCGTCACCGATCCTTTCGCCGACCGATGAAGCCACCGCGACAATCGGCCCCGCCGGGTCGCAACGGTCGCGCCGGTCGCATATCTGTTGGCGGCGGGACGTGAAACGTGAGGGTGAACATGGCCATGAGCTACCGGGCGCGCAAGCGATTGGCGTTGGCGATCCTCATCTTGGGGCTGCCGGCCTATATCGTCGTCGCATCCAGCGTGGTGACATGGCTGGGCCGTCCGCCGGTGTGGGTGGAGTTCGTCGTCTACATCGTCCTTGGCATCGTCTGGGCGATCCCCTGCCGGCGGATCTTCCTCGGGATCGGCCAAGCCGACCCGGACGTGCCGCCCGAGGGCTGAGGCAGGCGGGAGCGTCGCGGTCGCCGCGCGCGGAGGTGCGGGTGCGAGGTGTGTCCGGCGGCCGGGTCTGGCAGTCGGGGCACGGTCGGCGCGCCCCCCGGGTGTCCGGCGCTGCCCCGCAGACGGTCCGCGACGGGTGTTGCCGTGCGGTCCGGCACCTGGGGGCTGCCGGCCGGGGTCGGTCGGGGGCGTGAGGCTTTTCTCCCATGGCGACGTGCCGGTGACGCTGGTCGGGAATGGGCCGGTCGCCGCCGCCGACCTCTCTGCCGCCATCGCCGTCGCGCCCCGCATCGTCGCGGCGGACGGGGGCGCACGGGCGGTGCTGGATGCCGGGCTGATGCCCGACGCGGTGGTGGGCGACTGCGACTCCCTTGACGGCGCGACCCGGGCCGCGGTGCCGCCCGCACGGCTTCACCGCATCGCGGACCAGGAGACCACGGATTTCGAGAAGTGTCTGGCGGCCGTGGACGCGCCCTTCGTGATCGGCGTCGGCTTTACCGGGGGGCGGAGCGATCACACGCTGGCGGCCTTGTCGGCGCTGGTCCGGTCTGACCACGACTGCGTGCTGATCGACGGGAGCGACGTGATTTTCCACTGCGGCGCGGGGGTCGCGATGTCGCCGGAAGTGGGCAGCCGGTTGTCGCTCTTTCCGCTGGCGCCGACCTCGGGCCGGTCGGAGGGGCTGGAATGGCCCATCGAGGGGCTGGCGTTGGACCCCATGGGCCGCATCGGCACGTCGAACCGCGTAGCGGGGCCGGTACGGATCGTGCTGGACCGGCCCGGCACGCTGGTCATCGTGGCGCGGCGCGCGCTGGCGGCGGTGCTGGATCGGCAGGCCCTCTGATCGCGGGGCTTGCCGCCGTGTCGAACCGCAATGCCGGTCCGGGCCGCGACGCTCAGCAGTTGGGCACGTTCACGGCCAGACCCCCCAGTGAAGTCTCCTTGTACTTCTCGTGCATGTCGCGCCCCGTCTGGCGCATCGTCTCGATTGCGGCGTCGAGGGGGACGAGGTGGCTGCCGTCGCCGCGCAGTGCCAGCGACGCGGCCGCCACCGCCTTGATGGCGCCCAGTCCGTTGCGTTCGATGCAGGGCACCTGCACCAGGCCGCGCACCGGGTCGCAGGTCATGCCCAGGTGGTGCTCCAGCGCGATCTCGGCCGCGTTCTCGACCTGGGGAGGCGAGCCGCCCAGGACGGCGCATAGGCCGGCGGCGGCCATGGCGGCGGCGCTGCCCACTTCGGCCTGACAGCCGCATTCGGCGCCCGAAATGCTGGCATTCGTCTTGACGATGCCGCCGATGGCCGCCGCCGTCAGCAGGAACTCGGGCACGCGCGAGGGCAGGGCGTCGGGCACGTGGTCCAGCCAGTATCGGAGGGTCGCGGGCACCACGCCGGCGGCGCCGTTGGTGGGGGCGGTGACGACCTGGCCGCCGGCGGCATTCTCCTCGTTGACGGCCATGGCGTAGGCGGCGGTCCAGTCGTTGACGGTGTGCGGGGCGGGGCGGTTGAACCCGCGTTCCGACAGCAGCGCCGTGTGGATCGCGGCCGCACGGCGCCGCACGTTCAGACCGCCGGGCAGGGTCCCAGAGGTCGCGAGCCCCCGGTCGATGCAATCGGTCATCACCTGCCAGATCCGCGCGAGGCCCCGGTCCAGCGCCGCGGCATCGCGGCGGGTCAGTTCGTTGGCGCGCGTCAGGGCGGCGATGCTCAGGTCGGTCGCGGCGCACATCTCGAGCATCTGCGCCGCGTTGCGGAAGGGGTGGGGCACCGGCGGCCCGGAATCGGCGCCCGTTCCGGCCGCCAGTTCGGCCGCGGTGACGACGAAGCCGCCGCCCACCGAATAGTAGGTCGTCTCGGCGATGGTGTCGCCCTCGGCGTCCGTGGCGGTCAGGATCATGCCGTTGGCGTGGCCCGGCAGCGGGCGGTCGTAGTCGAAGCGCAGGTCGGTCGCCGGGGCGAAGGACAGTTCGGGCAGGCCGGGAGGCGCGACGCGGCCGGTTGCCGCGATGCGAGCCAGCGCGGACTCGGCGGCGCCGGCGTCCCACGCCTCGGGGGTGGCGCCGTCGAGGCCCAGGATCACCGCCCGGTCCGTGGCATGTCCGACCCCGGTGAAGGCCAGGGATCCGTGCAGCGACGCGCGCAGGCCGAAGGGCCTGAAGGGCAGGGCGCGCAGATGGTCGAGGAACCGCGCGGCCGCGACCATCGGCCCCATCGTGTGCGACGACGACGGACCGATGCCGACCTTGAACATGTCGAAGACGGATAGGAACATTGGCGGGGCCCCTGCTGCCGGAAGGGCGGCCGTGCCGCCGGCACGCTTGTCGCACGGACGCGGCCCCTGCGACAGGGCGTTCAGCGCCCGCCATCGTTCCTGCACCTACCGGATCGCGCGAATGCGGCACGCCCCCTCGCCCCTGCCGCCATGTCGCTCTATAAGCCCGCGACCGCCCCAGACAGGAGCACCGGATGCGCCCCGCCGACCCCGATCTCAGCCCTCTCGACGCCGCCAAGTCGGCCGCGGCCCGGCACGGCGCCGCACTGGTCGAGGACGGGATGCGCGTGGGGCTGGGCACCGGGTCGACCGCCGCCTTCCTGGTCGCCCATCTGGGCCGCCGGGTCGCGCGCGAGGGGCTGCGCCTGACCGCGGTCGCCACGTCCTCGGCGACGGCCGCCCTGGCCCGGGACGCCGGCATCGACGTGACCGAGCTGGACGCGATGGACCCGCGGGGCGGTGCCTCCTGGCTGGACCTCACCATCGACGGCGCCGACGAGATCGACCCGCGGATGAACCTGATCAAGGGCGGCGGAGGTGCGCTTCTGCGCGAGAAGATCGTGGCGGCCGCCAGCGACCGCATGGTCGTAATCGCCGACCCGACCAAGGAGGTCGCCGTGCTGGGGGCGTTTCCGCTGCCGGTCGAAGTGGCGCGCTTCGGCTGGCGCGCCACCCGCGCGCTGCTGATCGAGGCCATCGGCGGGATGGACGTCCTGGGCCACGAGGTGGAGCTGCGCCGCGACGGCGACGATCCCTTCGTGACGGACAACGGCAACCACATCCTCGACCTGCTCGGCCGACGGCTGGGCGATCCGCACAGCCTGTCGCTGGTGCTCAACCAGATCCCCGGGGTCGTCGACACCGGCCTCTTCGTCGACGTCTGCGACGCGGTCGTGATCGGCTACCCCGACGGCCGGACCGAGATGCGCGATACGGCGGGCGGCGGTCGCACCGCGTCGCCGGCGCCGCAGGACGACCCCGACAACATCTTCGCGTCGCAGGGGGACGAGGCATGAGCTTCGACGTCGACCTCTTCGTCATCGGCGGCGGCTCGGGGGGGGTGCGCGCGGCGCGGATCGCCTCCGAGCATGGCGCAAGGGTCGCATTGGCGGAAGAATCCCGCATGGGCGGCACCTGCGTCATCCGCGGCTGCGTGCCGAAGAAGCTGATGGTTTTCGCCAGCGGCTTCCCGCGGGCGTTCGAGGACGCGGCCGCCTATGGCTGGGACGTGACGCCGGGCCCGTTCGACTGGCCGCGCTTCCGCACGCGCCTGCATTCCGAGCTGGACCGGCTGGAGCAGATCTACCGACGCAATCTGGGCAACTCCGGCGTCGCGATACACGACCAGCGGGCCGTCGTCGCGGGACCCCACGCCGTGCGGCTGGCCGACGGGACCGAAGTGTCGGCGTCGCACATCCTGATCGCGACAGGCGGGCGCCCGCACGTGCCAGATACCGTTCCGGGGCGCGAACTGGCCATCGTGTCCGACGACATCTTCCTGATGGAGACGCTGCCGCGCCGGATCCTCATCGTCGGCGGTGGCTACATCGCGTGCGAGTTCGCCTGCATCCTCAGCGGTATGGGCGTAAAGGTGACGCAGTTCTACCGCGGGGCCCAGATCCTGCGGGGCTTCGACGACGAGGTGCGCGGCCACATAGCGCAGGCGATCTCGGGGCAGGGCGTGGACCTGCGCGTCGGCTGCGACGTGGTCGAGATGCGGCGCAAGGCACCGGAGTCGTCGGGTGCCTCCAGCGGCGACGGTGCAACGCCGGGTGATCTCGGCGCCGCAGGCGACGGCAGCGTCTGGGTCAGGGCCAACGACGGCACGCAGGCCACCTTCGACGCGGTGCTCTATGCGACGGGCCGCGACCCGTCGTCGGACGGCATCGGCCTGGCCGAGGCGGGGGTGAAGATCGGGCGGCGCGGGCAGGTCGTGGTGGATGACTGGTCGCAGACGGCGGTGCCGTCGATCTTCGCTATCGGCGACGTGACCGACCGTATCGCGCTGACGCCGGTGGCGATCCGCGAGGGGCACGCCTTCGCCGACACCATGTTCGGGGACCACAAGGTGCAGGCGGACCACGACCTCGTGCCCGGCGCCGTGTTCACCCAGCCCGAATACGGCTACGTCGGCATGACCGAGGAGGCCGCCCGCGAGGATCACCGGATCGAGGTCTATTGCACCGACTTCAAGCCGATGCGCGGCGCCTTCGCCGGTCGCGAAGACAGGTGCCTCTTCAAGCTGATCGTCGACGCCGACGACCGGCGTGTCCTGGGGTGCCATATCGTCGCGGAGAACGCCGGCGAGATGATCCAGCTGGCCGCCGTCGCGATCAAGATGGGCGCCACGAAAGAGGACTTCGACCGCACCGTCGCCGTCCACCCGACCGTCGCCGAGGAACTGGTGACGATGCGCACGCCCGTGCGGCGCGCTTGATTAATTGGGCGCAATGCCCACCTAACAAATTGAAATCCGACATGGCAGAACAGTCGACAACCACCTCAGGGGGACCGAACCATATGGCAGGCAACAACGGCGGACCTTGGGGCGGCGGGCCCCGCGGCGGGAATGGCGGCGACGACGGCGGCGGAAACCTTCCTCCCCCCGGTGGACGCCGTCCTCCTCCGCGCCGCCCGGGCGAGGGTCCGCAGGTGCCCGATATCGACCAGATCGTGCGCAAGGGGCAGGAACAGTTGCGCGTCCTCATGGGCGGGCGCGGCGGCGGCAACCGGCCCGGCGGCACGGGCGGCGGCGGCGGCCCCGTGCTTACCCGCGGAACTGCGGTGGTGGGCGGTCTGGTACTGGTGGGGCTTTGGCTCTTCGCCAGCGTCTACACCGTCCGTCCCGAGGAGCAGTCGGTCGAATTGTTCCTTGGCGATTTCTCGTCGATCGGCGAACCGGGTCTCAACTTCGCGCCCTGGCCGCTGGTCACGCACGAGGTGCTTGCCGTCTCGACCGAGCGCACCGAAGAGATCGGCGTCGGCCGCGGCTCCGGCGCGCGGGGCGACGCCGGGCTGATGCTGACGACGGACGAGAACATCGTCGACATCGACTTCCAGCTGGTCTGGAACATCTCCGACCCGGCCGCTTTCCTCTTCAACCTTGCCAATCCCGAACAGACCGTGTCCGCCGTGAGCGAGAGCGCCATGCGCGAGATCATCGCGCAGTCCGAATTGGCGCCGATCCTCAACCGCGACCGGGGCATCATCGCCGACACCGCCCGCGAACTGATCCAGTCCACGCTGGACAGCTACGACGCGGGCATCAACGTCATCCGGCTCAACCTCGACCGGGCCGACCCGCCGACCGAGGTGATCGACAGCTTCCGCGAGGTGCAGGCGGCCGAGCAGCAGCGCGACACGCTGCAGCGTCAGGCCGACGCCTACGCCAACCGCGTCGTCGCCGGCGCGCGCGGTCAGGCGGCGCAGATCCTGGAAGAAGCCGAAGGCTACCGCGCCCAGACCGTCAACGAGGCCGAGGGCGAGGCCAGCCGCTTCACTGCCGTCCTCGGCGAATACGAGAAGGCGCCGGAAGTGACGCGCAAGCGCCTCTACCTCGAGACCATGGAAGAGGTGCTGGGCCGCGTGGACAAGATCATCCTGGACGAGAACCAGGGCGCCGGGGGCGGTCAGGGCGTGGTGCCCTACCTCCCGCTCAACGAGCTGGGCCGCAACCGCAACCAGACCACGACGGAGGGGACGAACTGATGAACCGCTTGGGAATTGCCGCCATCGCGGCCGTCGTCGCCATCGTCGTCCTGCTGTCGTCCGTCTTCGTCGTGGACGAGCGCGAGAAGGCGCTTGTGCTGCAATTCGGCCAGATCGCCCGCGTGGAGGAAACGCCGGGTCTCAAGTTCAAGATCCCGTTCATCCAGAACGTCGTCACCTACGACGACCGGATCCTGTCGCTGGACACGCCGCCCATCGAGGTGACGCCGTCCGACGACCGGCGTCTCGTCGTGGATGCCTTCGCGCGCTACCGGGTCGCCGACGTGGTGCGGCTGCGGCAGGCCGTGGGCGCCGGTGGCCTGCGGGCGGCCGAGCAGCGTCTCCAGGGCATTCTCAACCCGCAGATCCGGGTGGTCCTGGGTTCGGAGGGCGTGACGTCCAACACCATCCTGTCGGCGGACCGTGCGCAGCTGATGGAGCGGATCCGCGACCGGGCGCGCGCCGAGGCGCTGTCTCTCGGGCTCGACATCGTCGACGTGCGGCTTACGCAGACGGCCCTGCCCGACCAGAACCTCGACGCGACCTTCGACCGGATGCGCGCCGAGCGCGAGCGCGAGGCCGCCGACGAGGTCGCGCGCGGCGAGGAGGCGGCGCAGCGCGTGCGCGCCTTGGCCGACCGGACCGTGACCGAGCTGGTATCCGAGGCGCGCCGCGATAGCGAGATAACCCGAGGCGAGGCCGACGCCAACCGCAACGGCATCTTCGCCGAGGCGTTCGGATCGGACCCCGAGTTCTTCGAGTTCTACCGTTCGCTCACCGCCTACCAGCGGTCACTACAGGGCAACAACTCGACCCTCGTACTGTCGCCGGATTCCGAGTTCTTCGACTATCTGAAATCGGACCAGCCGCGCGATGGCATCACCTCGACGACGATGGCGCGGGACGCCGCGGCGGCCGCGACCGCCGAAGGCGCCTCCGATGCCGGGACTGCGGAGGCGAATGGCAGCGATACGGAACCCGGCGAGTCCGGCACCGGCTCGGATGGTGCCGATGCGGCCGCGGCCGGGGACGGAACCGATCAGACAGACTTGGAGACTGCCACCGGCGGCGATGCGCCTGCATCGAACGAAGCCGACGGAAACGCGGGCGGGACCGACGGCACCGAAACGACGGCGGTGCCGGTCCAGAGCGACTGACGCACGCTCGTCGCCCGGCGGCGGCGGGAGGCTGCGTACGGTCGCAGACACGTGACTGTCACGTGGCGGTGACAATCGCCCATCGCGATTGCGCAGGGCAGGTCGCCGCCTATCTTGTCTGTCAGTCGAGCTCGATGGCGCCCGGGACCATGGGGCCGACCGGATCAATTCGGGAGAAAAGCGTGAAACCCCATTCCAGGACCATCGCGGTCGCACGGACCGACATGTCTGCGTCGCTGCGCCCGTCGCTGGCGGCTCTGGTGGCCGCCATCGTCATCGCCCTGCTGAGTGTTCAATCGCTCTGGGCGCAGGATCAATCTGACGGCGTCACGCAGGAACGCCCGCCCAGTTTTGCCGATCTGGCCGAACAGATCAGCCCGTCGGTGGTCAACATCACCACATCCACCACCGTAGCCGCCCGTACCGGAGGTGACATGCCACAGGTCCCGGACGGCTCTCCGTTCGAGGATTTCTTCCGCGACTTCCGCGAGCGTAACGGAGGCGACGCGCCAGGGGGCCGGCCGCGCCGCAGCCAGGCGCTGGGCTCGGGCTTCGTCATCTCCGGGGACGGCTACATCGTCACCAACAACCACGTCATCGACGGCGCCGACGAGATCGAGATCGAGTTCTACTCGGGCCGCACCCTCCCGGCCGAGGTCGTCGGCACCGACCCCAACACCGACATCGCCCTGCTGAAGGTAGAGGACGACGAGACGCTGCCCTTCGTGCCCTTCGGCGACAGCGATGGCGCGCGCGTGGGCGACTGGGTCGTCGCCATGGGCAATCCGCTGGGGCAGGGTTTCTCCGTGTCGGCCGGCATCGTTTCGGCGCGCAACCGCGCGCTCAGCGGCACCTATGACGACTACATCCAGACCGACGCCGCCATCAACCGCGGCAACTCGGGCGGGCCGCTCTTCAACCTCGACGGCGAGGTGATCGGTGTGAACACGGCCATCCTGTCGCCCAACGGGGGCTCTATCGGCATCGGATTTGCGATGTCGTCCAAGGTGGTGACACGGGTCGTCGATCAGCTTCAGGAGTTCGGCGAGACGCGGCGCGGCTGGCTGGGCGTCGTCATCCAGAACGTGACCGACGAGATCGCCGAGAGCATCGGCCTGGACGAAGCGGCCGGCGCTCTGGTCAACGACGTTCCCGAAGGTCCGGCGGCCGAGGCCGGAATTCAGGCGGGCGACGTGATCGTCGCGTTCGACGGCGCCGACGTCGCGGACACGCGCGAGCTGGTGCGCCGGGTCGGCAATACCACCGTCGGGTCCACCGTGCCCGTCACCGTCTGGCGCGACGGCGATACGGAAGAGTTACAGATCACCCTTGGCCGCCGCGAGGACGAGGAGGCGCGTGCCTTCCCCGCCTCGGCCCCCTCGGACGAGCCATCCGAACGCGAGCTGCTGGGGATCAAGCTGTCCACCCTTACCGACGAATTGCGCGAGCAGTTGGGCCTGGAGGGGAACACCGAAGGTCTGGCAGTGACCGAAGTGGACGAAAGCAGCGAAGCCTACGACAAGGGGGTGCGCGCGGGCGACGTCATCACCGAGGCGGGGCAGGAGAAGATCGCCGACCTCGACGCGCTGGAGTCACGCATCGAGGACGCGCGCGAAGCCGGTCGCAAGTCCATCCTGCTGCTGGTCCGCCGCGAGGGCGAGCCGCGGTTCGTGGCGCTTCCCCTGAGCTAGGCGCGACGACACGACCGGTGACGAGGGGTGGACCGGCGATGGTCCGCCCCTTTTCCGTATGCGGAGAACCGGGTGTCGGATCGCCGGCGCGCGGTCGTCGATGCCGACGCGAACGACGCTGCCAGCGGTGCCGCTCATGAGGCGCGGTGGATAGTGGCCTCTTGCCCTGCACTGTGATCGGGCGGGACCGCTCATCCAGATGACCGGTCCGCCAGGGACGCCGTACCTCGCCTTTCGCGCCGTCAGCCCACGCGCCCGCCCATGCCCGGTTCATGCGTCAGGGCGGTGCCGGCGCCCTCCTGCCGCAGCAGGTCGTCCAGCATCCAGCTGATGTCCTCGACCGTCTCGGCCAGTACATGCGTCACGCCGCCGCCGCGCTGCACCCGCCCCGTGACCCGCAGGCAGCGCCCGGCGATCACCGCGCGCCGGAACCGGTGATAGAGCGCCTTCCAGACGATCACGTTACAGGTACCCGTCTCGTCCTCGAGCGTGATGAAGATCACCCCCTTCGCCGTGCCGGGGCGCTGGCGCACCAGCACCAGCCCCGCCACGCAGATGCGTGCGTTCTGTGGCGGCAACTCCAGCTGCCCCGCCGGGATGCAGGACGGCGGGCGCGGCCAGTTCCGGGGCGGAGACGCGAAGTCCGACATGAGAACGAAAGTAGAACAAAATGGTCGCCGTGCCAAGCGCCGGCAGCATCGCGAGCACCCCGCCATCGGACGCCTTCGACGGGCGTGCCGCGGCAAATGCCGTCTGGCGCCCCGTCCCGCGGCCCCCTATTGAGGGCGCCGACACCCGGTTGCGAGGTCCAGATGACGAAGATCACCTATATCGAACATGGCGGCAAAGAGCATGTCGTCGACGTCCCCGACGGGCTGACCGTCATGGAAGGTGCGCGCGACAACGGCATTCCGGGGATCGAGGCCGACTGCGGCGGTGCCTGCGCCTGTTCGACCTGCCATGTCTACGTCGCCGAAGCCTGGGTCGACCGCCTGCCGGTCAAGGACGCGATGGAGGAGGACATGCTGGACTTCGCCTACCAGCCCGATCCGGCGCGGTCCCGCCTGACCTGTCAGCTGAAGGTCTCGCCCGCCATCGACGGCCTGGTCGTGCAGATGCCGGAAAAGCAGATCTGATGCGTCCGGCGGCCGGCTGGTGCGCCGCTGCAGCCGCCCTCGCCCTGGCCGGCCCATTCGTCGCGGCGCCTCCCGCCGGCGCCCAGGCGCCCCTCTCGATCGTGTCCGTGCGCTACGTCGACCCGACGATGCGCTATACCCACGGCGTGCTGGGCGACGCGGTGGAGCACGACACGCTGGAGGCGACGCTGTCGGACGGCCGCCGCACGGGAGTGCGCTGGGCCGGCGACATGGTGTTCGAGGACACGGCGCCGCGCCTCGCCGATGTCGACGGGGACGGCGCGCCGGAGGTCGTCGCGGTAGAGAGCGACGCCAGGCAGGGGGCGCGACTGGCCATCTACGGGCTGTCCGACGACGGCACGCTGGCCCTCATGGTCGCCACGCCCTTCATCGGCACGCGGCACCGCTGGCTGGCGCCGGTGGGTGCGGCCGACCTCGACGGCGACGGCGCGGTCGAGATCGCCTATGTCGACCGCCCCCATCTGGACCGGGTGTTGCGCATCTGGCGCATGGAGGCGTCGCCGGGCGCACGGCCGGGCCGCGGCACCTATGCGCTGGTGCCGGTCGCGCGGATGCCCGGCGTGACGAACCACCGCATCGGCGACGCCACGATCCTGGGCGGCATCCGCGCCTGCCCCGGCCGCCGCCCCGAGATGATCGTGGCGACCCCCGACTGGTCCCGGATGGTCGCGGTCACGATGAAGGACGGCATCCTGACGGCGCGCGACGCGGGACCGGGTGGTGCCAGACGTGCGAAGGCGGTGATGGCCGACTGCTGAAACGCCCAAAGGCCGTCGGGCGCCGGCCCGTACGCCGTCGCCGACTTGGCACCGCCCGCCGCTGCGGTCCTCAGAGGTTGCCGTCGCTACGGTCCCGCACCGGGACGGTGGCGCCGCCCGTTCCCAGCACCCGCCACCCGATGTCGCGTCGGAACGTGCCGTCCGGCCAGTCCACCGCGTCGCAGATTGCGTAGGCCCGCGCGGCGGCCTCGGCCAGCGTCGCGCCGCGCGCCGTGGCCGACAGCACCCGCCCGCCGGCCGAGACGACGGCGCCGTCCCGCAGCGCCGTGCCCGAGTGGAACGCCATGTGAAAGCTGTCCTCGGGCAGCGCGTCCAGCCCGCCCAGCGGCGTGCCGCCCGCATAGGCGCCGGGATAGCCGCGCGCGGCCATGACGACGCAGAGCGCGTGGTCGTCCGCCCAGTGGACGCGCGTGCCCGCCAGGGTACCGGCGGCGCAGTCTGCGATGAGGTCCAGCATCTGTCCGCCCAGCCGCATCGCCAGAACCTGCGCCTCGGGGTCGCCGAAGCGGACGTTGAACTCCACCAGCCGCGGTACGCCGGCGTCGATCATCAGCCCGGCATAGAGGACGCCGCGATAGGGCGTGCCGCGGCGCGCCATCTCGACCAGGACGGGGCGCACGATGGTCTCCATCGCCAGCGCCTCGACCTGCGGCGTCATCACGGGCGCGGGGGAATAGGCGCCCATACCACCGGTGTTGGGCCCGGTGTCGCCCTCGCCCGCGCGCTTGTGGTCCTGCGCTGTGCCGACGGCCAGCGTGTCCGTCCCGTCGCACAGCACGAAGAACGACGCCTCTTCGCCCGGCAGGAAATCCTCGATCACCACGGTCGCGCCCGGCACGGCAAAGAGCGCGTCCAGCGCCGCCAGCGCCGCCACCCGGTCCTCGGCCACCGTCACGCCCTTTCCGGCCGCCAGACCGTCGGCCTTCACCACGACCGCCGGCGCGCCGCCGTCGAAGGCGGCCGCCACGTGGGCACGCGCCGCATCGGCTGCGTCGAACCGCGCCCAGGCGGCGGCGGGCGCGCCCACCGCATCGCAGAGTTCATGCGTGAACGCCTTGGAGCTTTCCAGCCGCGCCGCCCCGGCGTCCGGACCGAAGACGGCGATGCCCGCCGCCCGCAGCATGTCCGCGACGCCGGCGGCCAGAGGCGCCTCGGGCCCGACGATCGCCAGATCCACCGACCGTGCGCAGGCGAACTCCGTCACCCGATCGCCGTCGAGGATGTCGAGTGCGGCGCATTCCGCGATCCCGGCGATGCCAGCGTTGCCCGGCGCCACGATGAGGCGCGCGCAGCGGGGATTCTGCGTCACCGCCCAGGCCAGCGCATGCTCGCGCCCACCGCCGCCCAGGATCAGGATGTTCATCGCGCCGCCCCTCTTCCGCCGGCCGCTTTCCCCCGGACGCGGCCCGTCCTAGGCTGGCGGGGTCCCGCGAACAAGGCGCCGCGCCCCATGTCAGACCTCATCGACGACCCCGCCCCCGGCGAGAACGCGCATGAATACACCGTATCCGAGATCTCGGGCGCCGTGCGCCGCGTCATCGAGGGCGAGTTCGGGCGCGTCCGCGTCCGGGGGGAGGTCGGGCGCGTCTTCACCGCGCGGTCGGGGCACCTCTACTTCGACATCAAGGACGACCGGTCGGTCCTCGCCTCGGTCACATGGAAGGGGCAGGTGGGTGGGCTCACGGCCCGGCCCGAGGAAGGGATGGAGGTCGTGGCGACGGGGCGGCTAACCACCTTCGGGTCGCAGTCGAAATACCAGCTGACGGTGGACGACCTGCGCCCGGCCGGGATGGGCGCGCTGATGGCCATGTTGGAGAAGCGGCGCGCGGCATTCCAGGCCGAGGGGCTGTTCGATGCGGCACGAAAGCGGGCGCTGCCGTTCCTGCCCGATGTCATCGGCGTCGTCACGTCGCCGCAAGGTGCGGTGATCCGCGATATCCTGCACCGGCTGGCGGACCGGTTTCCAAGACAGGTGCTGGTCTGGCCCGTCGCGGTGCAGGGACCCAACTGCGCGGCCGAGGTTGCGGCTGCAATCGCCGGGTTCGACGCGATGAGGCCGGGCGGGCCGGTGCCACGGCCCGATCTGGTCATCGTGGCGCGCGGCGGGGGCAGCATCGAGGATCTGTGGGGGTTCAACGAAGAGATCGTCGTGCGCGCCGCCGCCGCCTGCACGATCCCGCTGATCTCGGCCGTCGGGCACGAGACCGACACGACGCTGATCGACCACGTGTCCGACCACCGTGCGCCGACGCCCACGGCGGCCGCCGAACGTGCCGTTCCCGTGCGGGCCGACCTTCTGGCCGTCGTCGCCGACCGCGCGGCGCGGTTGACCCGCGCAACCGCGCAAGGTCTGGCACGGCGACGGCAGCGGCTGGGGGACCTGTCGCGCGCCCTGCCGCGGCCCGAAGCGCTGCTTTCGCCGGCCCGCCAGCGTCTGGACAACGCCGAGATGCGTCTGCCGCTGGCCCTGCGCGGCGTCACCCGCACCGGGCGGGCGCGGCTGGCCGAGACGGCGGCGATCCTGCGCCCCGCGACGCTGCGGCGGCGTCTGGCCGACGCGGCCGCGCGCCGCGACCGGGCCATCGGCGCTTTGGCGGCGGGCCGGTCGCGCTCGGCCGCCGACCGGCGCGCGCGGCTGGACCGGGCCGCCGGGCGCCTGTCGCCGCGTCCCCTGCAACGCGAACTGGCGCGCCGGTCTCAGGCTCTGTCTGCGCTGGAGGACCGGCGCCGCCGTGCCCTTGCCGCGCGGTTGCGCGACGGCCGGACCGCGCTTGCGGCAACCGGAGACAGGCTGTCGCCGCGGGCCGTCCGTCTGGCGCTGGACCGTCGCCGCGACGCGTTGGAGCCTCTTGCCGCCCGTCTGGTGCGCAGTGGGACCGACGCGACACGGCGCGCCCGGCATCGCCTGGAGGCACTGGAGCGTCTGCGCGAGACGCTGGGCCATGCCGCGACGCTGCGTCGTGGATACGCCGTCGTGCGCGCGGACGGCAACCTCGTCACGCGACTGGCGGACGCCGCCTCCGCGGCGCTGCTGGAGATCGAGTTCCAGGACGGTCGCCTGCCGGCCGCACCCGCTCAGGGCGATGCGCCGGCGAACCGGCCCCGGGGCAGGGCGCGGGCCAAGCCGGCCCCGCCGGAGCAGGGAACGCTGCTGTGACGCACGGAGTGAGATACCGCCCGGCGGCCGCCCGGCGCTGACCGGCGTCGGGATGATGTCCGGGCCGTGTGCCAGACGGTTTCATGGAGGATCGGCGCGATCTTCGCCCCGCATGCAGAGCCGGAGCCGGTGCAGGACCACGGGTGGTGGCGCGTCAGGCGCCGATGCGCGGCCCCAGGCAGACCATCGGCTCGTCACGCTCGCGCGCTTCGTATAGCTCGGGGCCGGGCGGATCGCCGGCGAACTCGGCGCGCAGCCCGTTCGCGTCCTGCGAGAAGGTCCAGCATTGCGGGCCGACCCCCCCGCCCGTCCCATCGTCCTCGTAGACGAAGCATATGCGCCCCGCATCCTCGTACCATTCGCCGTCGCGGCATTCCCCGTCGAGGAACGACCATTGCACCCGGCGCCCCGGCAGGTACCGTTCGACGCCGTAGACGGTGCCGTCCTGCTCGAACCACAGGGTCCGGCCCTGCGTATAGGCGTCGAACGCGCGCGCCCCCATCGGCTCGGCCGCGACGCCCGGACAGGGCAGCGCGGCGCTGCAGACTACAGCGAACGATCGGGCGACGGCGAGCATTTTTGCGGACATGGCCCGACGATACCCGATCCGCCCGGCCCGTGAAAGCGGGGTGGCGCACCGTCGTTAAGCACGGGTATGTCGCTTTTGGCATGGTCCGTTCGTCCCGGCAGCCGCTAGAGACGCCGTGAGGCACCGCTGACGGAGGACACCATGGCGCTGGACCACGTGGCGCAGGGCGCCGGACGCGGACGCGGCAAGGGGCGCGCGACGCCCAAGGGTCGCCAACTGGACGACGCCGCCTGGGACGAGGTGCGCACGCTGCTGGGCGACCGACCGCGCCGCCGCGACCTGCTGATCGAGCATCTGCACCTGATCCAAGACGCGCACGGCCACCTGTCGGCCGCCCATCTGCGCGCGCTGGCCGAGGAGATGCGCCTGTCGATGGCCGAGGTGTGGGAGGTGGCGAGCTTCTACGCCCACTTCGACCTCGTGCGCGAGGGCGAGGCGCCGCCGCCCGCCCTGACCGTCCGCGTATGCGATTCGCTCTCGTGCGAACTGGCCGGCGCGCAGGCGCTGATGGCGGCGCTGACGGACGGCCTGGACCCGGCCGAGGTCCGCGTCCTCCGGGCGCCCTGCATGGGCCGCTGCCATATGGCCCCGACGGTGGAGCTGGGGCACAACCACGTCGACCGCGCGACGCCTCAGACGGTTGCGGCGGCCATCCGCGACGGCGACACCCATCCCCGCATCCCCGACTACGAACGGCTGGAGGCCTACCGTGCGGCCGGCGGCTACGGCCGGCTGGCGGAATACCGCGACGCCGGCGATCCGGCGGCGGTGGAGGAGGCGCTGCTGGCCTCGGGCCTGCGGGGGCTGGGCGGCGCCGGGTTCCCGTCGGGGCGCAAGTGGGGCCTCGTGCGCGCCAACCCCGGCCCGCGCTACCTGGCCGTGAACGGCGACGAGGGCGAGCCCGGCACCTTCAAGGACCGCCACTACCTCGAGCGGACGCCGCATCTCTTCCTCGAGGGGATGCTGATCGCCGCCTGGGCGGTCGAGGCCGCGCGCTGCTACATCTACATGCGCGACGAATACCCCGCCGTCCTGCACATCCTCGCCGCCGAGATCGCGGCGCTGGAGGCCGCGGGCATCGTCGCGCCCGGATACGTGGAGCTGCGCCGCGGCGCGGGCGCCTACATCTGCGGCGAGGAATCCGCGATGATCGAAAGCATCGAGGGCAAGCGCGGGCTGCCCCGGCACCGGCCGCCCTACGTCGCGCAGGTCGGCCTCTTCGGCCGGCCGACGCTGGTGCACAACGTCGAGACGCTGCACTGGATCGCGCGGGTCTGCCGCGAGGGGCCGCAGATCCTGTCGTCCGTCACCCGCAACGGGCGCATCGGGCTGCGCAGCTATTCGGTGTCGGGCCGCGTCGCGACCCCCGGCGTGCACGTCCTGCCCGCCGGATCGACGATCACGGATGTCATCGCCGCGGCCGGCGGCATGGTGCCCGGCCACGCGTTCAAGGCCTACCAGCCGGGCGGCCCGTCCTCGGGGCTGCTGCCGGCGTCGCTGGCGGACGTGCCGCTGGACTTCGACACGCTCCAGCCGCACGGGTCGTTCATCGGATCGGCCGCCGTCGTCGTGCTGTCCGACCGCGACAGCGCGCGCGACGCCGCGCTGAACATGCTGCGCTTCTTCGAGTCCGAATCCTGCGGGCAGTGCACCCCCTGCCGCGTCGGGTGCGAGAAGGCGGTGAAGCTGATGCAGGCCGACCGCTGGGACGCGCCGCTGCTGGAGGACGTCTGCACCGCGATGGCCGACGCGTCGATCTGCGGCCTGGGGCAGGCGGCGCCGAACCCGATCCGGCTGGTCATGAGGCACTTTCCGGACGAGGTCTGACGCCTTTCCCCCGGGCCGCGATTGGCCTACCTGACGGGGGCCAGCACGGGACCCCGCACGCGATGTCGTTCTTCAACAAGCTGAAAGACCGTCTGTTCAAATCCTCCTCCCGCCTGGAGGAGGAGCTGGAGGAGATCGTCCAGGAGGCCCCGGCCGAGCCCGACGCACCGCCGGACCCCGCGGCCGATTCCGTAGAGGCGGCGGCGCCGCCCGAGGCTCCTACGTCGCCTGCGCCCGCAGGGCAGCCCGCCGCGCCACCGGTGCCGCCCTCGTCTCCGACCCCCGCGGGACCGGAGGCACCCATCGGCGGCGACGCGCCGCGCCCGGGGCTGATGGGCCGGCTCTTCGGGCGGAGCGCGGCCGCCGACGCGCCCCGCCGCGTGCTGGACGACGCCATGCTGGAACGGCTGGAGGAGGTGCTGATCGGCGCCGACATGGGCGTGGACACCGCCTTGCGCATCACGGCCAACATGGCGGAGGGCCGGATGGGCCGCCGCATGACCACCGCCGAGGTCCAGCAGGCGCTGGCGGCCGAGATCGCGCGCGTGATGACCCCCGTGGCCCGGCCGCTGCCGATCTATCCGCACCGCCCGCAGGTCGTGCTGGTCGTGGGCGTCAACGGATCGGGCAAGACGACCACGATCGGCAAGCTGGCGTCGCAGTTCAATGCGGCCGGCAAGAAGGTCGTGATCGCCGCCGGCGACACGTTTCGCGCGGCGGCCGTTGAGCAGCTGCAGGTCTGGGGCGACCGCGCGGGCGTGCCGGTGATGACCGCGCCGCAGGGCAGCGACCCGGCCAGCCTGGCCTTCGACGCGATGACGAAGGCGGGCGCGATGGGCGCCGACCTTCTGCTGATCGACACGGCCGGGCGGCTGCAGAACCGCGCGGACCTGATGGAGGAGCTGGCCAAGATCGTCCGCGTCATCCGCAAGAAGGACCCGACCGCGCCCCACAACACGCTGCTGGTCCTCGACGCCACCACCGGACAGAACGCGCTGCGCCAGGTCGAGATCTTCCGCAAGATCGCGGACGTCACCGGGCTGGTGATGACCAAGCTGGACGGCACCGCGAAGGGCGGCGTGCTGGTGGCGCTGGCCGACCGCTTCGGCCTGCCGATCCACGCCATCGGCGTGGGCGAGCAGATCGACGACCTGGACGCCTTCGACGCGGCCGAGTTTGCGGCCGCTCTGACGGGCACGGCGGATTGACGCCGCCGCGGGTCGACTGGACCGAAGGCGTACCGCCGACGGCCGAGGAATACGTCGCGCTGCGCGCGGCGGCCGGGCTGGGCCCGAGGTCGCGCGAGGCCGCGCGGTCGGCGATGCCGCGCGGTCTGCACGCTGTCACGGCAAGGTGCGGCGGAACGCTCGTCGCCATGGGGCGCGTGGTCGGCGACGGCGCATGCTTCGCCCTCGTCACCGATATCGCCGTCGCGCCGGAGCGGCAGGACGACGGCCTGGGGACCGAGGTGATGACCCGCCTCGTCGCATGGTGCGAGGTTCGGCTCGATCCCTCCTGCCACATCTCCCTGATCTGCGACCCAAGGCTGGCCACGTTCTACGAACGCCATGGATTCTCCCGCATTCAGGGGATGGAGCGGTTCGCGGATCGCGACCGTACGCCACTTGGCGCAGCTGCGAAGGCATGAGGCGAAGGCGCCGGACCGCCCCTGAACTCGGGTTCGCCAATATCCTCGGGGGAGGGTCGCAGACCCGGGGGCGGACAGGCCCCTCTACCGGGGACCGCGGACGATGAGCGAGACGATCCTTTCGCTTGTCGGAACTCCGGCGGGCCACCGGCTGGCGCTGGTCCTCGCGCTGAGCGCGGCGCTGCTGCATGCGATCTTCGGCGCGCTCCAGAAGGGTCGGCACGACCCCTGGCTCAGCCGCATGGCCATCGACGCCAGTTACGGCATCATGGCTGCACCCTTCGCCCTCTTCGTCGTACCGTGGCCCGAAGCGCACATGTGGCCGATCTTCGCCGGCTGCTTCGCCATCCACGTCGGCTACAAGCTGGCGCAGGGCTACACCTACACGCAGGGCGCCTACACGGTCGTCTATCCCGTCGTGCGCGGCACCGGGCCGCTCTTTGCAGTGATCGGGGCCGGCATCGTCTTCGGCGAACACTTCACTGCCGTGCAATGGCTGGGCGTCGCGGTGCTGCTGACGGGCATCTACGGTCTGGCGATCTACAACCTGCGCACGGTCACGCTGGACCGCGACCGGATGCCGCTGGCGCTGGGAATGGCGGTCGTGACGGGCCTCTTCGTGGCGCTCTACACGACCTACGACGCCTACGGGATCCGGGCGGCCGCCGATCCCTTCACGTTCCTCGCGTGGTTCTTCTTCATCGACGGGCTGGGCTTCGCGCCGCTGGTCGCTTGGCGGCTGCGCCACCGGCTGGCGGCGCTGCCCGACAAGGCCGCGCTGGCGCGGCGCGGCCTTCTGGGCGGGGTCATCGCCTTCGGCAGCTTCGGATCGGTGATGCTGGCCACGCGGCTGGACGACGTCGGCGAGGCCGCCGTCCTGCGCGAGACCTCGACCGTCTTCGCCGCCCTGATCGGCTGGCTGATGCTGGGCGAGAAGGTGGGCCCGCGCCGCCTGGCCCTGATGGCTTTGATCGCGCTGGGCGCCGTGATAGTCGAGGCCGCGGGCTGAGCCGGCCCCTGCAACACGGACGGACCGCCATGACTGACCGCACCCCCGCCCGCGCCATCGACCCCAGGCTGAAGACTGCGCTGGAGCTGGGGCCGGTCCTCGCCTTCTTCGTGGCCTACCTGCTGCTGCGCGAGCGGACGTTCATGGTCGGCGGGACGGAGTATTCGGGGTTCATCCTGATCACCGCCGGGTTCGTTCCGCTGATCGCGCTGACGACCTTCGTCCTGTGGCGGCTGACCGGCCGGCTCGCCCGTATGCAGATCGTCACGCTGGTGCTGGTCGTCGTCTTCGGCGGGCTGACCGTGTGGTTCAACGACGAACGCTTCTTCAAGATGAAGCCGACGCTGATCTACCTGATCTTCGGCGGCATCCTGGCCTTCGGCCTCCTGCGCGGGCGGTCCTACCTGCGGCTGGTGATGGAGGAGATGGTGCCGCTCACCCCCGAGGGCTGGATGATCCTCACCCGGCGCTTCACGGCCTTCTTCTTCGGCCTCGCGATCCTGAACGAGATCGTGTGGCGCACCATGTCGACGGACGCCTGGGTGAACTTCAAGACGTTCGGCCTGACGGCGGCGATCTTCGTCTTCTTCGTCTTGCAGTCGCGACTGCTGCAGACCCACGCGGCCCCGCAGGACTAGGTGTGGCCGCGCCCCGGCTGACGGGCCCGGCCGCCACGGGTCCCCTCCGGCCCCGGTGAGGGGCCACACCTGGCACGGCGCCGACCTATCGGCCGCGGGTGGTCGACGCGAGGCTTGCCGACGCGGGGCGGCACGATGACGGGCCGCGCGGCACGACCCGGCGCCGCGCAACGGCTTGACCGGCGCATCGTGCGGCGCTAGCCACGCCCGACGTGGCGATTTGTTCACCGGATTGCGGGCCACGCCGGAGCAGTCTCGCCATCGCGGCGGGCAGGACCGGGAAATTCCGCTAAAATGGTCTGGGCCCGGCCCATGACGCATCCGATCGGTGATGGTCAGGGCGGAGGACGACCCCCATGCACGACGACTGGAAGCCGCGCACCCGCGCCGTGCATGCCGGGATCCGGCGCAGCGGCTATGGCGAGGTGAGCGAGGCGATCTTCCTCACCCAGGGCTTCGTCTACGATACCGCCGCGCAGGCGGCCGCCCGGTTCAGCGACGCCGGCCCGGACGAATTCATCTATGCCCGCTACGGCAACCCGACGGTCGCGATGTTCGAGGACCGGATCGCCGCCATCGAAGGGGCCGAGGACGCCTTCGCCACCGCCTCGGGCATGGCGGCCGTCAACGGCGCGCTGGTGTCGATGCTGCGCGCGGGCGACCACGTGGTGAGCGCGCGCGCCCTCTTCGGATCGTGCCTCTACATCCTGCAAGAGGTGCTGACGCGCTACGGTGTGGAGGTGACATTTGTGGACGGCACCGACCTCGACGCCTGGCGCGCGGCGCTTCGCCCCGATACCAAGACGGTCTTCTTCGAGACCGTGTCGAACCCGGTACTGGAGGTCATCGACCTCGCGGCCGTATCCAAGATGGCCCACGACGTCGGCGCCACCGTCGTCGTCGACAACGTCTTCGCCACGCCGGTCTACAGCCGCGCCATCGAACAGGGGGCCGACGTCGTGGTCTATTCCGCGACCAAGCATATCGACGGGCAGGGCCGTGCGCTGGGCGGCGTGATCCTGGGCACGCGCGACTTCATCCGCGGCACGGTCGAGCCGTACCTCAAGCATACCGGCGGCGCGATGTCGCCCTTCACCGCCTGGATCATGCTCAAGGGGCTCGAGACATTGGACCTGCGCGTGCGTGCCATGACCGACGGCGCCGAGCATATCGCGCGGGCGCTGGAGGGGGACGGCCGACTTGCGCGCGTGCTCTACCCCGGTCTGCCCGGGCACCCCCAGCACGCGCTGGCGATGCGGCAGATGGAGCGTGGGGGGACGATCATCGCCCTCGATGTCGCGGGCGGGCAGGAAGCCGCGTTCCGGTTCCTCGACGCGCTGCGGATCGTCACCATCTCGAACAACCTCGGCGACGCGAAGTCCATCGTCACCCATCCCGCGACGACGACCCACCAGCGCCTGTCCACGGAGACGCGGGCCACGCTGGGTATCACGCCCGGGCTCGTCCGGCTGAGCGTGGGGTTGGAGGATCCGGCGGATCTGCTTGCCGACGTGGCGGGCGCCCTCGACGCCGTATGACGACCGTGGGTTGCAGGACTCGACAGGCGCCCACGCGGGGCGCAGGCTTGTCCTGTCGCGCAATCGGGGATGAGGACATGAAGAAGCGGGCGTCGGGAACGTTGAACGGCGGCGGCGCGCCCGGGCGGTCAGCATGAGCGATGACGCCACCTGGCGGTGCGATTGCGGAACGGTCGAGATCGCGGTTCGGACGGCGCCCGCGCCGGGCGCGCATATCGTGTGCCACTGCGCCGACTGCCGCGCCTTCGCGCGCATCACCGGTCGGGCCGCGACGCTGGATCCGGCGGGCGGGGTCGGCCTCTACCAGACGACGCCGGACCGCCTGTCCCTCCGGCGCGGCGCGGACCGGCTGGCGTGCCTGCGTCTGACGCCGCGCGGACCGTTCCGCTGGACGGCGTCGTGCTGCGGCGCGCCGATGGCCATCACGCCTTCGACGCGGGCGGTGCCCTTCGCGTCGCTGACTGTCCAGGGCTTCGCCGATCCGGCGCCTCTGGGGCGGGTGCGGGCGCATGCCTTCGTCAAGTCCGCCACGGCCCGCGTCCCGCGCCCGCACGGCAGTATGGTCGGGCTGGTCGCGGGCGTGGTGCGGCGCGGCCTGACGGCGCGGCTGGCCGGTCTGCATACCCGGACACCCTTCTTCGACACGGACGCCCGTCCGGTCGCGCCGCCCGCGACACCCGATGCCGCCGCACGCGCCGCGGCTTATGCCTGAGCGGGGCGACCCGCGGATGCCGGCCGCATGAGGCCGCGGGTGTCGCCCCGCCGGGCCGCGTCCCGCGTTCAGGCGCACATCGACCTGCGCCCGGTCGCCTATGTGATCGGCCTTCTGGTGACGGCCCTGGGGGCCACGATGACCATCCCGATGACGATGGATCTGGTCATCGGTAACGGCCACTGGCCGGTCTTTGCCGGCGCCAGCGTCGTCACCGTGCTGACCGGGGCGGGGATGGCGCTGGCCTGCGCCAACGCTTCCCAGGCGCGCCTGTCGATCCAGCAGACCTTCCTGCTGACCGTCGCCGTCTGGGTCACGCTGCCGATCTTCGGCGCCATCCCCTTCGTCACCGGCGCGACCGAGGCGCGCGGGGTCGACGCCTTCTTCGAGGCGGTCTCGGGGCTGACCACGACCGGCTCCACCGTCTTCACCGGGCTGGAGCGTCTGCCGCACGGGCTGCTGCTGTGGCGGTCGATGCTGCAGTGGTTCGGCGGCATCGGCATCATCGTCGTGGCGATGGTGTTCCTGCCCGAGCTGCGCGTCGGCGGCATGCAGATCTTCCGGTCCGAGGCCTTCGACACGATGGGCAAGATCCTGCCCCGCGCGGCCCAGATCGCGGCCCAGATCTCGGGGATCTACGTTTTCCTCACATTCTGCTGCTTCATGGGATACCTGGCACTTGGGCTCGGCCCGTTCCAGGCGCTGAACCACGCGCTGACGACCCTGTCGACCGGCGGCTTTTCGACAGCCGACGCGTCCTTCGGCGCCTTCCAGGGTCCACCCGAGTACCTTGCCGCGCTTTTCATGATCCTCGCCTCGATCCCCTTCGTGCGTTATATCCAGCTGCTGGCGGGCCATGGGCGGCCGGTCCTGCGCGATTCCCAGATCCGGGCGTTCGTGTCGGTGATCGCGGTGGTGGCGGTGGTGCTGGCCGCGTTCCAGGTCGTCGCCGACGGCCGGGGGATCGAGCCGTCGATCCGCGAGGCGGTATTCAACGTCACCTCCATCATCTCGGGCACCGGTTACGCCTCGGTCGACTATCAGCTGTGGGGTCCGTTCGCGATGGTGGCCATCTTTCTGGTGGGCATGATCGGGGGATGCGCCGGATCGACGTGCTGCTCGGTAAAGATATTCCGCTACCAGATCCTGCTGTCGGCCATAAAGGCGCAGGTCATGCGGATCCACGCGCCCCATGGCCTTTTCCATCCGCGGTTCGAGGGGCGGACGGTCAGCGACGACGTGCTGTCGTCGGTCATGGCGTTCTTCGTGCTCTTCGTCGTGTCGGTGGGGGGGCTTTCGGTCCTGCTGGGGCTCACGGGTCTCGATTTCACCACCGCGCTGTCGGGGGCGGCGACGGCGATCGGGAATATCGGACCGGGCCTGGGCGACACCATCGGGCCATCAGGCACGTTCGCGCCGCTCAACGACGCCGCCAAGTGGCTTCTGATCGGCGGTATGATCGCCGGCCGGCTGGAGCTGATGGCGGTCTACGTCCTTTTCACCGCCGCCTTCTGGCGGGCCTGAGGCGCGATTGCACGAATGGCCGCCGGGTTCAGTCCCAGCAGCCGACCCGGACCGTCAGATCCGCGGCCAGCCGCGACATCTGCGCCTGCGGCAGGGCCGGACCCGGATCGGCGGCGGCCGCCGAGATACCGTGCGCCGACAGGAACTTCGCGATGGCCCCCACATCGGCGGCGGTCGCGACGTCGCCGGGCAGCACGCGGTCGCTTTCGTCTGCCGGCAGCAGCAGACCCAGCACGGCGCCCGCGTCGTCCAGCACCGGCCCGCCGGCGTCACCCGGCCGTGCCGCCAGCGCATAGCGCCGCATGTCGGCCTCGCCGTCGATGCCGCGCATGTCCGACAGCGCGCCGTAGGTCAGCGACGGCGCGCCCAGTGCGCCCCCGAACGACCAGCCCGCCAACACCACCTGAGACCGCAGACGGGGGACCCGGGGCTGCAGCCGCGCCCACGCGCGGGGCGCCAGCGCCCGTTCCGGTTCCAGCAGGGCCAGACCGAGTTTGGCGTCGAAGGCACGGACGCTGGCCGGCGTGGCGTCGTCCAGCGTGACGGAGGCGCAGCCGTCGACGGCGTCCGACGCGGTCAGCACATCGCCGCGCGGCGTTGCGTAGAATCCGGTGCGCACCGTCCGGGGTCGGCGGATCTCGAGCCCGGCCAGAAGGTCTATGCTCTGATCCTCGCCGGCGATGCCGGCATCGTTGCCCATGACCTGCCCCGGCAGGGCCGAGAAGGTCCGGCGCATCTCGTCAAGCAGCCGCAGGCGGCGGCGTTCGTCGCCTTCTGGCCAGATCAGCGTGAACCCCTTGACGGCGCCGTCCGCCAGGGCGGCTTCGGTATGCGACACGATCCCGTCGCCGGTGCCGGTCAGGGTGAACCGGTCGCCCGACTTGCTGCGCGGGCCGTCCCGCGGGACCACAGACAGGGTCTGCATGATGTCGTAGAGGCCGTGCAGCGTCTCGACCGACCCCGCCCGGCTGATCAGCAGGACGCGCGCCGCATCCTCCGGCCGGACGGCGGCGTAATGCGCGAATGGCGGGTCGTGACGGTCGAAGGCGACGCGCGCGGTCGGCAGGTCGATGCGGATGCCTGCTACCGCGTCCGTCACGGTCCGCATCCCCAGATCGGCCAGCACCGCGCGGTACGCGCCGATCAGCGCTGTGCGCTGCGCGGTGGTGAGGATGCCGGTCTGCGGCAGACCGCGGGCGCGCTGCCAGTCGGACATGGCCGCGCGGGTGCCGCGCCCGAAGGCGCCGTCGATGGCGGCGTCGTAAAAGCCCTCCCACCTCAGGGCGGTCTGAAGCAGGCGCCGGTCCTCGGCCGTGAGCGCGCGTTCGCCAAGCCGCGCCTCGGCAGGCGATTCGTCAGGCGGCATTTCGTTGGGTAGCGGTGCGACTGCGGCCGGGGCCGCGGGCTGGGGAGGCGCGGCCGGAAGTGGCGGCAGTCCCGCCACGTCGCCGTCGGGCCAGAACCGCGCGCGAAAATTCGCCCCGTCGGTCACGAAGGCGTCGCCCGGCACCGCGCCGCGCCGCCGCAGGTCGCGACTCAGCGCGCGTGCGTCATCCGGGGACAGGGGTCCGATGACGATCGCGTGCCAGTTCGACGATCCCAGCCGGTAGCCCGCCACCGAGTCCAGCCGCAGGGCATAGTCGCGGGCGGCCCGCCGGGCCTGGTCCAGCGACGGCTGCGCTTCGACCTGAAGCCACGATTGCTGCTGCGCCAGGGCCGGAGCCACCCAGAGCGCCGCCCAGACCAGCGCCGCGCCGGCCAGCCAACGCGCCATCCTCACCCATACGACCGTCATTCCCGGTTCCTCGCGGCACTTCGTCCCGCGCCACAAGAGACGATCGAGGTTAACGGTCAACTAACCATCGCGGGAGCGACGGGCGGCGATTGACGCCTGTTGCCCGCATGCCTATGGCATCCCCGGCGCGTATGCCCACCGTCCCGGCCTTAGCGCCCCCCTTGGCTGCGCGGAGGTACCATGGCCCACCACATCGACGCGCCAAGCAGCTTTCAGGAGCTGATCCTGCGCCTCCAGATCTACTGGGCGTCGAAGGGCTGCGCGATCCTGCAACCCTACGACATGGAGGTCGGCGCCGGCACCTTCCACCCGGCCACGACGCTGCGCGCGCTGGGTCCGCGGCCCTGGTCGGCGGCCTACGTGCAGCCCTGCCGGCGGCCCACCGACGGGCGCTACGGCGACAGCCCGAACCGCTGGCAGCACTATTACCAGTTCCAGGTCATCATCAAACCGTCGCCCCCCGACCTGCAGGCGCTCTACCTCGGCAGTCTCGCCGCCATCGGCATCGACATGGACCGCCACGACATCCGCTTCGTCGAGGACGACTGGGAAAGCCCCACGCTGGGCGCCTGGGGCCTGGGATGGGAGGTCTGGTGCGACGGCATGGAGGTGTCGCAGTTCACCTATTTCCAGCAGGTCGGCGGGCACGACTGCCGCCCCGTCTCGGGCGAGCTGACCTACGGGCTGGAGCGGCTGGCCATGTACGTGCTGGGCCATGACGACGGCAACGCGATGCCGTTCAACGATCCGGATGCGACCATACCCCTCACCTATGGCGACGTCTTCCGCGAGGCCGAGGCGCAATACGCGCGCTGGAACTTCGACACCGCCGACACGGACATGCTGCTGAAGCATTTCGAGGACGCCGAGGCGGAAAGCGCCCGCATCCTGGGCGCGCCCGCGGATGACCCCCGGACCGGCCGGCGCATCGTCATGGCCCAGCCGGCCTACGACCAGTGTATCCGTGCCTCGCATCTCTTCAACCTGCTCGACGCGCGCGGCGTCATCTCGCCCACCGAACGGCAGGCCTACATCGCGCGCGTGCGCGCCCTGGCCCGGGCCTGCGCCGACGCCTTCCTTGAGACGCCGCCGGGCGGGTGGGACGCGGCGGACGCCGCCTGACCCAAGACCGACCGCCCGCGCCCTGGGGCCGGGCCCGCCCGCTTTCGGTTCGAGGTCGACGGTTCCCGGTCGTCCGCGGCGGCGAACGTCTTTGACCGGAAGCGGTGCGCGTTCTGCGATCGGTCCACCGCCCCGAAGGCGCGGTCTCGACGGCGGCGCCGGGGCCGACTAGAACGCCGCCCATGCGCGGCACCAACCGGGCGCGGACCGGGAGGCCGATCATGACGGGACGTGCCATCGTCGTCTTCCTGGCCGTGCTGGCCGTCGTCTCGGGCGTGGCGATGTACTGGCTGCAGGTCTATGCCTTCTATGACGAGCTGTCGCCGGACGGCATGGCCCTGACCGCGCGGGACGGCACGCCGCGCGACATCGCCGCGGGAGCGGTGACCGCCATCGACGCCAACTCTTCGCCGATCAGGTTCCGCGCCTGTTTCACCACCGACGTGCCGCCGGGGACACTTGCAGCCGACTTCACGCCGGCCGAAGACCCGACGCCGCTGACCGGGCCCGCTTGGTTCGACTGCTACGACGCGCGCGCCATCGGCGAGGCGCTCGAATCGGGCGAGGCGCAGGCGTTCCTGTCGGTCAAGAACGTCCATTACGGCGTCGACCGGATCGTCGCCGTCTATTCCGACGGGCGCGCCTACGCCTGGCACCAGTTGAACGACTGCGGTGAGCTGTCCTATGACGGCACGCCCGTGGGCGAGGCCTGCCCGCCCCGCGACACTCCGCCGGAAAGCGACTGAATGCCCGACCTGCTGATCGAACTCCTGTCCGAGGAAATCCCCGCCCGGATGCAGGCCCGCGCCGCCGCCGACCTGCGCCGGCTGGTAACGGATGGCCTGGTTGAGGCGGGGCTGACCTATGCCGATGCCGGCGCCCACGCGACGCCGCGCCGCCTGGTGCTGGCGGTCGAGGGGTTGACGGCCCGGTCGCCCGACGCGGTGGAGGACCGCAAGGGCCCCAAGGTCGGCGCCCCAGACAAGGCCGTCGACGGGTTCGCGCGCGGCGCAGGCGTGGAGCGCGACGCGCTGGAGGCGCGGGATACGGGTAAGGGTCAGGTCTGGTTCGCTACCATACGCCGGCCGGGCCGTGACGCGCCCGAGATCGTGGCCGACGTGCTGGAGCGGACCATCCGCGCCTTCCCCTGGCCGAAGTCGATGCGCTGGGGCGCGGGGACGCTGCGCTGGGTGCGACCGCTGCACCGCATCCTGTGCATCCTGTCGGACGAGGCGGGCCATGCGGTGGTGCCGCTGACGGTGGACGGCATCGCGGCCGGCGACGTGACCGAGGGGCACCGCTTCATGGCGCCGGGCGCGATCCGCGTGACGGGGGCCGAGGACCACGCCGCCCGCCTGCGCCGCGCCTTCGTCGTGCTCTCGTCCGAGGAACGGGCCGAGACCATCCGCAACGACGCCGCCAACCTCGCCTTCGCCGCCGGCTGCGAGGTGGTGGAGGATGCCGCCCTGCTGGCCGAGATCGCGGGGCTGGTCGAATGGCCGGTGACGCTGATGGGCGAGATCGACGCGCGGTTCCTGGACCTGCCGGCCGAGGTCCTCCAGACCTCCATGCGCGAGCACCAGAAGTTCCTGTCGGTGAAGGACCGGACGGGCGGCATCACCCGCTTCGTCACCGTCGCCAACCGCGATACCGCCGATGACGGCGCCACGATCCTCGACGGCAACCGCCGCGTCCTGTCCGCCCGCCTGGCCGACGCGGCGTTCTTCTGGGCCAACGACCTGAAGGTGGCGCGCGAGCAGAAGATGCAGCCGTGGCTTGATGCGCTCGGCAAGGTGACGTTCCACAACAAGCTGGGCTCGCAGGCCGACCGCATCGACCGCATCGCGGCCCTCGCGCGCGAGATTGCCCCCGCGGTCGGCGCCGATCCCGACATCGCAGAACAGGCGGCCCGCCTCGCCAAGGCCGACCTCGCCAGCCAGATGGTCTACGAGTTCCCCGACCTACAGGGCATCATGGGCCGCCACTATGCGCTGGAAGCTGGACTACCCGCCGAAGTCGCCGACGCCGCCCGCGACCACTGGAAGCCGCTGGGCCCCTCCGACGAGGTGCCGACCGCCCCGGTCACGGTGGCGGTTGCGCTGGCGGACAAGATCGACATCTTGGCCGGTTTCTGGGCGATTGGAGAGACACCAACGGGCAGCAAGGATCCCTTTGCACTGCGGCGGGCAGGGCTAGGGTTACTTCGCCTGATTAACGGAAACGGACCAAAGACTAGCTTTGCGATTTCGCCTAGCGATGGAAATCATTAAACGCACGGGTATAGTGCGAGAGATTCGCAGGTTTAGAGAGCTACAGATCGAAATCGATGGACTGGATAAGGCAAGCAATGATGTGGAGATGGCGGAGATTTCTTATCTCAACCATCGAAACGAAGCGTATTGCTTCGAGCTATAGGAGCCGCTTCTAATGAGAAAGTTGATAGGGCGCAGGAACTGTACGATAAGATTTGCAGGGCAGATATGAGAGTAAGGCCCTATCCCTTTTTTCATTCCTCCACGACCGCCTCAAACAGCACCTTCGCGATCAGGGCATCCGGCACGACGTCATCGACGCCTGCATTGCCATGCCCGGCAATGACGATCTCACACTGCTGGTCCGACGGACCGAGGCTCTGTCGACCTTTCTCTCCACTGACGACGGGGCAAACCTGTTGCAGGGCTTCAAGCGGGCCAACAACATCCTCAGCCAAGCCGAAGAGCAGGACGGGGTGGCCTACGAATACGGCGCCGACGTGAAGTTCGCCGACGACGACGCGGAGCGGGCGCTCTTCGCCGCGCTGGACGACGCCGAGGCGCCCATCGCCGCCGCCATGCGGTCCGAGGATTTCGGCGCCGCCATGTCCGCGCTGGCCGGGTTGCGGGCGCCCATCGACGCGTTCTTCGAGGCGGTGCAGGTGAACGACCCGCGGCAGGTGGTGCGGCGCAACCGGCTGAACCTTCTCAGCCGCATCCGCGCGCTGTGCCTCTCGGTCGCCGACCTTACGCGGGTCGAAGGGTGACGCGGCCCGCGACCGGTCCGCGCGGTCCGGACGAAGCCGCGATACTGCCGCGCGAGGCCGCGGCCGAACCCGACGGAGACCACCCCATGATCCGCAGCCTCTTCGGCACCGACGGCGTGCGCGGCACCGCCAACCGCCATCCGATGACGGCGGATCTCGCCCTGCGCCTGGGTGCCGCCGCCGGGCATTATTTCCGCAACGAATTGGGTGGCGCGAACCGGGTGGTGATCGGCAAGGACACGCGGCTGTCGGGCTACATGTTCGAGACGGCGATGACCGCCGGCTTCACCTCGTCGGGGATGAACGTCCTGCTGCTGGGGCCGGTGCCCACGCCGGCGGTCGGGATGCTGACGACCTCCATGCGCGCCGACGCGGGCGTCATGATCTCGGCCAGCCACAACCCGCATGAGGACAACGGGATCAAGTTCTTCGGCCCCGACGGCTTCAAGCTGAGCGATGCGGCCGAGGCCGAGATCGAGGCGCTGGTGGCCACGGGCGTGGATCCGGCCCCGGCGGCGCAGATCGGCCGGGCGCGGCGCGTGGACGACGGACGGTTCCGCTACAACGAACGGGTGAAGGCGACGCTGCCCGCGGGCATGCGGCTGACCGGGCTGAAGGTGGTGGTCGACTGCGCCAACGGCGCCGCCTGGCGCGCCGCCCCGGAAGTGTTGTGGGAGCTGGGGGCAGAGGTCGTCCCCATCGGCGTGGCGCCCGACGGCACCAACATCAACGCCGGCTGCGGGTCGACTGCGCCCGAGGCCGCTGCGTGCGCGGTCGTGGCGCACGGGGCCGACGTCGGGCTTTGCCTGGACGGGGACGCGGACCGGATCATCCTGATCGACGAGGCGGGGCGCATCGCCGACGGCGACCAGATCATGGCCCTGCTGGCCGAGCGCATGGCGACCCTGGGCCAGCTGGCCCACCGGACGCTGGTGGCCAGCGTCATGAGCAACCTCGGCCTGGAGCGGCACCTCGCGTCGCTGGGCATCGCGCTGCACCGTGCGCCCGTCGGCGACCGCTACGTGGTCGAGGCGATGCGCGCAGGCGGCTTCAACCTGGGTGGCGAACAGTCGGGCCATGTCGTGATGACGGACCACGGCACCACCGGCGACGGCCTGCTGGCCGGCTTGCAGGTGCTGGCCGAGATGGTGCGCACCGGCACGCCGGCCTCGGCCCTCATGCACCGGTTCGATCCGGTGCCGCAGCTTCTGCGCAGCGTGCGCTACGCCGCGGGCACCGCGCCGCTGGAGGCTCCGGCCGTCCGCCGCGCCGTCGCGGCGGCCGAGGCGCGGCTCGCTGGACGGGGCCGGCTGCTGATCCGAAAGTCGGGGACCGAGCCCGTGATCCGCGTGATGGCGGAATGCGAGGACGCGGACCTTCTGACGGATGTCGTGGGCGGCGTCGCGGACCTGATCGCGGAAATGGCCTGATCGCCGGTCACGGGCGGCGACACTTCGACTTTTATCGGTTCGCCGCGTCGCAGGACGGATGCATGGCCGGACGCCCGATCAGGCGGCGCGGGCCCGGCGCCGCCGGCGCGCGACCAGCCCCAGGGCTGCCGTGGCGAAGGCGAGCATGGGGAGAGCCGCCGGCAGCGGGATCGCCGCCACGTCGACGCCGGTCAGCTGGAAGCTGTCGTTGCCGCCGCCGGCGACCTGCCCGGGAAAGTTCGGGTTGGGAAAGCCCGCCACGATGTCGAAGCTGCGCCCGGTCAGCGCGGCGAACGGCTGCAGCGCCTTCCCCTGGTTGGAGATCCGCACCCCCGACGACGGCCTGCCCGTGATGGCGATGTAGAAGTCGTCGTAATCGTCGACGAAACCGAATTGAAGGTCCGTCAGGGTCACCTGCCGCGCGAAGGTCAGGCGCAGCAGTTCGTTCTTGTCGATGCCGGTGCCGTCGATGGTGAAGTCGCCGGGCACGACCCGGCGACCGGTCGCGTCGCGGCCGCCGGTCTGGGTCTGTCCGACCACGCCGAAGCCGCGCCCGTCATAGCCGACCCGGGCGGCGCGTTCGCCGGTGAGGTCGTCGCGGACGGTGAAGCCGGTCAGGGTGAACGGAATGCCCGACGCCGTGCCCGAGATGGCCGCGGCGCTGCCGGGGCCGGCGAAATCGGTGACGATCGTCGCCGATCGCGCCCCGCCCGCGACGAGGGAGGCGGTCATGACGGCGAGGGCGGCGGCGTAGAGGGAAAAGCGGCAGGCCATTGTCGGGGTCCAGTCTGTAACGGTTGCCCGACCCTTTCACGAAGTCATTAAGATAGGGTGTCCCGCCACGCCCGGTGACGGGGACCGTTCGCGGGCGCGCTCTCAGTTGCGCGCCTTGTCGACCATGCGGCCTTCCGAAATCCAGGGCATCATGGCGCGCAGCTTCTCGCCGACCTTCTCGATCTGGTGCTCGTCGTTCATGCGGCGCGTGGCCTTGAACATCGGCTGACCGACCGCGTTCTCGGCCATGAAGTCGCGCACGAAGCGGCCCTTCTGGATGTCCTCCAGCACCGCCTTCATCCGCGCCTTCGTCTCGTCGTAGGGCAGGATGCGCGGTCCGCTGACGTATTCGCCGTATTCGGCCGTGTTCGAGATCGAGTAGTTCATGTTGGCGATGCCGCCCTCGTAGATCAGGTCCACGATCAGCTTTACCTCGTGCAGGCACTCGAAATAGGCCATCTCGGGCTCGTAGCCGGCCTCGACCAGCGTCTCGAAGCCCATGCGGATCAGTTCGACCAGGCCGCCGCAGAGGACCGCCTGCTCGCCGAAGAGGTCGGTCTCGCATTCCTGGCGGAAGTTCGTCTCGATGATGCCGGAACGCCCGCCGCCGATGGCCGAGCAGTAGCTGAGGCCCAGCTGCATCGCACGCCCCGACGCGTCGGTGTCGACGGCGACGAGGCAGGGCACGCCGCCGCCCTTGACGTATTCGCCGCGCACGGTGTGGCCCGGGCCCTTGGGCGCCATCATGATGACGTCGACGCCCTTCTTGGGCTCGATCAGGCCGAAGTGGATGTTCAGGCCGTGGGCGAAGGCGATGGCCGCGCCTTCGCGGATGTGGTCGTGGACATGGGCGCGGTAGGTGGCGCCCTGAAGCTCGTCGGGCATTGTGAACATCATCAGGTCGCACCAGGCGGCGGCTTCCTCGATGCCCATGACGCGCAGGCCCTCGCCCTCGGCCTTGGCGCGGGAGGGCGACCCTTCGCGGAGCGCGACAACCAGCTCCTTGGCGCCCGAGTCGCGCAGGTTCAGCGCGTGCGCATGCCCCTGGGAGCCGTAGCCGAGGATCGCCACCTTGGTGTCCTTGATGAGGTTGATGTCGCAATCCCGGTCGTAATACACGCGCATTTACTGGCCCTTTCGCCCTTGCCGCAATTTCGCGCACCTTAACGGCTGTGCGCGGGGCCTGAACCCGCAAAATGCAACATCTGCCATGTCATCCTTCGCGCGTCCGACAGGCGCGGGCGGCATGCCGCATGTCGCGCCCGGATGGCAAATCGGCGCGTCACGCACTAGTTTGTCGCCGAACGCCAAGGAGTGACCGCCATGCCCGCCCTGCTGCCCGACGTCGACCCGGACGGACTGCTGGAATATTCCGTCGTCTTCACCGACCGGTCGCTGAACCACATGTCGTCGCGGTTCCAGACCGTGATGCGCGACCTCTCGGGCCTCCTGCGCGAGGTCTACAAGGCCGACGCGGTGGCGCTGGTCCCGGGCGGCGGCACCTATGCGATGGAGGCGGTGGCCCGCCAGCTGGCCACCGATCAGACGGTGATGGTGATCCGCAACGGCTGGTTCTCGTACCGCTGGACGCAGATTTTCGAGGCGGGCCGCATCCCGGCCGAAGAGATCGTGATGAAGGCCCGGCGCACCGGCAACGATCCGCATTCGGGCTTCGCCCCGGCGCCCCTGGACGAGGTGACGGACCGGATCGCCGAGGCGCGCCCGTCCGTTGTCTTCGCCCCCCATGTAGAGACGTCGGCGGGCATCGTCCTGCCTGACGCCTACCTGCGCGCGGTGGCCGACGCCGTGCACGCGGTGGGCGGCCTCTTCGTGCTGGACGGCGTGGCGTCGGGCTGCGCCTGGGTCGACATGGCCGCCACCGGGGTCGACGTGCTGATCACGGCGCCGCAGAAGGGGTGGTCGGCCTCGCCCTCGGCCGGGGTCGTCATGCTGTCGGCGGCGGCGGTCGAGCGGGTGAAGGCAACTGCGTCGTCGTCCTTTGCGGTGGACCTCGCGAAGTGGTTGTCGATCATGGAGGCCTACGAGGGCGGCGGTCACGCCTACCACGCGACCATGCCGACGGACGCGCTGAAGGGGTTCCGCGATGCGGCCTTCGAGGCCAAGGCGACGGGCTTCGAAAAGCTGGCCGAAGCGCAGTGGGAGCAGGGCCGCGCCGTCCGGGCCAGCCTCGCCGCGCGTGGCATCCGGTCCGTCGCGGCCGAGGGCTACGGCGCGCCGGGCGTCGTCGTGGGCTACGCCGACCGGCCCGAGGTCGCGAACGGCAAGGCGTTCGCCGCGACCGGCATGCAGATCGCCGCCGGGGTGCCGCTGATGCTGGGCGAGGGCGAGGGCTACGCCGCGTTCCGCATCGGCCTCTTCGGTCTGGACAAGCTGCGCGACGTGCCTGCCAGCGTCGCCCGGATCGACGCCGCGCTGGACGAGGTCTTCGGCGCCGCCGCCTGACGGACCGTCGGGCACCGCGCCGGTCGTCGATACCGGTCGCGACAGGACAGCGGGTTCGGGTCAATCGATCCGTTGGGTCAGTCGACGCCGACATGTCCACGCCGGTCGGCCCATGGTTGCCGGGCCGCGCCGGTCGTTTGGCGGCGGGTGGCCAGTTCGGGTGTGCTAGGGCGCGGCGCCCATGCCGGCCTGCATGATCGCCCTGCGCAGCGGGGCGATGTCGTGCACCGCCGCGAGACCCACGCGACGTAGCAGGCGCACCGGGGCGGCATCCGCCTTGCAGACCCGGTTGAAGAGGTCGATGACCGCCGCCCGTGCCGCCACGTCGCGACGCCGAGACGCCGCGTAGCGGTCGAGGACCGCGGGCGCGCCGGGATCGTCGGCGCCCTCCAGCGCCCGCAGAAGCGCGGCCACGTCCGCAAGCGAGGTGTTCAGCCCCTGCGCGCCGATGGGCGGCAGGACGTGGGCTGCCTCGGCGATCAGCGCGGTTCGGGTCGCGGTCAGCCGGTCGGCGGTCTGGGTGACGACGGGCCAGATCCGGCGCGGCGACGCCAGCCGCATGTCGCCCAGCATCGAGACGGAGCGGCGCGTCATCTCCGCGCCGAACGCCTTTGGCTCCATCGTCATCAGCGCCTGTGCCCGCGGGCCGTCGTTCATCCACACGATGGCCGAGGCCGGGCCGCCCTCCGCGTCCGGCATCGGCACGGTGGTGAAGGCGCCTCCCGGGGCATAGATCTCGACCGAAATGTCGCCGTGCGGGATGTCGTGCGTCGCGGCGAAGGCCAGCGCGCTCTGTCCGTAGCGCCGCACCGACACGCCGATGCCGGCCGCCGCGCGCACCGGCGACGCGCGGCCGTCGGCGCCGACGACCAGCCGGGCACCGATGCGGCTGCCGTCCGTCAGGCGCACGCGGACTCCCGACGTGCGCGTCACGGCAGTGGCAAAACCGACGCCCAGCCGCAGGTCGACGCCGGGCGTGGCGTGCAGCAGGTCGGCCAAGGCCGATCGGGCGCGCCAGTTGGGCAGGTTCCATCCGAAGGTGTCGGCGCCCAGATCGGACGGCCGGAACAGCCGCCGGCGCGAGATCCGCGGCGGATCGCCTGCGGTGTCGACGACCTGGAGCCCGCCCAGCGGCGTGGCCCATGGCGCCAGAGCGTCCCAGGTTCCGATGCGGTCCATCAGCTCGCGCGAAGGCGCGAGGTAGGCGGTAGAGCGCATATCGGACCCGTCGTCGCCGGCATCCCGCACCGGCGGCGCGGGGTCCACCAGCGTCACGGCGAAACCGGCGCGCGCCAGTCCCGCGGCCGCGACCATGCCGGCGATGCCGCCGCCCGATACCAGGATGTCCGTCGTCTCCATCCCGATCCAGATAGACCGCGGCGCGCCGGCGGCCAACCGGGCCGGACGTCGAACGGTCTTTTCCCCCCTTGCCGTTCGATGAGGCGGGAAAACGGCCGGCCGCCCGGCCGCCGCGCGGTCCACCCCGCGGCCCGCTTCCTTACATCGAGTGGATAAAGCGGCTCGCCCGGCCGGGCACCGACGGCGACGACCTGCGCCCGACCGACAACAGTCCGGTCGCCGGCCCGACATCCCGGGACGTCAGACCGACAACTCCTGCCGACCGAACCCTCATCGGCCAGGCCGACATCCCCAATTCTCGTTAGGGCGGCGCCAGTCGCGACCCCACCGCATTCGTCGAGGTGCGGATCGTCCGCGCCCACCCCGGGAGATCGACGTCTGCTCTGCGCCCCGAGGCGGTATAGGCCGCGGGTTCCTGTGCTTCTGGCGCGCCGCGTCACGCACGGCCATGGCAGTCGTCGCGGTCTGCGACGGGTGGATGTGGCGGCGGAACATGGACGCGTTGCATGTTTCATGGGGCTGAAGGACACCGGCGCTGCCAGTGTCGCCGACCGGAGCATATCCGATACGGGTCAATTTGCGCGGGACGCAACGCCCCTGCCGGCGGGGCTGACGCCCGGGCGCCGCGGACCGGATCAGGGCAGCCAGGGCGCCACGTCGCGGCGGGCGAGGAATGCGGCCAGCCGGGTTTCCGCGTCGTGGCCCCTCGTTGCCATCGGCAGGCGCGACGCCCCTATGTCGACCCCGTGCAGGCGCAGGGCGATCTTCATGCCGGGCATCACGCCGACATCGGCCAGAATCTCGACGAAACAGGCCGATATATCCTGCAATTCCCGTGCCCTGGGCACATCGGAGCCGGCGATCGCGGCCGCGGTGGCGACGTAGAGCCTGCCCAGCAGATTGTACGTCGTTCCGATGCCGCCGTCCGACCCCAGCAGAGCGGCGCCGGCCCAGACCTCGTCCAGGCCGAAATAGAACAGCTTTTCCGGCCGCGCGCGTCGCAGGATGCCGAACTTGAAGAGGTCCATGGATGAGAACTTCAGTCCGGCCACGCCCGGCAGGTCGAGGATCCGCAAGAGCAGCGGCGTCGGCAGCGGGCGGCCGGTGCGCACCGGGATCTCGTAGGCGATCAGCGGCAGCGACGTCGCCGCGGCGAGGGCACCGTAATAGGCCAGGATCTCGTCGTCGGAGAAAGGATAGGAATGGGGCGGCAGCGCCGACAGGGCGTCGTAGCCCAGTGCCTCGGCCCGTCTGGCCAGCCGGACGGATGCCGCCAGCGACGGCAGGCCGACATGGGCGATCATCGTGGCGCCCGTGCCCTGCGCATCCTCCGCCGCGATGGCCAGCAGGGCGCTCAGTTCGGCGCTTTCCATGGTGCCGGATTCGCCACTGCTGCCGGCGACGTAGAGCCCGGCCAGCCCTTGCCCCAGAACGCATGCGTCGAGGCGGCGCTGACCCTCGGGCCAAAGCTCGCCCGCCTCGTCCATCGCCGTCATGAGGGCGGCATACATCCCGCCCAGCGCCTTTGTCATCGCCTCGCTCCCTGTCGCATTCGCATCTTCGGACCGTTGCCGATCCCGTCCGGTTTGACAACGGAGGAATCTGGACTTACCAAACAATTCGTATTGTCTGCTATCCGAGGAGGGGTGCATGCAGCAAGGCTCTGTTGAGGCGCCCAGACATGCCGCCCTGTCGATCGCAAATGCGTTGATCGGCGAGATCCGGGTGGGCGACATCGTGCCGGAATCGCCGCTGCCCACGGAGCGCGACCTCTGCGCCCGGTTCGACGCATCCCGGCCGACGGTCCGCGAGGCGATCGCCATCATGCAGCTGCGCGGCTACCTGAACGGCGGCGGCGGGCGCCGTCCGCGGGCGGCGCGGCCGTCGCTCATCGACGTGCTGAAAGGCGCCGGCGGCATGGTCCGGGACGTGCTGGGCGACGCTGAGAGCGGCCCTCACCTGGAGCAGATGCGCAATTTCATCGAGGTCGGCGCCGTACGGCAGGCGGCGATGCACGCCGATGCCTTGCAGATCGGGCGCATCCGGGCGGCGCTGGAACAATGCCGCGCGGCGGTCGGGACGGCTGGATTCCCGGCCACCGACATCGCATTCCACCGCGCCATCGTCGCCGTGGTCGGCAATCCGGTGATCCTGACGCTGCACGACATGTTCCTCAGCGAGATGCTGGCCGCCCGTCCGGTCGAAACCGACCGGTCGCCTCACGACAGGCTGGTCTATTCCGAACATCACGCGATCTACGAGGCGCTCTTGGCGGCGGACGCGGTGCGGGCCACCGAGGTCATGGAACGGCATCTCGACCGGTCCTACCGGTCGCGGCTGGCACCGCCGGGTCCGCCCGATCCGAGCTGACGAACGACCTTTAGAAAAGTGGGAGGGAAACCATGCTGATGAAACACCTGATGGCCGGTGCGGCCGCAATGGCGCTGTCTCTGGGCGCCGTGCAGGCGCGCGAGCTGACCTTCGGCAGCCAGGAGAACGAGACGTCGAACGTCTACGTGGGGATGCAGACCTTCGCCGATACGCTGGCCGAAGTCTCGGGCGGCGAGTTGACGGTCAACCTGTTCCCGTCCAGCCAGCTGGGCGACTTCAAGGCGATGGTGGCCATGATGCAGGCCGGAGAGCTGGACCTGGCGACGACGGGCTACCCCGACATGTCCTATGTCATCCCCGAGCTGAAGCTGATCGGCGCGCCCTATGTGGTCGAGGATTTCGCGGACCTCAACCGGATCGTCGACGGGCCCTGGGGCCAGGAGATGGCCGCCAGGTTCGAGGACGAGGGCATTCACATCATCGACTTGTGGTATTACGGGACCCGCCAGACGACGGCCAATCGGCCTATCGAGCAGATGTCCGATCTGGCGGGGCTGAGGATGCGGACGCCCAACGTGCCCTTCCTCATCGCCTATGCCGAGGCGGTGGGCGCGACCCCGGCGCCGGTCGCCTTCGCCGAGGTTTACCTTGCGTTGCAGACCAATCAGGTGGACGCGCAGGAGAACCCGCTGCCGACCATCGAGGCGATGAAGTTCTTCGAGGTGCAGTCGTCCATCGCGATGACCGACCACTTCGTCGCCAGCCAGGCGATCCAGATCGCCAAGACGACCTGGGATTCCCTCAGCGATGAAGAGAAGGGTTGGATGGCCGAGGCTGCCGCGGCCGGCGGCAAGGTCAACGACGAGCTGACCGTCGCTGCCGAGGCGGACCTCGCGGCGCAGTTCGAGGACCGCGGGCTGACGATCACAGAACCCGACCTCGCACCGTTCCGCGAAGCGATGCAGGGCTATTACGACACGCTCGAGGCCGAGTTCGGCGAAGGCGCCATCGCCCGGGTTCGGGGCGACTGACGCCGTGGCGACGGGTCCGCGGCCGGGGGTCTCTCCCGAAGGCGTGGCGGCGACGCTGGTCTTCGCCGGGCTGATCGCGGTGATCCTCGTGCAGGTCCTGGGCCGGACCCCGCTGCTGGCGGGGCCGGTCTGGACCGAGGAGCTGGCGCGCTGGCTCTGGGTCTGGATGGTGTTCCTGGGCATCGGCGAGGTCGAGAGGAACGACGGTCAGCTGCGCATGGACCTGCTGGGCGGGGCGCTGGGGGCGAAGGCACGCGCGGCGCTCTTCACCGCCATCGACCTTGTCTACCTAGCCGTCGCGGGCCATCTCGTCTGGATCGGCTGGAAGACCGTCGCGCGCACGTGGCGCAACGACAGCGTGACGCTACCCGTACCGGATGGCGCGCTCTATCTGGCGGCGCTGGTCGGGATGGTGCTGGTCGTCTGGCGGGTGGCGCGCCGCATCCCCGGACGGAGCGGCCGCACCGGCGCGGGGCCCCTGCTGTGATTCTCGCCGCGGTGGGCATCGGCTGGCTGGTGATGGTGCTGATCGGCGTGCCCATCGGCGTGGCGATGATCTTCGTCTCGATGGGGTATTTCTACTGGTCCGGCATGGGCCTTGCCTTCGCCGTGCAGCGCATGGTGGACGGGCTGAACAGCTTTCCGCTTCTCGCCGTGCCGCTGTTCCTTCTGGCGGCGGCGATCCTGAACTCGGCCGGCATCTCGTCGCGGCTGTTCGGTTTTGCCCGCGCCCTGGTCGGGCACTTCACCGGCGGCCTTGGCCACGTCAATGTGCTCGCCTCGCTGTTCTTTTCGGGAATGTCGGGTTCGGCGATGGCCGACGCCGGCGGTCTGGGCAAGATGGAGATCGAGGCGATGCGCGAGGCGGGCTACGACGACGATTTCGCCGGCGCCGTCACTGCAGCCTCGTCGATGATCGGGCCGCTGGTTCCGCCTTCCATCACGATGGTGCTTTACGGCGTCATCTCCGGCACCTCGATCGGGGCGCTGTTCCTGGGCGGCGTGGTGCCCGGCGTCATGTGCGCGCTGGCGCTGATGGTGATGGTCTGGATCGTCGCCCGCCGGCGTGGCTATCCGGTCGATCCGCGCCAGAACGCCGGCCAGATCGCGCGGCTGTTCGTCGGATCGCTGCCGGCGTTGCTGACGCCATTCGTCATCATCGGCGGCATCTTCTCGGGCTATTTCTCGCCGACCGAGGCGGCGGCGGTGACCGTCGCCTATGCCATCCTGATCGACCTGCTGTTCTACCGCGAGCTGACCGTCGCGCGGCTCTGGTCGGCGCTCTACGAGACGACGGCGACCTCGGCCGCAATCGGGACGATCATCGCCGGGGTCAGCCTGCTGGGCTACGTGCTGGCCCGCGAACAGGCGCCGCAGCAGATCGCCGCGCTCTTCATCGACCTGACGGATGGGCCCATCGGGTTTCTGATCGCGGTCAACCTGATGATCTTCGTCCTCGGTGCCTTTATCGAGAGCCTTGTGATCCTTCTGATCGTCGTGCCGATCCTGGTGCCGGTGGCGCTGGGATACGGCATCGACCCGGTCCATTTCGGGATCGTGGTGATCCTGAACCTGATGATCTCTATCCTCACGCCGCCGATGGGTATGGCGCTTTTCATCGTGGCCCAGGTCGGGAACATTCCCTACCAGCGTCTGGCCGTCGCGATCCTGCCCTGGCTGATACCGCCCATCGCAGTCCTGATCCTCGTTTGCGCCTTTCCCATCCTCGTCACGGGCCTGCCGTCGCTCATGCGGTGATCGGGGGTCACGACCGGGCAGCCGCCGTCGCTCGTGCGTGATGAATGCGGCCGCGTTGCGATCCGGTCCCACCGAGGGCGAGGCTCCGATCAGCGTGTCCCTGCCTCCGTCGGCAACGCCGCCGGTGCCGTGTCAGTCGTTCGGGGCCGCCTCGGCAGCGTCGTGCGATGTCGGCGACGCGCGCCGCCCGTCGAACTTCCGGACGCCGTTCGCGGCAGCGTCATGACCGCCAGACTCCCCCAAACGGCCCGGCCACGGCGCCTGCGATGGCCGGTGCGGCAGGGCCCGGCCCCTGCGGGGCGATCCTGAACGCGCGCACCCCGTTTCCGCCGCGCCGGGGCGATGCGGTGTCCCGGCGCGGGGACGGCCGCGGCGATCCGCTCGGGGCCTTGATGCGCGGCGCGACCGGTCCCCTGCGCGCTACTACCGCGCCCTGGTCGAGCGGGAACGACCGGCCATCGACACGCGCCCGGACGACCACGGGCTGCGTCCGATCCCCAAGGCCGGCCGCCTTCCGCATCGCGCGCAGGCGTGCCCTTCAGTTACCGGGAACCGAAAGCGCGGTCGGCCGCGTTCCGCAGTAGGCGTCGGACAGGCATGGGGGACGGCACGGTGGGAGAGCGGGCACGGACGGCACTACGCCACGTGAGCATGGCCAACCGAGACGGTCTCGCAGGCCTTGATATTCCGGACGGACGGGCCGGGCCGGGGAGCCTTTCCGGAATGCAGGACGTCGCCTCGGTAGACCGACCGATGGAAAACGACGCCGGGCTTTCTGTCGACGCGGTCGGCGAGGGGTTGCCTGACGGCGGGCGGGTTCGCGGCGCTGCGCCCCAAGCCGGCGGTACCGAACGAGGCAAGGCTCCGACCCCGAAAGCGGCCACCCGGTCCGTCGCGCGGCAGGGCAAGCACGTGTCTTCGGGGTCCTGCGGCGATATTCCGGCGCCCCCGACGGAGACGAGCGGACTGGAGGCGCGTGCGATGCCGGCGGGCCCGATCGGCAAGGCCACGCGCCTTCCCGCCGTGCAGGGCTTCCGTGCGCCTGGATTTATATGCGCGGATGGGTGAACCACGTGCGTGATCATGCAAACCCCTGCGACCTTGCCGATCTGATCGCGCGGCTGTCGCTTGCGGCCCCGTTCGAGGATGGCGGGTCTTCGGCCGGGCCAAGCGTCCGAGACGTTCTGGCCTCCGGCGTCCTGGCGGACCGGTCGGCGGAAGAGATGTGCCGGACCCTCGTCGCCATCGCCGAGGCGAACCTGCCCGTGGCCCGGCTGTTGGAAGGCCATGTCAACGCGCTCCTGCTGCTGGA
Organism: uncultured Alphaproteobacteria bacterium; assembly: GCA_963722905.1. Taxonomy (GTDB): domain Bacteria; phylum Pseudomonadota; class Alphaproteobacteria; order Rhodobacterales; family Rhodobacteraceae; genus CAVROT01. The sequence continues at coordinate 279,196 of CAVROT010000004.1, read as the reverse complement.
CCTGCACGGGATCGAAGCGGACCCGCGCATCCTGCACGGCGTCTGGGGCGCCGACGGTGCCGAGCCGCTGAAGCTGGCGGGCGACGTGCTGACAGGCGGCAAGCGCTATGCCTCCGGGCTGGGGATCGTGGAACGGGCCATCGTTTCGGTCGGGGGTGGGGACGTCTGCCGGCTGGCGCTGGTCGAGGTGGGCGATTCCGACAGGCACAGCCCCGGGACCTGGCGCATGGCGGGCATGCGCGCGACGGTTTCGGGCGATGTCGATCTGACCGGACTGGCGCCGCGCTGGATCGGCGGACCCGGCGATTACTTCACCGAGCCATACTTCGTGGGCGGGGTCTGGCGGATCGCGGCATTGCAGCTGGGCGGTACGCTGGGCCTCTTGCGGACCGCCGCGGACGAACTGGCCCGGATCGACCGTCTGTCCGCGCCCCCTCAGATCGCGCGCCTTTCACCCCTCGTGGGGCGGGCGCTGGCGGCCTTCGGGCTGGTCGAACGCGCGGCCGCGGTGGCGTCTGGGGCCGAGGGCTACGCCGATCCCGACCGCGCCGTCGCCCTGTCGGCCCACGCGCGGCTGCTGACCGAGGATCTGGCGCAGCACGCCATCGCGGCCGTCGAGCGGTCGCTGGGTCTGTTCCACTTCGACCGGGACGCGCCGACGGGCCGGATCGCGCGCGATCTGGCCACCTATTGCCGCCAGGCCGCCCGTGACGCGCTGGAGCAGCGGGCCGGGCTGATCGCCCTGGGCCGTCCGGGGTCGCTGCTGGGGCTGTGGGATGGATGATCCGGCGGCCATCGTGGGCGGCGGCCCCGTGCTGGTGCTGGCGCCGCATCCCGACGACGAGAGCCTGGGCTGCGGCGCGCTGCTGGCGTCCTGCTGGGCACGCGGTGTGCCGGCGCATGTCCTCTGCCTGACGGATGGCGCCGCGTCCCATCCCGGATCGGCCGGCTGGCCCGCGCCCCGGCTGGCGGCGCTGCGCCGGAGCGAGCTCGAGGCGGCCGTCGCCTGCCTCGGTGGCGATCCGACCCGCGACCTTGGCTGGCTGGGGCATCCCGACGCCGCCCTGCACCGCCTGCACGGCCCCGGGCATGACCTTGCGCGCGACATCCGCGCGGCAGTCCAGCGCACCGGCGCGCGCGTTCTGCTGGCGCCCTCGGTTCACGATCCGCATTGCGACCATGTCGCCGCCGCCCGGGCGGCGGCGGAGGTTGCGGACCGCCTCCCGCGCCTGCGCCTCGTCTCCTACCCGGTGTGGTCGCGCTGGCTGGGCGGCGGCGACGCGCCCGTATGCGACGGCGCGATCCGGCTGCGCTTCGACGGCACCGGGACCGCCGACCGGAAGCGCATGGCCGTCGCGGCCCATCGCAGCCAGGCGGGCGCGGTGATCGCGGACGATCCCGGCGGGTTCGCCATGCCCGAGGGCTTCGCCGAGATGTTCGTGGACGGCCCCGAGATCTTCGACCGGATGCCCGAGGCGGCGACATGGGGGTGAGCGAGGCGCAGCTTGCCGCGCTCTACGCAGGCGGGGACGATCCCTGGGGGTTCCGCAGCTCGGACTACGAGGCGGCGAAGTATGCCGCCACCGTGGCGGCCCTGCCGGACCGGACCTTCGCCCACATCCTGGAGCTGGGCTGCGGCAACGGCGAACTGGCGCGCCGTCTCTCCGCGCGATCCGCACGTTATACCGGGCTGGACGCGATGCCTGTCGCGCTCGACGCCGCACGTCGGGCGGTGCCCGGGGGGCGGTTCGTGCGCGGCTTTCTTCCCTGCGCGCTGCCGCCGGGCGACTACGACCTGATCGTTCTGTCCGAGATCCTCTATTTCCTCGACGCCGGCGGTCTCGACACGCTGGCCGAGGAGATCGACGCGGTGCAACCGGCGGCCGAGATCCTTTGCGTCACCTGGCGCGGACCGTCCGGCAACCCGCTGGAGGGGGAGGCGGCGCTGACGCTCTTCGCCGCGGCCTGCGACGGGCGCCGCATGACGACCGTCCGGGTCGAGCCGTCCTACCGGATCGACCGTCTCGGCCCTGTCGGTGGCGATGCCGCCGGCGCGGCCGCGTCCGGGACGGCTGCGGAATGACCGACGCGCCGCCGCCCCTGGACATTCCGGCAGGGTGGCGCCGGGACGGCCCGGTCGCCGTGATCCCGGCCCGGGACGAGGCAGAACGGCTGCCCTTCGCGATAGCGGCTCTGGCGCGGCAGGGCGTGGCGTCCATCGTCGTCGCCAACGGATGCACCGATGGCACCGCCGCCGTCGCCCTTTCCCTGGGTGCCGCCGTGATCGACCTGCCGGGGTTGCCCGGCGGCGTCGGCGCGGCGCGGCGCGTCGGCATGGCGGCGGCGCGGCGGGCGGCGCCGGATGCGCCATTGCTGCTGACCACAGACGCCGACTGCACGCTGGCCGACGGCACGGTGGCGGTCCTGCGCGCGGCCCTCGCGACCGCCGACGCCGCCTTCGGCCGGGTGGAGCCGGACCCGGCCGAGTTCGCCGCCTTGCCCCGTCACGTCCGCAGCCACGGCGCGCTGGAGGATCTCCGCGACGCGCTGATGGCCGAGATCGCCAGCCACGCCCGGCCGCAGGCCTGGAACCCGCGGCCCTGCCACGGGCAGTCGCCGGGTGCGCTCATCGCCTTCCGCCCCGAGGTCTACGACGCGGTGGGGGGCTTCGACCCCCTGCCTTGCAACGAGGATCGGGGGATCGCCGCCGCTCTGCTTGTGCGGGGGTACCGGATTGCACGCCCGTGGCAGGCGACGGTCCATGCCTCGTGCCGTCTTGCGGGGCGCGCGCCGGGCGGCATGGCCGAGACGATCCTGGGCCGGACCCGGTCCGACCTGTCGCGCGCGACCGTGCGGCTGGAACGCCAGGTGGCGTGCCTTCTGGAGGTCGCGGCGGCGCTGCGCGCGTCCGGCCCGGCCGCGCTTCTGGACCTCGATGCGCTACTCAATCGACGGCTGTCCGACGCCCTGCTGCACCTGCGCGCTGCGGTTTAAGGGCGGGGACGACATCGGCCGCGTCATCGACGCCGGACTTCCGGTATCGGGTGCGGTTCGACCCCGTACCGCGGCCCCGGCCCGTTCCTGGCCGGTGCACGCGGACCGCGGGTCCGGGCGGGCGGGGCGACGCATACGAAGACGCATCAGAGCGGCCGGACCGGTGCCTCGGGGTGCATCGCGCCGGTGGCCTGCACGCCGGGCACGGCGATGGGGTGGACGGTTCCGGTGTCGGCGGGGGCGGCGGTGCGTCGTCTGCGGATGACGGCGACCCCGGCCGTCGCCACCGACAGCAGCGCGAGCAGCTACGCCGGTCCCGACGCCCCGACGAGGCCTACCGCGACCGGGCCGGCGCCGGCGCCGGAGAGCTGGCCCAGATCGAGGCTCGGCACCAGGGCCCCGCTGGCCGGCACGATCTGGGACGGAACAAGCTGGTCGTTTGCATGGGCCACGCAGAGCGAACAGACCGGCAACAGGGTCGCGCCGATCAAGGCCGCCGCGGCATATGGCACCGCGTCCAGCACGCCGGCCGCCAGGGCCGCCGATGGGCGTGTGCAACCGGTCGACAGCGCGCCCACCACGATCCGCCGGTCCATCCGGTCCGGCACCCACCCGGCCGGGACCTGCGCCGCCACCCCCGCGAGCGTCGCCGTGACCACAAGCAGCGTCGCGCGCCCGGGCCCCGGCCCGATGGCAAGCCCGTCAAGCGGCAGTCCGATGTAGAGTGCCGCCTGACCCGCGCCGTTCAGCATCGCCCCCAATACGCCCATGGGCGACACCTGCGCCAGCCGCGCAAGCGACATCCGCGACGGAGGCACGTAGTCCGGCGCCGGGTTGCGCGACATGAGGATCGGCAGCAGCGACAGCGAGATCAGGATCGACGCGACGCCGAACGACAGCGCGCCGGTGGGGTCGTCGCGGACCGCCATGGCCTGTCCCAGCGAGTCGCCGATCGTCTGGACGACGAAGCAGGCCGAAAGCAGCGACACGCGCACGCGGTTCGCCGCCCTCGCGTTCAGCCAGCTTTCCGAGATCACGCAGAGCCCCGGAAAGCAGAACCCCGCCAGCATCCGCATGGCGAGCCATGCCTCGAACCCGGACGCCAGCAGGTGCACCACCGCCGCCACCGGACAGATCGAGGCGAGGGCACCGAAGGACCGGACATGACCGACCCGGGCCACCAGCCGCGGCGCATGGATGCAGCCTGCCAGCGCTCTCAACGCATAGCCGGCCTGCATGATGCCGATGGCTGCGGGCCACATGCCGATGGCGACGCCCCGGACGCTCATCAGGGTCACGAGAAGGCCGTTCGCCATCATGAGCATAGCCATGCCGGCGAAGATCGCCCGGTTCTGAAGGATGGCCCGGATTATGCGCTGAGGCTAGCATCGTCGGGCGGGCGGTGATGTCGAAACGCGACCCCAAATTCGCCAACGTCCGCCAGCCGGCACCGGCCGCGGGCGGCACCGTGCACCGGCGCGGCGACGGCTGCGCGTCCCGCTCGGGCCGCCGGTCCGTCCCGCCGTGCCGCGCGGCTTGCGCCGTACCGGCCCGGGGGCGCGTACGGTTGCCGCCCTGCGCAGCCGCCTCGACCGATGGCGCTCCGGCTCGGCGGAGGCGCTACCGCGTGCCGTCCGCCGGCGGCCCCCCGATCGCCCTGGCCAGCCGGACCATCGCCTCCGACAGCAGGGCCTCGGACGTCGCGACGGACAGGCGCAGGCACCCCGGGGCGCCGAAGCCCGACCCCGGAACGGTGGCAAGGCCATGGACCCGCAGCAGGTGGGTGCCGAGATCGACATCGGTCCGCATGTCGTGGTCCCGGCGGGCGAGATAGCCGCTACAGTCCACCAGGACGTAGAACGCCCCGTCCGGGATCCGCGCCTCCATGCCCGGTATCCGGCCCAGCGCATCGACGACGAGAGCGGTCCGTCGGTCGTAGGCCGCCCCCCGCTGCGCCAGCCCGTCCTGCGGCCCGTCGAGGGCGGCGATGGCCGCGTGCTGGGACACTTCGGGCGGGCTGCCGGCGGTCTGCGAGACGACCACGCGCATCGCGTCCATCGCGTCCCGGGGCCCGATGGCCCATCCGATGCGCCAGCCGGTCATTGCGTGTGCCTTCGAGACCCCGTCGAAGCGAACGGTCCGCCCGGCAAGGTCCGGCGCGATCTGCGTCAGCGGGGCGAAGGCGGTACCGGGCCGCAGGATGCGGCGGTAGATCTCGTCGGCGAGGATCCATACCTCCGGGTAATCGCGCAGCACGTCGGCCATCCGGGCGAGGTCGGCCGGATCGGCCACCGCGCCCGACGGATTGCCCGGCCAGTTCAGAAGCACCGCGCGCGCCCCGGTCGCGCAGGCGGCGCCCAGCGTGTCGGGGTCGAGGCGAAATCCGTCGGCGGAGGCGGTATCGATCGGACAAGGCGTGCCGCCGGCGAGGCGGATCATTCCCTCGTATGAGGCCCACGCCGGCAGGGCGTAGGCCACGCCGTCGCCCGGTCCGGTCAGGGCCTGGAGGGCCTGGAACAGCAGTGGCTTCACGCCCGCGCCCACGACGATGTCGTCCGGCTCGGGCGCGGGCATCCCGTCGCGTGCCTCGGACCGCGCGATCGCGGCCTTGAGGGCAGGCATTCCGTCGACGGCGGTGTACCTTCCAGCCCCCGCCTCGATGGCCGCGATGGCCGCCGCGCGGACGTGGTCCGGCGTGCCGGCATCGGGTTCGCCCACGCTGAGGTCCACGATGTCGCGGCCCTCGGCGCGCAATCGGCCGGCCAGCGCGAAGACCGCATTGACGGCCGAGCCGCCGATCCCGGCCAGACGTCGGGAGGTGTCGGGCATGATCAGGGCGCCATCGCGTTCAGATCCCCGGCCGCGCCGGCCACCAGGTGGTCACGGACCATTCCGGCCTCGGGGGGCAGGACCCGGCCGCGCGGCCAACAGAGGTGATAGGCGGCCGCGGGCACGGCCACGTGGGGATAGGCCAGTACCAGTGCGCCCGACGCCATTTCGCGGCGTATCAAGACGTCGGGCAGCACGGCAAGCCCGCGTCTCTCGATCGTCGCCTCGATCATCGCGTCGTAGCGGTCGAAGACCGGGCCCTCGGTGGGGTCGACCAGCGACAGACCCGTCCCCTCGCACCAGTTGCCGAGCGACAGAAGCCGGGTGGCATGGCGTAGCACGACGGCCGTCGCGATCCCGAAGGGACCGGGCGGCAGGTTCGCCACGAGGCCCGGCGCGCCCACCAGGACCAGACGCTCGGGCATCAGGGGGACGGATCGCAGACGCTCGAACGGTGGCTCGCCCTGGAGGATGGCCAGGTCGCAGTGGTCGGGCCGAAGCTCGGAGTTGGCGAGGACCGTCTCCACGCGCAGTGCGATGCCAAGCGTCGCCTCGCAGTCCAGCGCGCGGACGGTCAGCCAGCGGGCGGCGAGCGTGGGGTAGGTGGCCAGCACCACCTTGCCGTGCACCCCGGTGCGTGCGCGCGCCTTGTCCACGGCGGTCGACAGCCCGTCAAGCAGCGGTGCGATGGCGTGGAGAAAGCGCCGCCCCTCCTCGGTCAGAGCGATGCGCGTGCCGTGTCGCGAGAACAGCGGCACGCCCAGATCCGCCTCCAGCCCGATGATCTGACGGCTGATCGCGCCCTGCGACAGCGACATGTCCCGCGCCGCCGCCGAGAAGGTCCCGCGGCGGGCCGCCGCCTCGAACGCGGCCAGTGCCCTCAGGCTCGGAAGGAGACGCCCCATTCGTCAACAGTATGCGGAAAGCTCATCTAACTGGAAGGGAAATTCGTTTCCCGCCGGACAAGACCGGAGGCAGAGTTCGGCAAAGCCGCGAATCCTTTGGAGGACCCATGAACATCGCGATGACCGACCCCGACGTCGCTACCGTCACGTCGATCCTGTCCCGCCCGCCCGAAACGGAATCGGTCGCGCGGTTCACGCCCGGCCCGGGCATCGTGCGGTTGGAGATGCGCTTCGACATCGACCGCCTGCGCGCGGCGCTGGACGAATGCCTCGCACGGCAGGGGTTCCAGGGCGACATGCAGGACGCGGGTTTTGCCGCCCTGCCCCTGAACCGCCGCCCCGGCGTCGAGGTGCCGACCGCCAACGACCTGTCGGGCCGCTACTGGCTGCGCGCCGACGACCGCTATGTCGAGGAGCCGCGCGAGGACATCGTCGACGAGGCCGCCTTTACCGAGTTCGACCCCCGCTTCGCCGGCACCTATTTCGAGGAGGTCTGGGAGGCCCTGCGCCGCCGCTTCACCATCGGGCGCATGCGGGTGCTGTCGAAGGGCCTCTACAACTGCAATTCGTGGCACCGCGACCCCGAGCCACGCCTCCACATCCCCGTCGTCACGAACCCCGGCAGCCTCTTCGTGGTCAACCATCACGTCACCCACCTGCCGGCCGACGGCCACGCCTATTTCACCGACACCCGCGGCTACCACACGGCCATCAACGGCGGCGAGACGCACCGCGTCCACATCGTCGCCGCCATCGTTGCGTAGGTGATCCGGCCGGCAATAGACCGGCGTGCAGGAGCTGCGACGGGACACCGTCGCCCGGCCGGGCCATCGGGTGCCCGCCTCGGTGGCCGGGCCGGGTGACGGCGTCCCCGTCGCGAGCCGCCCGCGTCCGACGACCCGCCGCGGCCGCGCACGGGCCGCCATCGGCGATGTGGTCGCGGGCTTCGCCGGGACCATCCCAAAGCGGGCCGCATGAGCCGCCCCCTCACGGCTGCCGGACGGTGTGTCGGTCCGGACTGCGGGGCGGCCTCTCGCCCGTCCCTTGACAAGACCGCTGCGGCGCACGCGCGGCGACCGCTTCCACAGCCATATGCCATGCGGCCGAGGCGACGACCCGCTGGCACAGTACCGCGCACTGCACGAGGCGGCGCAGATGGCCGACAGCCATTCGCTCCACGTCGTCCAGATAGCCGGGCCGGATGCGATGGCCCTTGTCGACGTGATCGTTACACGAGACGTCGTACGTATGAGGGCAAGCAGACGCCGGTGCCCGACGACCCGGCGCGCGGGGCGGGGTGTATCGCCACCGGTCATACCGGGGGGCGGCAACATCGGATCACCGTCGTTCCATCGCAAGTCAGCCGTCGGACTGGGCAAATCTCGGCAACCCGTCGGACAGGCTTCGGGACGCGGCCGTGCTGGCGGACGGGATCGACCGCCGGGAACTGGCGTCCGATGCCGAGGTACCCGCGCACCTGACCTCGCCCGACGCGGACCGGCGCTTCGTCCTTGGCACGTTACACTTCGAGATCGAGCATCACGCCGCCACCGACCTTTCGAACGCCATCGGCGCCGGGTCGTTCCGCATGACCGAGTTCCAGCCCAGCGTCCGGTCGGTCGGTACCCGCTTCGAGAACTACCCGAACGCCGGCCCGAACCTGGACGAGATCGAGACTATCGGCCTCGCGGGTGCGGGCGCGCGGCTCCATTGCGGTCGCTGCGGGCGAGGTGGGCGCGATCGCCGATGTGCCGCCCGACGGCGTGGAGGTGCCGTCGCAGCGGGACGGTTCCGGCCTCCGGGCCGTCGAGAGCGGATCGTGCAGCAACATCGCCTTGTGCTTCGACATGGAGCCGTCGGGCAGCCGTGACCCCGTCATGCCCCCAAAAATTCTCATGAACCGCGAACGCGTGGCGCGCGGCGTGTCGAATGGGCAGGTGTTGCTGTGCAACGGGCAGCCCATCGGGCCGGCCCATGCAGACCATTGCGCCGACCTGCCGCAGCGCGCGCCCGGCCCCGCGCTGGCGAAGTTCCACGCCTGACGCTTCGGCGTCGGCTCGACCCCGATCCCGCCGGTGGCGGCCGAGGCCGGGCCCGAGCCGCTGATCGCATCGGCGCCGGGCGCGCACGGACAGGGCGCCGCGCCGTCGGCTGGTGCAGCGGCGCTTGCGTCCGAATCCGGTACCCGCCTGCCCGGCGCGCTCAGGGCCTCCGACGACGCCCGGGCCGTCGCGCGGGAGTTGGACGTCGATCCGCCGTTCCCTGCGACGCTCCGAAAGCCTGGCCTACACGCCCGTGACGGACGGTCCGGCTACTCCGTCCATCTCCGCATCAAAGGCGAGGGCGGCGTCGAACCCGGGCCTGCGGGTCTGGCCGAGGGGCATGGCGCCGGCGCGCATCACCGCGTCGTCCTTGGGCGGGGTCGCCGCGCGCGGTACCGGCTCTACCGCGCCCGAGCCGCAGGTCGCGGGCCAGACCCCCAGCGCGCCCGGCTCCCTGAGCGCGACACAGAACCCCTCCAGCGGACGCGGCGGCCCTTCGCCGGCGCCGGCATGGCGCGCCCCGGCCACGCGTGCGGCGCGAAGTGCCCGGTCGGGGTCGACCAGCGCGAAGGCGTTGAGCGGGGCCCGAGTGGCCTAGGCCCGCGTCGGAAGCGCCCCGGTCAGGTCGACCGGGGACAGGCGCCGGGCGCGCAAAGCCTCCAGCGCCTCGGCCGCGCGCATGGCGCGGCGGTCATCCATGCGCGGCGGCCGGCTCTGCCGCGACGGCATGGATGCTTTCGGCGAGTACGTCCATGATCTGCCCGATCTCGTCGTCGGTGCAGATGTAGGGCGGCGCGATGGCCAGCACGTCGCCGATGACGCGGAAGAGCACGCCGCGCGCCTGCGCCGCGTCGGCGACCGCCCGGCACAGGCCGTCGCCGGGCGCGAACTCTACTGCCGCCAGCAGACCCACGGACCGCACGTCGCGGACGCCCGGCGCGTTGTGGATCGCCGCCAGCCGTCCTGCCACGATCCCGCCCAGGCGGTTCACGTGGGCGGGCAGGTCCATCTCCTCGTAGATATCGAGGCACTCCATCGCCACGGCGGCCCCGACGGGATGGCCGCCGTAGGTGACGCCGTGCCCGAACACCCCATGCTCGCCGGCCAGTCGGGCGACATGTCCGCGGATCTCGTCCGTCATCGCGACGGCCGACATGGGGAACAGCCCGCCCGTCAGCTGCTTGGCCAGCGTCATCATGTCCGGTTCGATGCCGTAGGTTTCGCATGCGAACCATTGGCCGGTCCGCCCGAAGCCGGTGATGATCTCGTCGGCGATGAGCAGCACGTCATGGCGCGCCAAAACCTCCTGGATCGCGGCCCAGTAGCCGTCGGGCGGCAGGATCACCCCGCCCGACCCGATGGCCGGCTCGCCGATGAAGGCGCCGATGCTGTCGGCCCCTTCCCGACGGATCATCTCGTCGAGCTCGGCGGCGCGGCGGCGCGAGAACGCGACCTCGCTCTCGCCGGGTTCGGCGTCCAGCATGTAATGCGGCCGGCCGGTGCGCAGCACCATGTCGTCCGGCACGTCGAAGCCGTCATGGGTGGAACGGGACGCGGTGAGCGCGGCGCTCATCGTGCCGGACCCGTGATAGGCGGCCTCGCGCGCGACGATCCGCTTCTTGTCGGCCTTGCCGCGGGCATTCTGGTAGTAATGCACGATCTTGACGGCGGTATCGACCGCCTCGGATCCGGCGGTTCCGAAGAGTATGTGGTTCAGCCCGCCCGGCAGGCGCGCGGCGAGGCGCGCCGCAAGCGTTTCGGACGGGGCGTGGGTGCGGCCGAGGAAGGAATGGTAGTAGCCCATCGACCGCATCTGATGGGCGGCCCGGGCCGCAAGGCGGTCGTTGGTCATCCCCAGCGGGCAGCACCAGAGGGCCGAGACCGCATCGATATACGCCGCCCCCTCCGCGTCGGTCACGCGGATGCCGTCGGCCGAGACCATCCGATGCGGCGGCGTGCGATCGGCCGCGAGAAGATCGGTGAAGGGGTAGAGCTGCGCCACGTCGTTCGTCTCCTGTCTCTGGGGCCGCTATCGCGCTGGACGGAACTGTTGCACGGTGAGGCTGTACGCCCGTCCGAGGTCGCGTGGTCGCGGTCCGGCCCCGATGGCCGGCAGAGGGCCGGTCCGGGGCCGCGCCAACGCGGGCGGATACGCGGAAGGCCGTGCGGTGGTGGTAGCTGTCGGCCCGACATGGGTCAATCGGGTGCCGCCGTTGTCCCGCCCTCGGACCGAACCTGCTGATTCGCCTCGGACGCCCGACCGCCCCTTGGAGCGCCGTGGGATACCGGGACCCGTACGCCTGCGCCTGCGGTTGCGACAGTGCCGCAGCGGGACAAACCGCGTCGCAATCGAATGCGGAGCAGGTCACGGCATGTCCTAGTGTCCGCGACATGCGTGTGATGCTGTCCTTCGTCGCCCTCTTCGGATCGATCTTCCTGCTTCAGCTGGGTTCGGGGGGAATCGCGCCTCTCGACGCGCTGGTTGGGCTTGCCGCGGGCTTCAGCACGGTCGACGTCGGTCTGCTGGGTTCGGCGCATTTCCTGGGGTTCCTGCTGGGCTGCTGGTGGGCCCCCCGGCTGATGGGCGGGATCGGCCACTCCCGCGCCTTCGCCGTCTACACGGCGCTCGGCACGGTGGGCATCCTGGGACATACCCTGATCGACGGGCCGTTGCCCTGGGCCCTGCTGCGGGTGATGTCGGGCGTGTGCATCGCCGGCTGCTACACGATCGTGGAATCGTGGTTGCAGTCCAAGGTGACGAACAGCACCCGCGGGCGCGCCGTCGGGACATACCGTGCGGTCGATATCACCGGATCGCTGGTCGCCCAGCTGCTGATCGGGGTGCTCGATCCCGCCAGCTACGTCAGCTACAACATCCTCGCCCTGCTCTGCGTCGCGGCGCTGCTGCCGCTGGCGATGACGCGGCAAACGCTGCCGCAGGTTCCCCACGCCCCCCGGCTGCGACCCATCGCGACGATCCGGGCGTCCCCTCTTGCCGCAGCGGGCGTCGTCGTGGCGGGCACCACGGCGGCCGCCTTCCGCATGGTCGGACCCGTCTACGGGATCGAGATCGGCCTCGCCCCCGAAGCGATCGCCCTCTTCCTGGCCGCCTTCGTCGCCGGCGGCGTGCTGGGGCAGATCCCCGCCGGCTGGAGCGCCGACCGCTTCGACCGCCGCACCGTGCTGATAGCGCTCTCGGGCGCGTCGGCCGGCGCCTGCGGTCTGGTCGTCGCCCTGTCCTCTGCGGGCGCATGGGGCGCCATGGCAGGGGCCGGCATCTTCGGCCTCGTCACCTTCCCGATCTATTCGGTCGCGACCGCCCATGCCCACGACTTCGCCACCGACGACCGCCGGGTCGAGCTGTCGGCCGGGCTGATGTTCCTCTTCGCGGTCGGTGCCGTCGCCGCGCCCTACGGCGCGGCGGTCCTCATCGACGCCTACGGGCCGTCCTCGCTGTTCGCAGCGCTGGGCGCGGTCCATCTTGCGTTGCTTGTGTTCGGGCTGGTGCGGCGGGGCAAACGGGCGGCCGACACGCGGACGGCCTACGTCGTGACGCCGCGCACGTCGTTCCTGACCGGGCGCCTCCTGCGCCGCCCGCGCAGATAGCGGCAATCGCCGTCCGGCCCTTTCGGCCGCGTTCCATCGGCCATCGGCCTCGCGCAGATCTCGACCGGCGCACCCGGCGTGCCATCGTGCGCGCCTGTCGTCCCGCGAACGATGGGCGCTGCGGTGGGGTCCGTCATCGCGACCGCACCTCGGGACCGATAAGGCGGGTGCGGATCAGTCCCGACAGCCAGTCGATGGCGTAGACCATGGCGATGATGAGGAAGATGATCGACCACGCCTCGTCCCAGCGATAGGCGGCGATACGGTCCGACAGCAGATAGCCGATCCCGCCCGCTCCGACGATCCCGAGGATCGTGCCCGAGCGCACGTTCGATTCGAAGTTGTAGAGCAGGATCGACAGGATCACCGGATTGACCTGCGGAAGGATCCCGAAGCGGATCGCCTGCAGCCTCGACCCGCCCGAGGCTTCGATCCCCTCCACGGGGCGGCGCGAGGTGTTCTCGATGGCCTCCGAGAAGAGCTTAGCGAAGGTGCCGACCTCGCTGACCGCGATGGCGAGGATGCCGGCAAGGGGCCCGAGCCCGAAGGCCCGGATGAAGATCAGCGCCAGGATCAGCGTCTCGAAGGCGCGGATCATGTCGTAGCCGCGCCGGACCGCCAGACGCGGCAGGGTAAGGCGGTTGATCGTCCTGGCGCCCAGGAACGACAGCGGAAAGGCCACGACCGCCCCCAGCACCGTGCCGAGGAACGCCATCGACAGCGTCTCGGCCAGACCGTCCAGGATCTCGGCGAACTCGGCCCATGACGTCCAGACATGCGGCGGGAACATGAACCCCGCCACGTCGGCGAAGCGGGCGATGCCCGTCCAGAGGCGCGACGGCGTGATCTCGAACGCCCACAGGCAATAGATCGCGAGACCGGTCATCGCCGCCGCGACCGCCGCCCGCAGCACCCGGCGGGCCGGGGCGGGGCGGAAGGCGCGCGGATGGGCGGCCCGCGCGCGGGCGATGTCGTCGTCGGTCACGTTCATGCCGTCTCCAGTCCGATGACGCGGTGGCGCAGCTTTTCCGAACCGAAGTCGATGACGATCACGGTGACGAAAACGATCACGAAGAGCGCGCTGAGGTCGGTGTATTCCTGAAAGCTCATCGCAACCCGGAACTCCTGCCCCAGACCGCCCGCGCCGACGTAGCCGATGATGGACGAGGCCCGCACGTTGATCTCGAATCGCAGCAGCGTGTAGCTGATGATGTTGGGCAGGACTTGCGGCACGGCGCCGTAGCGGATCTGGTCGAACCATGTCCCGCCCGACGCCTTGATGCCATCCAGCGGCCGCATGTCGATATTCTCATTGGCCTCCGAGTAGAGCTTGCCCAGCGCGCCGCAGGTGTGCAGCCCGATCGCCAGCACGCCGGCCAGCGGTCCGACGGAGAAGCAGAAGACGAATATGAGCGCCCAGACGAGTTCCGGGACCGTGCGCGCGATCTCGAGGTAGCGGCGGCAGAACCACAGGACCGCGCGGTTGGGCGCGAGGTTGCGCGCCGCGGGGAAGGACAGAAGGAAGCCGCCGACGACACCCACCAGCGTCGCCAAGTAGGCGATGAGGATCGTCTCGATCAGAAGGCGCAGCCAGACGTCCCAGCGCCAGAACCAGTCGGCGAGGTCGGCGCCCAGGGTCCGCCACCCCAGCTCCGGGATCGTTTTGGACAGGTACTCGCCCAGCCTCGGCAGGCCGGCGGGGACGATCCAGCGCCAGTCGCGGCTGCCGTCGGGGAGCGTGACCTGCGTGACCTTGAAGAAGTCGCCCAGCCACGCGGTCAGGACGAAAAGGCCGACGAAAACGGCCGATCCGGCAAGCCATGCGCGGCGCGCCCGGCGTCTGGCGCGCGCATAGTCTGCCTCGAACCGTGCGCGGGCCGACGCTTCGGGCCCCGTCGCCCGGCCCGGGCCGGCGCCCGCATGGGAGGTAAAGGTCATGGCATCGAGGCGGGGCGCATCGGTCGCGCGCCTCCGCCGCCCTTTCGCACCGGGCCTCAGCCGCGGCGCTGCGCCTTGAGCCACGCGCGCATGTCGACGATCCACTGATAGCGGTCGTGATCGACGCGGACGTAGCCGATGAGCGGATTGTCGTCTCCCTCGACGCTGCCGCTGACCTGCGCATAGCCTTCGGGGTCCTTCTGCGGGAAGGCCTCCATCGCGTCGGTCATGGCGTCGATCAGGCCTTGCGGAAGGTTCGCGCGCGCGGTGAAGGGCCCCGAGGTGATCTCGGGCGATTCCCAGATGGTGCAGATCACGCCGTCCTCCAGCATGCCCTTCTCGACCATGCGCTGCGGGATGCCCGAGGTGTCGTTGTCCTGATAGGTGGCGGCAGCATCGAAGGTGCCGTTGGCGACGCCCTGCACCCCTGCCTCGTGGCTGCCCGAGAACGGGACCGCCGCGAAGAAGGTGTTTGGCTCGTAGCCCTGCTGCACGAGGTTGTAATAGGGCACGGCGTAGCCCGAGGTGCTGTCGGGATCGGCAAAGGCCAGCGTCCGGCCCTCCAGGGCGTCGATGGAGCCGATGCCGCTGTCGCAGCGGGTCGCGATGATCGAGTAGTAGCCGGTCGATCCGTCAGCGTTCTGCGATGTCAGCAGAGGGACCACGCCGCCGTCGGTCTCGGTATAGGCGGCGGCATAGGACGACGAGCCGAGGAAGGAGAACTCGATCTGGTCCGCGGCGAGGGCCTGGATCACGCCGTCGTAATTCGAGGCCGAGAAGATCTCGACCTCGATGCCCAGCTCGCGGTTCAGATAGGATTCGAGGGCGCTGTAGCGCTGGATGCGGTCCTGTTCGTTCTCGCCCGACAGGATCCCGAACCGGACGACCTGATAGTCGTCCTTCCAGTCCTCGGCCATCGCCGGCAGGGCCGACGCCATCGCGAGCGCTGCAAGCGCACCTGTCTTCATCGTGGTATTCATCGGTCTCTCCTGGGGTCTGTTGTCGGGGGTCAGGCCGGGATGCCGGGTCGCATGGCGGTCGACGTCACGCTCTCGTCGATCTCGCCCAGACCCGCGGTCCCGTAGATGTCGCGCACCACGCCGGGCGTGAGCTGCGCGGGCGTGCCGTCGAAATAGACGCGCCCGTCGCGCATCGCGACGATGCGGTCGCAATAGGCGCGGGCGGTGTCGAGCGTGTGGAGGTTGACCAGGACGGTGATCGCGTCCTCGCGGTTGATCGCGCGCAGGCCATCCATGACCAGCGTCGCGTTCGCGGGGTCGAGTGAGGCTATGGGCTCGTCGGCCAGCATCACCTTCGGCTTCTGGACCAGCACCTTGGCGATGGCCACGCGCTGCTGCTGGCCGCCCGACAGCGTCCCCGCCCGCTGCAGCGCCTGGGGCAACAGGGACAGCCGCTCCAGCGCGTGCAGCGCCTCGGTCCGTTCGGCGTCCGAGAACCGCATCGCCATCGACGACAGGAACGAATGCGCAGCCAGCCGGCCGATCAGCACGTTGGTGAGGACGTCCAGCCGGTCCACCAGATTGAACTGCTGGAAGATCATTGCGCAGTCGCGCCGCCAGTGCCGCAGCGCCTGACCGCGCAGTGCGGTCACGGAGGTTCCGCCGTAGCGGACCTCGCCCGACGACGGCTCTACCAGCCTGTTGATCAGCCGCAGGAGCGTGGATTTGCCGGCGCCGGACCGGCCGATGATGCCCACGAACTGCCCGGGTTCGATATCGAGCGTGACCGACGACACGGCGCGTGTCGCGCCGAAATCACGGCTCAGGCCTACAAGCGAAAGGGTTGCGTCCGGCATGGTGGGGGTATCGCGGCCGGGCATCACGGCCCGGCGACACCTACGTCATCCTTTGCCGACGGTTCTGCGTCGATAACGTGACGGTTGGGGGATGGGTGCGCTCGGGCGGCGGCCCGCGCCCGCAGTGTCCCGTCCGAAAAGACCTCGCGCCCGGCCACGAAGGTACCGCAGACATGGCCGAGGTCGGTGGCGTCCGCCACGACCAGATCAGCGCGCAGCCCCGTCTCGATCCGGCCCCGGTCCCGCAGGCCAAGCGCGCGGGCGGGGTTCAGCGTGGCCAGCCGTGCCGCGCCCGGCAGGCCGGACGGATCGGCCGCGGCCAGCGCCAGGATCGCCGGCAGGATCGCCGACGGGTGATAGTCGGCCGCGATGATATCGAGTAGCCCGGCCGCATGTGCGTCCCGGGCCGAGAGGTTGCCCGAGTAGGACCGCCCGCGAAGCGCGTTTGGCGCGCCCATCACGGTTGCCATGCCGTGCGCGCGGGCGGCCCGCGCGGCCTCCAGCGTCACCGGAAACTCGCTGATCGTCGCGCCGAGTCCGTGCATCAGCCCGACCTTTGCAGGACTGTCGTCGTCATGGCTGGCCAGCCGCAGCCCATGCGCCCGGCAGAGGTCGGACATCGCCCGCAGGACCTGTTCGAGCTGACCGGCGCCCAGGCTCTTCTCGCGCATGCGATCCTCCACCGTCGCGCGCGCCTCGGCCTCGGTCAGGCCGCGCGCCTGGGATATCGCGGCGACGTGGCGCTCCAGATCGCGGTACTGCCCCTGTCCGGGCGTGTGATCGGTCAGCGACACCAGGTCCACCGTCCGGTCCGCGATCAGTTCCTCCACCGTCCTCAGCGCATCGGGGAACGTCACCTCGAACCGCGCATGGACCCGGTGATCGACGCCCAGCCGGGGCTGCATCGCCTTGAGCGCGCGCAGCAGCTCCTTGGTGGTCGCGAAATGCCGGACGTGGCCGTAGGCCGATCCGGGCTGGAAGCTGACGGCGGCATAGGCCGTCGTCACGCCCGCCACCCTGAGCCGCCGGTCGAGATCGCGCAGGCCCAGGTCGAGCGGCATCCGCACGCCCGGCCGCGGCTCCACCTCGCGTTCGATCATGTCGCCGTGCATGTCGATGAACCCCGGCATCAGAAGCCGCCCGTCGCCCTCGATTCCGGCGCGTCCGACCGGCGCCTCGCGGATCTCGGCGATGCGGTCGCCCTCGATCCTGAGCGCGCCGCGCGGAATCACCCGGTCGGGAAGGATGAGACGGAAGTCGGACAGCCACATGTCAGGTTTCTCCCGGCAGGATCTCGCGGTCGATCGGGTCTGCCACGTCGCCCGGGTGGCGGAAGGCGCCCACCATCGCGATGCCCTGCCGTCTGAGGTCGTCCAGACGCGCGCCCGGCGTCCTCCGTGCGCCCTTGTCCATCGAGGCGGCGGGCACTTCCGGCAGCAACAGCCGCTGCGGCAGGATCAGCGCGCGGGCGAGGCTCACCTTCTGCCGCTCGCCGCCGGAGAAGGTCGTGGGACAGGCGGCGCGGGCGTCGCGCTTGACGCCGAAGGCGGCCCGCCGGCACCGCGCCTCGTTCCGCGCGTCCACGGGCGCCCGGCCCGCGCGGATCAGCGGCCCGGCCACCGGATCCCCGGACGACACGCGCGGCCGGGCGACGAGGATCTGTGTGACGAACCCGGTATCGCGCCGAAGCATTGCCGCGATATCGACATCGGCAGCCCGCGCGGGTTCAATCCGGCCCTCGCCGGTGCGGTTGCCGATCACCTCGACCGCGCCCGGATCGGGCAGGATCGCTTCGGCCTGCGCCTCGGGCGCCACCGGATCGCCGCCCGCGAGCGCCCCGAAGAACGCGGCGTGGTCGTCGGACGCTCCCGACGCGGGTGTGTCGACCATGGAGCCCCCTCAGCCCGCCGGGCCGCCCGGCCAGCCCGTGGCGAAGACCGAGAGGCGATGCCCCGGACGGATCGCGTCGGTGCGTCCGGGCTGCGGGCCGTCGTGAGATGGTGCGCGATGCCGATGCGCCGCCGTGCAGCGGCCGCGACGGCGTTCGAAGCGGCGGGCCACTGCGGCTCCGGACCGTGCGGCGACGACGGCGGGGTTCGCGCGCCGGTCCTCTGCCGCATGCCCCGCCAGCGCCGGCGGCGGGCAGATCGGCACCGTGCCCGCCGATGCGCGATGCGGGGTCGGCCTGGAAACGCGGTCTTTCGGGCGGCGCCCGCCGGACGCGATGGGCACGGCATCGGTCGCGCCGACCGCGGTCCGGTTCCGGTTGCGCGCGTGGCCCGGCATGATCTCTCCCGCTGCGGTCGCCCGCGTCTTGCGCGCCCGATATGACGATGCCGTGACCGGAGGGTGACAATCGGACGATGTCCGCCCCGCCGCCTCGTCAGTCACGCGGTCCCGGGATGAGAGCCCGGGCGCTCCGACCGGGCGTCTTCGGGCGGACGTGCGTCCATGGCCGAGGTCCGCAGACCGGATCGGGACCGGTCGACGCATCGTCGCTGCGGGGCGGGCGTGCGCTCCCGGTACGAGACCGTCCTCCGCTGGCATGACATGTATCTTCTCTGACGCCAGCGCGGGACCGAGACCCGGCAGGCAACGGCCGCGCAGGTGGGTCCCGGGCTGCATGAGAGCGCCGATCGACACGTCCGACCCAATCGGTTGGAGGGGGGATGGGACGTACCGGAGCATCCGGGCCTGCGCCTGCGCGTGCGCCGATGCCGCGTCCGTCGTCGCACCGGCATGGCCGCCCTCCGTTCGCCGCGTCGGTCCGCCGTCTGGCCGGGATGCGCCGAACTTTGTGGACGCGTGGACGCGCGACCCGTCGTGGCCGCCGGGTGACAGGCGCGGCGCTCCGATGCGGCCGGTGCCGCCCGGTCGATCCGTTTCGCCGCGGGCGGGGCGGCGGCACATCCGCCGATGGAGGCATGACATCCCCGACACGCCCCGCTATCGTCCCGGACGCGTGTTCCAGCGCGGCGCGGCCCTCTGCGTCGCCCGCAGCCGAGGGGTCCCGATCCACACCCGTGTCGCCGCCGGTCCCGTCCCTCGCCACCGCCCCGTCCGGCCGCCGGTCCCGCCTGACACGGTGGGCCGACCGTGCGTACGCGCGCCTGGCGGCCCTTCCGCGCGCTGCCGCGGCCGGACCCGTAGGTGCGCCGGTGGGACTGGGGTCGGCCGGGCGGGGCAGGCGGCTGGCGGAGGGAAAGTTCCTGTTCGCCGGCCATCTGGTCGAGGCGCCGGACACCGCGATCTGGGACCTGCCGGTCCCCGGTCCCGCCTTCGAAGACGAGCTTCACGCCTTTGGCTGGCTGGAGGACCTGGCGGCAGCCTGCGAAGCTCCGGCGGCGATCCGCGCGCGGCGCTGGACCCACGCCTGGATCGCCGCCCACGGACGCGGCACCGGGCCGGGCTGGCGCCCCGATCTGGCCGGCCGCCGGGTGCTGGCGTGGGTGGATCATCACGAGACGCTGCTGCTGCGCGCCTCGCCGGCGCAGGCGGCGGCCTTTGGCCGCTGCGTCGCCACGCACCTGCGGTTCCTTTCCCGGCGGGCCCGGGCGGCGGCACCGGGACTGCCGCGCGTCCAGGCGCTGACGGGACTGATCGTCGCCGGTCAGGCCACCGGCACCGCCGAAGACGCGCCGGCCGCCGCCGAAGCGCTGGAGCGGGAACTGGCGGTGCTGGCGGACCGCTCCGACGCCCACCCATCGCGCTGCCCGGAGGCGGTGCTCGACATCTTCTGGCTGGCGGTCCGCGCCGCCGATGCGCTGCATGCGGCCGACATCGCGCCGGGACGGGCGCACCTGTCGGCGCTCGCGCATATGGCCGGGATGCTGCGCGGCCTTCGCCTGGGCGACGGCGGCCTTGCGCGGTTCCACGGCGGCGGGCGCGGCGCGACGGGGCGGATCGACGCCGCGCTGGCCCTGTCGCGGGTGCGCCCCGGCGCCGCCCCCTTGCGGGACGATGCGGCGCCGGGGGCCGGTTCGACCATGGGGTACGCCCGGCTGTCGCACGGCCGCGCGACCCTGGTCGTCGACGCCGCCCCGCCGCCCTACGGCGCGACGTCCGGTCGCGCGCATGCCTCGACCCTTGCCTTCGAGATGTCGTCGGGACGCCGGCCCCTCGTCGTCAACTGCGGGTCCGGCCGGACCTTCGGCGACGCCTGGCGGCGGGCGGCCCGTGCAACAGCCTCGCATTCGACGCTGGCGATCGACGGGGTGTCGTCGGCGCGACTGACGCCCGGTGACGGCGCGGGCCCGCCACGCGACGCGCCGCTGCTGGACGGGCCGCGCGACGTCCGGGTCGAGCGGCGGCACGGCGCCGACGACAGCGGGATCACCGCCGCTCACGACGGCTACCGCGCGACCCATGGCCTGACCCACGTGCGGCGTCTCGACCTTTCGCGCGACGGGCGCACGCTGCGCGGCGAGGACGTTCTGACCACGCTGGACGCGTCGGATGAGGCACGGCTGGACGCCGTGCTGGCCGCGCAGGGGGAGGAGGGGATCGCTTTCCGCATCCGGTTCCATCTGCATCCCGACGTGGAGGCCGCACCGGACCGGCGCGCGGGATCGGTCGCCCTGCGCCTGCCCGGCGGCGAGGCCTGGGTGTTTTCCCACGACGGTGCCGCCGAGGTGATGCTGGAGCCGTCGGTCTACCTGGAGGCGGACCGCCCGGCGCCTGTCGCCAGCCTTCAGATCGTTCTGGCCACCCGGGCGGCGGACTATGCGACCCGTGTCGCATGGGTGCTGGCCAAGGCGCCCGAAACCCCCGATACGACGCGCGACCTCGCCCCCTCGGTCGAGGCGCTGGCGGGCGAGGGCGTGATGGGAGGCCGCGATGACCACGAAGGATGACCGGGTGCCCCTGCGACGCGCCCTGCTGTCGGTGTCGGACAAGGCCGGGCTGGTTCCGCTGGGACGGGCGCTGGCTGCCGGCGGGGTCGAGCTGGTCTCGACCGGCGGCACCGCGGCGGTACTGCGCGAGGCCGGCCTTGCGGTGCACGACGTCGCCGACCTCACCGGCTTCCCCGAGATGCTGGACGGCCGCGTCAAGACGCTGCATCCGGCGGTGCACGGCGGCCTGCTCGCCCGGCGGGACGACGCCGCGCACGGTGAAGCGATCCGGGCGGCGGGCATCGTGCCCATCGATCTGGCGGTCGTGAACCTCTATCCGTTCGAAAAGACCGTAGCCGCCGGTGCGCCGCCGGACGACTGCATCGAGAACATCGACATCGGCGGTCCCGCGATGATCCGCGCCGCGGCCAAGAACCACAGCCACGTCGCGGTCCTGGTCGATCCGCAGGACTACGACGCCCTGCTGGCCGAGGTGGCCGCGAACGACGGCGCCACCACGCTGGACTTCCGCACGCGCATGGCGTCCGTGGCCTATGGCCGGACCGCCGCCTACGACGCCGCCGTGGCTTGCTGGATGAGCCGCGAGGACCCGGCGCCGCGCCGCGCCGTCGTCGCCGGCACGCTGGCCCAGCCGCTGCGCTATGGCGAGAACCCGCACCAGCGCGCCGCGTTCTACCGCTCTGGCCCGGCGCGCGCCGGCGTCGCGACGGCGCGGCAGGTGCAGGGCAAGCCGCTGTCGTGGAACAACATCAACGACACCGACGCCGCGTTCGAGGCCGCCAGCGACCTTGGCGCCGAGGCGGCCGCCATCGTCATCGTCAAGCATGCCAACCCCTGCGGCGTGGCTACGGGTGGCGATCTGTCGGCGGCTCATGCCCGGGCCTTCGACTGCGACCGCACCTCGGCCTTCGGCGGGATCGTCGCGGCGAACCGGCCTCTGGACGCGGCTGCGGCGCGCGCGATCTGCGCGGTCTTCACCGAGGTCGTCATCGCCCCCGGCGCCGACGACGACGCTCTTGCCGTCTTCGCCGCCAAGCCGTCGCTGCGCCTGCTGCTGACCGACGGAATGGCCGATCCCGCGGCCCCCGGCACATCGGTCCGTCAGGTCTCGGGCGGGTTCCTCATGCAGGATCGCGATACGGGAGGGGTGGGCCAAGGCGACCTCGCCATCGTCACCAAGCGCTCCCCGACGCAAGTCGAGACGGCCGACATGCTCTTCGCCTGGGCCGTCGCGCGGCACGTGCGCAGCAACGCCATCGTCTACGCACGGGACGGCGCCACCGTCGGCATCGGCGCCGGGCAGATGAGCCGGGTCGACAGCACCCGCATCGCTGCCGCCAAGGCCGCCGAGATGGGGCGCCTGCTGGGCCTCGACGCGGCGCCGACGCAGGGGGCGGCTGTAGCGTCCGACGCCTTCTTTCCCTTCGCCGACGGTCTGATGGCCGCCGCCGAGGCGGGGGCCACGGCGGTGATCCAGCCCGGCGGGTCCAGGCGCGACGCCGAGGTCATAGCCGCCGCCGACGCGGCGGGCATCGCGATGGCCTTCACCGGCATGCGTCACTTCCGGCACTGACGTGGCCCGCGTCCGCCCTGCCGGTCGCCGGCGTGCGTCCGCTGATCGTCGCGGCCGGCGCGACCTTCGCGCTGGATCAGGCGGTCAAGCTCTTCGTGCTGCGGGTGCTGGATCTGGATCTGGTGGGCGTGATCGACGTGCTGCCGCCGTTCCTCAACCTGCGCATGGCGTGGAACCGCGGCGTGAACTTCGGTCTGATGGCTGGCGACGGCGACGCCACACGCTGGATCCTGATCGGCGTGGCGCTGGCGATCTCGGCCTGGGTCGTGACCTGGGTCGTCCACGCCAGGGCCGGGCGGCGCGCCATGGTGGCGGCCGGGCTGCTGACGGGCGGCGCGCTGGGTAACGTGGTGGACCGGCTGGCCTATGGCGCGGTGGCCGATTTCCTCAACATGTCGTGCTGCGGGATCGAGAATCCCTATGCCTTCAACGTGGCGGACATCGCGATCTTCGCCGGTGCGCTGGGTCTGGTGCTCTTCGCTCCGTCCGATCCGCCGGCGGGCAGGGCCTGAGCGCGGATCGAGACGACAGGTCGTGACGACAGTTGGTGACGCCGGCCCCGGCTTGGGCTAGAACCCTTGGCGAACGGGGACGAGGTCAACGATGGCGAAGGGTATGGTGTCGGTTCTGCTTGTCGCCGGACTTGCGATCAGCGGTTGTGCCCGCACGTCCGAGCCGCGCCTGCTGAACCTGCGCGACAGCGGCGCCGGCCCGGATGAGTTCACGATCCTGCCCGTCGCGCCCCTGGTCATCCCGGACGAGGTCGCGTCCCTGCCGCCACCCACCCCGGGCGCCCCCAACCGTGCCGATCCCGCCCCGCTGGCCGATGCGGTGCTGGCCCTGGGCGGCACGCCCGCGGCGGCCCAGCAGCCCCGCGCGGGCGAGGCGGCGCTGCTGGCGCAGGCGACGCGCTACGGCATCGATCCCGCCGTGCGCGACGTCGTCGCGGCCGAGGACCTTGCCTTCCGGCAGCGCCGCCGCGGGCGCCCGCTGGAGCGGCTGTTCAAGGTGAACACCTATTTCGACGCCTACCGCCGTCAGGAGCTCGACCAGTACGACGCCCTGGAGCGGTACCGCCGCGCCGGCGTTCCGACGGCCGCCGCGCCACCGGATCCGGAACTGCGCTAGCAACGAACGGCACCGTCCAGCGCGACCGTGACCGGTCACGGTCGCGACACCGGGATTGAACCGCCGCGTGCCGCACGTAGGTTGCGCCGGACATAGTCCACGACCGGAGCCCACATGACGCGCCTCCCCGCTTTCGCCCTCGTCCTGCTGGCCGGCCTGCCCGGCGCCGTCGCTGCCGCTGGCGACGTCACCGACTTCACCCTCGACAACGGCATGGAGGTCGTCGTGATCGAGGATCACCGCGCGCCCGTCGTCGTCCACATGGTCTGGTACCGCGCCGGCGCCGCCGACGAGCCGCCGGGCGCCTCGGGGATCGCGCATTACCTCGAACATCTGCTTTTCAAGGGCACGGACGACCTGGAGCCGGGCGAGTTCTCCGAGGTGGTCGCGGCGAACGGCGGCACCGACAACGCCTTCACCAGCCAAGACTACACAGGGTACTTCCAGCGCGTCGCGGCCGACCGTCTGGGCCTGATGATGGAGATGGAAGCCGACCGGATGCGCGACCTGCAGCTCGACGGGCGCGACATCCTGACCGAGCGTCAGGTCATCCTGGAAGAACGCAACCAGCGCATCGAGAACGAGCCGGGCGCACTGTTCCAGGAGCAGCGCAGCGCGGCGCAGTATCTCAACCACCCCTATGGTATCCCCGTCATCGGCTGGAAGCACGAGATGGAGGCGCTGACGCTGGAGGACGCGCTGGCGTTCTACCGCACGTTCTACGCGCCCAACAACGCCATCCTCGTCGTCGCGGGCGACGTCGATCCGGACGAGGTGCGCGCGCTGGCCGAACGGCACTACGGCATACTCGAACCCACCATCGACCTGCCCGAACGCCGCCGGGCGCAGGAGCCGCCGCAGACTGCCCCGCGGCGCCTGACGTTCGAGGACCCGCGCGTCGCCCAGCCCTACGTGATCCGCACCTACCTCGCCCCCGAACGCGACCCCGGCGACCAGGAGGAGGCGGCGGCCCTGACGATGCTCGCCAGCGTCCTCGGCGGGTCGTCGCAGACGTCCGAGCTGGGCCAGCGGTTGCAGTTCGGCAGCCGCGAGGCGCTCTATACTTCGGCCTTCTACGACGGCACGGCCTTCGACGACACGACCTTCGGCGTCGTCATCATCCCCGCGCCCGGCGTCACGCTCCGGCAGGCCGAAGACGCGCTGGACCGCGAGGTCGCGGCGTTCCTCGACGATGGCGTGGACGCGGCTCAGCTGGACCGGATCAAGATGCAGCTGCGTGCGTCGACCGTCTACGACCGCGACAGCGTGTCCTCGACGGCCCGGCGCTACGGCGAGGCGCTGACCTCCGGGCTGACGCTGGAGGACGTGGACGCCTGGCCCGACCTTTTGCAGGCGGTCACGGCCGAGGACATCGTCGCCGCCGGGCGGCGCGTGTTCGACCCCGACCGCTCCGTCACCGGCTGGCTGACGGCGCCGGCCGGCGCGACCCCCGCCGACGCGCCCGTCCCGTCCCAGACGCCTGCCAGCGCCGCCTCCGAGGCGCCCGAAACCGCCGATCCTGCCGCAGGCCCGGCGGACACGGACACCGAGGTGATGCAATGATCCGCTTCTTCGCCGCCGCCTTCCTGGCGCTCGCCGCCCTCCCCGCACAGGCCGAGATCGACATCCGCGAAGTGACCTCGCCCGGCGGGATCACCGCCTGGCTGGTCGAGGAGCATTCGATCCCCTTCACCGCGCTGGAGATCCGGTTTCGCGGCGGCACGGCGCTGGACCCGGCCGGCAAGCGGGGCGCGACCTACCTCATGACCGGTCTGATCGAGGAGGGAGCCGGCGACATGGACGCGCAGGCCTTTGCGCAGGCGCGTGAGGAACTCGCCGCCAGCTTCTCGTTCGACAGCTACGACGACGCGATCTCGGTCTCGGCCCGCATGCTGACCGAGAATCGCGACGCAGCGGTCGACCTGCTGCGCGCGGCGCTGGTGACGCCCCGCTTCGACCCCGACGCCATCGACCGGGTGCGCGACCAGGTGCTGTCGGGCATCCGCCGCGACGCGCAGGACCCCGACGAGACGGCGCGCCGCACCTTCGACGCGCTGGCCTTTCCCGGTCATCCCTATGCGGCCGCCAAGGAGGGCAGCGAGGACAGCGTCGCCGCCCTGGCCCGCGACGACATCGTGGATGCCCATCGGGCGGCGCTCGTGCGCGATTCGATCTACGTCGCGGCGGTGGGCGACATCACGCCGGACGCGCTTGGCCTGCTGCTGGACGAGTTGCTGGGCGACCTGCCGCAAAGCGGGGCTCCGCTGCCGGGCGATGCCGGTTACGCGACCAGTGGCGGCGTGACCGTCGTGCCCTTCGACACACCGCAGTCGGTCATCCTCTTCGGTCACGAGGGGATCGCCCGCGACGACCCGGACTTTTTCGCCGCCTACATCGTCAACGAGATCTTCGGCGGGCGCGGCTTCAACAGCCGCCTGATGGGAGAAGTGCGCGAAAAGCGGGGCCTGACCTATGGCATCGGCACCTACCTCGCGCCGATGGAGAACGGCGCCCTGTTGATGGGCAGCGCCGCCACCGTGAACGCCCGGGTCGCCGAAGCTGTGGACGTGATCCGGGCGGAGTGGGCGCGCATCTCCGACGGGGGCGTGACGCAAGCCGAACTGGACGCCGCCAAGACCTATCTGACCGGCGCCTATCCCCTGCGTTTCGATGGCAACGGCACCATCGCGGACATCCTCGTGGGCATGCAGCTGTCGGAACTTCCCATCGACTACGCCCTGACCCGCAATGCGGAGGTCGAGGCGGTGACGCTGGAAGACATCGCCCGCGTCGCCCGTCGCATCTACCGCCCCGACGACCTGCGTTTCGTCGTCGTCGGCGCGCCCGAAGGCCTGGAGGCGATGGCGGACGTGGCGAACTGACGGCCCATCGGCGGCGCCTACTCGCTATGGTCGAATCGGGATCGTGCATCTAGAAGTGGTGGCATGTTACTCGACGACCCCAATATCGGCGCTATTACCCCATCCCGAGCCGGCGCGCCGCGCATCCGCCAGCTGGACGAGGCGCAGGTCAACCGGATCGCCGCGGGTGAGGTGGTCGAACGTCCAGCCTCGGCTGTGAAAGAGCTGGTCGAGAACGCGCTCGACGCCGGCGCGACCCGGATCGAGGTCGCCTGCGCGGATGGGGGCCGAACGCTGATCCGGGTCTCGGACGACGGCTGCGGCATTGCGGTGGACGACCTGCCGCTGGCCCTGTCGCGCCATGCCACGTCCAAGCTGCCAAGTGCCGACCTGCTGGATATCCATACCTTCGGGTTTCGCGGCGAGGCGCTACCGTCATTGGCCGCGGTCGGCCGGCTGAGTCTGTCCTCCCGCGTGGAGGGGGCGGATGGCGCCTGCCTCCGCGTCGACGGCGGGACCATGCGGCCAGTGCGCCCCGCCGCCCTGGGCCGTGGCACCGTGGTCGAGCTGCGCGACCTCTTCTATGCCACGCCCGCACGGCTGAAGTTCCTGCGCACCGACCGGGCCGAGGCGCAGGCCGTGCTGGACGTCGTGCGCCGCCTGTCGATGGCCGAACCGCGCGTGTCCTTCGTCCTGCGCGACGTCGGCGGCGGCGGCGACAGCCGCGTGGTCTTCCGCGCCGACGCCCGGCCGGGCGACGCGCGCGACGCCATGCGGGGACGTCTCGCCGGCGTGCTGGGGTCCGAATTCGTGCAGAACGCCCTCTGGATCGAGGCCGACCGCGACGGCACCGCTCTCACGGGTTATGCGGCCCTGCCGACTCATGCGCGGGGCTCGGGCGTTCACCAGTACCTGTTCGTCAACGGTCGCCCGGTGCGCGACAGGGTGTTGAACGGCGCGCTGCGCGGTGCCTATGCCGATCTGCTGCGGCAGGGCCGGCATCCGGCGGCGGCGCTGTTTCTGGACTGCGACCCACGGCGGGTGGACCAGAACGTCCATCCCGCCAAGACCGAGGTGCGGTTCCGCGACGCCGCCGCTATCCGGTCCCTGATCGTGGGCGGCCTGCGTCAGGCGCTGGCGGGTGCGGGCCACCGTGCCTCGGGCACCATCGCCACCGCGACGCTGGACGCCGCGCGCCCCGGACCGCCGCGCGTCTACCAGATGGACCGCCCCACGCCCGGCGCGCTGCACCGCGCCCACATGGCGCAGGCGCCCGGTTTCGCCGAGGCGGCGGTGCCCGTGGGCCGGGTCGATCCGCCCTCCGGTCCTGTCGATGCGCCGCTGGGCGCCGCCAGGGCGCAGCTCCACGAGAACTGGATCGTCGCGCAGACCGCCGACGGGATCGTCATCGTGGACCAGCATGCCGCGCACGAACGGCTTGTCTACGAAGGTCTAAAGCGGCAGATGACCGACCGCGGCGTCGCGGCGCAGGCCCTGCTGATCCCCGACATCGTGGACCTGCCCCCCGGTACTGCGGCCGCCCTGCTGGAGCGGGCGGACGACCTTTCGCGGCTGGGCCTGACGGTCGAGCCCTTCGGCGGCGGTGCGGTCGCGGTGCGCGAGACGCCGGCGATCCTCGGCCCCGTCGACAGCGCCGTGCTGCTGCGCGACGTCGCCGATGCGCTGGAAGACGACGGTGCGCCGCTGGAGGCGCGCTTGCTGGCCGTGCTCAGCCGGATGGCATGCCACGGATCGGTGCGGTCGGGGCGGCGGCTGACCGGCGACGAGATGAACGCGCTTTTACGCGAGATGGAGGCGACGCCCCATTCCGGTCAATGCAACCATGGCCGCCCCACCTATGTGGAGCTGAAGCTGCACGACATCGAACGGCTGTTCGGGCGGCGATGAACGCGGTCCTCGCACGGGCGGGCGAACTGGACGACGCCACCCTCGCCCTGGGGGCGGCGGCATCGGTGGCGCTGCTACTGCTGGTCCTCATCCTGCTGCGGATGGGGCGCACGGCGCGCACCGTGGCGCCCCTTACCCGGAACATGGCGTTCCTCGCCGACCGGATCGAGGCGCTGGGCGACGGGCAGTCGCGGCTCTCGGGCGGGCTCACCCACGTGAGCGAGGCGCAGGCAGCGGCGCAGAGCGCCATGCTGCGCAACGTCGAGGAACGGCTGGCCGAGGTCACCGCCCGCATGACCGAGGGCATCGCCGGGTCCGCCACCCGCACCGCCGCGTCGCTGGGCGCGCTGCAGGAGCGTCTGGCAGCCGTCGACCGCGCGCAGACCAATATCGAAAAGCTGTCGGGCGACGTGCTGGGCCTTCAGGACATCCTGTCGAACAAGCAGACGCGCGGCGCCTTCGGAGAGATCCAGTTGCGCGACATCGTCTCGGCCGCGCTGCCGGCGGACGCGTTCACCTGGCAGGCGACGCTGTCCAACGGCAAGCGGGCCGATTGCCTCATCCACCTGCCGCAGCCCCCGGGGCCCATCGCGGTCGATGCGAAATTTCCGCTGGAAGCCTACGAGGCGCTGCGCCGCGCCACCGGCGACGCCGACCGCAAGGCGGCCGAACGCGCGATGCGCACCGCCGTCCGCAAGCACATCAGGGACGTCGCCGAACGCTACATCGTCGAGGGCACCACCGCGGACGGCGCGCTGATGTTCCTGCCGTCCGAGGCCGTCTACGCCGAACTGCACGGAAACTTTCCCGAGGTCGTGCGCGACGGGTTCGCGGCCCGCGTCTGGATCGTGTCGCCCACCACCTGCATGGCCACCCTGACGACGATGCGCGCCATCCTGAAGGACGCCCGCATGCGCGCGCAGGCGGGCGAGATCCGGGCGGCCCTGGCGCTGCTGAACCGCGACGTGGAGCTGGTGAGCGAACGGGTCGGCGCGTTGCAGCGGCATTTCGGTCAGGCGCGCGACGACCTCGACGGGATCGGCAAGGCCGCCGACCGCGCCGGCGGCCGCGCCGCCCGGCTGCACGCGATGGATTTCGAGGGCACCGGCCCCGCGATCGGGGACGCCGCCGGAGCACGTGAACCGGATTGAGGACGCGCCCCGCCCGTCGACGGATCCGTCCGTCCGGACGTCCGCCGGTCCGCGCAGGTTCTTTCGTCGCGGCCGGCGTCCTCAAATCCCTGGCCTGCGACGACGAAAGGTCGTCCCGCCGCATGGCCTGCGGACCCCGTTCGCGCTAGATCGCTCACGCAGGCGTTCGTGGACGCCATCCATCGGCGCGCCACCTTTCCCGCAAGACGGCTGAATCAAGGGTTCTCATACATGACCAAATTCCCGGCGCGGCGGCGCGTTGCCGTCATCGGCGCGGGCATATCCGGCATGGCGGCGGCGCATCTGCTGGCCGACAGCGCCGGCGTCGTCCTCTACGAGGCGGACGACCGTCCCGGCGGCCACGCCCGAACCGTCATCGCCGGCAAACGGGGCGACCAGCCCGTCGACATGGGGTTCATCGTCTACAACCGCGTCAACTACCCCCACCTGTCGGCGCTGTTCGACAGGCTCGACGTGCCGGTCTGCGCGACCGAGATGAGTTTCGGCGCCTCCATCGCCTTGCCCGGCGGGCGGCTGGAGTACGGTCTGGCGGGTGCGCGGGCGCTGTTGGCGCAACCCTGGCGGGCCGCGGATCCGCGCTTCGTGCGCATGGTGCGCGACATCCTTCGGTTCAACGCCCGCGCGAAGGAGGCCGCGGACGATCCCGCGCTGACCATCGGCGCCCTGCTGGAGCGGCTGAGCACCGGCGCATGGTTCCGCGACCACTACCTGCTGCCGTTCTCGGGGGCGATCTGGTCCACCCCGGTCGCGGGCATTCTGGATTTCCCCGCGCAGGCGCTCGTGAGGTTCTTCGACAACCACGCGCTGCTGGCCTCCAGCGGTCAGCACCAGTGGATGACGGTGCGCGGCGGGTCGGTCGAGTACGTGCGCCGCCTGACCGCCGATCTGGTCCGGCGCGGGGTCGAGATCCGGTCCCGCACTCCGGTGGTCCGTGTCGTGCGCGGCGCGACGCCGGGCGCGGGCGTCACGGTGCACGCCGCCGGCGCCGGGGCGGAGCGGTTCGACGATGTCGTCTTCGCGACCCATTCCGACGACGCTCTGTCCTTGCTTGGCGATGCCAGCGGGCCCGAGCGGGAGGCGCTTTCGGCGGTGCGCTATCAGGACAACCACGCCGTGCTGCACGCCGATCCAGCCGCGATGCCGCGGCGCCGGTCCGTCTGGTCGTCGTGGAACTATCGACACGATGCCGATGCCGCGCCCGACCGGATCGGTCTGACCTACTGGATGAACGCCCTCCAGCCCATCCCGAAGGACGATCCGCTGTTCGTCACGCTGAACGGCTCCAAGCATCTGCGCGAGGACCTGATCCACGCCGAGGCGACCTTCCGCCATCCGGTCTACGATCTGGCTTCACAGGACGGGCGCGTGCGGATCCGGGCCATGAACGGCGCGCGCGGCACGTGGTTCTGCGGCGCCTGGATGCGCGACGGGTTCCACGAGGACGGCTTCGCCAGCGCGGTGGACGTGGTGCAGGCGATGCTTCGGCCGGGCGCCTTCGCCGTCGCGGCCGAGTGACGGCGTCCGGGCATATCGGCCCCGACGCCGCGACGGCTGCGGCCGGCGTCGACCATGTGGCCGGGCGGACGCATCACGGGCGGGCCGGTGCGGTGGAGAACGCGTTCGACTACCGCGTCGACTACGTGATGCTCGACCCCGAGGCCGAGGTCTCGGCGCGCTGGCCCTTCGCGCGCAACCGGCGCGGTGCCGTGGCGCTGCACGACGCCGACCACGGCGGGCCGCCCGGCGCGGGTCGCGGCGCCGTCTGGCTGCGCGACGTGCTGGCGGCAAAGGGCCTTTCGGAGGTGGCGCCCGGTCGGGTGCTCCTGCTGGCCCAGCCGCGCGTGCTGGGGCACGTATTCAATCCCGTCAGCTTCTGGTTCTGCCACGACGCCGCCGGGGCGTTGCGCGTCGTGGTGCCGGAGGTGACGAACACGTTTGGCGACCGGCGGTCGTATCTGTGCCACCGCGACGACCTGGGACCCATCGAGCCATCGGACGTGCTGACCGCGACGAAGGCGCTGCACGTGTCGCCCTTCCAGCCTGTCGAGGGCGGCTACCGGTTCCGCTTCGACCTGCGGGAGGACCGGGTGGGGATCTGGATCGACTACCGCGGCGCCGACGGTGCGCGCGCCCTCTATGCCACTCTGACGGGACGGCGGCGGCCGCTGACCCGGGCGGCGATGCTGCGCATCTGCGTCGCGCGACCGTTCGGGTCGCGCCGGGTGCTGGCGCTGATCCACTGGCAGGCGCTGCGTCTGTGGTGGCGGGGCGCTCCGTTCCGGTCCCGCCCCGCCCCCCGCCCGGGCGAGATCGGCCGGTGACCGCGCCGCCGGAGCCGCCGCGCCCCGGCCCCGGCGAAACGTCCCGGATCGGCCCGGGCCGCCCGCCCGCCGTGGCTGGCCCGGCCGGACGCCGGGACATCGCGGGAGCGCGAAGTTGCGCCACGGACGCGAGCGCCCTGCCGCAGGTCGCGGAGGCCGGCCCGCCGGGCGGCGGGCCCGTCCGTCCGGTGGCCTTCTCCCTCTTCGCGGCCATGCTTGCGACGGCGGGCCTGCCGATCTACATCCACGCGCCGAAATTCTACGTCGACAGCTACGGCGTGGGGCTCGCGACGCTGGGCGGTGTTCTGGCGGCGCTTCGGTTCGTCGATCTCGTACAGGACCCCGCCTTCGGATGGCTTATCGAGAGGACTGGCTGCGCACGCGGTGTCGCCGTGGCACTGGGAGCGGCGGTCATGGCGGCGTCGATGTGGGGGCTGTTCGCCATGGCCCCGCCCGTCGCGCCGGCTTTGTGGTTCGCGCTGACGCTCACCGGGCTTTTCAGCGGCTTCAGCTTTCTGACCATCGCCTTCTACGCGCAGGGGGTCGCGCGGGCGGGCGCGATGGGCGCGGGAGGCCACGTCCGTCTGGCCGCCTGGCGCGAGACGGGTGCGTTGACGGGCGTCTGCGTCGCGGCCGCCGCCCCCACGGCGCTGGCGGCGACGGGTGCGCCCTTCGCCTGGTTCGCCGCGGGCTTCGCCCTACTGGCGCTTGCGGCGGTCGTCGCCATGCGGCGGGCGTGGGACGCGCCGACCTCGCAACGCGCGGATCCGGCACCGGCGTCGGCCCTCGGGGTCGTGTTGCGCGACCCGGTGGCGCGGCGGCTGCTGGTCCTGGCGCTGGTGAACGCGGCCCCGGTCGCCGTGACATCGACGCTGTTCCTTTTCTACGTCGAAGGCCGTCTGGCCGCGCCCGGCTGGGAGGGGCCGCTGCTGCTGCTCTTCTTTCTCGCCGCCGCCGTGTCGGCGCCGCTCTGGGGGCGGGTGGCAGTCCGCATCGGACCGCGCCGCGCGCTGATGCGGGGCATGGTCCTCGCCATCGCGACCTTCGGCTGGGCGGCGACGCTGGGGGCGGGCGACGTTGCGGCCTTCGCCGTCATCTGCGTGGCCTCAGGCGCCGCCCTGGCCGCCGACATGACCCTGCTGCCCGCCATCTTTGCCGCGCGGCTGGAGCGGATCGCACCGCGCGCGGCGCAGGGGTTCGGACTGTGGTCCTTCGTGCAGAAGGCCACGCTGGCCCTGGCGGCGGTGACCTTGCTGCCGGCGCTGGGTGCGGCCGGCTACGACGGCGGCGGCGACCCGCCGGCCGCCGCGCTGACGACGCTGACGGTACTCTACGCCGTCGTCCCCTGCGTGCTGAAGCTGGGGGCGCTGGCGCTGCTCTGGACGGCGCCGGAGAACGGGCCGGACGACCGGCCGGGTTGACGGCGGCGGCGGTATCGCGATCCATGCGCACCGGCGGCGGGCGAAGGAGTTACGGAATGCGCGACTGGCAGGGCAAGAGATACTGGATCGTCGGCGCGTCCGAGGGGTTGGGCCGCGCCGTCGCGCACGGTCTGAGCCGTATGGGAACGTCCCTGGTACTGAGCGCGCGCAGCGTGGAGCGTCTTCAGGACCTGTCGGACGAGCTGCCGGGCCGGTCCGAGGTGGTGGCGATGGACGTGGCCGACGCCGACAGCGTCGCCGCCGCCGCGATGCAGGCCGGCGAGATCGACGGGATCGTCTTCCTGTCCGGCGTCTATTGGCCGCAGGCCGCGCAGGAGTGGGTCCCCGAACAGGTCAACGCCATGATCGACGTCAACCTCACCGGGTGCGCACGTGTCCTTGGCCACGTCGTTCCGGCCATGGTGGCCCGCGACCGGGGGCATGTCGTTCTGACCGGGTCGCTGGCCGGATACCGCGGCCTTCCCGGCGCCATTGGCTACGGCGCGTCGAAGGCGGGCGTCATGGTGCTGGCCGAATTGATGTATGCCGACCTGCGCGGAACCGGGGTCGAGGTGCAGCTGGCCAATCCCGGCTTCATCCGCACCCGGCTGACCGACAAGAACGACTTTCGACATGCCCTTCATCATGGAGCCCGAGGACGCCGCACGCCGCATGATCGAGCACATGGGCGGCGACGGGTTCGCCAGAAGCTTCCCGGGCGGGTTCGCCACGATGTTCCGCCTGGGCAACTTCATGCCCGACTGGCTCTATTACCGCGTCTTCGGCTAGGCGGGCGCGCCCGCGCGTGGCGCAAACGGGCGCTGGCGGGTCGCCATCGGGCGGGGGCGAGGGCGGGCGTTCGTCGTCTAAGGGGCGGGCAGGGTGCGGCGTCGCCCCGTGGGGGCCGCGCCATGCGGTACGGGTCGGTCGCCCCGCCCCACGGGCCGCGGGCACCGGTGCCGCACGACGGGAGAACGGCGATGGCCGAGACGATCCACTTCACACTGGACGGACAGCCCGCCGAGGCGCGGCCGGGCCAGTCGATCTGGGACGTGGCCCACGCCCGCGGCACGACGCTGCCGCATCTGTGCCACAAGCCCGCCAAGGGATACCGGCCCGACGGCAACTGCCGCGCCTGCATGGTCGCCGTCGAGGGTGAGCGGGTGCTGGCGGCCTCCTGCGTGCGCGCGCCGTCCGAGGGGATGGTCGTCACCACGGCCCAGCCGCGCGAGGCTCAAGCGCGCCGCATGGTGGTCGAGATGCTGATGGCCGATCAGCCGGCCGAGGCCGACGCGCACGACCGGTCGTCGCATCTGCGCGCTGTGGCGGCCGAGCAGGGGGTCGCGGACAGCCGCCTGCCGGCGATGGAGCGGGACCGGGTGCCGCTGCTGGACGACAGCCATGTCGCGATGCGCGTGAACCTCGACGCCTGCATCCAGTGCGGCCTCTGCGTCCGGGCCTGCCGCGAGGTTCAGGTGAACGACGTGATCGGGATGGCGGGGCGCGGGCACGACAGCTGGCCTGTCTTCGACATGGCCGACCCGATGGGCGCCAGCACCTGTGTCGCCTGCGGCGAATGCGTGCAGGCCTGCCCCACCGGCGCGCTGATGCCCGCCGCGATGCTGGACGACGCGCAGCGCGGAGACCTTTCCGACGTGGACGGCGAGGTGAAATCGGTCTGCCCGTTCTGCGGCGTCGGCTGCCAGGTGTCGCTGCAGGTCAAGGGCGGCCGCATCGCCCACGTGGAGGGGATCGACGGCCCGGCGAACGAGGGGCGGCTCTGCGTCAAGGGGCGCTTCGGCTTCGACTACATCCACCACGGCCACCGGCTGACGCGCCCGCTGATCCGCCGCGCGGGCGCCCCCAAGACGATGGTCATGGACCCCGCCGACCCGCTGACCCATTTTCGCGAGGCGTCCTGGGACGAGGCGCTGGACGTCGCCGCCGCGGGGATGCGCGGGCGCGGCCGCGAGATCGCCGGCTTCGGCAGCGCCAAGTGCACCAACGAAGAGGCCTACCTCTTCCAGCGCCTCATCCGCGAGGGGTTCGGCCACAACAACGTCGACCATTGCACCCGGCTCTGTCACGCCTCGTCCGTCGCCGCGCTGCTGGAGAACGTCGGGAGCGGCGCCGTGACCGCGACCTTCAACCAGATCGAGCATTCGGACGTGGCCATCGTCATCGGCGCCAATCCGGTCGAGAACCACCCCGTCGCCGCCACCTACTTCAAGCAGTTCGCAAAGCGCGGCGGCAAGCTGATCGTCATGGACCCGCGCGGAGTGGGCCTGCGGCGGCACGCGTCGCACATGCTTCAGTTCCGCCCGGGCAGCGACGTGGCGCTGCTGAACGCGATCATGCACGTCATCGTCGACGAGGGCCTCGTCGACCGGCAGTACGTCGAGGGCTACACCGAGAACTTCGCGGCCCAGAAGGACCATCTGGCAGGTTTCTCGCCCGAGAAGATGGCGCCGCTGACCGGCATCGACGCGGAGGTGATCCGCGACGTGGCGCGCACCTTCGCCGGCGCGCGCGCGGCGATGATCTTCTGGGGCATGGGGATCAGCCAGCACGTCCATGGCACCGACAACTCGCGTTGCCTCATCAGTCTGGCGCTGATGACGGGGCAGGTGGGTCGGCCGGGGGCGGGGCTGCATCCGCTGCGGGGGCAGAACAACGTGCAGGGCGCATCCGACGCGGGGCTGATCCCGATGTTCCTGCCGGACTATCGCACCGTGACCGACGACGGCGTGCGCCGCGCCTTCACCGAGGTCTGGGGGTCCGACGACTTCAGCGCTCAGAAGGGCCTGACCGTGACCGAGATCCTCGATGCCGTGCATGCGGGCGACATCAAGGGCATGTACGTCCTGGGCGAGAACCCGGCGATGTCGGACCCGGACGTGGGCCATGCGCGCGAGGCTCTGGCCAGGCTCGACCACCTCGTCGTGCAGGACATCTTCCTGACCGAGACGGCGATGTTCGCCGACGTGATCCTGCCGGCGGCGGCCTTCGCCGAGAAGTCGGGGACGGTGACGAACACCAACCGGCAGGTCCAGATGGGCCGTCCGGCCGTGCCGCCGCCCGGAGAGGCGCGGGCCGACTGGTGGATCGAGCAGGAGCTGGCGCGCCGTCTGGGTCTGCCGTGGGACTATGCCGGCCCTGAAGAGGTCTTTGCCGAGATGAAGCGCAACATGGCGTCGCTGGACAACATCACGTGGGACCGTCTGGAGACCGAGGGCGCCGTGACCTACCCGTCCCTGACGCCCGAGGACCCGGGGCAGGCCATAGTGTTCGCCGAGGGGTTCCCGCGGCCCGGCGGCCGGGCGCGGTTCACGCCCGCGTCTGTCGTGCCGCCCGACGAGGTGCCGGATGCCGACTACCCAATGATCCTGACGACTGGCCGGCAGCTGGAGCACTGGCACACCGGGTCGATGACCCGCCGGTCCAAAGTGCTGGACGCGGTCGAACCGCAGGCGAACTGTTCGCTGCATCCAGCGACGCTGCGCGCATTGGGCGTCGCACCCGGCGGCATGCTGAAACTTACCACGCGGCGCGGGTCCGTCGAGGTGATGGCACGCGCCGACCGCGCCGTCGCGCCCGACATGGTGTTCCTGCCCTTCGCCTACGTCGAGGCGGCCGCGAACCTTCTCACGAACCCGGCGATCGACCCTTTCGGCAAGATCCCCGAGTTCAAGTTCTGTGCCGTCAGGGCCGAACCCGCGATGGCCGTCGCCGCCGAATGACCGCGGTCGGCGCCGAAGGGGCAATCGTTCCATCTCTTCAACCGACGATGAGTTCACATCTACGTTCATTCGCCTCGATCTGGCATTTCCTGAACAAATCGTGGATCGCGCATCGGCGGCATGTGGCCGCTGTTGCAGCGCAACCGCAGCCGGTCCTCGTTATGGTGAACCATACGGTTCAACCCTTGCGATTCCCGGATGAAATAGCGCATATCGGCCTACGACGCGGGGGCCCTGCGCCGTTCGCACTGAAAGGACATGACGTGACCATAGCTGCCAAGACCACAACCTTCCTCGTTGCCGCCGCCGCCGCTGCCATCGCCGCCGGCGCCGCCTCTGCCCAGTCGACCGCCCTCGGCGTCGCCGGCACGGGTTTCGGCAACACCAACAACGTCGAGACCCTGAACCAGGACCTCGAGACCGAGATTCAGAACGACGCCCGCCGCAACCTCGACCGCGCGGGCAACGTCGGCCGCACCACCGGCTTCGATGGGTCGCTGGCGTTCCGTGGCATCGCCAGCACCGGAAACAACGACGCGGGCAGCATCGGCTTCGGTGCGAACTTCGGCTATTTCGACGGCGTCAACGGCTACGACATGGGGCTGAACTACTCGTACGGCCGCTCCAAGAACGGCGACGGCGACTACGAGACCGACACCGACTACCTGCTCTACAGCTTCCAGTACACGCGGGACTTCACCCCCGTCATCTATGGCTTCGCCAAGCTGCAGGGCTCGTATGACGGCAGCGACCTGATCGACACCGACGTCCAGCGACGCAACGATTCGTTCCTTGGCTTCGGCGCGGGCTACCGCATCGTCTCGGATGCGACGACCCAGTGGTCGGTGCAGGCCGGTCCCGGCTACCGGTTCTCCGACTTCGACGAGCTGACCGACGAGATCGACGACCTGAACGAGGCCGCCTTCGCCGTATCGTCCAACTACGCCAGCCAGATCACCCCGACGATCTTCGTGACGCTGGACACCGACGTCATCTATTCGGACAGCGATACCGTGCTCTTCAACGACGCGGCCATGAACCTGGCGATGAGCGACAAGCTGGCGCTGCGCACCAGCCTTCAGACCGAGTATCACACCGATCCCGCGCCGGGCGAAGACAGCACCGACCACCTGTTCGGCGTGTCGCTGGTCTACAACTTCAACTGATCGGCGCCTTCGGGCACCATCGGCTACGATTCCGGAAAGGGGGCGGGCAGCGATGCCGGCCCCCTTTGTCATGCCGGGGGTATCCCGTTCATGCGTATCCGGGGCGGCAACGATGCGCATGCGACGTCCTGCCGGTCGGTCGCGCCTGCGCCAGACAGTGGGTGCGATGCGCCGTGAAGATGGGCGAGCGCGATCCGGTTGACCCGGACGCAAAACCGATCAGGGTAGGCGGACCGATACGATCCGCGGGACAGCGGACGAAGGGGAGGATCCGCGTGGACGATCTGCCGACCTCTATCCCGGCGTTGCTGGCGCGCAACGTGGCGCAGCGCGGCGACCGCACGGCCTACCGCGAGAAGGAATTCGGTATCTGGCAGTCCTGGACCTGGGCCGAGGCCGACGAGGAGATCGAGGCGTTGGCGCTGGGGCTCATCGACGCGGGCCTGAAAGCCGGGGAGCATGTCGCCATATCGGGCCGCAACCGCCCTGCGATGTACTGGGCGATGGTCGCCGCGATGCGCGCGGGGGCGATTCCGGTGCCGCTTTACCAGGATGCCGCGGCGGACGAGATCGCCTATGCGATGGACCACAGCGGCGCCACCTTCGCCATCGCCGGCGATCAGGAACAGGTGGACAAGATCGCGGAGGCCCGCAGGACGCCCGGCTACGACGGTCTGCCGGCGCTGCGCGCCGTGGTCTACCTGGACGGGCGCGGCCTGCGCCGCTACGACCACGCGGCCCTTACCTCCTACGCCGACATGCAGGCGGCGGGCCGGAAGGCGCGCAGCGGCCGCCTGGCCGAGCTGGACGCCCGCACCGCGGCGCTGGGCCCGGCCGATACCTGCGTGATGCTCTACACCTCGGGCACCACGGGGCGGCCCAAGGGCGTGGTCCTGTCGAACCGCAACATCGTCGTGACGTCGCGCAACACCTGCGACTTCGATCGCCTGCGCGCCAGCGACGAGATCCTCGCCTACCTGCCGATGGCCTGGGTGGGAGACTTCATCTTCTCGGTCGGGCAGGCCTATTGGGCGGGGTTCTGCGTGAACTGCCCCGAGAGCGACACGACCATGATGCACGACCTGCGCGAGATCGGGCCGACCTACTACTTCGCGCCGCCCCGGGTGTTCGAAGGCCAGCTGACAGACGTGACGATCCGCATGGAGGACGCGACCCGCGCCAAGAAGTGGCTGTTCCACCGCTTCATGTCGGTGGCGCGGCGGGTCGGGCCGGCGATCCTGGACGGACGGCCGGTGGGCGCGCTGGACCGGATGCTCTACCGCCTGGGAGAGGTCGTGATCTACGGGCCGCTCAAGAACACGCTCGGCTTCAGCCGGGTGCGCGTGGGCTATACCGCGGGCGAGAGCATCGGTCCCGAGATCTTCGACTTCTACCGGTCGCTGGGGATCAACCTCAAGCAGCTCTACGGGCAGACCGAGGCGTCGGTGTTCATCACCCAGCAGCCCGACGGCGAGGTCCGGTCGGACACCGTGGGCGTGCCGTCGCCCGACGTGGAGCTGCGCATCGGCGCAGACGGCGAGGTCTTCTACCGCTCGCCCGGCAGCTTCGTCGCCTACTACAAGAACCCCGAGAGCACGGCCAAGACCAAGGATGCCGAGGGCTGGGTGGCGACGGGCGACGCGGGCTTCGTCGAGGAGGGGACGGGGCATCTGCGCATCATCGACCGCGCCAAGGACGTGGGCAAGCTGGCCGACGGATCGCTCTTCGCCGCCAAATACGTCGAGAACAAGCTGAAGTTCTATGCCGACATCCTCGAGGCGGTCGTGTTCGGCGCGGGGCGCGACCGCTGCTGCGCCTTCGTCAACATCGACCTCGCCGCAGTCGGCAACTGGGCCGAGCGCAACGCCATCGCCTATGCCAGCTATCAGGAGCTGAGCCAGCACCCGCAGGTGATCGCGCAGATCCGCGACCACGTGGGCGCGGTGAACCGCTCGGTCGCCGCCGACCCGATGCTGTCGGCTTGCCAGATCCACCGCTTCCTGGTGCTCCACAAGGAGCTCGATGCCGACGACGGCGAGCTGACCCGCACCCGAAAGGTCCGCCGCGCGGTGATCGGCGAAAAGTTCGCCGATCTGGTCACGGCGCTCTATGACGGGAAGGACGAGATCTACACCGAGACCGAAGTGACCTACGAGGACGGCCGGAAGGGCAAGCTGAAGGCGACGCTGCGGATCGTGGACGCCGAGGTGGTGCCGGTGCACGGGCAGAGGATGGCGGCGGAATGAGGGGACGCCGGACGGCGCTCCCCCTGCGGGCCTCGCCCCGCCCGCCGTCCCGTGGTCGCGGCCTCCCGGCAGGGGGCGCCGTCCGGGGACACGCGAACCTCCGGGGGGAGTATTTGCGACAGGATGATGGCATGGCACGGATAGACGCACGGCCATGCGCGGTTCGCGGGCAGTCGGAAGGCAGGGGACGATGAACGGGCAGGCTGCGCCGTCCGGTAGGGACCGCCCCGCCGACGTCCCCCTCATGGAGATGCGAAACATCACCCTGCGGTTCGGGGGGGTGGAGGCGATCGGGGACATCTCGTTCGACATTCTGGAGGGGGAGATCCGGGCCATCATCGGACCGAACGGGGCAGGCAAGTCGTCGATGCTGAACGTCATCTCCGGATTCTATGTGCCGCAGGAGGGGGAGGTCTGGTTCCGCGGCGAGAGGCGCGCGCCGATGCGGCCCTATCAGGTCGCCCGGCAGGGGATCGCGCGGACGTTCCAGAACATCGCGCTCTTCGAGGGGATGAGCGTTCTGGACAACGTCATGACGGGGCGGCTGACACGGATGAGGGCCGGGCTGCTGGCGCAGGCGATCTGGGCGGGCCGCGCGCGGCGCGAGGAGGTCGCGAACCGCGAGGCGGTGGAGCGGATCATAGACTTTCTGGAGATCCAGGCGATCCGCAAGACGCCCGTCGGCCGGCTGCCCTACGGGCTGAAGAAGCGGGTGGAGCTGGCGCGCGCTCTGGCGGCCGAGCCGAAGTTGCTGCTGCTCGATGAGCCGATGGCCGGCATGAACGTCGAGGAGAAAGAGGACATGAGCCGCTATATCCTGGATGTGAACGACGAGTTCGGGACCACCGTGGCGCTGATCGAGCACGACATGGGCGTCGTGATGGACCTGTCGGACCGCGTCGTGGTGATGGACTACGGCCGCCTCATCGGTGACGGCACGCCAGACGAGGTGCGCAACGACCCGCAGGTGATCGATGCCTACCTCGGCGTCTCTCACGACTGACGGCCGGTCGGCTGAGGGCCGGCCTGTCGATGACGTGTCACCGGGATGCGGGTCCCACGAAACCCGGCGGCGTAAGGGTCGGTCGTCCGGGGCCGGATCGTTCTGCCCTGCCGTCCGTGCCCGGCGTGTCCTGCGCCGGGCACGGACGTTGCGCAGCGGTCAGAGCACGAAGTCGCCCTCGGCCACGTTGTTGACCCACTTCAGCTCGATCGCCTCGTCCACGCGGCCGTTCCCGTCGGCGTCGATCAGGATGTAGTCGCCGTCGAACCGGACCTCGGCGTTGCCGCGGCCCGAGAACCGTCCGCCCGACTGCCAGTCGAGATCGCCGAAGGCCGTGAGGTCGATGGTGTCCGTTCCGCTCTTGAAGCCCTCGATTACGTCGCGGGTGCCGGAGGTCGTGCCGCTGTCGCCCGGCCGGAAGACGAAGGTGTCGGCAACCTGACGGTCCTCCCAGGCGAGCAGGTGGTCCCGACCGGTGCCGCCGATGTAGATGTCGCGCCCTTCCTGGCCCATGATCGTGTCGTCGTGGGCGCCGCCGTCCAGTACGTCGTCCCCGTCCTGACCGAAGATCCGGTCGTGGCCGCGGTCGCCCAGGATGGTGTCGTCGCCGGTGCCGCCGCCCAGCTCGTCGCTCCAGAAGCCGCCGTCGATCAGGTCGTCGCCGGCATCGCCCCACAGCTTGTCCCGGCCCGAGCCGCCCATCATGGTGTCGTTGCCGCCACCGCCGCCAAGCGTGTCGTTGCCGTCGCCGCCGTCCATCACATCCGCGCCGTCGTGCCCCCAGAGCGTGTCGCTGCCGGTGCCGCCCGACATCGTATCGTTGCCGTAGTTCCCCTCCAGCTGGTCGTCGCCGTCGCCCCCCGATACCAGGTCGTCGCCGTCCTGGCCGACGACGGTGTCGTTCCCGGCGCCCCCGTCGACGACGTCGTCGCCGCTGCCGCCGGCCATGACGTCGTTGCCGTCGTTGCCCTCGACCGTGTCCGAGCCGTTGCCGCCGTAGAAGCTGTCGTTGCCGCGGCCGCCCTTCATCAGGTCGTTCCCGTCGTCGCCCGACGACGTGTCGTTGCCGTCGCCGCCCCAGACGGTGTCGTCCCCCGCGCCCGCCCAGATTTCGTCATTCCCGCCCCGGCCGGAGAAGGCCTCGGAGGCGGCGGCCGACACGGCGTCGCTGTAGACGGCGCTGTAGAGCGTGTCGGCCGCGTCGGTGCCGTAGACCCTGTTCTGGCCGTTCACGAACCAGTTCAGCCAGCCCGCAACGTCGTCGACGGTCGCGTTGGCATCCCCGTCCTCGTTCACGAAGCGGTTGCCGACGTAGCGGAACCCGATGTGGTAGATACCGTCGGCGATCACGTCGACGAAGGTCTTGCCCTGGAACCGGATGCTGGCGCCGTCGCCCTGCACCAGATGGAATCCGGTCTCGATCCGGCCGGCGTCGTCGCCATGGCCGTCGACGAAGGCGTCGTAGCGGCTGTCCCGGGCGCGGATCCAGTCCGATATGTCGCGCGCGTCGTCGCCGTCTATGCGGCCGTCGCGGTTCGCCCCCGTGGCGTCGATGGCTGCGGCGATGACAGCGTTCATCGCCTCGGCGCCAGCGATCCCGCCGGCGATGTCGGCGGCAGATATCCGGGACCGCAGGCCGGGGTCGGCGGCGATCAGGTCCGGTATGGCCGCAAGTCCGGGTATCCAGGTTGTATCGGAGGGCATCGGCGACCTTTCAGGTTGAGTTACGCGAATCCCCATTCGCACGCTGCCGGACGTTGCGGAAGATGCTATCGACCATGGCGACGGCATGTGGCGGATGGGTGTCATCCGGTCCGCGGATATCCGCGAATCCGCGGTGGCGATCCGCCGGTTCGGGGCGGTGCCGCGGGCCCTGAGCGGAACGGCGCCGGACCGGCGGGCATCGGTAGGGCATTGATCGGGTGCCGCGTTGCCTCCAAGGTGAATGCCGGGGAGGCGTCATGCCGGATCAGTTGCTTTACGGAATCGAGGTGGCC
Source organism: uncultured Alphaproteobacteria bacterium (assembly GCA_963722905.1). GTDB lineage: Bacteria > Pseudomonadota > Alphaproteobacteria > Rhodobacterales > Rhodobacteraceae > CAVROT01. The sequence continues at coordinate 235,677 of CAVROT010000004.1, read as the reverse complement.
ATCAACGGGTTGATGGCGGGCGTGCTCTACGCGCTCGTGGCGCTGGGATTCGTGCTTATCTTCAAGGCGTCCGGCATCTTCAACTACGCGCAGGGGGTGATGGCGCTCTTCGCGGCGCTGACGCTGGTGGGCGTGATGGAGGGGCAGGTCCCGTTCGAGCATGTCATCAACGCGGTCTTCGGCACCGACCTCCACGGCTTCGGCTGGCAGGTGCCCGCCTTTGCCGCCATCGTCGTGACGATGCTGGTGATGATCGCCTTCGCTTGGGCGGTGAACCGGCTGGTCCTGCGCCACCTCGTCGGGCAGGAGCCGATCATCCTCTTCATGGCCACCATCGGCCTTGCCTACTTCCTCGAAGGGGTAGGCGACCTCATGTGGGGGTCCGAGATCAAGGCACTGGACGTCGGCCTGCCGCAGGGCGCCAGCCTCTGGTTCGAGGAGGCGACGGCGGGCCTGGGCGGCGAGGGGTTCTACGGGTTTTTCATCGACAAGCTGGACGTGGTCGCGACGGTGATCGCGGCGCTGCTGGTGGGGGGGCTGGTGGCCTTCTCGGCCTACACCAAGCAGGGCCGCGCGCTGCGGGCCGTGGCCGACGACCACCAGGCGGCGCTGTCTGTGGGCATCTCGCTGGGGTTCATCTGGTGGCTGGTCTGGTCCATCGCGGGCTTCGTGGCGCTGGTCGCGGGCATCATGTGGGGGGCCAAGTCGGGTGTGCAGTTCAGCCTGTCGCTGATCGCACTCAAGGCGCTGCCGGTGCTGATGCTTGGCGGCTTCACCTCGATCCCGGGCGCCATCGTCGGCGGCCTCATCATCGGCGTCGGCGAAAAGCTGTTCGAGTTCACCGTCGGCGGCATGATGGGCGGCGCGACGGAGAACTGGTTCGCCTACATGCTGGCGCTGGTGTTCCTGGTCTTCCGCCCGCAGGGCCTGTTCGGAGAGCGGATCATTGAGAGGGTGTAATTGTTGATTTCGGACCACAAGTAGACATTAATGATTGCGGCATTGCCTGTCTGCAAAGATTGCTTTGCGAAATTTCATATGAGGACGCATTAGCCCTGGCTGGTGAAAATCATTACTAGCCCGGATGACCGGTGAGAACAGGAGGGGTATGCGGCTCGCCCTTACGGCTTCGAACCTGATACGGCTTAATGCTAGGAGGTCTTGTGGCTCGAAGATTGAGAGGCTAGATCTTTTGGTCGAGCTTAATTGTGTGGCCTCATCTGCACACGACGGAGGTACGCACTGGATCCATTGGGTGCATTGGGATGGCGACGAAAAATGCCTATTGACCCGATTGAAAGCGATAGAACGAAATTAAAGGATCCCGACAGACCTGCTATTGCAATCTGAAAACATCACTCCAACCGTAGAGAGCCTGCCTGATGCTCTACCGTGAAGCCGGCGACTTCAAGACGACCTACGAGACCGACGGCCAGACCTTCCCGATCCGACTGGATCGCTGGGGGTATTACGCCATCCTTGCCGTCGCGTTCCTCGTCGTGCCGTTCGTGGTCGACAGCTACTGGGTCAACGCGGTGTTCCTGCCGTTCCTGATCTACTCCATCGCGGCGCTGGGGCTGAACATCCTCGTGGGCTACTGCGGGCAGGTCAGCCTGGGCACCGGCGGCTTCATGGCCGTGGGCGCCTATGGCTGCTACAAGCTGATGACGGCTTTCCCCGACATCAGCATCGTCGTCCACGTCATCCTCGCCGGTCTCGTCACGGCGGCGGTGGGCGTGCTCTTCGGACTGCCGAGCCTGCGGATCAAGGGGTTCTATCTGGCGGTGGCCACGCTGGCCGCGCAGTTCTTCCTGGTGTGGCTCTTCAACCGGGTGCCGTGGTTCTACAACTATTCGGCCTCGGGCCAGATCAGCGCGCCGGAACGGACGCTGCTGGGATTCCGCATTACCGGGGCCGAGACGCAGCCGTGGGTGGTCTATCTCTTCTGCCTCGTCTTCGTGATCGCCTCGGCCTGGATCTGCCGCAACCTGACGCGGGGCGCGCTGGGGCGGCGCTGGATGGCGATCCGCGACATGGACATCGCGGCCGAGATCATCGGCGTGAACCCCCTCACGGCCAAGCTCAGCGCCTTCGCGGTGTCATCGTTCTTCGTCGGCGTGTCGGGCGCGCTCTTCTTCGCGGTCTACCTCGGCGCGGTCGAGGTGGGCGAGGTCTTCGGCATCCAGAAATCGTTCCTCGTCCTCTTTATGGTCATCATCGGGGGCCTGGGCAGCATCTTCGGCAGCTTTGCGGGGGCCGCTTTCCTTGTGCTGCTGCCCGTGGCGCTCAAGCTGCTGGGCGTGGACCTGCTGGGCTGGCCCACCGACATCGTGGCGCACCTGAACCTCGTCGTCGTCGGCGCGCTCATCATGTTCTTCCTCATCGTCGAGCCGCACGGACTGGCGCAACTCTGGCGCGTGACGAAGGAAAAGCTGCGGCTGTGGCCGTTTCCGCACTAGATTGCGGACCACAAGAAACGAATCCCAAGGGAGGATCGCATGAAGACGACCGTCACCATTCTCATCTCCGTGGCACTGCTGGCCGGCCCGGCAAGCGCCGATCTGGTGTTCCCCGACCTCAGCTACCGCACCGGACCCTACGCGGCCAACGGCATCCCGTTCAGCGACGGATATCAGGACTACTTCACCCTGGTGAACGAACGCGACGGCGGCATCGGCGGCGTCATGGCCCGCGTGATCGAGTGCGAGACGGGCTACAACACCGAGAAGGGCGTGGAGTGCTACGAGAGCACCAAAGGCGAGGGCGCGCTGCTCTACCAGCCACTCAGCACCGGCATCACCTACCAGATCATTCCCAAGGCCAGCGCCGACGGCATCCCGATCCACACCATGGGCTACGGCCGCACGAGCGCCAAGAACGGCGACACGTTCGAGTGGGTGTTCAACTACCCCGCCAACTACTGGGATGGCGCCTCTGTCGCGGTGAAGTACATGTTGGACGAGAACGGCGGCGACATCGACGGCAAGACGCTGGCACTGGTCTATCACAACTCGGCCTATGGCAAGGAGCCGATCCGCACGCTCGAGGAGCTGTCGGAGAAGCACGGGTTCAACCTCACCCTGCTGCCGGTCGACGCGCCCGGGCAGGAGCAGAAGTCCCAATGGCTCCAGATCCGCCGCGACCGGCCGGATTACGTGCTGATGTACGGCTGGGGCGTGATGAACCCCGTCGCAATCCAGGAGGCGGCCAACATCAACTATCCGATGGACCAGTTCATCGGCATCTGGTGGTCGGGATCCGAGAACGACGTGAAGCCGGTGGGCGCCAAGGCGGACGGCTACAAGGCGCTGGCGTTCCATGCGGTGGGCTCGGACTATCCGATCTACGAGGACATGCGGGAGTATGTGCTGGACGCCGGCAAGGCCGCGGGAGCCGGCGATCAGGCGGGCACCGTTCTTTACAATCGCGGCATGTACGCGGCGATGCTGGCCGTCGAGGCGGCGAAGAAGGCGCAGGAACTGGCCGGCACCTCCGACATCGACGCCGCGCAGATGCGCGACGGGATGGAGGCGCTGGAGATCACCGAGGAGATGATGGCCGAGCTGGGCCTGCCCGATTTCGGGCCGACGTTCGACGTGTCCTGCCAGAACCACGGAGGCAACGGGCTGGCGGCGGTGTCGCAGTGGAACGCCTCGGAAGAGAGCTGGTCGCTGATCACCGACTACATGGAGAGCGACACGGAAGTCCTTGACGCCCTCGTGACCGAGGACAGCGCCGCCTATGCCGCCGAAACCGGGATCGAGCCGCGCTGCGAATGACCCAGGTCCGGGCCGGTCGCGATGCGGCCGGCTCGGCACGGTCGGCCGGTCGCGATGCGGCCGGCTCGCGACGGTTGGCCGGGCGCCCTGCGCCCGCGCCGCAGGCCGCCGCAGGCCGTTATGCCGGGCACGGCGCCGGACCGCCACAGATCGGGGACACCCCATGAACGCGACAGCCGCGGCGTCCGCCGCATCCGACGCCGCCACCCCGCTTCTTGAGGTGTCGAACATCGAGGTGATCTACAACTCGGTGATCCTCGTCCTGAAGGGCGTCAGCCTGAAGGTGCCGCCGGGCGGAATCACGGCACTGCTGGGCGGCAACGGCGCGGGCAAGACGACGACGTTGAAGGCGATCTCGAACCTGCTGAAGTCCGAGCGGGGCGAGGTGACGAAGGGCACCATCCGCTATCGCGGCGAGCGGGTGCAGGATCTGGGGCCGTCCGAAATGGTGTCGCGCGGCGTGGTGCAGGTGATGGAGGGGCGGCACTGCTTCGAGCATCTGACGATCGAGGAGAACCTGCTGACGGGCGCCTACACACGCAGCGACGGCGCCAAGGCCATCGCCGATCACCTGGAACTGGTCTACGGCTATTTCCCGCGGCTACGCGAACGGCGGAAATCGCAGGCGGGCTATACCTCGGGTGGCGAGCAGCAGATGTGCGCCATCGGCCGCGCGATGATGGCGCGGCCCGAATGCATCCTGCTGGACGAGCCCTCCATGGGCCTCGCCCCGCAGCTGGTCGAGGAGATCTTCGGCATCGTGAAATCGCTCAACGAGAAGGAGGGCGTGTCCTTCCTGCTGGCCGAGCAGAACACCAATGTCGCGCTGCGTTACGCGCACCACGGCTATATTCTGGAATCGGGCCGGGTGGTCATGGACGGACCGGCGGCCGACCTGCGCGAGAACCCCGATGTGAAGGAATTCTACCTCGGCATGTCGGACGAGGGGCGCAAATCGTTCCGCGACGTGCGCAGCTACCGGCGCCGCAAACGCTGGCTCAGCTAGCGCCGATGCGCGAACTCCAGCATTTCGGCGAGCGACCGCCCGATGATGTCGGCGGGAAAGCCCAGACGGCTGCTTTCCTGCCGGATCCGGCCGGTCCTCGGCCGGTCGTCGGCCGAGGCCGGGGACGGAACGCCGGGGATCTCCAACACGCTCACGAACTCGATCTTGGTGAAGGGTCGCATGTCGGCCTTGCGCCGCGGCGCGACCGGCGAGGCGCCCGAGGTCTTCTCATAGCCGGCCCCGTGCGAGCGGTTGACCGATGCGAGGACCGCCTCCACCCGGATCATCGCGCCGACCGGGGCCCGTTCGCGGTTGAAGAGGTGGCCCACGTCACAGGCCCCGGACCTCGCCATGTCGACGCCGGGACCGCAGAGATGGCCGACGAACGCGAAGAACGCATTGCGATAGGAGCCATAGGATTTCGGAACCCAGAGGGACGTCTCGTGCGGGGTGCCCTTCTCCCATATCATGGGGCCGCGGGATTCGGGCAGCGGCGGGATCGTGCCGCCGCCGAGGGCCGGTTTCGACGGCGTGGCGTCGAGAGCCATCAGCGCGCAAAGTGGGGGAAGCCGGTCCTCGCGAAACCGACGAATCAGATCGGCGTTGCGGTCGGCGACGACGTGGTGGAGCGATATCATGAAAAATCTTCATCGCTGCAATGCGACCACCGTGGAAGGCGGCGGGCTGTCCGGCAAACGCAGTGGTCGACGGCTCTGTCGATCGCCACGGAGGGAGATCCTGCCTGTGCGGCGGCGCTTCGTCTGGGCCCGGGCCCCGGTCGCTGCGTCCCCGTCCCTTCATGCCGCGAATGGCGGGACGCCTCCGGCGGGAGTATTTGGGACAGGATGAAGGGGCGGCGATGACCGGCAGATATCATGACGGGACCGAAACGCGCGATGCAGGGGCGCGGGCACGGGCCCTGGCGGACGCACTGCCGCGACTGATCGCGCAGGCGAAGGGCCTGCCCGGCTACGCCGAAAGCCTCGCGGCATACGATGCCGCGGCCATCACGGTTGCGGCGGACCTTGCACGGCTGCCCGTCCTGCGGAAATCCGATCTCGTCGCCGCCCAGGGTCCGGACGCACCGCTGGGCGGGTTCGCGGCGCATCCGGCCACGTTCGACCATGTGTTCCAGTCCCCGGGCCCGATCTACGAGCCGGGCAGCGCCGCACCGGACTGGTGGAGACTGGGGCGGTTCCTGGCCGCCTGCGGCATCGGCCGCGGCGACATCGTGCAGAACTGTTTCGGGTATCACCTGACGCCCGCCGGCATGATGTTCGAGAGCGGCGCACGTGCCGTGGGTGCGACCGTCCTGCCGGCCGGGACCGGGCAGACTGACCTTCAGGTGCGCGCCGCCCTGGACCTGGGCGTCACGGCCTATGCCGGCACGCCCGATTTCCTGAAGGTGATCCTGGACAGGGCCGACGCGCAGGGGCACCCCCTGGCCATCCGCCGCGCGGCGGTCAGCGGGGGCGCGCTTTTCCCGGCGCTCAGGGCAGAATACGCCGACCGCGGTATCGCGTGCCTGCAGTGCTACGCCACCGCCGATCTGGGCCTCGTCGCATACGAGAGTGCAGCGATGGAGGGGATGATCGTCGACGAGGGTGTCGTCGTCGAGATCGTGACGCCCGGCACCGGCGATCCGGTGGCCGAGGGCGAGGTGGGCGAGGTCGTCGTGACCGCGCTCAACCCCGACTATCCGCTGATCCGCTTCGCGACCGGCGATCTGTCTGCGGTCCTGCCCGGTCCGTCGCCTTGCGGTCGCACGAACACGCGCATCCGCGGCTGGATGGGCCGCGCCGACCAGACGACCAAGATCAAGGGCATGTTCGTGCGCCCCGAACAGGTGGCCGCGCTGGTGGCGCGTCACGATGGGGTGACCAGGGCCCGGATCACGGCAATGCGTGAAGGGTCGGCCGACGTCATGCTGGTAGAGATCGAGGCCGAGGACGGCGTTCCGGGAGGGTTCGAGGACAGCGTGGCCGACGTGCTCAAGCTGCGCGGGCGTGTGATGGTGGTCGGCACCGGAAGCCTGCCCCGCGACGGCAAAGTGATCGTGGACGCGCGCTCCTACGAGGATACCGCTGGGTAAGGTGGCGCCTGAGCCCGTCATGCGGCGTTGCAACACATGCATGGCCGGGGCGATGCGATGTCTGGGAGGATGGACGATGCGATATTTTGCGATAGCGATTGTGGCGGCGACCCTGGCGGGCGGTGCCGCCGTCGCTGACGAGGTCGCGCTGGTGATGGGCAGCGCGCGATATGACGAACGGCGCGACCTATCCGGTGGCGATGCCGTGGTGACGTCCGCGCGGGCGCTGGACGCGGCCGGTGTCGGCGTCGTTTCGGCCCGCAACGCGACCTCGGACGAGCTTTTCCGGGCGCTGGCGTCATTCGAACAGATGGCGCCGTCGGCCGATGCGTTGATGGTGGTCCTTTCCGGGCGCTTCGCCACCGCAGGCGGCGAAACGTGGTTCCTGCCCACCGACAATGACCCCGCGTCGCTGGCGACGATGGCGCGGGAGGCGCTGCCGCTCTCCAGCCTGATGACGGTGCTTGCGACCGTTCCGGGGCGCGCGGTCATGGTGCTGGGTCGCGACGCGGACGACGACGCGGGCGAACTGGGGCGCTATGTCGATGCGGGGATCGGCGACATCGAGGCGCCGCAGGGCGTCACCGTCGTGACCGGCCCGCCACGCGCCATCGCGACCTTCGTGCAGGATACGCTGTCGGTGCCCGGCGCCTCCATCGCCCGCGGCGTATCTGGCGGTCGGGGGCTGAGCTCGGATGGATACGTTGGTCCGGACGTCGCATTCCTGCGGGCCGACAGGAGCAACCGGGGCCGACGGCCGGCCGTTGCCGGTAGCGGGGTCTATGCCGACACGGCAGACGACTTCCGCTACGCCGAAGCGCGCCGACGCGATACGGCCGAGGCCTATATTGCCTATCTGGGCGAGTTCCCACGCGGCCGCCATGCATCCGAGGCGCGCGAGAGGCTGGCCCTGACCCGGGCCGAGCCGTTCCAGGCCCAGCGCCAGACCGAAGAGCGCCTGTCGCTGCCGCGCGCCGCGCGCCGAGCCGTCCAGCGCGACCTCAACGCGCTGGGCTACGACACGCGGGGGGTCGACGGGCTGTTCGGCGCCGGATCGCGGCAGGCAATCCAGCGCTGGCAGGCGGCCGAGGGGTATGAGAGCAGCGGATACCTGGACCGCGACCAGATCGCCCGGCTCGAAGTGCAGGCAGCCCGCGCCGCGACCGCACGCGACACGGCCGCCCGGGCGGCCGCCGACAGCGCACAGACAAGCGTTGCCGCCGCCGATGCCGACTACTGGGAACGGTCGGGTGCCCGTGGTGGTGTGACCGGCCTGCGCGCCTATCTGGACCGCTACCCGACGGGTCGCTTCGCCCAGATCGCCCGCGCCCGGCTGGACGACGCCATCGCACAAGGACGGGCCGAAGAGGGTGCACCGGAACGGGCCGCATGGGACAAGGCACGGCGCGGCGACACGCCCGCACTCTACGAGGCCTACCTGCGGCAGTTCGCCGACGGCGTCTACGCGCCGGACGCCCGCGCAAGACTGGAGCAACTGCGCTAGGCGGCGGGCACGTTGCGCGCGCCGCGAGGCTCAGCCTGCGCGGTCGGACGCGCGGGGCACCTCCGATCCGGCGTGCCCGGCCGGTTCAGCCCTGGCGGGCCTTGAACCGGCGCTGCGTCTTGTTGATCACGTAGACGCGGCCCTTGCGGCGCACGACGCGGCAATCGCGGTGGCGGTTCTTGAGCGAGCGGAGCGAGTTGCGCACCTTCATCGTTCCGTTCCTTCGTTGGGCGGCGCCTCGGCGCCGGTTCTGTATCATGGTCGCGACCGTCCTGGGCGCGCTGCCCCCTGCGGAGCGATGGGTCAGCCGGGCCATCCTCGACCCGTGTCGGCGTCCGGCGCGGCCGGGCTGTCGGTGGTGGGCGATACTGGGATCGAACCAGTGACCCCTTCGATGTCAACGAAGTGCTCTACCGCTGAGCTAATCACCCCCGCCGCCGCCCCGTCGTACGGGCCTTGCCCGGTCGTGCGGCAGGACTGCCGGACAACCGGACGGTCGGGGTCGCCCCGCGTCGGTGGAGGGTGCATATTCCGTGCGAACGGAGGCTTCAAGGACTTTCGGCGACCGCGCGCGGTGGCGTAGGATCCGAATTGCGGTCCCATGCGATCATCGGAAAGTCCAACCGAGACGTGTCGGTGATCGCGGATGTTCGAAAGGCGGCTTCTCGTGGACAGACCTCCATACCGGCTGGCGATGCCTGCGGCCCGCACGACGGGCGTCGTCTTCGCCTCGCCTCATTCGGGCCGGGACTACGATGCCGCATTCATGGGACGCAGCGCGCTCGATACCCGCACGATCCGGTCGTCCGAGGACGCCTTCGTCGACCGGCTGTTCGACGCGGCCCCGCGGGCGGGTGCGCCGCTGTTGTCGGCCTGCATACCGCGCGCCTTCGTCGATCTGAACCGGGATTGCGACGAACTGGACCCTGCGCTGATCGACACGGTGCGCCGCCGCGGCACGAACGCGCGCATAGCGTCGGGCCTGGGCGTCATCCCGCGTGTCGTGGCGGGCGGCCGGGCGATCTACGCCGGGCGGATCGGTCTGGACGAGGCGCGCGGCCGTATCCGCGATGTCTGGCGCCCCTATCATGCCGCGCTCGAATTGCTGATGGCGCAGGCCGGAGAGGCGTTCGGCACAGCGATCCTGATCGACTGCCATTCGATGCCGCACGAGGCCATCGAGGCGTCCGGCGGCGGCACCCGCGCCGAGGTGGTCCTTGGCGACCGGTTCGGCGCCGCCGCCGCGCCCGAGGTCGTCGACTGCGTCGAATCGGCCTTCGCGTCGGCCGGATTGCGGGTCTCGCGGAACGTGCCTTTCGCCGGGGCCTATATCGCGCAGCACTACGGCCGGCCCGACCGGGGGCGGCATGTGGTGCAGGTGGAACTGGACCGCGCGCTCTACATGGACGAGGCCGAGGTTCGGCCGCATGGCGGGTACGACGACTTCAAGGCGCTGATCGACGGCGTGGTCGCCGAGGTCGCCGGTATCGGCCGGCCGGTCGCCGATGCCGGTCATGCAGTGGCAGCCGAATAGCTTCCGGCGCCGTCGCCGCTGACCGGACCGTACGTCACCGCAGGGCACGACCCTTCAGGATGGCGTCGTCCCCCCAGCGCGCGCGGATGGCGTCTGCGGCGCGTTCGGCCCGCGCCCGGGCCGCCGCCTGCGGATCCAGAAGGTCTGACGTGCCGTCGGCTGCTGCTTCGGGGACGAGGTCCGACAGGCCCACACCCAGCAGGCGGAACGGCCCCTTCCCGACCTCGGGGTCGAAGAGGCCGCGCGCCGTGCGGTACAGCCGGTCGGCAAGTTGCGTCGGCTCGCGCAACGTCGTGCGGCGGCTGAACAGCGTGTGATTCGCGCGCTTCAGCTTCAGCATGACGATGCGGCCCGCGACGCCCTTTGCCTTGGCGCGGTCGGCGACCTTCTCGGACAGACGCCAGATGTGTCCGTCCAGGATGTCCGGGTCGGCCGTATCCTCCGAAAACGTCGTCTCGTTCGAGATGCCCTTGACCGGCGCGTTCGAGGTGACGCGCCGCCTGTCCTGCCCGCGCGCGAGGTGCCACAGCCGGTCGCCGGTGCCGCCGAACCGCGCGGTGAGGTCGCGCCGGTCCCACCGCGCGAGGTCGGCGAAGGTGCGGATGCCGGCGCGGTCCAGCGCGGCCTGCGTCACCGCGCCGATGCCCCAGATCAGGCCCACGGGACGCGGCGCCAGGAACGCCTGCGTCTCGGCCTGCCCGATCAGCTGAAAGCCGCGCGGCTTGTCCAGATCCGAAGCCACCTTGGCCAGGAACTTGTTGTGCGACAGGCCGATGGACCCGGCGATCCCCACCTCGTCGCGCATCCGCCTGACCAGACGCGCCAGCATCTGCGCCGGCGACGCCCCGTGCAGCCGGGCGGTGCCGGTGAGGTCCATGAAGGCCTCGTCAAGGCTCAGCGGCTCGACCACCGGCGTCAGCTCTTCCATCAGTGCGCGGATGCGGCGGGAGGCCTCGACATAGGCGTCGAATCGCGGGCGCACGATCACCGCCTCGGGGCAGAGCTTTAGCGCCTGGAACATCGGCATCGCCGACCGCACCCCCTTGATCCGCGCGATGTAGCAGGCGGTGGTGACGACGCCCCGGCGCCCGCCGCCCACGATGACCGGCTTGTCGGCCAGCGACGGGTCGTCGCGCTTCTCGACCGCGGCATAGAAGGCGTCGCAGTCCATGTGCGCGATGGACAGGTCGTGCAGTTCCGTGTGCGACAGGATGCGGGGGCCGCCGCAGACGGGGCAGCGGGCACCGGCATCGAAGGTCTGTGTGCAGTCGCGGCAGAGAGCGGGCATGGCGCGAGCCTACCTCTGCGCGATGGAGGGCGCCATCGTGTCCGGCGGACGCATCGCGCCTTGCGGAGGCTGTGCTGCCGGGATGGCGCGGCCCTGTTCCGTCTTGAGGGCAGGCCGTCCGGCTTTCTCCTTGGCGCGGAGGCGGCGATGCGGTCTATTCCGGCGACGCGGACCGGCAGGGGGAATGACATGGACAACGACGATCCGCTCCCTGATCCCGGCAGCGCGCCCTCGGACGCGGCGGGCTCTCCGGCGCGCCGCCCGCTGACGCTGCGCGACGTGTCAGAGGCTTCGGGGGTCAGCGAGATGACTGCCAGCCGGGTGCTGCGCGGACGCGGCGACGTCGCCCAGACAACCCGCGACCGCGTTCTGGCCGCGGCCAAGCGTCTGGGCTACGTCCCCAACAAGATCGCCGGCGCGCTGGCGTCCAGCCGGGTGAACCTGGTGGCCGTCGTGATCCCGTCACTCGGCAACATGGTCTTCCCCGAGGTGCTGGCGGGCATCGCCGAGGTCCTGGACGAGACCGAGCTGCAACCCGTCGTCGGCGTCACGAACTATCTCCCGGGCAAGGAAGAGGACGTCCTTTACGAAATGCTGTCGTGGCGACCGTCCGGAGTCATCGTGGCAGGGCTGGAGCATTCGGACGCCAGCCGGGCCATGCTGGCCGCGTCGGGCATACCGGTGGTCGAGATCATGGACGTGGACGGCGACGCCGTGGATGCCTGCGTGGGCATCTCGCACCGCCGGGCCGGTCGCCAGATGGCCGACGCCATCGTGGCGCAGGGGTTCGAGAGGATCGCGTTCCTCGGCACGCGCATGACGCTGGACTACCGCGCGCGCAAACGGTTCGAGGGCCTGACCGAGGTACTGGCACGCCACGGGCTGGAGGTGGTCGAGCAGGAGTTTTACGACGGCGGCTCGGCCCTGGCGAAGGGGCGCGAAATGACGTCGGCGGTGATGCGGCGGAACCCGGAAGTCGATTTCCTCTACTACTCCAACGACATGATCGGTGCCGGCGGCCTTCTGTGGTGCCTTGAACACGGGTTCGAGGTGCCGGGCCGACTGGGTCTGGCCGGGTTCAACGGTGTGGAATTGCTGGACGGACTGCCCGTCAGGCTTGCGACCATGGACGCCGAGCGCCGGTCGACCGGGCGCGCCGCGGCCCGCATCGTCGCGGACCGGGCCTCGGGGCGCGTGACCGGGACGGGACAGCGGGTCGAGTTGCAGCCGATGTTGCAACCGGGCGGGACCCTGCGCCGCTGGAAGGTCTAGGGCTGTGGCGCATGGGCCGCGGCTCCGGACGCATGTCGTGTCCCTCGCAGTGGTTGAACATGGCCGACGACAGCATTCGATAGGAGTTCGGCGCTGATTTGGATTACCTTTGAGTTGCGTTCATTTTGACGCGCCCGGTCGTCCGGTTCCCATACTCATTTCAAGGATTTGTAATGGCCTATTCCGGCGAGATCCTGAATGCCTCCGGCATCATCAACATCGACCTTACGGCAGCGACTGTCGTCGCGGTCAGCGGCGACGGCCCAAATTTTTGCGGGCACCTGCTGCTGCGTGCCGGAGGGCGCGGCGGCCTATATTTCCACGTGGCCGAATTCCGCGGCGCGCCGCGTTACATGACGGAGAACGGATATCGCCGCTACCTGCGCGAGTTGGGCAAGACCGAACTGCGTCAGGTGCCGGTCCGGTTGCCCGATCCGGGTGCGGCAATGATCTATCTCGAAGCGCTCATGGCCGACACATGGACCTGGCTCGTCGTGCCGAACAACTGCGTCGCCTTCGTGGAAGAAGTGATTGCGGCGGGCGGCGGCACGTGGGCCTCGGCCAGCAACTGCCCATCCGTCGCGGTGGCGGATGACATCCCGACGCGACTGGAACGGTTCCTCGGCCGTCTGGAACGCGAGATTTACGGCCTTTACGCAATACCCCGCTGAGGGGTACTGCGCCGCCGTCCCTCCCTAGCCCTCCTTCTGGTCGTAGGCCGTGCCCCAGCCCCATGCGCCCGATCCGAAGCCGCGGGCGACGACGCGTTCGCGGTAGATCTCGCTGACGGCGTCGCCGTCGCCCGCCAGCAGAGCCTTGGTGCTGCACATCTCGGCGCAGATCGGCAGCTTGCCCTCGGCGATACGGTTGCGGCCGTACTTGGCGAACTCGGCCTCGGAATGGGTCTCCTCGGGGCCGCCGGCGCAGAAGGTGCACTTGTCCATCTTGCCGCGGCTGCCGAAGTTTCCGGCCTGCGGGTATTGCGGCGCGCCGAAGGGGCAGGCGTAGAAGCAATATCCGCACCCGATGCAGAGGTCCTTGGAGTGGAGGACGATCCCCTCTTCGTTCTGGTAGAAGCAGTCGACCGGGCAGACCGCCATGCAGGGCGCGTCCGAACAGTGCATGCACGCGACCGAGATCGAGGTCTCGCCTGGGCTGCCGTCGTTGATCGTCACCACCTTGCGGCGGTTGATGCCCCACGGCACCTCGTGCTCGTTCTTGCAGGCGGTGACGCAGGCGTTGCATTCGATGCAGCGTTCGGCATCGCACAGGAATTTGGCTCGTGCCATATCGGTGCCCTCCTCAGGCCGCGGTGATCTTGCAGAGAGTGGCCTTGGTCTCCTGCATCTGGGTCACGCTGTCGTAGCCATAGGTCTGCGCGGTATTGGTGCTTTCGCCCAGGACGATGGGATCGGCGCCTTCGGGATAGCGGTCGCGCAGATCCTCGCCCTCCATGTGCCCGCCGAAGTGGAAGGGCATGAAGGCCACGCCCGGCGCCACGCGTTCGGTCAGCATCGCCATGACGTTGATGCGCCCGCCCTCCGGCCCCTCGACCCAGACCATCGCGCCGTCGCGGATACCGATATCGTTGGCGTCGCGTGGATTGACCTCGATGAACATGGTCTGCTGCAGCTCGGCCAGCCACGGGTTCGACCGGGTCTCGTCGCCGCCGCCCTCGTATTCGACAAGCCGGCCGGAGGTCAGGATGATCGGATAGGTTTCCGAGAAATCCTTTTCCTGGATGGACCTGTAAAGCGTCGGGATGCGCCAGAACTTCTTGTCTTCGTAGGTCGGATAGTCCGCGACCAGATCGCGCCGGTTGGAGTAGAGCGGTTCGCGGTGCAGCGGCACGGGGTCCGGAAACGTCCAGACCGATGCGCGCGCCTTGGCGTTGCCGAAGGGGGCGCAGCCATGGGCGATGGCGACCCTCTGGATGCCGCCCGAAAGGTCGGTCTTCCAGTTCACGCCGCCCACCTGGTCCACGTAGTCCGAGGGGCGCTCGCCCTGCTGGCTTGTCTCGCCGACCTCTTCGGTGCCCGGTCGCGTGTCGGAGAAACCCGAGACCCATTCGATCACGCGCCGTTCGTAGGGGGTGAGATCCTTGTCCCAGCCCAGTTCGTTCAGCATCTGCATCGTGAACTCTGGGTAGCCGTCCTCGATCTCGGAGTCCTTGGAGTAGACGCCCTCGGCCAGAAGGTTGTCGCCCTCGCGCTCCACCCCGAAACGGGCGCGGAAGGTCAGGCCGCCGTCCGCCACCGGCAGGGACAGGTCGTAGAGGTTTGCGGTGCCGGGGTGGTTCATCTCGGGCGTGCCCCAACACGGCCAGGGCATCCCGTAGAAGTCGCCATCGGCCGGCCCGCCGTTCGCCCGCAGCGTGGTGCGGTCGAACGTCTCCTGGTTGGCCATGTGCATCTTGATGCGCTCGGGGCTCTGCCCCGTATATCCGATGGTCCACATGCCGCGGTTGAACTCGCGCGTCAGGTCCTCGATGTTGGGCACCGTGCCGTCCATGCCGATATGGCGGAACAGCCGGTCGTCGAAGCCGAACTTGGCCGCGAAGAGGGCGAGGATCTCGTGGTCCTGCTTGGACTCGAACAGGGGGTCGACGACCTGCTCGCGCCACTGGATAGACCGGTTGGACGCGGTGACCGATCCGCGCGATTCGAACTGGGTCGTGGCGGGCAGCAGGTAGACCCCGTCGTCGCGGTCCTGAAGGATCGCGCTGACCGTCGGGAACGGATCGACCACGACCATCAGGTCCAGCTTTTCCATCGCCGTCGCCATCTCCTTCTGGCGGGTCTGGCTGTTGGGGGCGTGGCCCCACAGCACCATGGCGCGGGTGTTGGCGGGCTGGTCGATGTTCTCTGCCGGCTCCAGCACGCCGTCTATCCAGCGTGACACGGGGATGCCGGTGAAGTTCATCATCGGCCGGTCGGCGCCGTCCGCTTCGGCGCCTTCCATGACCGAGAAGCGCCCCTTGAGCCAGTCCAGGTCCTCGTCCCAGACGCGGGCCCAATGCGCCCAGGCGCCTTCGTTCAGGCCATAGTAGCCGGGCAGGGTGTCGGCCAGCACGCCCAGATCCGTCGCGCCCTGCACGTTGCAGTGGCCGCGGAAGATGTTGGTGCCGCCGCCCGCGACGCCCATGTTCCCAAGGGCAAGCTGGAGGATGCAGTAGGCGCGGGTGTTGTTGTTGCCGTTGGTGTGCTGCGTGCCGCCCATGCACCAGATCATCGTGCCGGGCTTGTTGTTGGCCAGGGTGCGCGCGACCCGCTCCATCTGCGCCTCGGGCACCCCCGTCACCCGCTCGACCTCATCGGGGGTCCAGTTCGCGACCTCGGCGCGGATCTGGTCCATGCCCCAGACGCGGGTGCGGATGAACTCCTTGTCCTCCCACTCGTTCTCGAAGATGTGCCACAGGATGCCCCAGACCAGCGCCACGTCGCTGCCGGGGCGCATGCGCACGAACTCGTCGGCATGCGCGGCGGTGCGGGTGAAGCGCGGATCGCATACGATCAGGGGCGCGTTGTTCTCTTCCTTGGCTTTCAGAAGGTGCAGCAGGGACACCGGATGTGCCTCGGCCGGATTGCCGCCGATGATGATGATGGCGCGGCTGTTGTGGATGTCGTTGTAGCTGTTGGTCATGGCGCCGTAGCCCCATGTGTTCGCCACGCCCGCCACCGTGGTCGAGTGGCAGATCCGCGCCTGGTGGTCGACGTTGTTGGTGCCCCAGTAGGCGGCGAACTTGCGGAAGAGGTACGCCTGTTCGTTCGAGTGCTTGGCGCTGCCCAGCCAGTAGACCGAATCGGGGCCGGATTCGTCGCGGATCGCCATCATCCGGTCGCCGATCTCGTCGATCGCCTGCTCCCAGCTGATCTTCTTCCAGGCGCCGCCTTCCTTCTTCATCGGATACTTGAGCCGCCGCTCGCCATGCGCCGTCTCGCGTACCGAGGCACCCTTGGCGCAATGCGCGCCCAGGTTGAAGGGGCTGTCCCAACCGGGCTCCTGACCGATCCAGACGCCGTTCTGGACCTCGGCGATCACCGTGCAGCCGACCGAACAGTGGGTGCAGACGGTTTTCTTGAGCTCGATCGCCCCGTCCACCGCCTCCTGCGCCGTGGCCCGCGTGACCATGCCGCCGCCCGAGGCGCCGATGGCCGCCAGCCCGCCGATGGCCAGGCCCGATCCGCGCAGGAACCCGCGCCGGTCGATGGTGCCGCCACCCGCGCCGGGCGCCGCGCTCAGGTTGGCGGCGATGCCACCGGTCCGGGTGCGCGGCGTGTTATCGGTCTTGCGTCTCAGCATCTCGTCTCTCCCCCTGGCGCCCCGGCAGCGCGGCCACTCGGGCCGTGCGGGGCGTGTGCAGTCTGGCGCGCCGGCCCGCCGTCGGGGCCGGCGCGGACTCCGCTAGAAGCGGGCGCTGTCGTAATAGGCGCGGGTATGCGCAGTGTCCTGCATCCGTCCGTCCGTGGCCGACCCGGAGGCGTCTGCCGTCGCCGCCGCGGCCCGGTTGCCGGCCAGCGTCGCCGCGGCGGGCGCGGCCACGGCCAGCGTCAGAAACGCGCGGCGGCTGGTGCCTTCGGCCTGCGGCCCCTTGGTGTCGGTCATCGCGACGATCCTCCCGCTTGGTTCATGTTCTTGCTCTTCTCTCGGCCACTCTACGCCGAACCGCCTCCCGTTCAAGCCCCGCTCATCCGAAAGCCCTCGCGCTCGACCTCCATGAAGAGCCGCCCCGCCGTGCCGACCGGAGCGTAGAGTACTGACCCGCGGGCCGCTTCGAGGTCGGCGAAGAAGTGTCCGGCCCAGGGCGCGACGTGGCGTCCCCAGAACGTGCGCTGCCGCTCGACGGATGCCGGAGCGCCGAAGCGGCCGCGGATGAGACCGGCCATCATCTCCATCAGGGACGCGATGTTGTCCTCCGGTTCGAACACGTTGGGCGCGCGCGCGATCTGATGGGTGGCCATGTCGGTGCGAAGCGTCGCCAGCGGCTTTTCGTTCAGGAAACCCGTCAGATAGTAGCTGGCATAGGGCAGCAATTCGCCTCGCCCAAGACCGATGAAGAGGGCGTTGAACTCGCGCTCGGCCTGGGCCGGCGACATCCGGGCGGCGGTCCGCGCCAGTGCCGACACGGCCTGCCCGATGGCGCCGTCGTCCCCGGACAGCGCCGCCGTGTGCTTCAGCATGGCGGCGTCCGGGGGTGCGGCGAGCATAACGCCCAGGAAATCGTACATCTGCGCGCGCAGCAGGTCCGCCGGGTCGACGCCCGGATCCGCGTCAGGCGCATGTGTCGCAGTATCGGTCATGGGTGGCCTTTCGGAACGTCCGGCGAGGGGGGAGGCAACGAGGCGAACTGCATCCGCCTTGGATGGGGCCCGAGGTTCGGCGCGGCTTCCGCCATACGGCGCACCGGCCCGGCCTGCCCATCCTCTGCATCGCCCTCAGACCAAGCGCCAGGCGGGTCGTCCCCTACCCGAGGCGCGTCGACGCCGGGCGCAGCCGGCCCGGCTGCCGCCGCGACGCCGGGGTCCGGATGCGCGTCGTCGGCCGGGTATCCGGCCGGGTCGGCTGCATCGGTCGGCACGCATGTCGCGTCGGACGCCGGGGCGTTCTCCTGTTGGACTGCGGCCGCGAGGCGCCGTTCGGCCTTGCGCGCGACCTCCTCGACATGCGCCGTCATGCCGCGCCCCACCTGATAGGCAGAGGCGACGCCGCTCTGCGCCCTCGCGGCGGCGCCGAAATCCTCGTCGTAGTCCACCAGCCGGTCGAGGTTGGCAAGGACCGGGTTGGTGCGCCAAAGGCGCCGCAGGGCTTGGCGGCGCAGATGGGCAGGCACGGCGCGCGACATGAACTGCGCGAAGTCGTCGCCGCGACTCAGGCCGCCCGGATCGGGAAGACCGAGCGCCTCAAGCACCTCGGCGTCGGATCGATCCTCGGTCACGGCTTCGGCGGGGTCCGACCCGCCGTCGGCCAGCACTTCCGCGGCAACGGCCGGAGCGCGCGCGGCGACGTCCGCCGGACCGTCGTCGGCAGGAAGGAGAGGCGACGCCGCGTCCCGGACTGGCGGGGTTTTGGCCGCGTCCTCGATCTCTGCGCGGGCCTCGGCCGCGACGCGGTCGCGGCGGCGGGACCAGAAGTCCCGGCTCATCGGCCGCCGCCCCGCGGCGCGCGGTATACATCGGCGGTCTGTCGGATGCGCGCGTCGCCGATCCCGTCCTCGACGGCGTCGGTGTCCTGACGGTCGCGCCGCCGCTTGACGAAGGGCACCTCGACATGGTGACGCGCGACGAAGGCGTCGATCAGCGCACCCAGAGCGTCCGGCATCGCGACCAGTTCCACGACCTCGTCGCCGCTGTCGAGATAGTCTTGCGCCTCGAACGGCGACGCGGTGACGAGGACGACGCGGGGGCGTGCATCCGTCGCGGCGCCGGCCCCCGGCACGTCGCGCATGACCACCCCGATCCCGGGGCGCCGCGATCCCAGCATGGCGCGGTAGGCGGCGGCCTCGGGCGGCCAGAGTTCCAGCGGCAGGGTCGCGGCGTGATAGTCGGTGACTGTGCCGCGCGGCGTCTCTTCGCGGCGCAGCACCTGCCAGTCGGCCGGCCCCGCGCCCGGCAGGACGCCCACCGCCTGCCAGGACCAGGCGGCCCAGCGCGTGACGCCCGGAGTCCGGCGCACGACGACGCCCAGAGGGACGACCTGCGCCGGCTGTCCGTCCTGTCCGATATCGGGTCGCCCTGTCGGCACCGTCATCCTCCTGTCACGACCTACACCCTGCGCGGATCGTCCCGCCGGGCCAAGGCCCTTTCGCCGGGCGGCGCCGCCCGGTCGGCGAAACGGAGGATCCGGACGGACCGTGCCCGACGGGCGGCGGCGCGGGCCTTTGCCAATTCCGGCGCCCGTGTCTATCGTGCCGTTCCCGCGGTTACGGCAGGCAGGCGATCCCATGGACGACACTCCTCGCGCGCGGCTGATTCTGTGCGACTGCGCGGGCAGCCAGACCGTCGATCCCGGCGCCATCGCGACGGCCACGGGGCTGTCCTGCTCGGCCGTGCACACGCGTTTGTGCACCCGCCAGATCGACACAGCTCTGGCAGAGATGGCCGTCGGCTCCGCCATCCTCGCCTGCGGGCAGGAGGTCGCGCGCCTGACCGAGGCGGCCGAGTCGGCGGGTATCGCGGCCCCGGCCTTCGTGGACCTGCGCGACCGGGCGGGCTGGTCGGACGAGGCCGCGCACGCCGGGCCCAAGCAGGCGGCGCTGGTCGCCGACGCGCTGCTGGCCACGCCGCCCGCGCGCAGCATCGATGTCGTGTCCGAGGGGTCGTGCCTGATCCTGGGTCCGGCAGCCGCCGTCTACCATGCCGCCGCCGCGCTGGCCGACGACCTGGCCGTCACCGTGCTCCTGGCCGAGGGCGCGGCGGCGTCGATCCCGCCGGGCGCACGCTTCGACGTCATCGCAGGTACGCTGGAGGATCTGAGCGGCGCGCTGGGCAGCTTTGCCTGTACCTTCGCGGACCTGCGCCTCGCCGATCCCGCCGGTCGCGGTGCGCTGGGGTTCGGGCCGCCGCGTGCCGCCGTCAGCGCCTGCGACATCGTGCTGGATCTCTCGGGGTGCGCGCCGCGTGTTCCGCATGCCGACCGGCGCGAGGGCTACCTCATGGCCGATCCGTCGGACCCGGCGGCCGTCGGCGCCGCCATCCTTGCCGCCGCCCGTTTGCGTGGCACGTTCGAGAAGCCGCTGCATGTCCGCGTCACCGAACCGCTCTGTGCCCATTCGCGGGCCGGTCAGATCGGCTGCACCCGCTGCCTCGACGTGTGCCCGGCCGGCGCCATCGTGCCTGCGGGCGATCATGTCGCCGTGGATCCGATGCTCTGCGCGGGTTGCGGGGGCTGTTCGTCGCTCTGTCCGTCCGGCGCCATCGCCTACGACGCGCCGCCGGTCGATCACACGTTCCGCCGGATCGAGTTGCTTGCCCGGAGCTATCGCACCGCCGGCGGCTCCGCCCCGCGCCTCCTCGTTCACGACGACGCGGCGGGTGCGGCGATGATCCGCGACGCGGCACGCTACGGCGCGGGCCTGCCGGCCGCGACGATCCCAATGGCGCTTCCCGCGCTGCCCGCCTTCGGCCATGCCGAGATGCTGGCAGCCCTCGCCTGTGGCTTCGCCCGGGTCGACGTGCTTCTGACGGCGACCACCGAACGGGCCGCCCTGACGGCCGAGATCACCCTTGCCCGCGCCCTGGCCCCGGCGGGCACGCTGGATCTGATCGGGCCCGCGACGCCCGACGCGCTTGCCGTCGCCCTGCGCGGACCGGCCCCGGCGCCGCTGTCGCGACCGGTCCTGCCAATGGGAACGCGGCGCCAGATCGCCCGGCTTTCCGCCCGCGCATTGCAAGCGCCGAGCGACGCGTCGGTTCCCGATTCGGCAACCGGGGCGGGGCCGGTTCCCCTGCCGGCCGGCGCCGCCTACGGCGCGGTCCTCGTCGATACGGACGCCTGCACGCTGTGCCTGTCATGCGTGTCGCTCTGCCCCTCGGGGGCGCTGGGCGACAATCCGGACCGCCCGCAGCTGCTGTTCCAGGAGGACGCCTGCCTTCAATGCGGGTTGTGCGAGACGATCTGCCCCGAGGACGCCATCACGCTTGAGCCGCGGATGGATCTGTCGGACGCCGCCCTGTCGCAACGCGTCCTGAACGAGGAGGAGCCGGCGCTCTGCGTCGAATGCGGCGCGGCCTTCGGCGTCCAGTCCACGGTCGAGAGGGTGGCCACCCAGCTGGCCGGCAAGCATGCGATGTTCGCGACCGGGGACGCGGCGCGGATGATCCGCATGTGCGACCGCTGCCGCGTCAACGCCCAGTACCATGCGCAGAAGCAGCCGATGGGTGCAGCCCCGCGCCCCCGCGTGCGCACGACCGATGACTACCTCGCCGAACGCGCCGGTTCGGTGCCGGACGGCCGCGGGCGCCGCGACCACTGAGGTGGACCTGAGGGCGTGCCGACCCGGAGGGCATGCGCCATTGGCACCGGGCGCCAACGGCCTATGCTGCGCGACCTGATGCGTTCGGGAGGGCGAGATGGACGAAGACTTCAACATGTCGATGCGAAAGTTCCTCAAGCAGGTGGGCGTCACGTCCCAGCAGGCCATCGAGGAGGCGATGCGCGGCCGCGGGCAGGACGGGGGCAAGGGCGGGGGCCCGTTCGCGGCGCATGTCGTGCTGACTGTGCCCGGGCTCGACCTGACTCATGAGGTGAACGGCACGATCCAGGCGCCCGACGCCGGCGCGGGCTTCGCCGCCGACGGCGGGGACGCCTGACATGGCCGACCGCGACGCCGTGCTGGCGGCACTAAGGGGCGTCGCGGATCCGGCCGGCGGCGGCGACATCGTCACCGCGGGTCTGGTGCGGGCGCTGACCGTCCAGGACGACGGCGCCGTCCGGTTCGTGCTGGAGGTGGACCCGGCGCGCGTCGACGCCTACGCACCCGTGCGCGACGCGGCCGAGGCGGCGGCGGGTGCCGTGCCCGGAGTGGCGTCAGTGTCGGCGGTGATGACCGCGCACAGCGCGCCTGCGGCGCCGCCCGACCTCAAGCCCAGGCGCGCCGCCCCCGCCGGGCCGCAAAAGGTGCCGGGCGTCGACCGCATCGTCGCCATCGCGTCCGGCAAGGGCGGGGTGGGCAAGTCCACGGTCAGCGCCAACCTCGCCTGCGCGCTGGCCGCAGAGGGGCGGCGCGTCGGCCTTCTGGACGCCGACGTCTACGGCCCCTCGCAGCCGCGGATGCTGGGGGTCAGCGGCCGGCCCGCCAGTCCCGACGGCAAGATCATCCTGCCCATGCGCAACCACGGCGTCACCATGATGTCGCTGGGGCTGATGGTGAACGAGGGGCAGGCGGTGGTCTGGCGCGGGCCGATGCTCATGGGCGCGCTTCAGCAGATGCTGATGCAGGTGCAGTGGGGCGCGCTGGACGTGCTGATCGTCGACCTGCCGCCCGGCACCGGCGACGTCCAGATGACGCTGGCGCAGAAATCCGACGTGACCGGGGCCATAATCGTGTCGACCCCGCAGGACGTGGCGCTGATCGATGCCCGCAAGGCGATAGACATGTTCAACCAGCTCAAGGTGCCGATACTCGGCATGGTCGAGAACATGAGCACGCATGTCTGCTCCAACTGCGGGCACGAAGAGCATATCTTCGGCCATGGCGGCGTCGCGGCCGAGGCGGAGAAGCTGGGCGTGCCGCTGCTGGGCGAGGTGCCGCTGCAACTGGATATCCGCGTGGCGTCCGACGGGGGCGCGCCCGTCACCGTCACCGACCCCGAGGGGACCGCGGCGCAGACCTTCCGCCGGATCGCCAGGGATCTGGTCGCCGGCGGGTCGGCATGATCCGGGGGCGGGGGCCCCTGTCGCGAGTACCGCTCGCGACGATGCGCTTTCCGCAAGGATATCTGCTGCGGTCCAAGGAAGACGTCGCCGTGGCTCCGTCGCCGGCCGCAGGGTGCTTGTCCCGTCCGGCGCCGGGGCAGCGCGGGTATGTCGTCGCCATCCCGACGGCCGTGACATGACAAGTCCCGCGCCGTCATTTCCGCCGTTGTTGTGGGGCCGCGCGACCGGCGGCGCCGCGCCGATGGATGTCGCGGTGGAGCAGGCGCGGGCGGGGTGCGATGCCGGCCTCGTCCTGCACGACGTGGCGGTTGACCGCCTGCGCGCCGCTCTCGTGCTGGCGCCGGAGGTGCCGCTGTCGGCCGCCATGGCGATGCTGCCGCTGTGCGCAGTCGGCCTGCGCGATGCGCTGGGTGCGCTGGCCCCGCCCGAGGTCGCGGTGCATCTCGCCTGGGACGGCGGCGTTCTGGTGAACGGCGCCCTCTGCGGCACGGTCACCAGCGCGTCGGACACGGACGATCCGCAGGTACGGCCCGACTGGCTGGTGGTCGCGCTGGACGTGGCGATCCTGCCCACCGGCACGGCCGATCCCGGCGAGACCGTCGACCGCACGACCCTCGCCGACGAAGGCTGCGGCGACATCGCGCCCGTGACCCTGCTGGAGGCCTGGATCCGCCACAGCCTCGTGCGCATCCATGCGTGGGAGGAGGGCGGGCCGGCCCCCGTCGCCGCCGAATGGTCCACGCTGGCGCATGGAATCGGAGCACCGGTGGCCCACGGCGGCGTCGCCGGCACGGCGCTGGGGATCGACGATGCGCTGGGCCTGCTGGTCCGGACCGGAGACGGCGTCGCGACCGTGCCGCTTTCAGCCCTGTTGCGGCGCGAGGAGGTGTCGGCGTGACCCTGCACCTCGCCCGCGCGATCCATTTCGACGAAAGCGACCGGCGCGTCTTCCACAGCCCCGCGCGCACCGGCGAATGGTGCCTGTCCGGCGGGTGGGAGTTCTCGGACTGGGGCGAGGGCGACCTGACGGGGCGCGCGCGGCAGGCATTCGCGAACGGCTGGCTGGGGGCCGAGACGTTCGGCCGCGTCACCTTCGTCGCCGTCACGCGCATCGCGCCGGACGAACTGGCGATGCTGGAGGACGGGATCGCTGCGCATTTCGTGTCGCATTACGGCGCACCCGACGTCGCGGCCGCCCGTCCTGTCGCAGCCGAGGAGCTGCGACAGATGGCGGATCTCTGCGCGGGGCACGCGCCCAACACGCTGCTCACCGTGGCGCGCACGCTTGAGACCGGGGGCGTGCGTGAGGTCTTCCGCGCGATCGACGCTGATCCGGCGGGGCTGGAGCAGTTCGCGATCCACGGCGAGGTCGACGGATGACCGACCGGATCGAGATTGTCGAGGTCGGGCCGCGCGACGGGTTGCAGAACGACCCCGCCGAACTGACGACGACCGAAAAGGTCTCCTTCATCGCCCGCGCGGCTGACATGGGCGCCGGACGGATCGAGGTCGCCTCCTTCGTCAACCCCCGCGCGGTACCGCGCATGTCCGACGGGGCCGAGGTCTGCGCCACCCTGCAGCGGGGCACCGGGCGACATATCGGGCTGGCGCTGAACCGTCGCGGCATCGACCGCGCGGTGGCCGCGGGGGTGGACGAGGTGAACACCGTCGTCGCCGTCTCCGACACGTTCGGTCGACGCAACCAGGGCGCCACCGCCGAAGGCGCGCTGGAGGTCATCGCGCAGGCGCGGCGCGATCTGCCGCAGGTTCGCATCGGCATCACCGTCTCGACCGCCTTCGGTTGCCCGTTCGAGGGCGAGGTCGCGCCCGACACTCTGATGCGCACCGTCGACGCCTGCATGGCGGCGGATCCGTTCGAGATCGCTCTCGCCGACACGATCGGCGTCGCCACGCCGCGCGACGTCGCCCTGCGGGTGGCCGCTGTCCGTCGGGCGCATCCGACGGTCCCAGTCCGCCTGCACGTCCACGACACGCGCGGCACCGGGATCGCCAACGCCTGGGCGGGGCTGCAGGCGGGGGTCGCGACGCTCGACGCGTCTCTGGGCGGGATCGGCGGCTGCCCCTTCGCGCCGGGAGCCACGGGCAACATCGCGACCGAGGATCTGCTCTACATGCTGGATCGCGCGGGCGTCGCGACGGGCATGTCGCTGGAGGCCGCCATTGACGCCGCCCGCTGGCTGGAACGGACGCTGGGCCACGCGGTGCCCGGACGGGTCATCCGGGCGGGCGGCTTCCCGACGACGTGAAATGAGCGGCGGCACCCGCTCCACCCGGCGCCGGCCGTCCCGTCGCAGCGCATGGTCCAGGATGGCACCCCGCCCGCCCGACCGCCCCGGGCTTTACATGTATTCGCATCGTGAACCCAATCGACATTCCGGAAAGGATCGCCACGTCGGACCCATCCCCGACTTGGGTTCCAAAATATCTCCGCCGGAGGCTCCGCCAAAGCCGCCCGCGCGCGCATCAGACGTAGCGCGAGACGACGTTCTCCAGCACCTCCTGACGCCCGGACCGCGGTTCGGGCTGACCGTCCGAGGCCGTGACGCGGGCGTGGATCGCGTCCAGTCCCTCGTCCCCCAGCATCGTGCGCGCGGTGTCGGCCTCCCACCCGGCGTAGCGGTCGTCGCGCGGCCCTTCCAGCGCGCGGTCGTCCCAAATGGCGGCGGCAGCGATCAGGCCGCGCGCACAGACGTCCATGGCGCCCACATGCGCGGCCACCAGATCGACCGGGTCCAGCGACTGGCGGCGCAGCTTGGCGTCGAAGTTGGTGCCGCCGGTGGTGAAGCCACCCATCGCCAGTACCTCGTAATAGGCCAGCGCCGCCTCGCGGGGGTTGTCGGGGAACTGGTCGGTGTCCCAGCCGGACTGCATGTCATTGCGGTTCATGTCGATGGACCCGAGGATCCCGAGGCTGCGCGCCGTCGCAAGCTCGTGCTCGAAGCTGTGGCCGGCCAGGATCGCGTGCCCCTGCTCGATGTTCAGTTTCACCTCGTCCTCCAGCCCGAACCGCTTGAGAAACCCGTAGCAGGTCGCGACGTCGTGGTCGTACTGGTGCTTGGTCGGCTCCTGCGGCTTCGGCTCCAGCAGGATGGCGCCCTGGAAGCCGATCTTGTGCTTGTAGTCGACCACCTTGCTCAGGAACGCGCCCGCCTGTTCGGCCTCGCGCGCAAGGTCGGTGTTGAGAAGCGTCTCATACCCTTCGCGCCCGCCCCAGAGGACGTAATTCTCGCCTCCCAGGCGCATCGTCGCGTCCATGCAGGCCTTCACGGTGGCGGCCGACCAGGCGAAGACCTCCGGGTCTGGATTGGTGGCTGCCCCCGCCATGAAGCGGCGGTGCGAGAAGAGGTTGGCGGTTCCCCAGAGGCACTTGACACCGGATGCCTCCATTTTCCCGCCGATGTAGTCGACGACGGCGTCGAGGTTGCGCTGGCTTTCGGCGAAGGTCGCGCCCTCGGGCCGGATGTCCGCGTCGTGCCAGCAGAAATAGGGCTGGCCGAGGATGGCGAAAAGGTCGAAGGCGGCGTCGGCGGCGGCGCGGGCGGCGTCCATCGGATCGGCGTGGTTCTCGCCGAACCAGGGGCGCCGGAAAGTCTGCCCGCCGAAGGGATCGCCGCCGGGCCAGGCAAAGCTGTGCCACCACGCGACCGAGAAGCGCAGATGATCCTCTAGCCTTTTGCCGGCGACCAAACTGTCGGGGTCGTAGTGCCGGAAGGCCAGCGCGTCGCCGCCGTCCGTCCCGGCGAAGCGGATGGGGTCGATCCCGTCGAAATAGCTCATCCTGTGTCCCTTTCGTCGTGGCCGGATCCCGGCATTGCCCGGTTGCCGGTGATGCGTGCCACGTCGGGCGGCACCGGGCCAGGCAGGAAACCGGTTGCCAGCGCCCGTGTCACCAGTCGCGCAGCAGCGGGTAGGCGGCGGTATGGCGGGCGTGGGCGTCGTCGAAGGCGGCCATGAGGTCGCGGTCGGGCTCGACTGTGCGCGCGATGGCGGGCGGGGTCGCGATTTCGGCGCCGGCGCCGGTGGCGGCCATCATGCCGAGACGCGCCGCCCCCAGCGCGGCACCGGCCTCGGCCTCGGGCACGTCCAGCGGGATGTCGAGTGCGGTGGCGATGCAGGCCAGCCAGTAGTCGGACCTTGCGCCCCCACCCACCGCCAGCGCGCGGTCGATCCGGGTGCCGGTCTGCTCCAGCGCATCGCGACAGTCGCGGAAGGCGAAGGCCACGCCCTCCAGCACGGCCCGGGTGGCGGCGGCCCGGTCGGTGGCGTGGTCGAGGCCCAGGAACGCGCCGCGCACGGCGGCATCGTTGTGCGGCGTCCGTTCGCCGCCGAGATAGGGCAGGAACGACGCGGAGCCGGGCGCCTGCAAGGGCCCCATATCCGCCGTCAGGGCCGTCGCGCTCGTGCCGGCGAACCGCGCCAGCCATTCCAGCGCGTCCGTCGCCGCCAGGATCACGCCCATCTGGTGCCATGTCCCGGGCAGGGCATGGCAGAACGTGTGCACGGCGGTCCCCGGATCGGGTCGGTAGCGGTCGGTGGCGGCGAAGAGCACGCCGGAGGTGCCCATCGACACGAATGCCGTCCCCTCCTTCACCGCGCCCGCCCCGACGGCCGAGGCCGCGTTGTCGCCGCCCCCGCCAGCGACGACGCAGGCGGCATCCATGCCCCAGCGCTGGCCGATCTCGGGCCGTATCGTGCCCGATCTGGCCGATCCTTCGACCAGCGCCGGCACCTGCGACCGGGTGAGGCCCGTGGCTTCCAGCAGGTCGCCCGACCAGTCGCGTTCGCGCGTGTCCAGCCACGCCGTCCCGGCGGCGTCGGACATGTCGGACGTATGCTCGCCCGTAAGCCACAGGCGCAGATAGTCCTTGGGCAGGAGGACATGCGCGATCCGGTCGAAGATCTCGTGCTCTTCGTCGCGGACCCAGGCGACCTTGGGCGCGGTGAAACCGGGAAAGACGATATTGCCGGTGATCTCGCGCCAGATCGGGTCGCGGTCCATGGAGGCGGCCTGCGCATGGGCACGGGTGTCGTTCCACAGCATGCAGGGCCGCAGCGGATCGTCGGCGCGGTCCAGCAGCGTGGCCCCATGCATGTGCCCCGACAGACCGATGCCCGCGACCTGCGACAGGTCCGCCTTGCCGGCCAGCGCGTCCAGCACGGTTTCGGCGGCCGCGACCCAGGTTGCCGGATCCTGCTCGGACCAGCCGGGGTGCGGCCGCTGAACCGTCAGCGGCGCCGACGCCTCGGCCACGGCGGCGCCGTCGCCGTCGATCAGCAAGGCCTTCAGCGAGGACGTGCCGAGGTCGAGTCCGAGATACATCAGGGGATCCATTCGATTGCGGTGCGTCGTCGTCGGCCGTTCGTCACGGCCCCGCGTGCGCGCTCGTCAAGCCAGAGACCATCGTTTCGGTCGGTGCAACGTCACGCGGCTCTGGCAGGTTTCTTGCCGAGGATGATCATGCCCAGAATGTCGTCGTCCGTGACGTCCTCGACCCGTTCGGTGCCCACCAGCTGCCCGTTCTTCATCACCGAGATCCGGTCGCACAGATCCATCACGTCATGGATGTCGTGCGAGATGAGGAAGATGCCGATGCCCTGCTTCTTCAGCTCGGCGATCAGCTCGGCCACCATCTGCGTTTCCTGCGGTCCCAGCGCGGCGGTGGGTTCGTCCATGATCAGGATGCGGGCGTTGAAGTAGACCGCGCGGGCGATCGCGACCGACTGCCGCTGGCCGCCCGACAGGGCCGACACCGGCTGGGCGAACTTTTTGAAGTTGGGGTTCAGCCGACCCATGATGCGGCGCGTCTCGGCCTCCATGGCGGCGTCGTCCACCAGTCCCAGCGGCGTCGTGATCTCGCGCCCCAGGAACAGGTTCGACGCGGCATCCAGATTGTCGGCCAGCGCCAGCGTCTGGTAGATCGTCTCGATGTTGTAGGACCGGGCGTCGCGGGGGTTGGTGATGGTGGCCTTCTTGCCTTCGACCCAGATTTCGCCCGAATCCGCCTGGTAGGCGCCGGAGAGGCATTTGATCAGCGTCGACTTGCCGGCGCCGTTGTGGCCCAGCAGGCCCACGACCTCGCCGGCGTAGAGATCGACGCTGACGTCGTCGACGGCACGCACGCCACCGAACGCGATGGAGATGTTGCGCAGCTCGACTAGAGGCGTGCCGCCTGCGGCGCGGGTCGACGTGGGTGCCGGTGCCGTTGCGGTGTCCATCATTTCGCTCCCATCCGGCGGCGGTAGACGATGTCGATCAGCACGGCCAGCACCAGCACGGCGCCCACGACGATGTTCTGCAGCGGCGCGTCCACACCGACCATCGCCATCCCCGATTGCAGCGACTGCATGATGAGTGCGCCCAGGATCGCGCCGTAGATCGTCCCCAGCCCGCCGGCCAGCGCGGTGCCGCCGATGACAGCGGCGGCGATGACGCGCAACTCGTCCAGCGTGCCGATGTCGTTGGAGTGGAAGGTCAGACGCGCCGACGCGACCACGGCCGAGATGGCGCAGAGCGCGCCCATGATAGCGAACACCTTGACCGTCAGCAGGCGCGTGTTGATGCCCGACAGCTCGGCTGCGTCCGGGTTTCCCCCGGTGGCGAAGATGTACCGCCCCAGCCGGGTGCGCCGCGCCGTGACGGTCATCAGGATGGCGATTCCGATCAGCAGCAGCACCGACACGGGCAGGCCGTAGGCGGCGGCAAAGCCTTCGGGCACCGTCTCTCCGCGCGCCTCGAACTGGCGAGCCAGCACCCGCGACGGGATGGTGTAGCTGTTGAGCACCCAGATGAACGCCAGGATGGCCGCCGTCAGCAGCAAGCCCAGAAGCGCTTCGGCCCACAACGGCTTGACCGGGAACTCGTGCGCGACCTTGGCGCGGCGGGCCTGCCAGAGGCCGTAGAGCGCGCCCAGCACGGCGATGATGCCGACCGCCCAGCTGAACGTCTCGCCCAGGGTGCCGTTGATACCGCCGAAAAGTTGGAAGGTCTCGTCCAGCGGGCCGATGGTCTGACCGCTGGTCAGGTACCACGCGACGTTGCGCCAGATCAGCAGCCCGCCCAGCGTCACGATGAAGGACGGGATCAGCAGGTAGCCGATCAGCCAGCCGTGAAAGGCGCCGATGGCGACCCCGGTCACGAGGCCCACGGCGATGGCGATGGGCGCCGTTGCGGCCGACCCCAGGCCGAGGCCCAATACCTGCGGCACGAACCACGTCTGCGTCATCGCCATCATGGCCGAGCATGTGGCCAGCAGCGATCCGACGCTGAGGTCGATGTGCCGCGTGACGATGACGAAGACCATCCCGGTCGCCATGATGGCGACGCTGACGGTCTGGATCGTCAGGTTGAAGACGTTGCGCGCGGTCAGGAACTGCCCCTGCGTCATCACATTGAAGACGATGCAGACGAGAATGAAGGCGCCAATCATCCCCAGGAGCCGGACGTCGACCTCCAGCGTGTCGAGGAGTTTGCGCCGCGGTGCGGGGCTGCGCTTGGTATCGGGTCCGGGCGGCGCCGTCGGAGCGCGGTCGGTAGTCGGGTTCGCGGTATCTGTCATGTCGCCTCACAGCCCCTGACGGGTACGCCCGGGCCCCGGCGGACCGGGGGCCGGTGTTGGCCGGATGGGCGGCCGGGTCGGACACGGCCGCCCGCGACGGATCAGCTGCAGGGCGCGGGGCCGGCTTCGACCCCCTGGCACAGTGCATCGACCTCGATCCAGCCGGCGTCCGTGACGGTGCTGAGGTTGTCCTGCGTCACCGGAATCGGCTCGAGAAACTCGGCCCAGAGCGTCGTGCCTGCGGGCGATGTCCACTCCTCGGCGCCCTCGATGGCCGACATCTCGGCGCCTCCGGCCAGTTCGACCGCAATCTCGCCGGCGCGCTTGCCCAGCTCGCGCGCGTCCTTCCAGACGCTGACGGTCTGCGTACCCTTGGCGACGCGGTTCAGCGCCGCGTGGTCGCCGTCCTGGCCCGAGACGGGAATGCCGTCCATGCCCTGGGCGGCCAGCGCCGCGACCGCGCCGCCCGCCGTGCCGTCGTTCGACGCGACGACCGCGTCGACCTCGTTATTGTTGGCGGTCAGGATCTGCTCCATGTTCCGCTGGGCGTTCGCGGGCAGCCACTGGTCGGTATAGGCCTCGTCCACGATGGTGATGTCGCCGGCGTCGATGGCCTCCTGCAGCACCTCCTGCTGGCCGCCGCGCAGGAAGTCGGCATTGGGGTCGGTCGGCGATCCCTTGATCATCACGTAGTTGCCCGTCGGCGCCGCCTCCAGCACCGCGCGGGCCTGCATCCGGCCCACCTCGATGTTGTCGAAGGTCAGGTAGAACGCGCGGTCGTCCTCGATCAGCCGGTCATAGCCTACGACGGGGATGCCTTCGTCGGACGCGGCCTGAATGGCGGGGCCGATCGCCTGGGCGTCCTGCGCGAGGATGATCAGCGCGTCCACGCCCTGCGCGATCAGCGACTCGACGTCCGAGATCTGCTTGGACGATGACGATTGCGCGTCGGACGACACGTATTGCGCGCCGGCCGCCTCCAGCGCGTCCTTGATGGCGGCCTCGTCGGTCTTCCAGCGCTCCTCCTGGAAGTTCGACCAGCTGACGCCGACGGTCATGCCGTCCTGCGCGAAGGACGCCGTGGCCAATGTGGCGGACAGCGCCGTGGCGGCGAGAAGTGTGAAACGCATGTGGTCCCTCCCAGGATCGCGGTGCCGGCCTTCTCGGCGCGGCCGTTTTGGTCTTTGGCTGATGGACGCTAGCGGCGCCGACCGGCCCTGTCAAAAGCCTTCGTCGTCCGATTGGCCGCGCCGGTACGGGTGGCCGCCCCCGCGATGTCGCGCGAACCGCTTGCACCGGTTGCAGGGGTGCCTAGGATCGGTTGCCATGCACCGTCCATGCCCCGCCCCCGTTCTGCTGGCTCTGGTCCTTGCCGGGTCCGCAGCGGCGGAGCCGTCCTTCGAGGATGCGTCGGCCGCGCTGCCGGTGCCGCATGTCTACGACGGCGGTTGGGAGCATTTCGTGGGCGGCGGCGTCGCGGCCTTCGATTGCGACGGCGACCGGTTTCCCGACCTCTTCGTCGCCGGGGGCGACGGCCCCGCGCGGCTGTTCCGGAACCGCAGCGTACCGGGCAGCATCGCGTTCGAGAACGCGTCGGTGCCGTGGATCGAGGGCGTCACGGGCGCCTGGCCGCTGGACATCGACGGCGATGGCATGCTGGACCTCGCCGTGCTGCGCGTCGGGTCCGACATGCTGCTGCGCGGCACCGGCGACTGCGCCTTCGAGGATGCCTCCGTCGCCTGGGGCTTCGACGGCGGCGACGCATGGTCCACCGCCTTTTCCGCCACGTGGGAGCCGGGGGCCGACCGCCCAACACTGGCCATCGGGCATTACGTCGACCGCGACGATCCCGGCGGCCCGTTCCGCGCCTGCGACGACAACGTGCTGCACCGGCCCCGGCCCGGCGGCGGCTGGACGGCGATCCCGCTGGCGCCCGGATACTGCGCGTTGTCAATGCTGTTCTCCGATCCCGTCCGCACCGGGCGCGCGACGCTGCGGGTGTCGAACGACCGCCATTACTACGTCTCCGGCGGGGCCGAGCAGATGTGGGCGTTGGATCCGCTGCGTCTGCTGAACGAGTCCGACGGATGGCCGCGCCTGTCGATCTGGGGCATGGGCATCGCCAGCCGCGACATAACCGGCGACGGGGTGCCCGACGTGGCGCTGACGTCGATGGGGGACCAGATCCTCCAGCTGTCGGGGCCGGACGGCTGGACGGACGCGCCCTTCGCGATGGGGGCCGCGGCGCAGCGACCGCATACGGGCGGCGACGGGCGCCCCTCGACAGGTTGGCACGCAGCTTTCGGAGATGTCGACAACGACGGGCGCGACGATCTCTTCATCTCCAAGGGGAACGTCGACCAGATGCCCGACATGGCCGCCCGCGATCCCGACAACCTGCTGATTCGCCTGGCCGACGGCACCTTCCGCGAAGCGGCGTCCGAGGCCGGCGTGGCCGGAACGGACCGCGGGCGCGGCGCGGCGCTGATCGACCTCGACCTCGACGGCCGGCTGGACCTCGCGGTGGTCAACCGCCGCGCGCCGATGCGCGTGCACCGCAACGTCACGCCGGACGCCGGCGGGTCGGTGCAGGTCGCGCTGGACGTGGCTGGGCCGAACCGCCAGGGCGTCGGCGCCTGGATCGAGATACGGCGACCGGACGGACAGGTCGCCGCGCGAGAGGTGACCGTGGGCGGCGGTCATGCCGGCGGGCAGGCGGGCTACCACCACTTCGGCCTTGGCTCCGCCCATGGGGCCGAGGTCCGCGCGACGTTGCCGGGCGGCGATCCCACCCCGTGGATGTCTGGCCTACCGGGCGGCCGCTACACCCTGAGCGTCGATCCGGCGGGGACCGCGTCGCTGGGTCGCGACGATCCCGGCTGAGGCAGGGCGCCCACCCCCTTGGGTTCGTAAATATCCTCGCCGGAGGCTCCGCCCCGGCGCCCTGGCACCGGCAGCGCGGGATCAGCGCGGAACGGGAAGGCCGCTGGGCACGGTCCGGGGAATGCCGGTGCGGCCGGCAAGGGCGACCGGATCCTCCAGCGCTGCCATGAAGGCCATCAGAGCCGCCACCTCCGCCTCTTCCAGTCCGACGGGAGGCGCCGTCACCGCCGTCAGGATAGCGGCCGCGTCGGCGGTGTCGGCGGTGTCGGGAATGTCTCCCGTGCCGTCGGGCAGGTCGGGCAGGGGAGGCGGCGGCCGCGATGGATCGGCGTGATGAAGCAGGAAGGCGGCGAGGTCGTCGTGGGCGCCCGCGTGTCCCCAGGGCCCGGTGCGGGTGACGTTGCGCAGCGACGGCGTGCGGAAGGCGTAGGCGTCCGCCGGGTCTCCGGTCACGCGCATCCGCCCGTCGTCGCGGCGGTGATCCTCGAACCGCGCCGCCTTGCCGGGGCCGATTTGCGGCGCGCCGGTGGCATGAAAGGCGTGGTCGGTCTGGAAGGTGCCCGAATGGCACGCCGCGCATCCCGCTTCGCCGTAGAAGAGCGTCATCCCCCGCGCCTGCGCGCCCCCGAGGAGGACCTCACCCCGCAGGTGGGCGTCGAACGGGCTGTCGTCGCTGCGCCATTCGGCGGCGATGAACGCGGCGATGGCGTTCGACACATCGGCGAAGCTGACGGGTGCCCCCTCCCCGATGTGGGGATAGGCCGCCGCGAAGCCGTCGGCATATTCGGGGATCGCCGTGACCCGCGCGGTCAGAACGTCCCAGGCGCCGCCCGGCCCGGTGATGCGTCCCTGACGCACGGCGCGGGAGACGTCGTTCTCGGAATAGTGGCCCGCCATCTCGTCCGGCGACAGCACCGGGAACATCGTCTGCGCCGACAGGACGCCATCGAAGCCCTCCAGCATGTCGGCGTCCATCGGGGTGCGCATGTCGGAGGGGCGGCCGACCTCGGCCTCGACCCGGCCATCGGCGAACATCACGGTGAACTCGTGCGCGCCGAGGTTGAAGAGCGACGGCGCGTTGCGCGGGATCCGCCGTTCGGGGGGATTGCCGGGGTCGGCCCGGCGCTTCGGCCCCAGCCCGCGCCCGCCGTCGCCTATCCCCAGCGCCACCCCGTCGCCGGTGGCGTGGCGGGGGTGGTGGCAGGTCGCGCAGGCGACCTCGCGATTGCCCGAAAGGACCGGATCGTAGAAAAGCAGGCGCCCCAGCGCCTCGGCCGCCGGGTCCGTCGCGCGGTAGTCCCTATCCCTTGCCGCCGAAGGAACGGGCGGCGAGCCATCGGCGCATGCGCCCGTCGCCGTTGCCGCCGCCAGGATGGCCGCAAGCGCCGCGGCCCGACGGCGCCATCCGACCGGACCGTGCGACAGACGCGCCGGCGCCCCGTCCCCTGAGCCGCAGCCGGATCCGTATCGACCTGCCATTGCGGCGCCAACGACGAGCCGCTGCGCGCCGTTGCGACGCGGGTCGGGGGTCCGGCGGTGATGGCACATTTCGTTCATGTCCCGCATCATCGGCCTGCGGCGCGCAAAGGCAAGCCGTCGCGCCGCGGCCTGGTCGCGCCGCGTGCTTACCCTGCGTGACCGATTTGCGACAATTTGTGGTTAATGGGTCTCTGTCGGCCGATATCGAGCGCTTCGCGGCCCTTCCGGTTGTATCGGCCTCACATCCGACCCTATAGCCGTCAAGGGCCGGTCACGACGGCGCTGTGCACGGGACGGGTTCCGCGCCGGTCCTGCCACCCGGGCCGACGGCCTCTTGCCGTCCGTCGTCCGGACCATGACGAGTACCGATGCGAACATGACATTCATGCAGATTCTCGGACGCTTCCTGACCCGGCTCAGCCGGACGGTGAAGAAAGGGATCTTCCTCACGGTCGACATGGCGCTGGTCCCCGTCGCCTTTCTCTTCACTCTGACCGTTCAGGGGACGGCGCGCGATCCCCTGGCCCAACTGGGCGACGGCTGGCTGATCGTCACCCTTCTGGCGGTGACCGCCGGCGTCACGTCCTCGTCGCTGGGAATCCCCAACATCCGCCTGAACTCGCTGGACCTCAAGTGCATGATGCGCATCGCGACGATGTCGGCGATCGTCGCCATCGCCGGCGCGGCGCTGCACCGGATCGACGGCACCGCGCTGGGGGCGGGCACCCATATCGTCTTCGGCATCGCCTATTTCCTCTTCACCGCCGCCGCCCGCGTCGTCCTGCTGGAGGTCGTGATGGCGGTCTACCGGCGCCAGCGGCCGCGCTGCCGGGTGCTTATCTACGGCGCCGGCAACACCGGGATGCAGCTGGCGCGCGCGCTCCAGACCCACGACAGCATCGAGCCGGTGGCCTTCGTGGACGACAATGCGGCGATGCTGGGGCTCAAGATCGCCGGCCTGCCGGTACTGCGTCCCGTCGACATGGCGCAGATCGTGGCCGAACGGCGGGTGAACCGTGTCCTGCTGGCCATGCCGTCGCTGAGCCAGCCCAAGCTGCTGCAGGTCGCCCGTCGGCTGGAAAAGAGCGGGCTGGAGGTACAGGCGCTGCCGTCCTTTGCCGAGCTGATCGGCGAGGAGCGTCCGCTGCTGGACAAGCTGGTTTCGATCCCGCCATCGGACCTGCTGGGACGTGCCGCCCACGACCGGTCGCTCAACTTCGGCTGCTCGCACATCTCGGGCCGGTCGGTGCTGGTGTCGGGTGGCGGCGGCTCCATCGGATCCGAACTTTGCCGCCAGGTGCTGGCGTGCAAGCCGGCGCGCCTGGTGATCCTCGAAATCAGCGAGTACGCCCTTTACGAGGTCGAGCGTGCGCTGGCCCCCATTGCGGCCGAGGCGGGCGCCGAGCTCGTCACCGTCCTGGGCTCCGTCACCGAGCCGCGGCTGGTGCGCCGCGCGCTGGCCGACCACGGGGTGCAGGTGGTCCTGCATGCCGCCGCCTACAAGCACGTGCCCATGGTCGAACAGAACCCGCTGGTCGGCATGGCCAACAACGTGCTGGGCACCTGGACCCTGGCCCGCGAGGCGCGCGAGGCGGGCTGCGAACGCTTCATACTGGTATCGTCCGACAAGGCGGTGCGCCCGACCAACATCATGGGCGCGTCCAAGCGTCTGGCCGAGCTCGTCGTTCAGGACCTTGCCAACCGGTCTCCCTACACCGTCTTCGCGATGGTCCGCTTCGGCAATGTCATCGGATCGTCGGGTTCGGTCATCCCGCTCTTTCGCGAGCAGATCGCGCGGGGCGGGCCAGTGACGGTCACGGACCGGCGCGTCACCCGCTACTTCATGACGATCGAGGAGGCGGTGAGCCTGGTTCTGATGGCCGGCAGCTTCGCCCGCGGCGGCGAGGTCTTCGTGCTGGACATGGGCAAGCCCAAGCTGATCGCCGATCTGGCCCGGCAGGTCATCGCCGAGGCCCGCTACACCGTCAAGGACGAGGCGAACCCCGACGGCGACATCGAGATCGTCGAGATCGGGATGCGCCCCGGCGAGAAGCTGCACGAGGAGCTTCTGATCGGCGAAGGCCACGTCACCACCGCGCACGAGAAGATCTTCACCGCGCGCGAGGCGCATCTGAGCGAGATCGAGGTCGCCCAGGCCATCCGGTCCCTGCGCGAGGCGGTGGCGGCCGGCAATGACGATGCCGCCCGCGCCGTGGCGATGCGCTGGGTGGACGGCTATGCGCCCGCTGTCCGCACCCGCGCGGCGCTGTCCGGTCTGGAGTGACGACGGACGGGCGCCCGGGGCGGCGCGCGCCGTCCGGCTGGACGGCGTGCGGCCCCCCGTCGCCGGGCCGGGCCGTCGATTGTATCGCAGGGGCGGCTGTGATCAGGTCCGGCGGGCAAGTCGGGGGGCGAATCGCGATCCCCGCGACATCTGTGCCGGGAGACATCACGAGTTGACCGAGGACGCGATTCCAGGGGCACGGCGCCGCCGCGGAACGATGGGTGCGGTGGTCCTTCTGGTCCTGCTGCCCTCCGTCGCTCCGGCGCAGGGTCTGCCGGGCGGCCTTGCCCCCTCCGTCAGCCTGCGGCCCACGTTGAACGTCAATGGCGCCAGCGGCCTGATCGACACGCCCGTTGCCGTTGACCAGCCAGACGGCGAATTCGCCTTCAACGTGTCGAATTTCGCCGGCATCACGCGCACGACGCTCAGTTTCCAGATCCTGCCACGGGTGCAGGGCACCTTCCGCTACGCCGGGCTGCGCAACCTGAACTTCTCGGGGTTCGACGATTACTACGACCGCAGCTTCGACGTGTCCGTCCGCGTGCTGGACGAGGGGCGCTACCGCCCCGCGGTGAAGATCGGCCTTCAGGATTTCGTCGGCACCGGGCTCTATTCTGGCGAATACGTCGTCGCCACCAAGACGGTG
The DNA here is from genome assembly GCA_963722905.1 of uncultured Alphaproteobacteria bacterium. GTDB lineage: Bacteria > Pseudomonadota > Alphaproteobacteria > Rhodobacterales > Rhodobacteraceae > CAVROT01. Next base: position 197,959 of record CAVROT010000004.1, on the reverse strand, counting down.
ACGCCGCGCCTGCAGGTGTCGGCCGGGCTCGGATGGGGGCGGCTTGCGGGCGAGAACACGTTCGGCGCGCCCTTCGGCGACCGGCCCGCCGTGGACATCGGCGTCGGCGGGCAACCCAACGTGGACCAGTGGTTCCGCGGGCCGGTGGCGCCGTTCGGCGGGCTGTCGTTCCGGGCGACCGAACGGCTGAGCCTGATGGTGGACTATTCGTCCGACGGCTACCTGCTGGAGACCGGCCGCGACCCGCGCCGCACGTCGTCGCGGCTCTTCGATCGGGCCTCGTCGGTCAACGCGGGCGTCGCCTACCGGGTGAACGACGCTGTGACGCTGACGGGGTTCTACGCCTACGGCTCCGAGCTGGGCGTGAACCTCACCTTCTCGGCCAACCCCTACCGCCCGCCCAACGCGGGCAGCGTGGCGCCGGCGCCCGCCGCGGTGGCGCCGCGCCCGCGCCGTGCCACAGCACCCGACGCCTGGCGCACCGACTGGGCGCGGGTCCCCGCGGCGCAGGCGACCCTTCTGGGCCTTCTCAAGACCGAGCTTGAGCCCGACGGCTTCCTGATCGAGAGCCTGCGCGCCACCGCCGATGCCGTGACCATCCGCCTGCGAAACCGCACCTTCGACGCCGAGGCGCAGGCCTTCGGCCGTGTCGTTCGCGCGCTGACCCGTACGATGCCGCCCTCGGTGGAGACGTTCCGCGTCGTCTTCGTCACGGCCGGCCTGCCTGCGTCCGTCATGACGGTGCGCCGGTCCGACGTGGAGGCGACGGTGAACGCCGCCGACGGCACCGAGGAACTGCTGGCCGTCACGGGCTTCGCCGACGCAGGCCCCCGCGATCCCGGCGCGCTGGTCGATCCCGACCTCTTTCCGCGCTTCACCTACGGCCTCGGGCCCTATGCGCGCACCGGCTACTTCGATCCGGACGCGCCCCTGCGCTACGATCTTGGCGTGCGACTGCGCGCCTCGCTGGAGCCGTTGCCGGGTCTGGTCCTGTCGGGCGCCGTCACCAAGAGCGTCGTCGGCACGCTGGACGAATCCGACCGTCCGTCGAACTCGCGCCTTCCGCGGGTCCGTACCGACGGACCGATCTACGACCGCGAGGGCGATCCGGCGCTGGAGACCCTGACCGCCGCCTACTATTTCCGCCCCGGTCCCGACCTCTACGCCCGTGCGACCGTGGGCTATCTGGAGCGGATGTTCGGCGGCGTCTCGGGCGAGGTCCTGTGGAAGCCGGTCGGCAGCCGGCTGGGCGTCGGAGCCGAGCTGAACTATGCCCGCCAGCGCGACTTCGACCTGGCGCTGGGGTTCCGGGACTACGACGTCATGACCGGCCACGCCTCGGCGTATTACGAGTTGGGCGGCGGGTTCCAGACCCAGGTGGACGTGGGCCGCTACCTTGCCGGCGACGTGGGCGCCACGCTGACACTGGAGCGCGAGTTCCGCAACGGCTGGACGGTCGGCGCCTTCGCGACGCTGACCGACGTGTCGTCCGAGGATTTCGGCGAAGGGTCCTTCGACAAGGGGATCAAGTTCTCGATCCCGGTCTCGTGGTTCACCGGCCAGCCCTCGCGCACATCCCTCGGTACCACGCTGCGGCCCGTCACCCGCGACGGCGGCGCGCGGCTGAGCGTGCCGGGGCGGCTCTACGACCGGGTGCGCCGCTACCATACCGAGGAAGTGACCGATCAGTGGGGCCGGGTATGGCGGTGAGGACGCACGGGCATCGCGCCGCGCTGGCGTTGGCTGCGCTGACGGCAATTGCCGCGTGCGGCAGCGAGGAGGGCGGTCTGGGCGGCGGCTACGCGGCCGTCGGCAAGGTGCTGGGCGACCGGGTCGCGGGCGTGCGCGGCGGCGGTTCCGGGTCGAACCGCCTGACCGCCACCGACGCGCAGTTGCGCGCCTATCCCCAGCCGGTCCTGCTGATCGAGACGCCCGCGACCGGAGCGCTGGCCGGTGTTACGGTGCAGACGGCCATCGCCAACGCGGTGACGTGGGGCACCGCCGACGGCGTGACCCTGACGTTGCGCGACGGCGTCCTGATCTCGACCGCCGGCCTCGGCGACGACCTGATGTCGGCCGAAACGCCGGATGTGCGCCGCCAGCGCGGCGAGGTCGTGCGCGACCATTACCGATTGGGTCGCGACGAGACGGTGCGCCGCATCCGGCGGTTCTGCACGCTCGAGGACGCGGGCACCCAGACCGTGACCGTCACCGGCATCGCCCGCCCCGCCCGCCGCGTGGTCGAGACCTGCGGCCCCGGCGCCGAGGGCGACGCGGACGAGGCGCGGCGCCGCGGTCTTCTGGCCACCGCGTTCGCCGACGTGCCCGCGGCGGTCGATCCGGTCCTCCCCGCCATCACCAACACCTACTGGATCGAGGCCGACGGCCTGATCCGCAAATCCCGCCAGTACGTCTCGCCCGGGGTCGGCTACGTCATCGTCTCGGACGTGCAGGGCTAGGCCCACCCGCCGGCGTCCGGTGCGACCCGGCGCCCGGCTTCGGATGCGCCCTTAGATCGACCGCAGCGACCACATCGGCGTCCCTGGGGAGGCTGTAGTTCCTGCCAGTCCACATTCGCGGGTCAGGCATTGTCCCCTTGGCGTTTCGATGGCTTGACGTCGGCGATCTTTGGTCATCCGCAGCACGCAGGGGCGTTCGGCGCCATGCCGATCTGCGGGATGTGCCGCCGATGTGGGGGAGAGCGCCGTCCTCTTTCAGGTCGAGGTGCGATGGAGGCGCGCGCTCAGGACGACCGCCCGCGCGCGGCGGCGCGGCGGCGGGGCCGATGCGGGCCGCGGAACAGCCGGCCCGCCGTCTGCGCCATCAGGACGATGTCGAGGCACAGGGTGCGGCGACGCTGGTAGATGAGATCGATCCGCGCCTTTCGCGGCACGCAGACGCGGACGTAGACGCGGTGCGTCTCCTCCGCGTCGGCACAGGGGGCCAGCAAACGCTCCTCGGCGGCGTGAAAGCGCAGCGTCGCCAGCCCGGTGATGCCCGGCCGGCTGCGCAGGACGCGGGCGTAGAGGTCGGGGAACAGCTCGACATAGCGGCGCAGGGGCGGGCGCGGACCGACGAAGCTGATGTCGCCGCGCAGGACGTTCCACAGCTGCGGCAGCTCGTCCAGCCGGGTCCGGCGCAGGATCCGGCCGGCAGGGGTGATGCGCGCAGACTTGTCGCCGCCGGTGACGCCGGTATCGGCCGGGTCGGTGGCCATGGTGCGGAATTTCCACAGCCGGAACGGCTGGCCGGGCGCGTGCATCCTTTCGGACCGGTAGAGCAGGGGGCGGCCGGACGTCGCCAGCAGCCAGACCGACAGCCCGGCGATCAGGGGCGCCAGGACGACGCCCAGCGCCAGCGCCAGCGCCACGTCCAGCGCCCGCTTGACGGGGTCGATGCCGGCCGCGGCGACGCGATCCCCCGGTTCCGGCATCACGTCGGGGCCGCTGCGGTCGACGGCAGGACGGACCACGCCTCGGCGACGAGGGCGGCGGCGTCGCCGCAGTCCTGTGGCAGGGGACAAAGCGACTGCAGTCGTGCGGTGTCCAGCACGACGCGCGCGATGGCCCCGGCCCGCGCATCGCGCCAGCCCGGCGGCGTGCCGACGGCCGAGAGGATGTCGGCCATCGCCGTCGGGCGGGGGGCGGCCACGTTAAGGAGGGCCGGCAGCGATACCCGGCGTCGGGCGAGGTCCGCCAGACGGGCCAGGATGCGCGCCAGCGTGACGGGGCCGATATAGCTGCGCACCGGCCCGCCGCCGTCAGCGAACCTGTCCAGCACCGGGGAGGCGCCGGCGCCCCAGGGGGCCGACGCGCCCGCGACGTTCGCCAGCCGCAGGACGGTCAGACCGGGATCGCCGGGGCGGCGGGCGGTGGCCATCGCCAGCTCCATCGCCAGCTTCGCCTCCGGGTAGGGCCCGCGCGGATCCGGTGGCGTCGCCTCGCCGGCCGGGGCGGCGCCTGTGGGTCCGTAAATGCCGGAGGACGACATGACGAAGACATGACCGGCCGACCACCCACGCCCGGCGTCGAGCGCTGCCATGGCCAGCGACGTGTTGTCGGCCGGATCGACCGAGCGCCCCGGCACCGCGCCCGTCAGGTCGATGACCGCACCGCCCGCAAGGTCCAGCGGGGGCGGCGGTACGGTCATGTCCCATGGCAGGTCCGCGCCGCGCCGGGCATGGGCCAGCGGCGGCGGCCCGGGCCAGGCGGCCAGAACCGCCGCGCCGATCCGGCCGGTCGACCCGAGGAGGATATCGCGTCCCATGCATCGATAGATGCCGCGCCGGACCGCCACGGTCCATGGTCCTCGGCGACGGATCGCTCAGCGGTACCCGCCCCCCCCCCCCCCCCCACCCGACCGCGCCCGGGGGCCGGGTCCGTGCGGCGCGGGTCCGCACCTTGCCGACCGCCTCGGATTGCAGTCGGGGGGCGCATGGGGGTATCGTCCGTATCGACAGGGGTCGCGCGCAGGTCATGGTGGCCGACCGAGGAGATTGCAATGACGGTGACGATTGCGGGCAGGCTTGCCGTGCTCCTCGCATGCGCCCTCATCGCGGGATGCAGCGATCTTCCCCGCGGTGCCGCGCTGGAAAGCGAGATCCGCGATTCGGCCGGCAAGTCGACGCCCGGCTTCGCCTTTTATCCCGTGACCCGCGCGCTGCTGCCCGCGGTCGAGACATGGCCGGCCGTCAATGCCGAACGGTCGCGGGGCTGGATCGGCGGCGGCGGCGGCTCGGCTGGGCAGTTGATCGCGCCGGGCGACCTGCTGGACGTGACCATCTGGGACAGCAACGACAACTCTCTGCTGGCGTCCCCGGGCCGGCGCACCGTGCCCCTGGGCGAGATGACCGTGTCACCCAGCGGCCGGGTCTTCCTGCCCTACGCGGGAGAGGTCCGGGTGGCGGGAATGGGCCCGGACCGGGCCCGCGCGGTCATCCAGCAGCAACTGGAGGGCATATCGCCGTCCGCGCAGGTGCAGATCTCGGTCGCGTCGGGGCGACAGAACTCGGTCGATCTGGTGGGCGGCGTCACGACTCCGGGCAGCTATCCCATGCCGGACCGGAACTATTCGGTCCTGGGGCTGATCGCCGAGGGCGGCGGCGTGCGCCCGCAGATGCGAAACCCCCGCGTCAAGCTGCAGCGCGGCGGCGCCGTCTACGCCACCTCTGTCGAACGGCTCTACCGGGAGCCGGCGCTCGATACCGTGCTGGCTGGCGGCGACAAGGTGATCGTCGAGGACGATCCGCGCTATTTCCTGTCGCTGGGCGCGGCCGGCAAGGAGGACCTGTTCTACTTCCCGAAGGAGGAGGTGAACGCGCTGGAAGCGATCTCGCTGATCGGCGGAATCGCGGACACACGCGCCGACCCCGAGGGCATCCTGGTCCTGCGCGAATACCCGCGCGAGGCGCTGTCGGCCGGGGTGCGCGGCCCACGCGAGACGCGCGTCGTCTTCTCGATCGACATGACGACCGCTGATGGCCTCTTCAGCGCGCAAAACCTGGCAATTCAGCCAAAGGACGTCGTGCTGGCCACCGAAAGCCCGGTCGGCAGCATCCAGGTCGCTCTGACCATCCTGGCCGGAGGGCTGGGAGTCGCCCGGTCGGCGACCCTGCTGGGCAACTGATCGCCCGCGGCGCCTGCCGGGTACAGAGTCGGACCCAGGATCTGTAAGAGACACGTCCCGCGCACGGATGGATGACCCGGTTCGCGTCCGGGCACGCTCCGGCAGCGGCACCGGCGGCCCCTTCCCAGCGGCACCGGCGGCCACTCGCCGTGGCGTCGGTGCCGACGTCAGGCGGGGGCGCTCTCCAGCGGATGGCCGGCGCCTGCGAAGCCTGCCATCTGATCGTCGGCCCAGGCCTGAATATCGTACTTGCGGATGGTTTCGCGCATGGTGGCCATCCGGATGCGCCGCTCCTCTGGCTCCATCGACAGCGCCTGCATGATCGCCCTGTCCATCGAGCGGTGGGAGAACGGGTTGGCCAGCACGGCCGAATGCAGCTCGACCGCCGCACCGGCGAACTCGCTCAGCACCAGCACGCCGTCGCCGTCGGTCCGGCAGGCCGCGAACTCCTTGGCGACAAGGTTCATGCCGTCGGCCAGCGGCGTGATCCAGGCGACGTCGGCGGCGCGGTAGTAGGCCACCAGATCGTCGAAGGGGATGGCCCGGCTGATCAGCGACACGGGCTGCCATTCGAACGTCCCGTAGCGGCCGTTGATGCGGCCGGCGGTCTGTTCGATCATGTTCTGGATGTCCTCGTAGACGGCCATCGCGCGGTTGGCGCTGACCGACACGTGCATCAGCCGGACCTTGCCGTGCAGATCGGAATGCTCTTCCAGCAGGCGTTCGAAGCTGAGAAGCTGGTCGGTGCCGCCCTTGGTGTAGTCGGTCCGCCCGACGGACAGGATCATCCGCCCGTCGCCGAGGCTGTGCCGGATCTCGGCCACGCGCGCGTCGACCTCGGGCGCACTGGCCTTGCCCTCGATATAGGCCACGTCGACGCCCACCGGAGACGCGAGGACGCGCACCTCCCGCCCCGCGTGGGTGAGCGACGGCACGACGCGGCGTTCGCTGAGCGCCGTACCCTCGTTGATGAAGTCTGGGTTCACCGGCGTGCGGTGCGCGACCTTCAGGTCGAAGAGGGATTCGGCGACGCCGGCGAAGTTCGCGGCGTAGCGCGGAATGTGGAACCCCACCACGTCGCAGGCCAGCAGCGATCCCACGATCTCCTTTCGCCAGGGCAGGACGTTGAACATGTCGGCCGCCGGGAAAGGCGTGTGGTGGAAGAACGATATCCGCAGATCCGGGCGCATCTGGCGCAGGTAGCCGGGGACCAGCCACAGGTTGTAGTCGTGCACCCAGACGACCGCGCCTTCCCCGGCCTCGGCCGCCGCCGCCTCGGCGAAGGCCCAGTTCACCTCCCTGAAGGTCGGCCAGTCGACGTTGTCGTAGTCGTACTTCTCCTTGAACGAGTGAAGGATCGGCCAGAACGCCTCTTTCGAGGTGACGTGGTAGAACGACGTGACCTGCGCCGCCGTCAGCGGCAGCCGCGAGACGGAGTACTTGCCGTAGCTGTCCTCGATCTCGACCACGCGCTGGAAATCGGGGCTGGCGGTGTCGCGGGCCAGCTTCCATGCGATCCATGCGCCCTTGTCGACGCGTCCGAAGAATCCCTTCAGCGTCGGCACGATGCCGTTGGGGCTGGCGTTCTCCTTGAACACCGTCTTGCCGTTCTCCTCGACCTCCTCGTAGGGCTGCCGGTGGTAGACGATGACCAGATCGCTGGGCATTTTGCCTCCTGGGCTATGGGGTTTCGCCGCCCCTGCGGCACCGGGCGCGGCGGCGTTCCACAGGGGCGGTCAGGCCGCGTCGGGCGTATCGTGCATATCGAACGCGCGCACGGCCTCGAGGATGCCGGCGGCGCCGATGGCGGTGGCGACATGGACGTGCGGCAGCGTCTCGACCCGCTCGACCAGCGCCGTCTCGGCGCCGCCGACGCAGACGGCCGGAAGGCCGCATTCCAGCATCGACAAGTCGTTCAACGTGTCTCCCGCCGCCAGGACGCGGTTGGGCGCTATCCCCAGATGCGCGACCAGCCGTTTCAGCGAAGGTCCCTTGCTGACGCCGCGCGGCAGGACGTCGAAGTAGCGGTTGTCGGACAGGATATGGTCCAGCCCCATCTCGTCCACCGCCTCGATCGAGGCGCGGGTGAACGTATCGGGGGCCATGTCGTAGCTGACGCGGTAACGGAACGCGACGTCCTGGGCGGTCAACCCCGGATGGCCTGCGAGCGCCTCGCGGACCCGGTCGCCCGCGTCGCCCCAGCGCTCGGCGATCTCGGCCTCCAGCGCTGGGATGGGGTGGATGGCGCCGTGGTCGACGCGCGCGATGGTCGTGCCGACATCGCCGACGACGTATTCGGGCCAGGGCACGCCCATGCCGCCATCGGTGCCGTCGCACAGAGCCTTGATGAACGCGGGGTCGCGGCCGGTGACGAAGACCAGCCCGATGGTCTGCCGGTTGGCCTCGATCCAGTCGTAGAGGACGCGCCGGTCCTCGGTCGATCCGCCCAGGAAGGTTCCGTCCAGATCTGTCGCCAGCACGAAACGGCGCGCGGCGAGCGACGTCGGTTCGGGCGATGCGGCGGTGGTCTCATCGGTCATTCAGACGGCTTCTCCGAAGGGGTGGTCCAGCGACAGGGTCATCGCGCGGGGCTCGGCCTCGATCGGGCGGGCCCAGAGGTCGCGGAAGGTCCGCGTCAGGTCGGCGCCCTCGTGCAGGACGGCATGCACGGCCTCGCAGATGGGCAGGGTCAGGTTCAGGCGGGCGGCAAGATCGTGGACGGAGACCGCGTTCACCTCGCCCTCGACCACCACGGGCCGACCGTCGAAGCACTCCGCGCGCGGCGTTCCGCGGCCCAGCTGGGCACCCAGCGACATGTTGCGCGACGTCTCGGACGAGCAGGTCAGCACCAGATCCCCGGCGCCCGAAAGGCCGGTGACCGTCTCGCGCGCGCCGCCCAGTACCTCGGCCAGACGCTTCATCTCGTCGATGCCGCGGGTGATCAGCGCGGCGCGGGTGTTCTCGGCGAAGCCGGCGCCCGACATCATGCCGCAGGCGATGGCGATGACGTTCTTGACTGCGCCGCCCACCTCCACGCCCACCAGGTCGTCCGAGATGTAGGGCCGGAACGCCGCACCGCTCAGCGATATGGCGACGCGGGCGGCGGGGCTGTCCTGCGGGCGCAGGCGGTCGGAATAGCGGAAGGCGAAGGCGACGGTGGCCGCCGTGGGGTGGTCCAGCACCGTCTCGCGCGCGAAGGTCGGGCCGCTCAGCGCGCCGATGGGATGGCCCGGCAATTCCTCGGCAGCCACCTCGGCCAGCAGCAGGCCGGTGCCCGTCTCGATCCCCTTGGCGCACAGGACGACGGGCACGCCGGCGGCGAGGTGCGGCGCAACCCGCGCGCAGACCTCGCGCAGGGTCTTGGACGGGGTGACGATCAGCACCGCCTCGGCCCCCGACAGCGCCGCCGCAAGGTCGTCGGTCGCCGCGATCCCCTCCGGCAGAGGGACGCCGGGCAGGTAGCGGGTGTTCTCCGCGCGCTGGGCGACGCCGGCCATCACCGCCGCGTCGCGACCCCAGAGGGACACGTCGCGCCCGGCCCGGCGCGCCACCGCGGCCAGCGCCGTGCCCCAGGACCCGCCGCCGACGACGGCGATGCGTCCGTAGGGCTGCGCGCGCGCGCTGGCGATGGCCTGAAGGCCCGTGACCGTCATTCGCGGATCGTCCTTTCGGGGGATGGCCGCCTGATACAGCAGGACGCGGCGCTGTTCAACGGGCGCACCCCGCGCGGAAAGGCGGGGCCGGCGACTAGAGCAGCGTCCGTTCCACGACCCAGAACGCGCCGACCAGGGCGATGGCTATGGACGCCGGGTTGGCGATGTAGCGGCGATACCACGGCTTGTCGCCGAACCAGTAGCCTACCGCGAGGAAGGCCGCGGCGATGACGGCGAGCTGCCCCAGCTCGACCCCGACGTTGAAGCCCAGAAGCTTCGGCACCAGGTTTCCGCCGCCCAGACCGAAGTCGCGCAGGACGCTGGCGAACCCCAGGCCGTGCAGCAGGCCGAAGACGAAGACGACGGCGGGCCGCCAGGGCGAGATGCCGCGCGACAGCACGTTCTCGACGCCCACGTAGACGATGGAGGCGGCGATCAGCGGCTCCACGACGCTGGCCGGCAGGCTGACGAGTCCCAGCGTCGCCAGCGCCAGCGTCACGGTATGTGCGGCCGTGAACGCCGTCACCTGAAGCAGCAGCGGCCGCAGATGCGCCGACAGAAAGAACAGACCGAGCACAAAGAGGATATGGTCCAGCCCCTTGGGCACGATATGGTCGAACCCGGTCGGGATGTAGTCGAGGAAGGCCGCCAGCGGGCCCTGCGCCACGGCGCCCGAACGCTGGATCGGATCGGAGAGGGCGCCGCGGGTGAGGTATGCGGTATATCCGTCGGAGCCGGCGCCCATCTGGCGGATGACGAGGTCGCCGTAGTCGGCCGGCCAGCCGATCACCACAGGGGCGTCGCCCTCGGGCAGATCGCCCGACATCCGCAGCCGCGACAAGCGGGCGAGGTCCGTATCGCCCACCGCCTCCACGTCGACGGCGTCCAGCTCCAGCGCCACGAACGTGTCTCCCGACGTGACGGTCATGCCGTCGCGAAACTCGGGCCAGTACGAACGGAACGCTTCGGCCACCGCCTCCGGTTCCAGCGCCCGCAGGCGGTCGACCTCGTCTGAACGGTCGCTCTCGTTGGTGTCCTCCAGCCCCTCCAGGTCGACCCCGGCGACGAGCGGCTCAAGCACCGCGGTCATCTCGATCGCGATTCGCCCGTCCTCGATCACCACGTCGGCCGACGACGGCTGCGTCTCGTGTGCGGCTGCGGCGGCGACCCATGACATGAGCGCGATCAGCGCGACTAACGAAAGCCCGAGGGTTGACACGGACCTTCGCCGCAGTGCGCTGTTGTACGCGAATAGAGGGTGGGACGACGTCATGAGGTACCTCCGGTCCGCGCTGTCGGGAGCGGTGGTCGCACTGTCTGCGGCGGGTGTGCAAGCCCACGAGTTCTGGATCGACCCCCTGGCCTACGCCGTACCGGCGGGCGATGCGGTCGTGGCCGACATCCTCGTCGGCGAGGAGTTCTCCGGGTCGGCCTACAGCTACATTCCGGCCAAGTTCCGGCTGGCCGACGTGATCGCGGGCGGGAAGCGCGGGCCGGTGGAAGGCCGCATCGGAGACCGGCCCGCGCTGCGGGCGGAAAGTCTGCCCGAGGGCCTCGTAACCCTCGTATACGCCTCGACCGACACGCGGCTCAGGTGGGACACCTACGAACAGTTCACCGATTTCCTGCAGCACAAGGCGGCAGGCTGGGCCATCGCTGCACATGACGACCGCGGCTTTCCGCGTGCGGACGTGACCGAGGCCTACTCGCGCTACGCCAAGGCGCTGGTCGCGGTGGGGAACGGCGCCGGCGGCGATGCCGACCGTGGCCTCGCGACCGAGATCGTGGCGCTGGCCAATCCCTATACCGACGACGTGACGGGCGGGCTGCCGGTCCGCGTGCTCTACCGGGGCGAGCCGCGGCCCGGCGCGCAGGTGGAGGTCTTCGCGCGCGACGCCGCCGGCGCTGTCGAGGTCTCGACCGTCACGGCGGACGACGCGGGCATCGCCATCGTGCCTGTGCGACCGGGCATGGAGTATCTCCTCGACAGCGTCGTCGTCCGGGCGCCCGAGGGCGAAGCCCTGACGCTCGACACCATGTGGGAAACGCTGTGGGCCAGCCTCACCTTCGCGGTCCCGGACCCCGGGTAGTCGCGCCAGGGAGAGGGCGGCCACGGTGCACTGGCATATCGGGGCAAGACGACCACCTGCCTCTGATCACGTTGTATCGAGGGGACTTCCCGACTATTCGGGCGATGTTCCGCGGGGGCACCGCAGACGCCGCGCCCCGACGACTGCGACCCGGGCACTGCCACGAACGCTGCTTCGCAACCGCTCGGATCATGTCATGGCGGCGCAGAACGCCTCGATCCGGCCGCAGGCATCGCCCAGTACCTCGTCCGAGGTGGCGTAGCTGACACGAAAGTTAGGGCTGCCGCCGAAGGCCGCGCCGGGCACCACGGCCACGCCCGTTTCGTCCAGCAGGGCTGCGGCGAAGGCTGTGTCGTCCGTGATCGGCGAGCCGCCGGGGCTGTTGCGCCCGATACAGCCGGCGATCGACGGATACACGTAGAACGCGCCGTCGGGCACCGGGCAGTCGATGCCGGAAGAGGCGTTTAGCCCCGCCACCACCAGATCGCGGCGCCGCTGGAAGACCGTGCACCATTCGGCCAAAAAGCCCTGCGGCCCCTCAAGCGCCGTCACCGCCGCCCATTGAGAGACCGAGCAGGGGTTCGACGTGCTCTGCGACTGGATCTTGCGCATCGCGGCGATCAGCCGCTCGGGCCCGGCCGCATAGCCGATCCGCCAGCCCGTCATCGCATAGGCCTTCGACACGCCGTTGCAGGTCAGCGTGCGGTCCTTCAGCCGGGGCTCCACCGCGGCGATGGTGGCGAAACGGAAGTCGCCGAAGGTCAGATGCTCGTACATGTCGTCGGTCAACACGTGGACATGCGGATGGCGCAGCAGCACCTCGGCCAGACCGGCCAGCGCCTGCGCCCGGTATCCCGCGCCAGTAGGATTCGAGGGTGAATTGAGGATCACCCATTTGGTACGCGGCGTGATCGCCGCCTCCAGCTGTTCAGGGGACATGCGGAACCCCGCCTCGGCGCTGCAGGACACCGCAACGGGTGTGCCGCCGGCCAGCAGAACCATGTCGGGATAGCTGACCCAGTAGGGCGCCGGGATCACCACCTCGTCGCCCGGATCCAGCGTCGCCACGAGGGCGTTGTAGAGCGTCTGCTTGCCGCCCGTGCCGACGCTGACCTGCGCGGGCGTGTAATCCAGTCCGTTGTCGCGCGCGAACTTCTCGCAGATGGCGCGCTTGAGCTCGGGGATGCCGTCCACGGCGGTATAGCGCGTGCGACCGGCATCGATGGCGGCCTTGGCGGCGGTGCGGATGTGGTCCGGCGTATCGAAATCGGGTTCGCCCGCGCCCAGTCCGATGACGTCTGCCCCGGCAGCGCGCAACTCGGCCGCGCGCGTGGTGACCGCGATGGTCGGCGACGGCTTGACCCGGTCGAGGGCGGTCGAGAGGAGGGGCATTTTGCGGGTTCCTGTCGTTGCTGTGCGCCGTCGGTTCGGACAAGGCGCGGTCCGGCCGCACGGCAGGCTGTGGCCAGTCGCGGCGCCACGTTCTATGGTCGGGTGGCGATCCCGATCAACCCCGCGACCGGCAGCAAGGGCGCCAGACCTATGCAGGACGACACCGCCGACACCCTGGAGACCGCCGACAAGCGGCCCGACCACGACTGGTACTCCAACGACACCGCGACCTTCGGCGACCGGCTGGCTGATGCGCGGGCCGCCGTCGGGATGACGCAGGCCGACCTCGCCCGGCGGCTGGGTGTGCGCACGGCGACACTGGACCGTTGGGAAAACGACCTGAGCGAACCGCTGGCCAAGCGGCTCAATCTGCTGTCGGGGCTGCTGAACGTGTCGCTGCGGTGGCTGATGACGGGCGAGGGCGAGGGGCTGCCCTATCCCGATGCCCGTGCCGACCTGCCCGACGGTGCCGAGGACCTTCTGACCGAGATGCGCCAGCTCCAGGGCGACGTGGTGCGGATCGCCGACCGGATCGGACATCTGGAAAAGGCGATGAAGGCCGCGCTCAGGGAGGCGGCGGGGTGAACGGCGCGGGTGGGACGACCGACGCGGGGGCGGACCCTAATCGGCTGGCGCGCCTGCGGATGCGGTCGAACCGACGCGGCACCAAGGAGATGGACCTCATTCTTGGACGATTCGCGGCGGCCCGGCTGGACGGCTTCGGCGCGGCGGATCTGGACCTCTACGAAGCCGTGCTGGAAGAAAACGACCAGGACCTCTACCTTTGGGTCACGGGCGCGCGGCCGTCCCCGGCGCCCCTGGCCCCCATGCTGGACCTCATCGCGAACGAGGTGACGCGGGGCACGCCGGTCCGTTGAAGCGGTCCCCCAGGACGTTTTGACGAAATATTAGGCTTTGCAGGTCATGACTGTCCTCCGATGGATAGGACGGACGTATCATGAGCATTCACGAACGGTTGGAACCGGGGACCGACAGGGGCTTCATGGCAGAGTATCTCGACAGCCTTTCGCTGGTCGAGCGGCTCCATCGCCTCCTGCTGGACGTCGTCAAGGACGAATTCGAACGGGTAGGCGTGCTGGAGATCAATCCGGTTCAGGCACTGCTGCTCTTCAACGTCGGCGATGCCGAGGTGACGGCGGGAGAGCTGAAATCGCGCGGCTACTACCAGGGCTCGAACGTGTCCTACAACCTCAAGAAGCTGGTCGAGATGGGGTACATGCACCATCAGCGGTGCGAGATCGACCGTCGTGCCGTCCGGGTCAAGCTGACCGCCAAGGGCCGCGACGTGCACGAGACGGTGGGTCGCCTCTTCGCCCGCCATGCCGAGGGGCTGCAGTCGCGCGGCGTCCTTGGCGCCGACGGGATCGAGCGCATCAACAGTTCGCTACGCCGGGTCGAACGCTACTGGACCGATCAGATCCGCTACATCTACTGATCCAAGCCGAGCGGAGGACCGTGACGCCCGCCCGATCCGTCGGACGATATGGATCAGGGATTCCGACCGTCCCGAAACCATCGCGATGGCGACGACTGAAGCCTTGACCGGACAGCGACATCGCTGTTCCATCCCACCGCCATCACCTGCAATTCACGCAGCAGCTTGAGCGCCATTGCCCTTTCGTAATCCTCGTATCCCAGCGCCACCTCGACGAACGCGTCTGCACCCAGTATCACCTCGGCGCGGAAATACGCGGTGAGCTCGCCGATTTCGGCCTGCCTCACGTCGCCGCCCGCGGGATCGTCGGCGCCGATCACCAGGGCGTTCACCGTCACCCCCTCCAGCGCCGGAGCGACCCTGACGTCGCGCGGGCGCGGTCCGGTGTTCGACTTGCCGTCGCCGGACAGATCCAGAACCGCACGCCAGCAGGCGGATCGCCGGCCCAGTAATCCGGCCCCCGTCAACATCGCCGATCCGATGGCTGTCGGGGGATCGCCTGCCCGCCGCTGGACGCCGCGCAGCCGGTCAGCGACCGCGGCAATATCGGCAGCGGTGCCAAGCGTTGCCCAACCCTGAAGGACGCGCTGGTCGGCCGGGCCGGACCATTCGAACACGGCGATGTCCACCGTAGCCCCCGGCATGGCGAGGATGGCGGCCTGCACGTCCGCGCGCGTCAGCGCATCGGCCAGCCCGCCCAGCTGCATGCGGTACTCGGCTGCATCGACCGATCCCGAGATGTCCAGCCCCAGCGCCAGTGCCAGCCGGCAGGCGGCACCCGCGACCGAGGGAAGCGCCACCGCCAGCGCGACGGCCGCCCCGCCTGCGATCAGGCGGCGCCTACCAATGGCCGGTGTTCTCCATGCTGGCCCAGGGTTCGGCCGGGTCCAGTGCGTCGCCGGTCTGCAACAGCTCCACCGACACGTTGTCGGGCGAACGCACGAACGCCATGTGCCCGTCGCGCGGCGGGCGGTTGATCGTCACGCCGTTGTCCATCAGGTGCCGGCAGGTGGCGTAGATATCGTCCACCCGGTAGGCCAGATGGCCGAAATGGCGGCTGTCGGACGGCAACCCGTCGTCGCCGTCCCAGTTGTGGGTCATCTCGACCGCGGCATTCTCCTGTCCCGGCGGCGCCATGAAGACCAGCGAGAACCGCCCCTTTTCGTTGTCGATGCGCCGCGTCTCCTCCAGCCCCAGCAGCCGGTAGAAGGCAGCCGATGCATCGAGGTCCTTCACCCGGACCATGGTGTGCAGATATGTGAGTGCCATCCTGGTTCTCCTGTCTATGGCCAAGAACGGTAGCCGAAAGTCGCGCGGAGGAAAGTCGTGAAATCGGGCACCGGTCCTGAGCTGGTTGTCCCGGACAGTTATCCCCCAGTATTTTTTCGCGTGGCGTGAGCGTCGCAACATATGCCGCCGTCGCATACGTTAGCTACAGCAAATAGTGGCCGTCGCTAACGTTTCGCAAATTCGATCCACAGTCGGGTGCCGATGGATGACAGCGTATCCACACATCGACCCCAATGATCCCCAGCAATACCCACATGCGATTTGGTTACCACGACGAACCTTCTATGCGTGATTGACGGATCGGAGACGCTCATGAACGAAATGACGAACGCCGCGCCGTCCTCCGAGGATCAGGCCGGCGTCCTTCGCGAGACGCCGCGCGAGACGCTGCGCAGCGTGTCGCCTGGCATGGAGGCGCGACTCCACACGCCGCATCCCGTCCTCGATCACGGCTTCGTGCGCGTCGTCGACTACATGGGCGACGATGCGGCCATCGTGCAGGCCGCGCGCGTCAGTTACGGCGCGGGCACCCGGCATGTCAGCTCGGACGCGGGGCTGATCCGCTATCTCATGCGGCACTGGCACTCGACCCCGTTCGAGATGTGTTCGATCAAGCTGCACGTGAAGCTTCCGGTCTTCGTCGCGCGGCAGTGGATCCGGCACCGGACCGCGTCGGTCAACGAGATCTCGGCGCGCTACTCGGTGCTGGACCGCGAGTTCTACATCCCCGCCCCCGATGCCCTGGCCGCGCAATCGACCGTGAACAATCAGGGCCGCGGCGCAGTGCTGGAAGGTGCCGAAGCCGACCGCGTGCTGGAAACGCTCAAGTCCGACGCCCACCGCGCCTACGACCACTATGAAGAGATGCTGTCGCAGGACGGCCAGCAGGGCCTCGCGCGCGAGCTTGCGCGGATGAACCTGCCCGCGAACGTCTACACGCAGTGGTACTGGAAGACGGACCTGCACAACCTGCTGGGTTTCCTGCGGCTGCGCGCCGATCCGCACGCGCAGATGGAGATCCGCGCCTACGCCGACGTGATCGGAGAGATCGTGAAGGATTGGGTGCCGGCCGCATGGGACGCGTTCTCGGATTACCGGCTGGGTGGCGCGACACTTTCGGCTGCCGGCGTCCGGTGCCTGCAGAGACGTCTGGCCGGCGAGACGGTGACGTTCGACGATTCGGGCATGAGCGCGCGCGAGTGGCGGGAATTCGAGGCGGACTGGCCGTGACCGACCTTGCGCTTTACGGCATCCCCACCTGCGACATCTGCAAGAAGGCCTTGAAGGCGCTGACGTCCGAAGGCCGGGAGGTCGCGTTCCGCGACGTTCGGGGCCAGCCGCTGGACGAGGCAGAATGGGATGTCCTCGTTGCCGAGTTCGGCGATGCCCTCGTGAACCGCAAGTCGACGACCTACCGCAGCTTCGGCGCCTTCTTGCGCGAATCGGAGGTCGAGGCGCAGCTGGCCGCGCAGCCGACCGTGATGAAGCGGCCGGTCATCCGTGCCGGCGACAGCTGGTGGCTGGGCTGGGACGAGACGACGCAGGCCGACGTGCTGGCCGCAACCGATCCGGGCCTCCGCGCGTAGGGCACCGAACCCATCCGGAGTGCCCCCATGTCGCTGATCGTCCTCTATGTCTCGACCGCCGTCATCTTCCTGGCCGCCGACGCCGTCATGCTTCGAACCTTCATGAAGCCCCTCTTCGTCAAGCATCTGGGCGATCAGGTTCTCGACAGCCCCCGACTGGGGGTCGCGGTGGTCTTCTATCTCTTCTATGTCGCGGGCGTGCTGTGGTTCGCGTCCTGGCCCGCGCTGCGCGACGGGACGCCTGTGACGGCCCTCTTCAACGGCGCCTTCCTGGGCGCGGTCGCCTACGGCACCTACGAGTTCACCAGCTATGCCGTCATGCGCGACTGGTCGCCGCAGCAGGTGGCGGCCGACTTCACGTGGGGGATCGTGATCACCGGCGTTTCCGCTTGGCTGGGCGTCGTGATAACGCAGGCGCTGACCTGAGCAAATGCCGGCGATCCGCCCCGCCTCGGACCGAGACCGGACCCTGAGGTCAATCGCGGCGGATCGTCCGGTCCAGCGCCAGCGGACCGCCGCCGAGGGCCACGAGGGTCAGCAGCAGGAACACCCAAAGCGCGCGCTGGTCCAGGATGACCGAATCCGGGATCCGGTCGAACCAGGTGCCGACCGTCGCCGCGTCGGCCCCGTGCCCGGCAACGTCGACATAGCTCTGCACGACGACGAAGCCGATCATGCCCAACGCCGCAAGCCGGGTGGCGAGGCCCAGGACGATGAGCAGCGGCAGCAGGAACTCTGCCCATGTCCCGGCCAGAACGATGACGGTCTGCGTCGTGCTCATCTGTGTGGTGTCGTAGCCCGCGGCCTCGAACGCCTTGGGAAAAATCTGGACGTAGGCGCCGGCCGAGGGCGACAGCCAGCCGGTCAGGCCCGGCCCAAGCTTGGTCAGGCCCGCCGACCAGTAATAGATCAGCAGCACGGCCGCGAAGACCAGCCGTGCGGCGGTCGCTACGACGGCGGAGCCCGCGGCCTCGCGAAAGAGGAGCGCGTCGGTGCGGACATCGGGCATGGCTCAGACCTCGTTCGGGGCGGGAGGGGCGGCGGCGATGGCGCGCCCTCGCAGCAGTATACCCAAGGTGGCGGCAAGGTCGAAGGCGGGCACGGCCGCGGTGGCCCGCGCCGCGGCGTCAGCGATCGTGGCGCCATTCAGGGCGGCGACGAACGTGGCCCCGCCGGGCGGCAGCAGGTCGACGCGGGGGTCCCATTCCGGCCGGGTGATCAGAACGGCTTCGGCGCGGTCGCGCGGGGCTGGTCCGTCCTCGGTCTGGTGTACCCAGATCCCGTTTATCGGGTGGCGCGACCGCAGGAGAACAGCGGCGGGGACGAGGGCGATCCGCACCCGTTCGAATGCTGCGGGTGTCAGGTCGCCCGGGTCGGCTGGCGTCACGTCAGCGGCGTGGTAGCTGCGCCGCCGCGCCAACTCCAGCGCCGCGATGTCGGGCAGCCATGGCAGGGACGCGGCCGGGGGATGGCCGGCGATGAAACCGGGCATGCGGTCGCCGTAGTGCATCATCAGCGGATGGTCGGGTGGATGCGCGCGAGCGAACTCAAGGGCCATGGCCCGGAAGAAAGCGGTGCCGACAAGGCGTGCGGTCACCGGGAACCCTTCCGCCAAAGCGTCGATCAGCGAGGTCGCGACATTGTTGCGATAGACGTTGAGCCGCCGCCCGGCCGGGCGTCCGGCCGGATCGCTGAGGCCTGCGAGGACGGCTTTGGGGTCGAAGAGCGACCCGGCGAAATCGGCCTCGGCGACCCCTGTCGGTTTGGGTGTCCGCGTCGATCCGGGAGCTGGGATGGCATCGTCGCGACGGGTAAAGCCGGCGCTGCGCCAGGTCCCCCCGTGATGCGCTTCGCTGTCTGGCACCTCAACGGCGGCTCTTCCCGTGGACGCGTTCCGGCGCGTGGCCGCGGCGCCGTTCATGCCGCGGCCAGGAGCGTTGCGGCCCGCGTGGCCTCGGCCGCCAGAACCGGCCAGTCCGGGACGTCGGTGTCCCACTCTATAAGGGTCGCGACCGGACCCGTGGCCGCGATGACGCGGCGGTAGAGCGCCCAGACGGGATCGGCGACCGGGGTTCCGTGCGCGTCGATCAGCAGCGGCGCGCCGTGTTCGTCGACCTCGGCCGCGTGCCCGCCCAGATGGATCTCGCCCACGACATGCAGCGGAAAGGCATCGATATAGCTCTGCGCGTCCGTCCCCTGATTGATGGCCGAGATGAAGACATTGTTGACGTCCAGAAGCAGACCGCAGCCGGCGCGACGCGCGATCTCGGACAGGAACGCAACTTCGGGCATCTCGTCGCAATCGAAGGCCAGATAGGTCGAGGGGTTCTCCAGCAGCATCGGCCGGCCCAGCGCCGTCTGCACGGCGTCGATGTGGTTGCAAACCCGTTCCAGCGTCGCGGCGGTGTAGGGCAGGGGCAGCAGGTCGTTCAGATAGGCGCCGTCATGCGTCGACCACGCCAGATGTTCGGAAAAACTGGCGGGCCCCGACCAGTTCAGCAAATGCGCCAGCCGGTCGAGGTGATCGCGATCCGGCGGCGCTTCGCCCCCGATGGAGAGACCAACGCCATGCACCGAAAGGGCGAACCGGTCCCGCAGCGCACGCAATTGGGCGTGGGGGCGCCCGCCGTCGCCCATGTAGTTCTCGGCATGGACCTCAAGCCAACGGACGGGTCCCGGGTCCGCCATGATCTGCGTGAAATGACGGGACTTGAACCCGACGCCGACGGCATCGGGCAAGTGCGCGGCGGAGCTGTCGAACATGGCGGGTCTCCGGTAGCGGTCGGGATCCGTGCGGCCGCAAGATCGGGCCAGCCGCGCGATACGGGTGATCAGGCCGGCAGGTCGCGATCCAGAGGCTCCAGGCTGCCTTGCCGGTCGCCGGCCAGCGTCATGTCCTGACACGTCCCGGCGGGAACAAGCGTCCAGGCGTTGCCCTGGTAGTCGACCGTGGAGGTTCCCGCGCAGGTCGTGCCCGGCCCGGCTGCGCAATCGTTCTCACCGGCAAGCGAGACGCCATAGCACTTTTCCTGGGCCTGCGCCGTCGCGGCGGTGCCGTGGGCGGCCAGTGCGGCGGCGATGGCGCCGGCGACGGCGAAGGTTGTATTGGGAGCGGACATTCGGGTTCCTCCTGGATTGACAGCGGTTCGCGTCCCGGACCCTAGCGACGCCGCGGAAGACGCGGCCAGTCACGAGGGCGTCAGGTCACGGAGGGGTCAGCGGCCGAAATATATCGCCGGACCGCGATGCGCCACAGGCGGGCATACCCTACCTTCGTTAGGATACCGGCCGCGGTGCCATGCCGCCATCTTAAGCCGGCGCTGCTTCCGCCTCGGCCGCCGCGCCGGGAATGGCGCGACCGCCCCGGTCGGGCGGCATCGCCTCGGCGGAAAGGTCGGCCGCCACCTCCCCAAGGGTCCGGGTGCTGGTGCGCTTGTCGCCCAGACGGCGGATGGACACGGTTCCATCGGCGACCTCGCGTTCGCCGATGGCGAGGATCACGGGGACCTTGCCGAGGCTGTGTTCGCGAACCTTGTAGTTGATCTTTTCGTTACGCGTGTCGGCCTCGACCCGCAAGCCGGCGGCGCGCAGCGTCTCGACAACCTCATGGACATAGGCGTCGGCCGCCGACACGATGGATGCGACGACGACCTGGCGCGGCGCGAGCCACAGCGGCAGCTTGCCCGCCCAGTTCTCGATCAGGATGCCGATGAACCGCTCGAAGCTGCCAAGGCAGGCGCGGTGCAGCATGAAGGGGCGGTGCTTGGCCCCGTCTTCGCCGATGTAGCTGGCGCCCAGCCGTTCGGGAAGGTTCGGGTCGACCTGGAAGGTGCCGCACTGCCAGACCCGCCCGATGGCATCCGTCAGCTTGAAGTCCAGTTTGGGGGCATAGAAGGCACCCTCGCCGGGTTCCAGCGTGTAGGCGTTCCCGGTGGCCTTGATGGCGTTCTCCAGCGCCGCCTCCATCCGGTCCCACGATTCCTCGCTGCCGACGCGTTTCTCGGGGCGCGTGGCGAACATGATCTCGAAGCTGTCGAACCCGAGATCGCGGTAGACCCCCGAAAGGAAATCGATGAAGCGCGCGCATTCCGACTCGATCTGGTCGGCGCGGCAGAAGATGTGCGCGTCGTCCTGGGTGAACCCGCGCACCCGCATGATGCCATGCAGCGCGCCCGACGGCTCGTAGCGGTTGCAGGACCCGAACTCGGCCATCCGGAGCGGCAGGTCGCGATAGGACTTCTGGCCCTGATTGTAGATCTGGACGTGACCGGGGCAGTTCATGGGCTTGAGGGCGTTGATCGTCTTGGTCTGCGCGTGCTCCTCGTCGACCTCGACGATGAACATGTGCTCGCGGTAGTTGGCCCAGTGGCCCGACTTCTCCCACAGGGTGCGGTTCACGACCTGCGGTGTGTTCACCTCAGAATAGCCGCCGGCGCGCTGGCGGCGGCGCATGTAGTCCTGCAGGACGGTATAGATCGTCCAGCCGTTGGCGTGCCAGAACACCTGGCCGGGCGCCTCTTCCTGCATGTGGAAGAGGTCCATCTCGCGGCCAAGCTTGCGGTGGTCGCGGGCGGCGGCCTCTTCCAGCATGGTGAGGTGGGCCTTCAGGTCGGCGCGGTTGCGGAAGGCGACGCCGTAGATCCGCTGGAGCATCGGACGGCTGCTGTCGCCCCGCCAGTAGGCGCCCGCGACGCTCATCAGCCGGAACGCGTCCGCCGGGACCTGCCCGGTGTGCTGGAGATGCGGGCCGCGGCAGAGGTCCTGCCAGTCGCCGTGCCAGTACATGCGCAGCGGCTCGTCGCCGGGAATCGCCTCGATCAGCTCGACCTTGAAGGGCTCGCGCCCGGCGTAATGGGCGATGGCGCGGGGGCGGTCCCAGACCTCGGTGCGGACGGGATCGCGCGCCTCGATGATGGCGCGCATCCGCTTTTCGATGGCGGCCAGATCCTCGGGGGTGAAGGGCTCGGCCCGGTCGAAATCGTAGTACCAGCCGTTCTCGATGACCGGGCCTATGGTGACGCGCACGTCCGGCCACAGCTCCTGCACGGCGCGGGCCATGATATGCGCGGCGTCGTGGCGGATGAGTTCCAGCGCCGGGGCGTCGTCGGCCATGGTGTTTATGGCGACGCTGGAGTCTGCCGGTATCGGCCATTGCAGGTCGTGATGTGCGCCGTCGACATGGGCGCTGATCGCCTTCTTCGCAAGGCCGGGCGAGATGTCGGCGGCGACCTCGGCGGGGGTGATTCCGGCCTCGTAACGGCGCTGGGCGCCGTCGGGCATCGTCAGAAGGATCTGGGCCATCGCGGGCCTCCTCGTCCGTTCGGCGCCTACGGGTGCGCCCGGTTGCGGGTCACGCGCAGGTGCCAAGGCGCGCCGGGCGTGTCAAGGCGCAGGGTCGCGCCGCCAGGGGGTTCGCCGTGCCGGACCAGGCGGTCGCCCTTGCGGAAAGGTCGCGACGGTGGCAGCCCGCAGGGGGCGAGGGCACGTGCGGGCCCGGGACGATGCGAAGGATGGCTGAGGTGGAGGACATGCTGACGACGCCGCAGGGACGACGGATCGCGTTCGTGCGGTCTGACGGCGATCGTCCGGGGTTGATGTTCCTCGGTGGGTTCCGGTCCGACATGACGGGAACGAAGGCGCTGCACCTCGAAGGGTGGGCCAGGGCGGCGGGCCGGGGCTTCGTCCGGTTCGACTATTCGGGTCATGGCGCGTCGGAGGGCGCGTTCGAGGACGGCTGCATCGGCGACTGGATGGAGGACGCGGCGGCGGTCCTCGCGACGGTGCGGGGTCCGCAGGTGCTGGTCGGATCGTCGATGGGCGGCTGGATCGCGCTGCTGCTGGCGCGGGCCAGCCCGGAACGCGTGGCAGGGCTGGTGGGGATCGCGGCGGCGCCGGATTTCACTTCCGATATGGCGGCCGGATTCTCTGACGTGCAGCGCGCCCAGATGGCGGCGACGGGGCGGACGCTGCGGCCGTCGGACTACGGAGATCCGTACGTCGTGACCCGGCGGCTGATCGAGGACGGGCGCGACCATCTGCTCCTCGACCGGCCGCTGACGCTGGCGATGCCGGTACGGCTGCTACAGGGGACGGACGACCGCGATGTGGCGTCGGCGGTGGCGCTGCGGCTGATGGATCATGCCGACTGCGCCGACATGCGGCTGACGATGATCAAGGGCGCCGACCACCGGTTCAGCGACCCCGCCTGCCTGGCCGCGATGGTGGCTGCGGTGGCCGAGGTCGGAGCCTAGGCGTTCCGCACCGGCGCAGCGCCGCCTGCCTGTCGTGTCGGAGCGACGGGGAGGGTCACTTTGCCATGTCCGAGCCCGGCCGGCGCCCATGGTCAGACCGGCGTCGATGTCGCGGGGCTCTCGGCGTTCACCGGGGCGGCCGTCGATGGCGCCGCCACCGTATTCGCGGCCCGCGGAGTGCCTTTTCCGTTGCGGTCGATGAAATCGATGACGAGGGGTCGGATGTTCTGGCGCCAGCTGCGGCCCGCGAAGATACCGTAGTGGCCGGCTCCGGGTTCGAGGTGGCTGGTCTTGCGGTCCTCGCTCAGACCGGTCAGCAGCGGCAGCGCGGCGAGGCACTGGCCGGGGGCAGAGATGTCGTCGTCCTCACCCTCGACGACCATGACGGCCGTGCGGGTGATCGCGCCGATGTCCACCTTGTCGCCGTCCACGTCGAAATCGTTGCGCGCGATGTCGCGCGACTTGAATATCCGCTCGACCGTGGAAAGGTAGAATTCTGCCGGCATGTCCATCACGGCCAGATATTCATCGTAGAAGCGGTTATGCCGGTCGCGGTCGCCGTCCTCTCCCTTGGCGGCGCGGATGATCTGGTCGCGAAAGGCCGTGCCGTGGGTTTCGGCGTTCATCGCCATGAAGGACGCAAGCTGCATCAGGCCGGGATAGACCAGCCGCCCCACGCCGGCGTGGTTGAAGCCCACGCGCTGGATGGCGAGTTCCTCCAGCTGGCCCATGGTGACGCGGGCGCCGAAATCCGTCACCTCGGTCGCGGCGGCGTCGGGGTCGATGGGTCCGCCGATCAGGGTCAGCGTCGCCGGGCCTGCGCCGTCTCGCGCCAGCAGGGCGGTCGCCGCAAGGGCAAGCGGCGCCGGCTGGCAGACGGCCACGACATGCGCGTCGTTACCCAGATGCCGCATGAAGTCGGCGAGGTAGAGCGTGTAGTCGCCGACATCGAACTTGCCGGCGCTGACGGGGATGTCGCGGGCATTGTGCCAGTCGGTGATCCACACGTCCGCGTCGGGCAGCAGCGACACAACGGTCGAGCGCAGCAGGGTCGCGTAATGCCCCGACATCGGCGCGATGAGCAGGATCCGGCGTTTCATCGGCGCGCGTCCGGCGACGACGAAGCGGACGAGGTCGCCGAAGGGGCGTCGGAGTTCCGGTTCGACCCGTACCAGGTGATCGCGGCCCTCGGCCCCGGTGACGCTGTCGATGCCCCAGTCGGGCTTGGCCGACATGCGCCCGAAGGACCGTTCCGTCACCTCGCCCCAGGCGCGGATCAGATTGAACATCGGGTTGGGAAGCAGGCCCGTGGCGGGGTAGGCGCCCATCGCCTTGGCCGTCGCGCCGATCCACTGGTTCGTGACGCGCATGGATTCCATGAGGTCATAGGTCGCCATGTATCGCATCCGAACTCCTTCCACGCCCGGGACCGTCCCCGGTGACATCCTTACAGCGAAGGGTTAATCTTGCGTTCCCTTCGGCAGCGAGAAAATGCTGCTGTGCAGCGAAACTAGGGCGGAGGCCTCCCGATGACAACTGGCGACGCTGACGGCTCTCCCTTCGGCCCCTCGGACGGCGCTGACGCACCGACGGCCGAGATGGTCCGGAACCTCGCCCGGGTCGAGGCGCTGACGACCCGGCTGATGACGGCGCTGGCCCGACGCCGCCCGCCTCCCGAGGCATTGCAGGGTCCGGGGCAGGAATTGTTCGTCAAGGCCGGGCTCGCCGTTTGGGCGGAGGCCGCGCGCGACCCCGCACGGCTGATGGCACGGCAGGCGGAATGGTGGGGCCGCACCCTCACCCTATGGACCGACGCCCAGGCGACGCTGGCCCGCGGGCTGAAGGCGCCGGGCGACCATGTGCCGGACGCCGCCGCCGCGGACCGCAGGTTCGCCAACCCGCTCTGGGACACGCATCCGTGGTTCAGCTACGTCCGCCAGCAGTACCAGATCACGTCGCACGCCGTCACGGAGACCCTGTCGCAGCTCGATCACCTCGATCCGCAGGATGCCAAAAGGGTGGCCTTCTTCGCGCGCCAGATCGTTGACATGTTCAGCCCCACGAACTTTCTCCATACCAACCCCGACGCGCTGGCCCGCGCGGTCGAGACGGAGGGCGCGTCGCTGGTGGCCGGCCTCGAGAACCTCGTGCGCGATGCCGAGGCCGCCAGCCGCGATGTCGTCGTCACCCTGTCGGACCGCGCGGCGTTCGAGGTGGGCGGCAACATCGCCACCGCCGAAGGGTCGGTCGTCTACCGCAACCGCCTGTTCGAGCTGATCCAGTACGCGCCCGCGACCGAAACGGTCCACCGCGTCCCGATGGTCATATTCCCGCCGTGGATCAACAAGTTCTACATTCTCGACCTCAAGGAGAAGAACAGCCTGATCCGCTGGCTCGTGGGACAGGGGCACACGCTGTTCGTGGTCAGCTGGAAGAATCCCGATGCGACCTACGCCGACACCGGCCTGGGCGACTACATCGAGGAAGGATACCTGGAGGCGATGCGCGTTGTGCGCGAGATCACGGGCGAGGCGCGACTGAACGTCACCGGCTACTGCATTGCGGGGACCACCCTGGCGCTGACCCTGTCGCTGATGGCGCAGCGGGGCGACACGGCCCCCCATAGCGCGACTTTCCTCACCACGCTCACCGACTTTTCGGACCAGGGCGAGGTGGGCGTGTTCCTGGACGACGATTTTGTCGACGGGATCGAGGCCGAGGTCGCGCGGGAGGGGGTGCTGGACAGCTTCTACATGAGCCGGACGTTCAGCTACATGCGCGCCAACGATCTGGTCTACGGCCCCGCGATCCGCAGCTACATGATGGGAGAGGCGCCGCCGGCCTTCGACCTGCTCTACTGGAACGGCGACGGGACGAACCTGCCGGCGCGCATGGCGGTCGAGTACCTGCGCGGTCTGTGTCAGCGCGACGACTTCGCGCAGGGCGGATTCGATCTGCTGGGGCACCGGCTGCGATTGTCCGAAGTCGACGTGCCGCTCTGCGCCGTCGCGTGCGAGACCGACCACATCGCCGCCTGGCCGTCGTCGTTCCGCGGCATCGCGGCAATGGGGTCGTCGGACCGGACCTTCATCCTGTCGCAGTCGGGCCATATCGCGGGCATCGTGAACCCGCCGTCGAAGGGAAAGTACGGGCACTGGGCCGTCGATGACGGGCCGGGCACGTGGACGGACGGGCCGGAGGGCTGGCGCGGGTCGGCCGCGTTCCACGAGGGGTCGTGGTGGCCCCGTTGGGGGGCATGGCTGGCGCCAAGGGCCGGCGACCGGATCCCGGCACTCTATCCCGGAGGCGCAGGACACGGACCCATGGAGCCCGCGCCGGGCCGCTACGTGCGTGAGGTCCCGGGCGGTCCCGCAGCGGCGCCCGCCGCCTGACGCGAAAAAGCGGCCGTCGCACCGTCGGCGCCGGGGCCCGATGCCGCAGTCCCCTCCCCTGCCACACACACCCGGCGCCACGCGATCCGTACCGACGAAATGCGCGTGCCGACCATTGCAATGCTGCAGTGCAGCATCTACATCGCGCTCAGGACGAAACGACACCCCGCACACCCGATCAGGAGACGCGACATGGCCGACATGACCGACTACACCAAGATGATGAAAGAGATGATGGGTTCCTTCCCGATGGACATGAGCTCCATGCAGGGCGGGTTCAAATCCTACGCGGCCTTCGGCGAGAAGATGTCGCAGGTCGCCCTCGACGCGGCGACGAAGTCGACCGAGATCTCGGCCCGCTGGACGCAGGACACGCTGTCGAAGATGGGCAGCGTCACCACCGTCAAGGACGAGCCGCAGGACTATACCAAGGCGATGACCGACTTCGCGTCCTCGCAGGCCGAGATGACGGCCGAGACGATGGCCGCCTTCGCCGAGATCGCCAAGAAGGTCCAGATGGACACCGTCGAGCTGATGCTCGCCGCCGGCAAGGACGTGTCCGAGGACATGACCGCAGCGGCGCGCAAGGCCGGCACCGAGATGACCGGCGCGGCGCAGCAGACCGCGGACCAGATGGCGCGGAATGCCCGCAAGGCTTCGGACCAGATGGCCGGCAATGCAAGCAAGGTCACCGATCAGATGGCGGCGAACGCACGGAACGTGACCGCAAAGTAAGCTTGCGGACGGACCGTGGAACGGGGGGCAGCCGGCAACGGCGGCCCCCTTCCCATGTGTCGCGAACGCCGCGTCGCAGCCCTGGCCCGCCCTTTCCATGAGGCCACAGACGGCCTAAGATGCGGACCGCACCGCAACAGGGGAGTGGTCGCGTGACACAGCATGTTCCGGGGCCGGAGCCCGATCCGCGGTCCGATGAGGCGGGGCCTCCCTTACTGATCAAACGCTACGCGAGCCGGCGGCTCTACAACACCGAGACAAGCGATTACGTGACGCTTGAAGAGATCGCCCGCCTGATCCGGGCCGGCCGCGACCTGCGTATCGTCGATCTCAAGTCGGGTGACGACCTGACGCGCCAGTACTTGCTGCAGATCGTGGCCGAGCATGAAAGCCGCGGCGACAGTGTTCTGCCGCTGGCCGTACTGACCGATCTGGTCCGCAGCTACACCACAACCACCCGGTCGGTCGTGCCGCAGTTCCTGTCGCTGTCCTTCGACATGCTGCGGCAGGGCCAGACCAAGGCCATCGCCAGCGCGATGAAGCCCCTGTCGGTCGTTCCGGGGTTCGAGGCGATGCAGGCCCAGCAGCGCGCGTTCCTCGATGCGATGACGGGCGGCATGTCCGAAGCCTGGACCGGCAAGCCCGCCGAATCGGGCAAGGACGCCGAGCTGGCCGAGATCCGGGCGCAACTGGCCGAGCTCCAGAAGAAACTGTCGCAGCTTTCGGACTAGGCGCCGCGCGCCGGCGGCGTCAGGTGATCCGGACGAAGACTTCCTTCAAGGCGCGACCGAGCTTCTCGAACATCTCGTCTATCTGCGGCCCGGTCATCACGAAGGGCGGGCACAGGACAATCGCCTGACCCAGCGGCCGACAGATCAGCCCGTGATCGGTGCAGGCATTGGCGATATTCTCGGATACGCTCAGGTCGCCTGGAAAGGGCGTCTTCGACGGCTTGTCGGCCACCGCTTCGAGCGCGCCCATCAGCCCGCATCCGCGCGCCTCGCCGATATGGGGATGGCGCGCGATCTCGGCCATGCCGGCCTCGAACCTCGGGGTGAGGGCGCGGACGTTCTCGATCAGGCCGGGCGTGTCGCCGTCGCCGAGGATACGGTCGATTGCGGCCAGCGCCACGGCGCATCCTACCGGATGTCCGGACGCGGTGAAGCCATGGGGGAACTCGTCGATGGCATCCGTCGCCGCCTGCAGGCGGTCCGACAGATCCGGGCCAAGGATCACGGCGCCCATCGGAAAGTAGCCGGCCGTCAGCGCCTTGGAACTGATGATCGCATCGGGGACGAAATCCAGCGTCTCGCAGCCCCACACGCTGCCGGTCCGGCCGAAGCCGGTGATGACCTCGTCGGCCACCAGCGGGATCCCGTGCCGCGCCAGGATCGGCGCCACCGCCTGGAAATAGCCCGCGGGCGGCGGGATGACGCCGCCGGCGCCCATCACCGGCTCGGCCACGAAGGCGGCGATGGTGTCGGCCCCCTCGCGTGCGATCGTGTCCTCCAATTCCCGTGCGAGGCGGGCGGTGAACTGTGCCTCGGTCTCGTCTGCGGCGCCCTCGCGCCAGTAATGCGGGCAGGTGAGGTGGACGAAGCCGGGCAAGGGCAGGCCGAAGACTGAATTGTAGGGCTTTCCGGTCATCGACGCACTGACGACGGTGACGCCGTGATAACCGTTCATCCGCGTCAGGATCTTCTTTCGCTGCGGCTTCCCCTCGGCGATGGCGAGGAACCAGAGCATCTTGACCAGCGTGTCGTTCGCCTCGGACCCCGAATTGGTGTAGAACACCTTGCCGCGTGCGAAGGGCGAGACCTCGATCAGCCGTTCCGACAGCATGACGGTCCGGTCCGACATGCGCCCGAAGAACGCGTGATACCCCGGAAAGCGGTCGTATTGTGCCTTGGCTGCGGCGGCAATCGCCGGGTCGTCGAATCCCGCGACCATGTTCCAGAGACCCGAATTGCTGTCGAGGTAGCGCCGGCCATGGGTGTCGAAGACGTACGGCCCCTCGCCATGGGTCAGAACGACGGTGCCGCGGTCGCGGACCGAGGGCATATCGGTGAAACCGTAGAAGGAATGGGTGTCGGCGCGGGCCTCCCACGTGTCGGGGGTGTGGCTGTCGTCTGGCATGGCGCGGCTCCTTCGGTGGCTGGCGATCCATACGCCGGCCCCGCCCGCCTATCAATGCGGCGCAGGCGGCGGAATTGCCGGGTAGGTGCCGCCCCGGGGTTCGAGGTCTGCCGGGCGTCGGGCCGGCTTGGGACAGTTCAGGTTCCGTAGGCGGCCGGCCTGTCGGCAACCGTCGCGACGGCGGACAGCAGGACGTCGGCGATGGCGTCGATCTCGGACACGGTCAGGCGGACGGGCAGGCGTACGTCGCAGGCGCGCGCCAGCATCGCGGCGGTGCGGGGCAGATCCTCTGGCCGCGGCGCGGGATCGAGGAACCGCCAGTTCCAGAACGCGCGTGCATTGCCGGGGCTTCGGCCGAAGACCTGCACCTTGACGCCGGCCGCCGCGGCCGAGGCGACGAACGCGTCGGTCTGAGCATCGTCCAGATCGCGCAGGTTGAACTGGATCGAGTCGGGCGCGCGTGCCTCGCCGTCCAATGCTGCCGGGACCTCGATATGAAGCGAACGCGCCAGCGCCGCCGCCAGTCTGTCGTGGTTGCGCCGCCCTGCGGCCACCCGTCCGGGCAGGAGCGGCAGCTGCGGCCGGATCACCGCCGCCGCCAGATTGGATAGACGGGTGTTGTAGAGGGGCAGACGGTCCTGCCAGGCCGCCGCCCGTTCGGCGAGGTCTCCGGCATCGCCGGCATCGTGCTGGCGCCAGTTGGCCTCGTAAGCCCCCGACATCACGATGGCACGGGCGGCCAGATCGGCGTCGTCCGTGGCGAGGATCCCGCCCTCGCCGCCGTTCAGCATCTTGTAGGATTGGAACGAGAAGCATCCGATTGCGCCGATCGTCCCGATGGGCCGTCCGCGCCATGTGGTTCCCAGCGAATGGGCCGCATCCTCGATCAGCGGCACGTCTGCTGCCCGGGCCATCGCGTCGATGGCGTCCATGTCGGAGGTATGGCCGCGCATGTGGCTGATGAGGATGGCGCCGCAGCCCGGCAGTTTCGCCGCAAGGTCATCAAGGCAGATGCGGTAATCGTCGCCGCACTCCACCAGCACCGGGACGCAGCCGGCATGAACGACGGCCGAGGGGACCGCGCCGAAGGTGAAGGCCGGAATGGCAACGCCGGTCCCGGGTGCGAGGTCCAGCGCGCGCAGCGACAGGAAGAGGGCGGCCGAGCACGAGGCGACGGCGACGGCGTGGCGCAGGCCCAGCATCGCCGCGAATTCCTGCTCCAGCAGCGCCACCGGGGACGAGGCGCCGTGATAGCGGAAGAGATCGCCGTCGGCGAGCATCCGGTCTATCTCGTCCCGGGCCTCGCCCGGTATGGGATCGGCGGCATGGGGGTCTTGGGGCATCCGTTCGGGCTCCGTCCGATTGCAGGCCGGTTCACGGCGCAGACTAGCAGGCCGGGCCCGGTCCCACCATCGCCGCAGCGGCGCGGCGTCGCCGATCGCCGCCCCGACGGGGTCGCCGCAGGGGCGGACCTTGTCAAACCGCGCCGCCCGGCCGGTCGGACGAGGGTGGCCCGCATGTGATCTCGGGCAAGGCTCAGACGCCCAGCCTGTCGCGGAGGGCATACCAGCTCATGGCGAGCGCCAGCATCGGCGCACGTGCCCGGACGCCGCCGGGGAAGGGGGCCGCCGGCACGGCTGCCATCGCGTCGAACCCCGCGGCCTCGCCCCGGATCGCCTGTGCCAACAGACGGCCCGCCATCACCGCCATCGCGACGCCGTGTCCCGAATAGCCGGACGCGGTCCAGACGCCAGGCACCACCCTGGCGAAATGCGGCATCCGGCTGCGTGTGATCGCCAGCGTCCCGCCCCAGGCGTGGTCGATGCCGATCCCCGACAGTTGCGGATAGATGTCGGTCAGTCGCGGCCGGACCAGTGCGGCGATATCGCGCGGAAAGCGGTAGCCGTAGCTCTCGCCGCCACCGAACAGCAGCCGTCCGTCCTCGGACCGGCGCCAGTAGTTGACGACGAAGGTGTCGTCGGCGACGGCGATGTCGCCTGGCAGGATGTCGGCGTGCCCGGCCCCCAGCGGTTCGGTGGCGACGATGAAATTGTTGATGGGCATGACGCGCGCGCCGACGTCCGGCATCAGACTGCCGAGATAGCCGTTGGCGGCGAGGATCACGTGGTCGGCCCGCACCGTGCCCGTGGCCGTCGCGACTGCTCCGGTATGCACGTCGGTGGCCCGGGTTAGCTCGAACAGGCGGGCGCCGGACGCGGCGACGGCGCGCGCCATCCCGAAGGCCAGCCGCAGGGGATGGACATGGCCGGCGCCGGTATCCAGGACGCCGCCGGCAAACCGGCCCGAGCCTGTCGCCTCCGCGATACCGGCGCGGTCGAGGGGCCGGGTCGCGTCGTAGCCGTAGACGCGGCGCAGGTGGTCGGCGTAGGCATGCGACGCCGCGACGCCCCGCGCGCTGCCGTCGGCATGCAGCACGCCGGGCCGCCAGCGGGCATCCGGCGCATGCCGGTCGACCAGCCGGCGGACGGTCGCCTTCGCCTCTTCGGCGATGTCCCACAGGACACGTGCGGGTCCGGTACCCAGCCGCGATTCGAGCCAGAGCTGATCCTGGCGCTGGCCGCTGCCGACCTGACCGCCGTTGCGTCCAGAGGCGCCCCAGCCGACGCGCTGGGCCTCCAGCAGGACGACATCCGCCCCGGCCCGGGCAAGGTGAAGCGCCGCCGACAGTCCGGTGAACCCGCCGCCGACGATGCAGACGTCGGCGTGTGTGTCCCCGTCCAGCGCCGGAAAGGGCCCGGGCGCCTGCGCAGTCGCGGCGTACCAGGACGGCGCATGCGCCCCCGGACGGTCGTTGGCGTCGAGAAGGTTCACCGGCACCCCGGCAGAGTGCGAACGACCGGCCCTAGGGTGGATGACAGGCACGCAGGCGCCGGTCGAGGCAGCACGTCACTGCAACCGAAGCCCGACTGAGAACCGGCGTATGACGGGTCCGCGTGAATGTTCCTCGGAGGCGGCGACGGTCGTCCGGCGGCCTGGGGTCGCGGGCCCCGTGTCACACGTTCATCAGCAGGTGTTCGCGTTCCCACGGGCTGATCTCCTGCAGGAACTCGTCGTATTCGGTCTTCTTGACGATCGAGTAGACGCGCGCGAACTCGGGGTGCAGCAGGTCGTGGATGGCGTCGGCGGCGTCGAACCGCTCCAGCGCGTCGAAAAGGCCGCGCGGAATGGCCGTGCCGTGCGCATCGTCCGTCGCGCGCGAGGACGGATCGACGGGGGGCGTCGACGGCGGCAACCCGGCATCGGGCGGGACGCGGACGTCATAGGCCTCGCCCGTGGTCTCGGCCGTCGGCCGGCGCTGTTCGATCAGCCCGAGATAGCCGCAGGCGAGCGAGGCGGCGATCCCGAGGTAGGGATTGCAGTCCATGCCGGCCAGCCGGTTCTCGACCCGCCGGGCCGCGGGATCGCTGATCGGCACGCGCAGACCGGTGGTGCGGTTGTCGTGTCCCCATTCGAGGTTGATGGGCGCGGCATGGTCGCGGACATACCGACGGTAGCTGTTCACATAGGGCGCCAGCATCGCGATGACGGCGGGCAGGTGCCGCTGCATCCCGCCGATGAAATGCGCGAAGGCCGGCGTGGCCTCGCCGTCCGGCGCCGAAAAGACGTTTGCCCCCGACGCATCCAGAACCGAATGGTGGATATGCATGGCACTCCCCGGCTCGCCCGCGATGGGCTTGGCCATGAACGTGGCGAAGCAGTCGTGGCGCAGCGCGGCCTCGCGGATCAGCCGCTTGAAGAAGAAGATCTCGTCGGCCAGGTCCACCGGGTCGCCGTGGGCGAGGTTGATCTCGACCTGGCCGGCGCCGCCCTCCTGGGTGATGCCGTCGATCTCGAACCCCTGCGCCTCGGCGAAGGCGTAGATGTCGTCGATGACGGGGCCGTATTCGTCGACCGCGGACATGGAATAGGCCTGACGCGCCGCCGCCGGGCGCCCCGAGCGGCCCATCATCGGCCTGATCGCCGTTGCGGGGTCGGTGTTGCGCGCGACGAGGTAGAATTCCATCTCGGGGGCGACGACCGGCGTCCAGCCCCGCGCGGCATAGGCGGCGCAGACGCGGCGCAGTACGTTGCGGGGCGCCATCGGCACCGGCTCGCCCGATTGGGAGGTGAGGTCGTGGATCACCTGAAGCGTGCAGTCGGCCGCCCAGGGCGCCGCGGTGGCGGTGTCGAAATCGGGGGTCAGGATCATGTCGGGCTCGGTGAAGCCCTTGGACCCGGCGGCTTCGGCCCAGCCTCCGGCGATTGTCTGGAAGAAGACCGAATTCGGCAGAAAGAACCGCGACTGCCGCGCGAACTTGGCCGCCGGCATGGCCTTGCCGCGGGCGATGCCGGGCAGGTCAGACACGATGCACTCGACCTCGTCCAGCCGGCGGCCCTCGATATGCGTGCGGGCCGCGGCGGGGATCCGCGCCGTCCAGTCGGCCGCGGTCCGGGCGCCGTCATCCGGCATGGCGGACCGCGTCGGGCTGCGGTTCCGCGCGCCGGCGTCCCGCGGTCAGCAGATGACGCGCCAGGACTTTCGCCATGACGGCGTCGTCCACGGGGCGGTCCAGCCGCCCGGCCGCCGCCTCCAGCAGCGGGTCCGGCACGATGCCGCGCCCGCGGGTCTGGATCAGGAGGTCGACGACGGCGGGCGGAAACTCGGGGTGGGCCTGCACAGTCAGGATGGTATCGCCGATGGCCAGCGCCGCGTGGGGGCAGAACGCCGTGCCCGACAGGGTCCGGGAACCCGGCGGCGGCGTCACCACCTGGTCCTGGTGCCAGGCGTTCAGCGACAGGGTGCCGCCCTCCCAAGGGTATTCGGTGCAGCCGACGGACCAGCCCTGCGCCGCCTTCTCGACCCGCCCGCCCAGCGCCTGCGCGACGATCTGGTGGCCGAAGCAAATTCCGACGAGTGGCGATCCGTCCTCTGCGATGGCACGGATCAGAGCCTCCAGCGGAGGGATCCAGCCGTGCGGTTCGTAGACGCCATGTCGCGACCCGGTGATGAGCCAGCCGTCGGCTGCGCCGGGGCCGTCGGGCAGATCGCCCTCGTGCACTTCCCACGTCGTGTAGCGGAACCCATTCCCGTCCAGCAGGCGCCGGAACATTGCGGCATAGTCGCCGTGGGCGCGCCCGATCTCGGGGGTGACGGGGCCGGTCTGGAGGATGCCGATGTGCATGGTTCACCGATGGCTGGACAGCGCCGTTCTATCCACCCGCGCCGACGGGGGAAAGGCCGGCGGACGCGGTGGCGCGTCCGCTTCCCGGTGGGGCACTTGATGCCGTGACACGGGATGCCGCCACACCTTCGCCGCA
Organism: uncultured Alphaproteobacteria bacterium; assembly: GCA_963722905.1. Lineage (GTDB taxonomy): Bacteria > Pseudomonadota > Alphaproteobacteria > Rhodobacterales > Rhodobacteraceae > CAVROT01. The sequence continues at coordinate 163,034 of CAVROT010000004.1, read as the reverse complement.
CTCCCGCATCTCGCGCGACCTGCCGTTCACGCCTCAGCGCGGCGATCCTGACTGCAGGGCAGACCCGGAACGTGCGGACGTCAGGCCGCGCGGCGCAGCATGGCGGTGGCGGCGCCCATCGCGATCAGGGCGCAGCCGCCGGTGCGGGTGAGCGCGCGCAGCACGCGCGGCCCGGCGATGCGGGCCCGCAACCGGTCGGCCAGCAGCGCCCACGCCAGGGCATTCGTGGTGGCGAGGGCCACGAAGGTGACGACCATCACCGCGAACTGCGGAACGAGTGGGGCATCGGGGGTAACGAACTGAGGCACGAACGCGATGAAGAACGCGATCGACTTGGGGTTCAGCGCGGTCACCGCGGCGGCATGGCGGAACGTGCCGCGGCCGCGCGTCTGGCGGACGCCGGGATCGGGGGCCGCGCCCGCGCTACGCAGCATCCGCAGCCCCAGCCACACCAGATAGGCCGCGCCGATCCACTTCAGCACCGTGAACGCGGCGGCCGAGGCAAGGACCACCGCCCCGAGCCCGGCCAGCGACGCGGTCATGGCCAGAGCATCGCCCGCAGCGACGCCCGCGGCCGTCGTCAGCGCGACGGACCGGCCGCGCGTCAGGGCGTAGCTGAGGACCAGCACCACGGTCGGTCCCGGTATCAAAAGCAGCAGCGTCGAGGCCGCCATGAAGGAAAGCCAGAGGTCGAAGGGCATCGTCGTCTCCCGCGGGGCCGGGCCTGCGGCGGCTTGCGATCCGCCCCTCCGTCGTGTCACCACCCAACATTCCCGGCGGGCGGGGTCAAGGAGGCGGCATGGCGCAGGGACGGCGGGCGGTGCTCTTCATGGGCGGCGCGGCGGCGCTGGTCGCGGCGGTGCAGTACGGCCCCGGCCTGACGCGACGGCTGATCCCGCCTCCGATGGACTTCCGGCCGATGGCCGATCCGCCGGGGTTCCGGCGGCTTGGCGGCGGCGCGGTTTCTGGCGGTGCCGTGGGGAGTGCGATCTTCGCGGGGCTGGACAGCGGCGACCCCGCGCCGGCGTCTCTTCCGCCCGGAGCCTTTTGCGCCGCGCTTTTCGACGGGCTCCCTTCGGCCGGGGGCAGGGTGCGGATCGCGTCTTTCTCGGACTATTTCTGCCCCTACTGCCGTGTCCTCGACACCCGTCTGCGGCGCATCGAGGCCGAGGATCCGCGCGTCACCGTCGCCTGGCACGAGGTTCCGTTGCTGGGGCCCGCGTCGGTGATGGCAGCGCGCGCCGCTCTGGCCGCCGATCTGCAGGACGCCCGCGGCGCGATGGCCGAGCGATTGATCGCCACGCCCTTCCGGCCCACGGACGCGTGGCTGCGGGCCGCGGCCATTGCGACCGGCGCGGACGCGGAGCGCCTGCTGGCAGACATGTCCTCGCGCGATGTGGACCGCCGGCTGGAGCAGGCGGCGTCGATGTTCGCGCGCCTCGGTTTCGCGGGCACACCGGGCCTGGTCGTCGGGCGCACCGTCGTCTCGGGCGCCATAGACGCGCAGCGTCTCGCCCGTCTCATCGACCTGGAGGCCGCAGAGCCGGCCGCCTGCGACGTCTGAGCCGCCCGGCGCCGGCGTTCCGCGCGGGGCTAGAGCACCCGGCCGGCCACGGCGTCCAGCCTGGCGAGGAGCTTGGGGTCCCGTGCGGCCGGCGCGGTCATGACGGCATGCTCCAGCGCGCGGTCGCAGCCGTGCGGGCAGAGATCCCGCGCCGCCCCCAGCAGGCCCGGCAGGCGGCGGACCGTCCCGCGACCGTGCCCGGCGTTGCCGGTCAGCGTGGCGATGATCGCGGTGATGTCGACGCTGCCGTGGTCGGGGTGCCAGCTGTCATAGTCGGTGATCATCGCCACGGAGGCGTAGCAGAGCTCGGCCTCGCGGGCGAGCTTGGCTTCGGGCATGTTGGTCATCCCGATCACGTCGCATCCCCAGCCGCGGTACATCCGCGATTCGGCGGCGGTCGAGAACTGCGGCCCCTCCATGGCCAGATAGGTGCCGCCATCGTGAACGGTCACGCCGGCGGCCCGCGCGGCGGCGGCGCAGGCCGTCCCGAGGCGCACGCAGGTTGGATGCGCCACGCTCACGTGCGCCACGCAGCCGGTGCCAAAGAACGAATTTTCGCGTGCGAACGTCCGGTCGACGAACTGGTCGACGACGACGAAGTCGCCCGGCGCCATCTCGTCCCGGAAGGACCCGCAGGCGCTGACGCTGATCACGTCGGTGACGCCCAGCCGCTTCAGCGCGTCGACGTTGGCGCGGTAGGGGACCGTGGTGGGCGAATGGACGTGGCCGCGCCCGTGCCGGGGCAGGAACGCCATCGGCACGCCGTCCAGCGTCCCCGTCAGGATCGCGTCGGACGGATCGCCCCAGGGGGTCGCGACCTCGCGCCATTCGGAGCCCTCCAGCCCGTCGATCTCGTAGAGGCCCGATCCTCCGATCACGCCGATCATCGTGTCCGCCATGTGCATCTTCCCCGCCACCGCCGCATTCGCGTGCAGGCAACAGGTTTCGCCGCCCAGTTGCAACGCGCCGTTGACCCTGCGGGTGGTATCCCGGCGCGGATCGTGACAGGCGGGGCGCGCGCGACTGCGTGCACGCCATCACCCGCGAGGAGGTCCCTTGGCCCGAGCCCTGCTGAGCGTCTTCTCGGACGCGCTCAAGACGTCGTCGCCCGGCCCCGGGTTCAGCGCGGGCCAGGCCCGGGTCGAGGTCCTGTCTGGCCTGACCGTGGCGCTGGCCCTGGTGCCCGAGGCGGTGGCCTTCGCCTTCGTGGCCGGCGTGCACCCGCTGGTGGGGCTCTACGCCGCGTTCATCGTGGGGCTGATCACGGCCGTCTTCGGCGGCCGGCCGGGCATGATCTCGGGCGCGACGGGCGCGCTGGCCGTGGTCATGGTCAGCCTCGTCGCGCAGCACGGGGTCGAGTACCTCTTCGCCACGGTCGTCCTCATGGGCGCCATCCAGATCGCCGTGGGGGTGCTGCGCTGGGGCAAGTTCATCCGCCTCGTGCCGCATCCCGTCATGCTGGGCTTCGTCAACGGGCTGGCCATCGTCATCTTCCTGGCCCAGCTCACGCAGTTCCAGGTGCCCGGCACAGCCGAGGCGGCGGGGCATGGCATGGCGGGGGGCGAATGGCTGTCGGGCGCGCCCCTTGCCTGGACGCTGGCCCTGGTGGCGCTGACCATGGCCATCGTCTGGGGCGTCCCGCGGCTGACGCGCGTCATTCCCGCCCCGCTGGCGGGCATCGGCATCGTCGCGCTCATCGTCATCGTCTTCGGCATCGACGTGCCGCGCGTCGGCGACCTCGCCTCGATCAGCGGCGGGCTGCCGCCGTTTCATGTCCCCACCGTTCCGCTGACTTGGGAGACGTTCGAGATCATCCTGCCCTACGCGGTGATCCTCGCGGCCATCGGCCTGATCGAATCGCTCCTGACGTTGAACCTCGTGGGCGAGATCACGGGCCAGCGCGGCGGCGCCAGCCGGGAATGCGTGGCGCAGGGCATGGCCAACACCGTGACCGGGTTCTTCGGCGGCATGGGCGGCTGCGCCATGATCGGTCAGTCTATGATCAACGTGAAGTCGGGCGGGCGCACGCGGCTCTCGGGCATCTCGGCCGCGCTGTTCCTGCTGGCCTTCATCGTGGTGGCCAGCCCGGTGATCGAGATCATACCGCTCGCGGCGCTGGTGGGCGTGATGTTCATGGTCGTCATCGGAACCTTTGCCTGGAACAGTCTTGTCATCCTGCGCAAGGTGCCGCTGACAGACGCCTTCGTCATCGTCCTGGTAACGGCGGTGACGGTGGCCTACGACCTGGCGACGGCCGTCGTCGTGGGGGTCATCGTCAGCGCGCTGGCCTATGCCTGGCAGAACGCGACGCGGATCCACGCGACCACCTACGTCACGCCCGAGGGCGCCAAGGTCTATCAGATCCAGGGACCGCTCTTCTTCGGCTCGGCCGACGGGTTCGCCGAGCTCTTCGCGGTCGACGCCGACCCGTCGCGGGTGGTCGTGGACTTCGCCGCCAGCCGGGTCGCCGACCAGTCGGCGCTGACCGCAATCGAAAGCGTCGCCGCCAGGTACGAGGCCGCCGACAAGCGGATCGAGCTGCGTCACCTCAGTCGCGACTGTCATTATCTGCTGACCAAGGCGGGCCAGCTCGTCATCGACAGCGACGACGACCCCGATTACCAGATCGCAACGAATTACGGCGTCCGCACCGGTCAGCTGGGCGGCGGGCACTGACAACGCCGCCCGGAGCGGACCGCGATATCGCGGCCCGGCCCTTAACCCTCGTCGGGTATTGGCGCGCGTTCATGCCGTCGGTTCTGCCCGCCCGGACGGGTGCCGACGAGACCGGCGCGATACCCCCTCGCGCACGGGCTTCGCATGCGCTGCCGGGTCAGGGTCGGGCCCGGTCCCAGAGTGCCGCCGGGTTCCCGATGCCGGCTGGTCAGCCCCCGCGCGATCCCCTCACGAGTTGGCGCAGGATGCCGTGGAGCACGCGGACGTCCGCATCGCGCAGCGGCATCCGCGCCCACATCGCCCGCAGCACCGTCTTCATCGAGGCGGCCTTCTGGGGCGGGCGAAAGAACCCGGCCGCCTCCAGCCGCGCCTCGTAGTGGTCGGCCAGCCGTGCGACCTCGCCGGCGCTGGCGGGCGCCGTGCCGGCCTCGGCCAGCGCCATGTCGGGTGGCGGCAGCGACTGCCGGCGCCATTCGTAGGCCAGCAGGAGGACACATTGCGCGAGGTTCAGCGACGGGAAGTCCGGATTGACCGGGACCGAGATCGCCGCGTTCGCACGGGCCACGTCGGCATTGTCGAGGCCCGTCCGCTCGGGGCCGAAGAGGATGGCCACCCGCCCGCCCTCTGCCGTCAGCCGGCGGGCCTCGGCCATGGCGCCTTGCGGCGAATGGATCGGCTTGACCATGTCGCGGGGCCGGGCCGTGGTGGCGAAGACGAAAGTGGCGCCGGCGACCGCCGCGTCCGTCGTCTCGAAGACGCCCGCCCGGTCCAGTACCCGCGGCCCGGCGCCCGCGGCCAATGCCGTGGCCCGCGCGCTCGGCCAGCCGTCGCGGGGTTCCACCACCGCCATGCGGTCCAGCCCGAAGTTCCACATGCCCCGCGCCGCCGCGCCGATATTCTCGCCCAGCTGCGGACGCACCAGCACGAAGAGCGGCCCGTCCGGTGAGCCGCCGGGGGGAATCGGCCTCACAGCCGGCACGACAGGCCGACGATGCCGGATGGACAATCGGTTCTGCGCGCATCCGGACGCGACGCAACCCGGACTGCCGAAACGTCGGATGCCGCGGCCGCCGGGGGTCGCATCGGCCGAGGCGGACCCGCCGGTTCGAAACATCCTGGCGACGCCCCGCCATGCGTCGCGGAAAAGTCCGAAAGGTCGCGCTGCATCGTCTGCCTCCCGTCGCGCTGCATGCGGTGCGCACCGTGGCGCGCGCGCGTCGCCGGCTGATACGCTCCCTGCCGTACGGGCGACAAGTGCCGCCGGGCCAGTGCAGGACGGGGGGATTGGCGTTCCCCGCCGCCGCTGGCTAGACATGCGCGTCAGACCAGCAGACGGACCCCCGATGGACCAGCCCGACCGCCCACAGATCTACCTCGTCACGCCGCCGGATGTCGACGTCGACAGGTTCGCCCAGACGCTGGCGCGGGTGCTAGACGCGACGTCCGTTGCCTGCCTGCGTCTGTCGCTGGCCACGCGGGACTCCGACGCACTGATGCGTGCCGCCGATGCGCTGCGCGAGGTGGCCCATGCGCGCGACATCGCCATCGCGGTCGAAGATCACGTCGGCATGGTTGCGCGGCTTGGCCTCGACGGGGTGCACCTGCGCGACGGGGCGCGGCAGGTCCGCCGGGTCCGCGCCGACCTTGGCGCCGACGCCATCGTCGGCACGTCTTGCGGCGCGTCGCGGCACGAAGGGATGACGGCGGCCGAGGCCGGCGCGGATTACGTGTCGTTTGGCCCCGCGCGCGACGACGGGCTGGGCGATGGTACAGTGGCCGAGATCGAGACGTTCCGGTGGTGGTCCGAGATCGTCGAGGTGCCTGTCGTTGCCGAGGGCGCGCTGGACGTGACGACGATCCGCGCGCTTGCCCCCCACGTCGATTTCTTCGCGCTGCGGGGCGAGGTCTGGGACGCGGAGGATCCGGCAGCGTCGCTGCTCAGCCTGTCGGCGGCGATGATGGGGTGAAACCGGTGCGTACCGCCGCCTCGCAGGCCGCGGCCAGCGCCTTGCGCCCGGAATGCGCCGCGACGGCGACGGGGGTGTGGTAGACAACCGTCACGCTGCCCTGCGGATGCCTTGCCAGCACGTCCAGCGCGTGGCGTCCGAACGCCATGTCGCCCCACCAGGCGTAGACGCGCGGGTCGGTCCCCTGCGGCGCATGGTAGATCACGCTCACCGGCTGGATGCGCGCGGACTGCAGCCCGTCCGCAAGGAAGGCGGCGAAGAGCGTGGGCTTGAATGCCAGAACTCTGCGGCCATCGGTGGACGTACCTTCGGGAAAGAGCACCATCCGGTCGCCCCCGGCGATCCGCGCGGCGACGGCATCGCGCTGGGCCCCGGCCTCGCGCGGGTCGCGGCGGATAAAGAGGGTACCCGCCGCCCGTGCCATCGTGCCTATCCCGGGCCAACCCGCGACCTCGGACTTGGCGACGAAGCACACGCGGTCCGATGCGTTCAGCACCAGGATGTCGAGCCAGGAAGCGTGGTTGGCCATCACAGCGTCGCCATCGGGGTGGCCGCGGACGCGCAGGCGGATGCCCGTCATCGCCAGGGCGACCGCCGCGACCGCCCGGGTGATCCGGCCGCTCACCGGCCGGCCGCGCGCGACCGAACGCTCGACAGCGCGGACGGGCAGCAGGAGCGCTGTCCCCGCCAGCAGCAGCAGCGCCGCCGGTACGCCGCGCAGGACAGCCAGCGCCGTTCCACGGGCCCCCAGGGGCGTCATCCCTGGCGGCGGGTCCCCAGTCCAGGGCGTTGCAAACCTGCGCTGTTCCAACGGCACCGCGGCCACCGGCGGTCCGGGCGCGGGCGTCACGCGTCGTCCGGCGCCGCTGACCCCCGCCGTTCGTAAAGCGCGCGTCGGTTGGCGTTCATCGTCACGGTATCGAGGATCAGACATACGTCCACAGTGTTGAAAGCGCGGTCTATATAGGCCCCGTCGCCGACGGTGCCGCCCAGTCGCAGATAGGCCTTGATCAGCGCTGGCGTCGCGCGCATCGCCGCCAGACGGTCGATCCGGTCCTCGGGGATAAGGTCCATGCGTTGGAATGCGTCTGCCCGCGCGCGTACCCGAAGGGCGGGCGGCGCGAGGTGGCGCTGGTGCAGGATCGACAGCGGTCCGGCCAGCGCGGCCACGTCCGTGCCGTGGAACGAAGCGACGCCGAAGAGGATCTCGACTTTGCGCGCCGCGACGTAGCCCGAAAGCCCGCCCCAGAGAATGTGCATCGCGACGCCGCCCCGATGCGCCGGGTGCAGGCAGGTGCGGCCGATCTCCAGCAGCCGCCGGTCGGTGGCCAGCAGCGGTGCAAGGTCGTATTCGCCGGCACTGTAGTATCCGCCGGCCCGCGCGGCACCGGCGCCGTCCAGTAGCCGGGTGGCGCCGATGACGGGGGCGACGCCGTCGCCGTCCGCGGCCCGATCGAGAAGCAGCAGGTGATCGCATTCCGCGTCGAAGCGGTCGGCCTCGCGGCGCGCGGCGTGATCCGCCGAGGTGCCGCCGCCGCCCAGCTCGGCCACGAATACGTCGTAGCGCAGGCGCTGCGCCGCCTCGACCTCGGCGGAGGACGACGCCAGCCGTACCGTGTAGCCGGCCCCGCGGCCGGGCGCATCCGGCGTCGTCCGGGTCGCTGCCGCCGGGCGCGGCCGGATGTCCTGTCGGGTGCTGATCGCGATCTCCCCCGGGACGTCGCAAGGCCGATCGTCCGCCGGGCTTACGCTGCGCCCGCCCGCTGCGCAATGCCGCGCTCCGGTTGACGGTATTTTAACCAACAGCGTCCATGGTGCCCGCGAACCATCAGCGCGTGAAGACCGGGATCAGAGCGATGCGGCGACCGTCGACCACGACCTTGCCTTCGTGTACGAACATCACGGTGACGATGCCACCGATATTGGACTGCACCTGCCCCGCGCCCCATTCGGGCCGGTCGGGGTGGGTGACAGTCATTCCCGGCTCCAACAGCGAGGTCATCGGATCCATGGGGCGCTCCTTTCCGAACGGCGGACTTGCATGAACATGACCGACAGGACTCTCAGCGCGCTGCTGGGCTCGCGCATTTGTCATGATCTGATAAGCCCGCTGGGCGCCATCGGCAACGGCGTGGAACTGCTGCAGATGGCCGGTCAGCAATCGCCGGAACTCACGTTGATCGCGGAAAGCGTTTCGAACGCCAATGCCCGCATCCGTTTCTTCCGCGTCGCCTTCGGCATCGCGGCTCCGGGGCAGGACATGGGCCGCGCGGAGATCGCCGATATCCTCATGCCGTTCGGCACGATGCGCGGTATCGCGATCGACTGGCAGGCCGACGGTCCGGTGCCGCGCGACGCCGCACGCCTGATCTTCCTGCTGCTCATGTGCGTCGAGGGGGCCCTTCCCTGGGGCGGCGGCGTGACGGTAGACCGGACGGGCGACGGTTGGTCCGTCGTCGCGACGGCCGACCGCATGCGCATCGAGCATGCCCTTTGGGACGGGCTGCGTGATGGCCTCAATACCCGGGAAACGACGGCAGCGGATGTCCACTTCCCGCTCGCTTCGTCCGCGGCGGCAACGCTTTCGCGCTCCCTGTCGGTCGCCGTCGACGACTGCAGTATCCGCCTGACGTTCTAAGCGTTCAGTCGCGGTATCCGTCAGATCGGGTCGAGGCTGACGATCCGGTCTCGACGTCCGGGTTCGTTGGCTTTTTCCGCATTGCAAGAGGCGTCGTGGGTATGGGGACCACGGGGGAATCCGGTTACGGCCGCGAAGCCTGCGAGGTCCGCCCGCAGCCTGTCGGGGCGGTGATCGGGAATGCCCTCGGGTTGCCGGAGGCTCCTGCCTGAAAGGGGACGAACCATGGGGACGACACGCAAGAAGCATGCATCTGAGGTACGCGAGCGAGCGGATCGGACCCCTGGCGAGCATGCCACCTACCATGCTGGCAAGCCGGCTGCGATCCATTCGACCGTGCCGTGGATAGGATCAGTGGGCAGCGGCTGCCAAATTGGGTCTGGAATGCCGACACGTCTGCCTGGCCGGGCTCCGATACGGAGGCGCGAAAGACGACGCGGGTGAACGCCTTGATGCGCGAGCCGCGTCAGGAAAGGCCTATCCACGCACGACTGTCTCCGAGCCGATCGGCGGTCGTGTCCCGGGGCGTGGTGTAGCTGAGGCGGTCATCGGGTTTCTCGGTAGGGTCGGGTTGCGAACGCCAACCTGAACCGAGGGATGACCCCGATGACCAAACCCATGATGAACCTGCGCGAGCTGGTGGAGAAGAGCGGTGACGCGGATCTTCTGCGCGAGATGATCGGTTTCGCCGCCGAGCGACTGATGGAGCTCGAAGTTGGCGGCCAGACGGGTGCCGCTTATGGCGAGAAGAGCCCTGATCGTCAGGCGCAGAGGAACGGCTACCGGGACCGGGACTGGCAGACGCGCGCCGGGAACGTGGAACTGCGCATCCCGAAGCTGCGCACGGGCAGCTACTTTCCGTCGTTCCTGGAGCCCCGCCGGGCCACCGAGAAGGCGTTGACGGCCGTGATCCAGGAAGCCTACGTTCATGGCGTCTCGACGCGCGCCATGGACGATCTCGTGCAGGCCATGGGCGGAACAGGCATCTCCAAGAGCCAGGTCAGCCGGCTGTGCGAGGAGATCGATGATCGGGTCGACGCTTTCCTGACGAGGCCGATCGAAGGCGAATGGCCCTACCTCTGGATCGACGCGACCTACCTGAAGGTGCGCCAAGGCGGCCGGATCGTCAGCGTCGCGGTCACCATTGCGGTCGGCGTGAACACCGACGGTCGTCGCGAGGTGCTCGGGATGGCCACCGGCCCCTCGGAGGCCGAGACGTTCTGGACCGACTTTCTCCGCGATCTCGTGCGCCGAGGCCTGACGGGCGTGAAGCTGGTGATCAGCGATGCGCACGAAGGCATCAAGGCCGCCACAGCCCGCGTCCTGTCCACCACGTGGCAGCGCTGCCGGGTACATTTCCAAAGGAACGCCCTGGCCCATGCCGGCAAGAGCAGCCGGCGCGTGGTCTCCGCCTTCATCGCCACCGCGTTCGCCCAGCCGGACCATGCCGCGGCCAGCACGCAGTGGCGCCTCGTGGCCGACCAGATGCGGGGCAAGCTGCCCAGGCTCGCGGCCCTCATGGACGGCGCCCAGGAGGACGTCCTTGCCTACATGACCTTTCCTCAGCAGCATCGGGCCAAGCTGCACTCGACGAATCCGATCGAGCGTCTGAACGGCGAGATCAAGCGGCGCACCGATGTCGTCGGTATCTTCCCGAACGAGGCTTCGATCCGTCGCCTCGTCGGCGCGATCCTGATGGAACAGACCGAGGAATGGACCGTGCAGCGCTCCCGCTACATGACGCTGGAAACCTTGGCGCCAGTCTGCGACGATCCCATCGTCAGCCTGCCTGCCGCGCAGGTCGGTTGACCAGCTCGGCCCGCCGACATCCGTCAGGCCTGCCATGAGCTACACCACATGGTGGGACACGATTCGATCGGCGAGTGAGACGGCGCGGAGGGCGAGCGATTTCTCACGTGCAGCAGAGCCGCCAGCCCGGGCCACGTTCGCCCTTGAAGCCGGCCCTCCACGTCTGTCCCAGTGGGGGCACATAGCCGAGAACCTCAGCTCGATGAGGTCCGCTGATCTGGGCTAAGAGCAGGTGGAGTTGTCTTTCTCAGGGTGCCGAGAGGCTGCGACCGGCTCGCCGTCGACGCGCGTATCGCCCGGTTCGTCGCCCGGGTCCGCGCGACGGTCAAGCATCCCTGACGGGCGACCGAGCGCATATTCCGCCTTGCGATGACCCGTAACCTCATCCTCGCCAGAAACGCGTCCAGCCTTAAACGCTTCCCGCCGCGGTTCATCTGTGCGTCGCGCCATGGAAGTCGATCGTCCGAACTCGGGTCTGGCCTTGTGCCGCGCGCCCTTCACCCCGGCCCAGGATGGCAAAATCCGCCCCCTGAACGCCATCTTTTGCGTGCCAAGACGATCGGTCCGGCAGTTCGGCGTGGCCGGACGACTGGATCTGGCGTTCCTGTGGCGAACAGTCCGATATTCTGCGACAGGCTTTTCCGCGGAGGAACCTTCACCGTCCGTGCCGTGATGGCGCTCAGGCGATGATGTCGGGGGTCAGGCGATCCTCGATGCGGGCGATCCGATCCTTCAGCGCGAGCTTCTTGCGCTTGAGGCGCTGCAGTGTCAGCATGTCCGGTGCCACCGAAAGCGAGAGCGCGGCGATGGCCGCGTCCAGATCCCGATGCTCCTGCCTCATAACGCCGAGTTCGATCCTCAGCACGTCGTCGGTCTGCATGCTGCCCGATCGCGTCGTCACCGTACCGTCAGCCATCCCTGTCCCTCGCGACTTGCTTGATAACCGGCATCATAGCGTCCACCGCGCCGATTCGCTGTGCTTATGCGAAGGTTCGCCCGCCCGATGCTTGCACAAAGCGGTGCGACGACCCATCTTCCACCCATGGGGACGCCGCCGAACCAGGGACGGCCCCACGCACAGGTCGCTTCAACAAGGGCATGGCGATGACGAAAATGGTATTCGGGGCGCACCCTTTCCTGCTGGGCTTCGATCAGCTGGAACGGCTGGTAGAACGGACGGCGAAGGCGGATACCGGCGCCTATCCTCCATACAACATAGAACAGACCAGCGACACGGCGTACCGGATCACCGTCGCGGTCGCCGGCTTCGAAGAGCGTGACCTGACCGTGACGGTCGAGGATCGACAGCTTGTCGTGGCAGGCCGCCAGTCAGACGCGTCGCCGGACCGCGTCTTTCTGCACCGGGGCATCGCGGCGCGTCAGTTTCAGCGCACGTTCGTGCTGGCCGACGGTGTCGAGATGGGTTCCGCCACGCTGGAGAACGGACTGCTTCACCTGGATCTGCACCGTACCGTTCAACGGGTGGAGGTCCGGCGCATACGAATCTCGCAGGGCGGCGCTATGCCTGCCGAGCGGATCATGGAAGGGTAAGACGATGGACAAGTCAGCATTCGATGCGATCGCCAACGACGACAGGATCGTCTACGTCCGGTCGGTCAGGGTCGACACCTTGCCGGCGGAGGTGCGCGAACAGGCTGACGGCCGCAACGAGCTCTATGCGCTGCACAGCGCCGACGGAGACCGGCTGGCGCTCGTGGTCGATCGCAACCTCGCATTCTCGGTCGCGCGTCAGAACGACATGGCCCCCGTGAGCGTCCACTAGCTGGCGCCTGGGCCCGCCCATGGCCTCCACGCGGGAGTGCGGCGTCCTTCTCGGGTTGCGTCAGTCCCGCAGCTCGTTGGGACCGACGCCCCAGACCGAAGATTTTTCAAGCCAGCCGCCGTAGCCACCGGCGCGTACGCGGCACCAGTCAGGCATGCACGCTCCGAGGCGGCCGACGACGCCGGCCTGCAACGTCGCCTTCGGCGCGGCCATCAGCTGCGGTTCTGCCCGCAGCGTTGCCGTCTCTGCCGTAACAAGCACGGTGCGGACTCCCGAGAGCAACGAGTAGTGGACCCAGCCGCCCATGCCGTCGCGATCCTGCACCCGTCGCCAATGGCCGTGCTCGGCCGTGATCCGCAGCGGCAGGTCCTTGCGTCTGTAGACCCAGTCGATGCGGTGCGACAGCGACGGTCCGCGCCTGACATTCCCCTCCACCGCCTTCATTGATACGAACCGCGGCATCGGCAGGTTCGTCACAGGGCCGGTGTCGGACGCCGCCAGCCCGACCTGCGCCGTCGCCGACAGCGCGGCTGCAAGAAACGCCATGCGCCATGCGCCTGCGATGTAGTCGATCATTCCGGCCTTCCTGCTCTTGCGAACTCTTTCGGTCCGCCACCCCGACGGTATTGTGCGGTCCCGCCGGGTGCCAGCGCCGACGCCATCGGAGCCGCGCAGCGTTGCGGCCATGCGACGGTTCCGTACCGAGGCACCGCTGCCCTCCGTGTGTCCCCGCCCGGAGCGACGGTCGCCGTGTCCGCCAGAGCCATCGGCCAAGCGCACCATTGCGGGGGGGGGGCGAGCCTCCGCCAATCGACGCGCCGGACCGCGACCGGCGGCGATTCGCCGGGGGGCTGCTTTCTTATTTCTATAATTAATACAATGTTAGCAAGATATTAACACTTCGTTCCGGTAGCTTCGGCGCGCGTTGACGATCCGTTGACGCGGCGCGGCGATTGTTCACCGTATCGAAGGACGGCGAGACGATGGCAACGATCCAAGCATCCGGGACCTCCCAAAGCTGCCGATGCGATGACATGCCGGGTGCCGTTCGAGATACCGGTCGGGTGTGGCGCGTCCTCCCTGCGCGTCCCCCGGCCACGCGACCGGCGGCCATTCATTGCGGTGCAGCCGGCGCATCCGTTCATCGAGACGTCCGATTTTGCGGGCGATACGGTCTTCAGATCGGCTTTCGATGGTCCGGCTGCCTGTCCCTCGTGGGCAGGCAGCCGTCTTTGCCTCGGGGGTTTCGCGGATGACCCCCGGCACGACCGTCGAAGCCGCGGGCCGCGCCCGTATGGCCGCTGTCCCGGCGCTCCTTGAACGATGGCGACCAATCGCTAAGGTTCCGCAGGGGAATCGCCATGCGGTACTGCGCCACTGCGAAGACAGGGACGTCGTGAAAGCCGTCGTGCCCGCGATAGCGACGCCGCGCGTCAAGGGCCGGGCCGCTTCGTCGGCGCGGTGCGTACCGACGCCGTATCCTTCGGTGACATTCGGTACCCTGCGTCTGATCGGGCCACTGAGCCTGCGGACCTCCGACGGAACCGATTGCACCCCCGGCGGCGTCGTCCGCAAGGCCCTGCTGGCGGTCTTGGCACTATCCCCGGGTGGGACGCGCGCGCGTCCGATGCTTCAATCGCTCTTCTGGGGTGCGTCCGATCCGCAGCGGGCGGCGGGTTCGCTGCGCAGCGCGCTCAGTTCTCTGCGACGCGAACTTGCACCGCTGGGACCGATCCTGGAGATCGACGGGCACTCCGTCGTGCTGCAACTCGATCGTCTGGACATCGATGTGCAGCGTTACCGCGCCGGGACGGGCGCCGGGCCACCCGACCCCGACGGACCCGATCTGCTGGAAGGTCTGGACCTCGCCGGGCCCGACCGGGAGGGGTTCGAGGACTGGCTGCGAATCGAACGGTCGCGCTGGGTCGATTTCCTGGATGCGCCGACCCCCGCCGCCCCCGCGGGCGGCCTCGCGCCACCCGACCCCGCATGGCGCCCGCCGGTCCGCGGCGGCATCGGGCTGCTGCCCGTGGTCGCGGCGCAGCCCGGCCTGATCGATGTCGGGGACGGCTTGCTGGACATGATCGCGGTCGAGGCGCGCACGCTGCTGTCGGCCGAGATCTACGACTACCGCGATGGTGAGCGTGGCCGAACGCCCGATGCGGTGGCCACCCACGCCACGCATACGGGCGTCGCCTTCGCAGGGATTGGCCCCGATCACCTGATGCAGATTTCGCTGACTGCCAGCGGAGACAGCGTCCGCCTGGCCCTGCGCTTGTGCGAGGCGGGGACGGGCCGCATGGCCTGGACGCGGACGGTCACTGCGCCCGCGCCGGTCCCGGTAGATGGTCCCGAGATCGGCGGTTTCCTGTCGCTGATCCTCGAACAGCTGGCGGCGACGCTGTCGCCCATGGGGGGGGGCGACGGGGCGATGCCGGGCACGCCCTATCAGACGCTGAACCTGATGTTCAGTCTCGCCCCCGACGCGCTGGTCCGTGCCGACCGTCTGCTGGACCGCGCCTGGACCGAGACCGGAGCGCCGATCCACCTGGGCTTGATGACCTATCTCGACACCTTCCGCGTCGGCGAAAGCTGGAGCGCAGGCGAGGCGGCGCGCAATATCGCCGAGGCGACCCGCGAGGGACTGGATCAGGGTGCGTTCGATGGCCTCTATCTGACGACGTCGGGCTATGCGCTCGCCTACCTTACCGACGAATCCGAGCTTGCTGGCGATCTGCTGACCCGCGCGGTCGAGCTTTCGCCTGGCATGGCGCTCGCCTGGCGGCATCTTGCAATGTATCACTACTTCCAGGGCAATTACCCGCAGGCGCGCGCAGCGTCGGATCGCGCCGCGATTGTCGGGCGCTTCAGCCCGCTGCGCTACTGCTACGATTCGGCCGCCGCTCTGATTGCCCATGCGACAGGCGACATGGCCAGCGCCGTCTCGGCCGGGCGGCGTGCGCTGGCACGCCAGCCCGGACACAGCGTGGCGCTGAAGGTCGTGACCTCCGCGCTCGGGTTGGACGGCCGCATCGACGAGGCGCGTGAGACGGCCGTTCGTATCCGGGCACAGGATCCCACATTCACAGCACATCGTCGCACCGCGGGAACGATGCGCATGAAGGATGCCACCGCCGTCGAGCGAATGACGGCCGGTCTGGCCGCCGCAGGGCTCTAGGATGCCAACGAATGATGGGAGCGCTCGATGACGTCACCGGGTTCTACGTCGGAAATCTGGCCCCAGCGCGATATTCTCAGGGGGTACCGCCTGATGCTGCGCGGCCGGACCGTGGCGTTGGAGACCACGTTGCGCGGGGCTTCTGGCGGAACGGCCGAACCGGAAGCAGGTCGGGGACCGGAGAAGGTGTTGCCGGTCGCGGCAGCACCCGAAATCAAGTCCTTGATGCGTGGCCCTGACGTAACCGCACCGCATTCGGCTCCGGCCGTGCACAGTGTCGCGATGAGCGTGCGGTCTGCAATGAGCGTTCTGAATGCCAACAACGCAAACAATGCCAACAACGCCAACAACGCCAATAACGCCAACAATTCGAACTCGGCGCCTGCCGGTAGCCGGTCGGCCCCATTCTACATCCTCGCCCCCTGGCAGGAGCGGGCTCATCTGCACGACCGGCGCGACGACTGGGTCGATCTGCCGCTCCCGCCGCCGCCGCCGCCCGCAATCCTGCGGGGCGAACTGCCGCATCTCTTCCGTCTGCAGAAGAAGCTGCGCAAACCGTCCGGCGCCATGCGGCGCGAGGAGATCCTCAGCGAGGCCGGGCTGGATCTCACGCCTTATCTGGAGCCGCTTGGCCTGAGCCGCGGCAGCGGTTTTGCGCAGACCATGCATCTGATGGTCCTGGCGGCGGAACTGGCGGAGGAGGTCGGCATGCGCTACAAGGCCCGCTGGAACGCCGTCCGGCCCAATCGGCTGGAGCCGTCGCTGCGCCCCTTCCTGCCGAACCCGGGACATGCGTCCTATCCGTCGAACCACAGCTTCCAGTCATTCGCCATCGCCCGCGCCTTCGCCCGCGCGGTGCCCGAGCATCCGGGCAACCCGGATCTCTTCCGCCGGGCGCAGCGGGTCGCCGAGAACCGCGAGTGGGCGGGCGTCCATTTTCCGTCGGATACGGCGGCGGGCCGGCTGCTGGCGCGGCTGATCGCGCCGGTCTTCGACGACGTGATGCAGGACCAGATGCAGCGCTGCGCCGCCGAATGGCGCGGGTAAGGGAGCCGAGATGACCACCGGACACATCGTCATCGTCCAGCCGGGGCAGAGCGAGCCGCGCCATATCGGCAGCTATCCCCGTCATCACGCACTGTGGCATCTGCAGGCGCTGGGGGTCGTCGACGACCTCGAAGGCTTCGCCAGCCCCGGCGCTTGGGACACGGCGCCCGGCACACCTCCGGCGACGGTGGTTCTGATCGATACCAATGTCGCGATGGACCACCCCTGCCTATCGGATTCCGTCGACAGGGCGGCGGCAATGGATTTCACCACCCGCGACCACGGGGTCTTCGCCGTCCCGGCCGGGGGTCTGGACGCCGGGGAGACGGCCCGCCGAACGGCGCTGACGGCCGCGGCGCAAGATCGGGCCGGCAGTGACTTTCCCGGCATGTTCATGGCCGACCTGGCCGATTCCGACAGCACGCAAGACGGGTATCTTCCGGCGGCCAACCCGGCCTTCGCCGATCACGGCACCGCCATGGCGGGGCTCATCGGGGCGCGGCCCGTGGCGGATGTCTGGCGGCACCGCCCCGCAATCCTCTGGCCGCAACCCGGCGTCGCGGCCCAAGGGATGGCAGGCGAGGACCGGGTGGCGCTGCCCTATGCCGGCATCGACCCGCGCTGCCGTATCGTCCCGGTGCAGGTTTCGGCCGATCCCGACCCCGACGCGATGCGTACGGCGCTTGTCTATGCCGACCTGCTGGGGGCCGATCTCATCGTCTACGCGGGCAGCCTGCCCGATCCGGCCCGCACCGCCATCGCACTGGACGCCGACGGCGGGCGTTTGTCGGCGGCCGAACTCGGGTCCCGCGTCGTGGGCGCGGACGACGATCTGGACGCCCGGTGGACGGCGCTGGAGGAGGAACTGCTGGCCGCCTCGGCCCACCGGCTGATCCTTTGCGCGGCCGGTAACGGGGCGGACGGAATCCTTGCCTACCCTGCCGTTCTCGCGACCCGGGACGAGCCCAACGGCATCGTCGCGGTCGCGGCCTGCGGGACCGCGGGGCGGCTGACGACCTATTCGGCCGGCGACGTTGTCGGGCAGGCGGCGACGATCCGCACCCTGTCGGGCGACCGGCCGCAGGTTCATGCGCAGGACACGGCCATCGACCTCTTCACCGCATCGGTCGGCGCCGACGACGCCATCGTGCACGGCACCTCCGGCGCCCGCCCGGTCCCGGCCGAACGGCTGGTCACGACGGACGTTCCGGGCCGCGGCGGATATGGCGGCGGCATCTATGGCGAGGTCTGGCGCCCTGCGACGGCCCCCGACGGGGCGCGCGTGGCGATGGACGTCGCATCCTTCTTCTGCACCTTCGGCGGCACCTCTGCCGCGACGGCCGTGGCCGGCGGGCTGGTCGCGCTGGGCTACACCTCGGGCATCATAGACCGCGCCACGCCGCCGCACGCGGTCAAGGCCGCCCTGGTCGCGGCGCTCGCGGCCGAGGACGGGTCGCCGTTCCTCGACTGGCCGACCGTCCGGAACGCGGCTCAGGCCGGCGGTTGACAGCGCCCGCGCGGCTTCGTAACAGCCGACCCTCGCGGCGCCTCCTCGGGGGCGGCGCGTCCATTGGTGTTGGCGGCCCCCGCAAGGGGTGACCTGTCGGAGCGCACGCTCGGAGGACAACGCCCTTCCCGCCCCGTCAGGGGCACAGTCGAAGGAGATCAGACGGTGACCAAACGCACCTCTGCCAAGTACAAGATCGACCGCCGCATGGGCGAGAACATCTGGGGCCGGCCCAAGTCCCCCGTGAACCGTCGCGAATACGGCCCCGGCCAGCATGGCCAGCGCCGCAAGGGCAAGGTGAGCGATTTCGGCCTCCAGTTGCGCGCCAAGCAGAAGCTGAAGGGTCACTACGGCGACCTCACCGAAAAGCAGTTCCGCCGCATTTTTGCCGAGGCCGAGCGTCGGCGCGGCGACACCGGCGAGATCCTGATCGGCCTGCTGGAGCGGCGCCTTGACGCGGTGGTCTACCGGGCGAAGTTCGTGGCGACCATCTTCGCCGCGCGCCAGTTCGTAAATCACGGCCACGTGACGGTGAACGGCAACCGGGTGAACATCCCGTCCTACCGCGTGAAGGAGGGCGACGTCATCGCCGTGCGCGAGAAGTCACGCCAACTGGCGTTCGTGATGGAGGCCGCCGGCCTGCCGGAGCGTGACGTGCCCGACTACATCGAGGTCGACCACAACAAGATGACGGCCACCTTCACCCGGATGCCGGCGCTTGGCGACGTTCCTTTCGCGGTGCAGATGGAGCCGAACCTGGTCATCGAGTACTACGCTCAGAACTGACGCGGCCGGTCTGGTTCGTTGTATAGGGCCGCCCCGGCAAGCGCCGCGGCGGCTCACTTCTTGTCCGGGCCCATGTTGGTCCGGCCGCGGTCAGAAGTAGCTGCGCACCAGGGCGCCCGAGATCAGCGTCCAGCCGTCGGCGACGGCGAAGAATGCCAGCTTGAACGGCAGAGATACGATGGCGGGCGGGACCATCATCATCCCCATCGACATCAGCACGGCCGCGACAACGAGGTCGATGACGAGGAACGGCAGGAAGATCAGAAAGCCGATCTGGAAAGCGCGCTCGATCTCGGACAGCAGGAACGACGGCACCATAAGCGACAGCGGCGAGGAAGCGTCGAGCCCGCCCTGCACGGCCTCCGGGCGCAACGTTGTCAGCACCTCGAAGGTGTCAGGGTCGATCCGCCCCAGCATGAACACGCGGAACGGCGCGAGCGCGCGAGGCAACGCGACCTCGGGCGTCAGGCGACCGTCGATCAGCGGCGTGATTCCCGTCTCCCACGCCTCGACGAAGACCGGCTCCATCACGAAATAGGTGAGAAAGAGGGCCAGTGTGACGATCAGCATGTTGGGCGGCGATTGCTGCAGGCCGATACCCTGGCGCAGGATCGACAGGACCGTGACGATGAACGGAAAGCAGGTGATCATGATCGCCAGTCCAGGGACGAGACTGAGTAGAGTGATGGCGATCAGCAGCTGGATCGATCGTCCGGCCAGCGATGCCTCGCCGGCGCCCAGATCGATCGAGATTTCCTGCGCATATGCCGGACCGCATGCGAGGCTCAGTGCCGCGACGACGGCGATGGCGCCGCCGCGGGTCACAGCCCGCTCTTGAGGTCCGCAACCTCGATCAGGCGGACCGCCAGCTGGCCGGCACGGTCGCCGTCCATCTCCTGCAGCTCGCCGCGTGCGATCAGACGGTCGCCGACATAAAGCTCCACCGGGTCCTCCACCCGCGTGTCCAGAGGCAGGACGGCGTCGCGACCCAGGCGCAGGAGGTCGCGCAGGAGCGGACGTGCCTTGCCGACCGAAATGGTGATTTCGATAGGCAACTGGGTGAAGGGGTGCGACGCGGGGTCGGCGTCCGGGAGGGCGTCAGCCATGCGAGAGGGTATCCTTGTTGATGGTGTCGAGTGCGGAGAGCGCGCGGACCATCCGGTCGGCAACTTCGCTCAGGTCGATTTCCCGTTCGACGACGCCCAGCCGCAGGAACAACTGCCCCGGCTCGATGGCGTCGTCCTCGATGATTGTCATCGGCAGCGCCGTAACCCGCTCCAGTAGCCCGTGCAGGTGTTCGGCTTCGCCGGGGGCGACGAGGAGATCGACCGGCGTGCCGCCAGCGGCCTCGGTCAACGGAGCCAGTTCTTCGAGAATGCGGGCGCCGAGCGTCTCGTTCACGAGGCGCGGCAGCAACTGCGTCATGATGCCTTCCAGAAGGGGGGTCATCGCGCGCATTACATGGGCGCGCGCCTCGTGGAAGGTGAAGCCGAGGTCCTGCAACCGCGCCGTCGCCTCTTCGGACGCGCGCGCGGCCTCACGCTCGGCCGAGAGCGTCGCGTCATCCCAACCGGCCTTGTAGCCCTTGTCGAAAGACGCCAGCCGCTCCGTCTCCAACTCGGCGCCGCCTATGGTGGCCGGAGGATAGGCCCGCGCGACGGCCCCGAAGTCTTCGAGCGACAGTGGTTCGTTCTTCATGCCTTCTCTCCGTCGTCTTCCATCCAGCTCTTGAGCACCTCGAGCGATTCCTCCTGCCGTTCGTCGATGAGCTGCCGCAGGCGGGCGACGGGATCGCGTCCGTCCACCGAGCCGTCCTGGGCATTGGACACGATTTGCAGCGCCGTACCGGGGGGCTGGCCGGTGTCGATCTCACCGGTGAGCGCGGCGTCGGTATTGGATGCGTCGGGTGGGCCGATGGCGGCGGGCGCGTCGGCGCGTTTCGACAGGATCGGGCGAACGACGAAGATGCCGATCGCCAGGGCAACGAGTCCCATGATGGCCATCTGCGCAAGACGCATTGCGTCGAGAGCCGCCGGAAAGGCCAGGCCCGATGCCGCGCCGGAGCCATCGCCGCCAACCGGCTCGAACTCCATCGTCTTCAGCGTCAAGCTGTCGCCACGCTCCGCATCATATCCGACGGCCGAGGCGACCAGCTCGCGCAGGGCTTCCATCTCAAGGTCGGGGCGCGGCTCCCAGGTGACGGTTCCGTCGTCCGCGACCGTACGGATGCCGTCGATCAACACGGCCGTACTAATGCGCGATATGCCTCCGGGCGTGCGCAGGATCTCCCGCTGGACCTCGGAGATCTCATAGTTCACACGGGCGCGCGTTTCGGTGTTGTCGCTCTGCGACCGGTCCTCGCCGCCTGCGGCATCGCCGTCGGGCAGGTTGCTCGCCACCGTCACGCCGGTGCCGCCGACGTCGGTCGCGCTGGTCGACGTCTCGATCGTGTCCTCGCTGATGGCGACACGGCTGGCGGGATCGACGGTGCGTTCCGTGATCTGCTCGCGGTCGGTGATCGTCTCGACATTGACCTGCACCACGGCCTTTCCGGCACCGACCCGCGCCTCGAGCAGCCGTTCGACGTCGCGTTGCAGGTCGGCGGACCGGTCCTCGCCGCCACGCGATTGGTTGTCGTCCTCGCCGCCCAGGATAATGCGGCCTGACGAATCGATTATCGAGACGTCGTCGGGAGACAGGCCGGTCACGGCGGATGCGACGAGGTAGCGCAAGGCGCGCGCGTGCGCGGCGCCGAGCCCGCCCCCGGAAGGTGTGACGGTGACCGAGGCCGTCGTCCGGCTGTCGCGCTGGAATGGTTTGGACCCCGGATTGGCGATATGGACGCGTGCGTTCTGAACGGCCGATCCGGCCATGATCGTACGTGCGAGTTCACCCTCCTTGGCGCGCCAGTAGGCCGCGTCGAACATCTGAGAGGTGGTGCCGAATCCGGTCAGCCGGTCGAGTATCTCGTAGCCCTGCGTCGGGTTGCTGGGCAAACCCTCGCTGGCCAGGGTCAGGCGCAGCTCATCGCGCGCGGCGCTGTCGACATAGATCGACGCGCCACGGATATCGTAGGCGATGCCGCGCGCCTCCAGCGCCTGGACGACCTCTCCCGCCGCGCCATTCTCGAGCCCGGAATAAAGTAGCGCCATCCCCGGCCGGGACGCCATGCGCGCGACGCCGAGGATCAAAGCGAACATCAAAACCGTCGCGGCGACGACCATGATTCGCCGGCGCACCGTCATCCCGCTCCAAAGACTACCCAGTGGTTCCAAGGCGGACCTCCTGTCCCGACGGGGCTTTTGCCGCCGTCCTTGCGCCGGACCATGGGCGATCCCCCTTAACATTCGGTTAGTGGGTGGCGGCTATACCGACATGAGGATCAGATCGATGAAAGCACATCATGGCGAACGCAGAAGCGGACCTCGAGACAGTCGATGAAAGCCGCGCGAAGTCGGGCAAACCGGGACTTTTCATAGGGGTTGCACTAGCGGCTCTGCTGGGCGGAGGGGCGTTCTACGCGGTTTCCTCAGGGATGATTCTCGGCTCGTCTGACGAGCCGGTTCGCGCCGCCTCGGAGGAATACGCGACGGTGGCGGAAGTCGACGACGTGGCGTTTCTGCCACTGGAGCCCATCGTCGTCTCGCTGGCCCCGGAAGCGAAGGCTGATCACCTTCGTTTTCGTGCGCAGCTTGAGGTCGATAGCAGCTCCGCGGCCGAAGTCGAGAAGTTGGCCCCGCGAATCGTGGACGTCCTCAACGGGTATCTCCGGGCCGTCGACCCGGCCGAACTGGCCGATCCCGGCGCTCTTACAATGCTACGGGCACAGATGCTGCGCCGGATCCAGATCGTGGCGGGCGAGGGTCGCGTGCGCGATCTTCTGATCTCGGAATTCGTCCTCAACTGATAGGAGCCCCGATCATGGATTTTCTCTCCGATATGCTGCTTATTGCCGGCTGCCTTGGCGTCGGTTTCTACTGCTTCGTCCTGTCGCGGCGACTGACGCGATTCACCGATCTAGAGAAGGGCGTCGGCGGGGCGGTCGCGGTCCTTTCGGTCCAGGTCGACGACCTTACCAAGGCGCTGGCGTCCGCCCGGTCTGCGGCCGGCGATTCGGGAGCCGAGCTGGAGGCGCTGACGAAACGCGCGGAGGGCGTCGCGCGCTCGCTCGAGCTTCATGTCGCATCGCTGCACGATATTCCCATCGCGGGTCGGGCCGACCCTGTATCTGCCCCCGGGCCCCTGTCGGACGCCGCCCCGGAGGCGGCTCTGCGTACAGGTCCAGCCACCGCGTCGAAGGACGATGACCGGCCGTCACAGCCGCGGCCCTCGATGCCCCCTCCCGCAAGGGGCGCTGTAACGCCACCCGTTCAATCGTTCTTCGCCAGTCATCGCAAATCATCTGTCGGAGCGGTCGGGTGAAGGGGCGTCTGGGACGTAATGGACGGGTTCCGGCCCTTCCTCTTCTGGCGGCGATACTGATTGCATCCGGCGTTCTGCGACTTGGTTCGGGGGCAGGTCCAGCGTTGGCGCGCGAGATGGGCGACATCCGTGTCGGCTCGATGGACACGACATGCGAGTCGACAGAGGACGTATCAGCTGTCCTCGCGGCACTCGACATGCGCGAGGAACGGCTCGTCACTCAGGAGAAGCAACTCGCCGATCGCCAATCCGCACTTGCCGACGCGGAAAGGGACATCTCATTCCAGCTGGCCAGATTGGAGGCGGCCGAGGCCCAGCTCGAGGCTCTGCTGACGCTCTCTGACACAGCCGCCGAAGGTGACCTCGCTCGTCTCACATCCGTATACGAAAATATGAAGCCCAAGGAAGCGGCGGCACTCTTCGAGGAGATGGCGCCGAAGTTCGCCGCCGGATTCTTGGGCCGTATGCGGCCCGAGGCTGCGGCAAGGATCATGGCTGGCCTGAAGCCCGAGTCCGCCTATGGAATGAGTGTGATGCTCGCAGGTCGAAACGCCGACCTTCCAAAAGAATAAATGCCCCGCACCTGACTTGCTGCTGCCCTCGCTTGACC
This sequence comes from uncultured Alphaproteobacteria bacterium, assembly GCA_963722905.1. Taxonomy (GTDB): domain Bacteria; phylum Pseudomonadota; class Alphaproteobacteria; order Rhodobacterales; family Rhodobacteraceae; genus CAVROT01. The sequence continues at coordinate 139,047 of CAVROT010000004.1, read as the reverse complement.
GTCATCAGCGTATCTTAACCATTCCCGGCGATCCTCCGGTGAGAACGCCCACGGTCTGAAAGGAATCACCAGAATGGTTGGCATCATAGGGATTATCGTTATTCTGGTCATGGTCTTCGGCGGTTACATCGCCGCTGGTGGCAAGCTAGGGATCATCCTTCATTCGCTTCCGTTCGAGATGGCCATGATCGGCGGTGCCGCAGTCGGCGCATTCCTGCTCTCAAATGATATGGCGTCGGTTAAAAAGACGTGCCGCGACCTCGGACGCGTCTTCAAGGGCCCAAGATGGATGCCCGCGGATTACCGCGATCTTCTCTGCCTGCTCTTCGAACTCATCCGACTGGCCAAATCCGATCCACTCGCGGTCGAAGATCACATCGAAGGTCCCGCCGAGAGCGACATCTTCTCTCGCTACCCCCGCATCCAGAGCGATCACGAAGCGACCGAGCTGATATGCGATACGCTTCGATCGGCCTCCATGAATTACGACGATCCCCACCAGGTGGAGGAGGTTCTCGAAAAGCGTATGGAAGCGACGCTGCATCACAACATGCACTCCAGCCACGCGATGCAAACGGTCGCGGACGGGTTGCCTGCGCTTGGAATCGTCGCCGCAGTTCTTGGTATCATCAAGACGATGAGCTCCATCGACCAGCCGCCCGAGATTCTCGGGGCGATGATCGGCGGCGCTCTGGTCGGTACGTTTCTGGGCGTTTTTCTGGCCTACGGCTTTGTCGGCCCATTCGCCGCAAAGTTGAAAACGGTTATCGAGGACGATGCCCATTTCTACCAGTTGATCAGGGAGGTCCTCGTCGCAAACCTCCATAATCACTCACCCAATGTCTGCATTGAGGTCGGACGCCAGAATGCGCCCCATCACGTGCGGCCGGGATTCAGCGAACTGGAAGAAGCGCTGCGAAGCGCGAAGGCGGCGTGAACTCCGGCATGACCTATTGGAATCCGGATCCCTCTCGAAAATGGCGGCTGACGGTCGCGGCCGTCATTGCTGTCATCGCCGGACCGATCGCCGCCGAGACCGTCAAGATACGGACAGCCGAGCACGAAGGATTCACACGCATCGTCGTCGATTTTGACGACCGCCCGTCCTGGCGGCTCGGACGCCTGCCGGTGGGTTACGGATTTCGCAGCGCGGATAGTAGTATTGAGTATGACACTTCCGGGATCTATCGACGCATCGCGAGAGACAGGCTTTCCGAACTGATACCGGACGGGGATGGAGGGTTCGATCTGATCGTGGGGTGCGACTGCGGGTTATCGACCATCGAGGTAGCGAATGGCTGGCTCGTTATCGATATTTCCCAGGTCCCGCCCTCCGATAGCAACCCTCACGAGGTTTCTCTCGAAGAGGAGCCTTCAATTAACAGTATCGCCTTCTCACCCGTTATGATGGAAAAGGAGGTTCAGTTAATTCCCGGCTTACTGACTGACGCGTTGAACCCCTACGCTCCCGGTGCCGAGCGCCGTCGCCGGTCGGCCGCGACGCGCGAATACTTGCAGGCACGCATCGCGCCCGGTCGGACGGGTCGCGAGGACCTTAGCGACGACGGTTCGGAAGGGTCACCCGCAACGCCGTTGGATCGGCTTGCAGGGATCGCGAACATAAGCGTCGTGGATCCGATCGCCGGTCACGAGCGCAATACCACGGACGAAGGCGGCTCCTCCTGCATCGCGCCCGATCGCATCGACGTCACGACATGGGGAGACCAGGCTTCGCTCGACCAGGGCCTCGGTCAGGCTCGTACGGCCCTTGTCGACGCTGGCGGACAGCCCGACGCCAACGCGTTCGCGACGCTCGCGAGGAGGTACATCTACCTGTCGTTCGGCGCCGAGGCGACGACTGTGCTGCGCGGCGCTCCCGAAGATACTCCGGATCGAACTCTTCTGATTTCCTTAGCCGGCCTTGTCGATGGGCTTGCACCGGCCGAGAGCGAGGTCTTTGCCGATCAGGTTGCATGCCCAGGGCCGGTCGGACTTTGGGCCGCGCTCGCCGTACCACCCCTCGACTGGAAGGGCATGGATGGACGCGCTGTGGCAATGGCATTCTCTGCGCTGCCGCCGCATCTGCGCCATCATCTGGGCCCAATGCTGATCGGGCGCTTCGTGATGGCCAAGGACGATGAGACGGCCCGTCTGATAAGAAACGCAATCCGGCGCGATCCCGAGAGTGTCCATCTGGCTCCGGCGCTAGAGGTGGCGCGATTGGACGAGAAGGACGGCGATGTGGTTCGCGCAGCCGCGGCAATGGCGGATGTAGCCATCTCGAACAGCCCCGATGCGGACTCCGCCCTGGTTTCCCTGGTATCGGGCCGGATCGATCGTGGACAACTCATCGGCGACGACCTCCTGGAACAGCTGGAAGAGCGTGGCTACGCCGCCCGTGGTACGGCCCGGGCTGGCCTCCTCGCGGCGACCCGTATTCGCGCGCTTCGAAACAATGGCCTTACCGGCGATGCGATCCGTATCCTCGAGTCCGATATCGAGATTGAACAGATGTCGGATGGACAGGTACGCGAACTCCAGACGGCGCTCTATTCCGACATAGCTGCGCTGTCGGACGACGCCGAGTTCCTGACCCTGATCATGCCAAGACTGGACATCGTATCGGAGCAGGCGTTCAGCCGCGTGGCAATCGGTGCGCGGCTTGCCGCTCTTGGTCTGCCCGATCAGGCCCGAGAGGCCCTTGGGACGGACGCGCCCGTTCCGGGACCCGATGAACGAAAAGTGCGCGCGGAGATAGCGATCCTGGAGAACAGGCTCGAGGTAGCAAAAAGCTATCTCGTTGGCCTCGACGATTCTTCCGCGCAGGAATTGAGTGCGCGAATTTCGCGGGTCGAGGCGCTTGGACGTGTGGCCGTACCGGAAGACCCGGATGACGTGACGCAGGACTTGGCGGAAGTGGGCATCCTCGGTGCAGGACGTGAACTCCTCGGCGACGCGCAGGACACCCGACGCCGGCTCGTCGATCTGCTGGGCGAATGACCCTGCAACCTGGTTTGCGAGGCCCCGTCGTAACCAATCCTCAACGGATACGCCGTATGGTCCGATCAAGCTGTTCCAGAACGGGACAGACAGCCGGGAACATGCATGTTGTTCAGAGGATTGCGCAGGTACCTTGGATACGGGCTTTTGGGTCTGGCAATCGTTGTGGCGGCGACCGGGGTGCCGCGTCATGCATCGGCATCGGCCGAAACCTGCGAGATCGCCGCATCGCAGATTTCCGTCGAGACGGGTGTGCCCCTTGAAGTCCTGCGCGCCATCTCGCTGACGGAGACCGGGCGCAATCGGGGCGGACGCATCGCCAGCTGGCCCTGGACCGTCAACATGGAAGGCCGGGGCGAATGGTTCGATACGGCGCGCGAAGCTCTGGATTTCGCGAACGACCATCACCGGCGGGGAGCCCGAAGCTTTGATGTCGGGTGCTTTCAGCTGAACTACCGCTGGCACGGGGAAAACTTCGCTTCGGTCGAGGCGATGTTCGACCCGGTAGCGAATGCGCGCTACGCGGCACGTTTCCTTCGCGATTTGTACGACGAGTTTAACGATTGGAGCCTTGCAGCCGGCGCCTATCACTCCCGCACTGAGATACACGCATCGAAGTACCGTACGAGGTTCGACAAGTTCATGACGGCCCAGGCCGGGCAGGATTGGGAGCCAGAGCTGCGGGCCGGACGGGCGAATGAGGCGCAGACGATTGCGCGGGTGAACCGTTATCCGCTTCTCCAGACCGGATCGGCTCCGCGCGCGATAGGGTCCCTCGTACCACAGACGGGATCCGCATCGCCCTTCCTGCTCGCCCGCGCGAGCGCCCTTCGATGATGCCGGTCGTCCGCGACGTCTTCCAGCCGACGGTCCTTCTGGCGCTGGCGCTTATGGCCGTCATCGTCATGATGATCCTGCCGATGCCGGCCTGGGTCCTCGACGTGGGTCTCGCCGCGTCGTTTTCGCTGGCGATCCTGATGTTCACCGTGACGCTCTTCATTCAGCGGCCGTTGGAATTCTCGGCCTTTCCGACCGTCCTGCTGGCTTCGCTCATGCTGCGGCTTTCGCTGAACGTATCATCCACGAAGCTGATAATCGGTGAAGGCCATACCGGCCCCGGCGCCGCCGGCGACGTGATCCAGGGCTTTGCCATGTTCGTGATGGGCGGCAGCGTCTTTCTGGGCCTCGTCGTCTTCGGCGTATTGCTGATCGTCAATTTCATCGTCATCACCAAGGGGGCCGCACGCATGGCCGAGGTCGGCGCGCGCTTTGCGCTCGACGCCATGCCCGGCAAGCAGCTCGCCATCGACAGCGACATGAGCGCCGGCGCCATCGATCATGCCGAGGCCAAGGAACGGCGCGAGCGCGAGCAGCAGGAGACGACGTTCTTCGGCTCGCTCGACGGCGCATCCAAATTCGTCAAGGGCGACGCCGTCGCCGGCCTGCTGATCACGCTTCTGAACCTCGTCATGGGACTGATCATAGGGATCACTCTGCACGACATGCCGCTTGGCGACGCATTCCGCACCTATGCGATCCTGACGGTCGGGGACGGGCTGGTCACCCAGATCCCCGCGGTCATCATCTCGGTGGCCTCCGCGCTTCTTCTCGCCCGCGGTGGCGCCACGGGATCGACCGACCTCGCGGTCTTCGCCCAGCTGGGGCGCTATCCGCCAGCGCTCTTCACCGTGGCCGTCCTGCTTGCGCTCTTTGCGCTGGTGCCGGGGCTGCCTTTCCTTCCGTTCATCGCCGGATCGGGTGTCCTGGCCTATGCGGGCTGGTCAGTGCGCCGCGCGGCCGCCGCCCGCGCCGCCGCGCCCCCAGACGTACCCGACGTGGAGGATCTGCCACGCCAGCCGATGGGCGACATACTGGATCTCGACGACATACACCTGGAATTCGCGCCGGACCTGGTCCCGATGGTCCTCGATCCGGCCACTGGTCTTGACGCGCGCATCGGGAACATGCGCACGCATGTCGCGACGACATTCGGGCTGATCCTGCCAGAGATCCGCCTGACCGACGACGCATCGCTGCCGCCGGGGACCTACCTCATCCGCATCCAGGGGGTCGAGCAGGTGCGCGACCGGCTTCAGCCCGAACGCGTCCTGGCGCTGCTGTCGGATGGCGCGCCCGATCTGCCCGTCGGCGACGACGTGTCGGAGCCGGTGTACGGCGCACCCGCCCGCTGGATCGACGCGGACCGCCAGGACGAGGCAGCGCTGGGTGGCACCACCACTGTCAGTCCGACGGAGGTTCTGGCCACCCATCTACTGGAGGTGATGAAGCGCAATTTCCCGCGCCTCATGACGCTCAAGGCCCTGCGCCGCCTATTGGACGAATTCACCCAGCTCAGCGACACCGCCCGCGCGGACGCCAACCGGCGCATGATCGACGAACTCGTTCCCGACAAGGTCCCCGTCGATCTGCTGCTTTCGGTTCTGCGCCTCCTCTTGGAAGAAAGGGTGTCGATCCGCAACCTGCCGCTGATCCTTGAGGCGATCGCCCAGGCGCGTCCGGTTGCCGGCACGCCGGAGGCCATATGCGAGCATGTGCGCCAGCGCCTCGGGTTCCAACTCGTGGCGGATCTGAAAAGGCCGGACGGCACGCTGCCACTCATACAGCTGGCGCCCGAGTGGGAGAGGACCTTTGCCGAGCACCAGATCGACTCCGGGCCGGGCCTGTCCGATGTCGCTCTCGCTCCCGACGACTTCAACCGGCTGGCCAGCGCAGTTGCAGACAGGCTGGCCAAGGCAGGCGAGACGGGAGTCTTTCCCGCCCTCGTGACATCGTCCCGACGTCGCCGGTTTCTCAGCATGGTACTGTCGGCCAAGGGCATCACCAATCCGGTTCTCTCCTTCGAAGAGATCGGCACCGACGCGCGACCGTCGCTGGTCGGCATGGTCGCCGCGTGACGGCCGAGCTGGCGGAGGCCCTCGCCACGCTGCTGGAGGAGGGGGGCGGCGCCCTGGCGGCGGGCTTTGTCGTCTTCCTGCGCGTCGGGGCGGCGATGGCCATGCTGCCCGCGTTCGGCGAGCGCACGGTGCCGATGCGCGTCCGGCTGGGCCTGACGGTCGCCTTGACCCTGATCACGGCGCCCGCAGTCCTGCCGGCGCTGTCGGCCCTTGGACAGGAGCCGTCCTTGGGCCGGATCGTCGCCACCGAGACGATCGCGGGCCTCGCTCTCGGGGCAACGCTCCGGCTTTTCGTCATGGTGCTGCAGATCGCCGGCACGATGGCCGCCCAATCGGTGTCGCTCAGTCAAATTTTCGGCGGTCAGGCGATCGACCCGCAGCCGGCCATCGGACACGTGATGGTGATATCGGGGCTGGCCCTGGCTGCCATGGCGGGCCTGCACGTGAAGGTCGTCCAACTCTTCGTGCTGTCCTACGATCTGATGCCGGCCGGCGCGTTCCCCGCGCCCGCTGACCTGCTGGAGTGGGGCCTCGCGCGGGTCACGCACGCCTTTTCGCTGGCCTTCACGCTGGCGGCGCCCTTCGTTATCGCATCGCTCATCTACAATCTGGCCCTTGGCGTCATCAATCGCGCCATGCCGCAGCTGATGGTCGCGTTCGTCGGCGCGCCGGCGATCACCGCTGCGGGCCTGCTGCTGCTGATGCTGTCGCTGCCTCTGATCCTGCCGGTCTGGCTGGGCGCCATGGACGCCTTCATGGCCGCCCCCGGCGCCCCGCCGCCATGAGCGGTGGAGATGAGGAAGCGGCTGACAAGCAGTTCGAGCCCACCCCGAAGAAGCTGGAGGACGCCCGCAAAAAGGGCGAGGTTCCAAAATCGAACGACCTCATCACCGCCGGTGCATATGCCGGGATCCTGCTGGTGGGGCTCGCGGCCGGCGGTCCGAGCCTGAGCGCCGTCGGCGACGCACTGACGGCATTCCTGTCGCGGCCCGACATCATGGCCGGCCTGCTGGCCGGAGAGAGCGGAACCGCGATCGGCCGGCATCTGGCGGCGGCCATCATATGGCCCCTGGCACCGTGGGCATTCCTGCCCATGGGGCTGGCCTTGCTGTCGGTGGTGGCGCAGCAGGCCTTTACGGTCACGGGATCGAAGCTGGCCTTCAAGGGCAGCCGCATCTCGCCGCTGTCGAACGCCAAGAACAAGTTCGGGATGGACGGCCTCTTCGAGTTCGCCAAGAGCACGGCGAAGCTCATTATCTACTGCGTCATCCTTGGCCTCTTCCTGTGGTCCAACCTGCCCGAGGTCCTGACGGCCACCGCCATGACGCCGGGCGTCGTAACCGTCCTGATGCTGCGGCTGGCGCTGGAGTTCACTGCAATCGCGGTGGCCGTCACTCTGGTCATCGGCACCGTCGACTACATGTGGCAGCGCGCGGCCCACATCCGCAAGAACCGCATGACTCGCAAGGAGATGGTGGACGAGCAAAAATCGTCCGAGGGCGACCCGCACATGAAGCAGCAGCGCAAGCAGCGCGCCTATGACATCGCGATGAACACCATGCTGGCCGACATCCCTGACGCCAGCGTCGTCATCGTCAACCCGACCCACTACGCCGTGGCGCTGAAATGGGACCGCGGCACGCCGGGCGCGCCCGTCTGCGTCGCCAAGGGTGTGGACGAGATCGCCGCGCGCATCCGCGAGGTCGCCGCCGAGTCCGGCGTGCCGCTCCATTCGGACCCGGCGACCGCCCGCGCACTGCATGCCGTAACGGTGATCGGGGACGAGATCGCGCCGGAGCACTACGCCGCAGTCGCAGCCGCCATCCGATTCTCGGAAGCGATGCGCGAGAAGGCGCGCAGGCGATGAACGGCCGGGGAGGCAAGGCGGACGATCCGCGTAAATTTGCGAACCTGACGCGGCTGCGCGCCATAGCGGCCCTGAAGCGGGATTTGGATCTGGCGGCGGTCGAGACGGTCGTGGCGCGCATGAACCGGATCGGTGCCGATATCGCTACCGTCAGCGCGGCGCGTATGGCGCGGGCCAGCGACACCGCGCTGGATGCCGCGCGGCTGTCGGGCGCGGACGTCGCATGGAATGCCTGGGGAGAGGGACGGCTGCGGCAGATGCAGGTCGACATGGCGAAACTGAAGATCGAACACGAGGCCGCGCTGGCCGCCGCCCGCGGATCCTTCGGGCGGGCGGACGTCCTGCGCAGGCTCTTGGCGGACGAAGCGAAGTCGCGCCGGCCGGAGGATGGCATAAGCTGAGCCGCCGACCCGCCCGCCCGCCCGACCGGCCGACCGTCAGACCGCCGCAGGCCGATGGGCGGGGCGCCCCGACGCAGAGGGCCCGTTCGGCGGAGCATTCGATATCGGGGGCCGAATGCGTTGGGATGGCGTCGCAGACGCCGAGCACGTCTATTTCCGGGTACGTTCCACCTTGCGTCGGACCTTCGCAGCCTTGGCGCTGGCGCGCGTCACCTTCCGGCCGCGCGGACCGGCGCCGCGAGCGACAACCGGGCCTTTCGCCAGGGTCTGTCCTTCGATCTCCAGCAGCTCCAGCATCAGTCCGCCCGTGACCGGCACGGCTTCTACCAAGCGTGTCAGCACGCGCTGCCCCACGCCAAGGGTCAGGCCGCTGTCGGCACCCATCAGCGTCTGCGTCCTCGGATCGTGCACGAAGTACTCCGCGCCGATCGACCGAACGGGGACAAGGCCGTCGGCGCCTGTCTCGTCCAGCTTGACGAAGGCGCCGAAACGCTGGATCCCCGAGATGCGGCCCGGCAGCTCCGTACCGACGCGGTCCGAAAGATAGGCGGCCAGATAGCGGTCGGTCGTGTCGCGCTCGGCGGCCATTGAGCGTCGTTCGGTGCTGCTGATGTGCTTGGCGGTGTCTTCCAACCGCTCCACCTCGTGCCCGGCCAGTCCGTCGTCTCCCCAGCCGTGCGCCGCGATCAGCGCGCGGTGCACGATCAGATCGGCATAGCGGCGGATGGGCGAGGTGAAATGGGCGTACTCCCGCAGCGCCAGCCCGAAGTGACCGAAGTTCTGCGCTGCGTAATAGGCCTGCTGCATCGACCGCAGCGTCGCCAGATTCACAAGATCGTCGACGTCGCTGTCCTGCGCCTGCGCGAGCAGCCGGTTCAGCGCCCGCGTATGTAGCACCTGCCCCTTGGCAAGCGTCAGCCCCGAGGCCTGCGCCACATCGCGCAGCGCCTCCATCTTCTCGGGCGTCGGTTCCTCGTGCACACGGTAGAGCAGGGGGATCCGGCGGAGGGCCAGCTCCTGGGCCGCGGCGACGTTGGCCTGGACCATGCACGCCTCGATCAGGCGGTGGGCATCCAGCCGTTCGGCCAGCGCGACGGAAGCGACGCGCCCGTCCTCGCCCAGCACGATGCGGCGTTCGGGCAGGTCCAGTTCCAGCGGCGCGCGGCGGGCACGCGCTGCCTCCATCGCCGCGAAGGCCGCGTAGAGCGGTGCGATGACATCCCCGGCCAGTTCGGCGGCGCGGCCGCATCCGTTGCCGTCGCGCGCCGCCTGCACCTGCGCGTAGGTCAGCGATCCGGCCGAGCGCATCATGCCCCGGACGAACCGGTGCGACAGCTTTTCGCCCTCGGCGTCCAGCACCATACGCACGGCGACGCAGGCGCGGTCCGCGCCCTCGTGCAGCGAACAGAGGTCGCCCGACAGCGCCTCGGGCAGCATGGGGACCACCCTGTCGGGGAAATAGGTGGAGTTGCCGCGTGACCGGGCCTCGCGGTCCAGTGCCGATCCGGGCGGCACGTGGTGCGCGACGTCGGCTATGGCGACCCACAGGACGTGTCCGCCCGGGTTGCCGGGGTCGTCGTCGGGGGCGGCGCAGACCGCGTCGTCGTGGTCGCGGGCGTCTGGCGGGTCGATCGTGACGAGGGGCAGGTCGCGCAGATCCGTGCGGCCTTCGGGCGCCGCCGGTATCGCCGCCACGGCTTCGGCCAGGGCATCCTCGGGGAAGGCGTCGGGAATGCCGTGCTGGTGGATGGCAATCAGCGACACGGCCCGGGGCGCGGAAGGGTCGCCCAGCCGCGCCACGACGCGGGCCCGCGGCAGACCGAGGCCGCCGCGCGGGCCTGCGGGCTCGGCCTCGACCAGTTCGCCGTCCCGCGCGCCCTGGGTGTTGCCGGGCGCCACGGCCCATTCGCGGTCCTGCTTCTTGTCGACGGGCAGGATCCGCCCGCCTTCGGCGCCGGCGCGGAAGACGCCCAGCATGCGCCGCGCGGTCGTGCCGATGCGGCGGATGAGCCGGCCCTCGAAATGGTGGCCGTCACCCGTCACCTTCGCTACGCGGGCGAGGATACGGTCGCCCGCCCCCAGCGCCGGGTCGGCGCGGCGCGTTATCAGCAGGATCCGCGGCTCCGGCCCGTCGCCCGTCCACTCCAGCGGCCGGGCCAGAAGATCGCCGTCCGCATCCGGCCCGGCGACCTCGAGGATGCAGACGGGCGGAAGGGCGTCCGGGTCGCGGTAGGTGCGGCGCTTGCGGGCGAGCAGGCCGTCGTCCTCCATGGCGCGCAGGACGCGCTTCAGTTCTATCCGGTCCGCGCCCTTGATGCCGAAGGCGCGCGCGATATCGCGCTTTGCGGTTTGCGTCGGATTCTGCGCAATCCAGTCGAGGATCGTCGCGCGGTCTGGGATCTGGGCCATGCGCCTGCCCTATCACGGGGCCGGGGCGGGGTCATGCGCCAATGGGCCGCGACCGTGCCAGATCGGCGCCGGTGTCGACATCGGCAAGCCGGGCGGCGCGGCCGATCCGCAGGCCGGGCAAGGTGGTCAACGTGTCGGTCAGCGCATGGGGCGTCGACCAGCGCACGCCGGAAAAAACGCCCGCCGGCAGCCGCCGCCCCTGGCCGAGGCCGATGCACCAATAGCCGCCATCCTCGGCCGGACCGACCACCGCGTCGCGGCCACGAAGCTCCGCGAAGGCCCGCGCGATCTGGGTCCGGTCGACGTCGGGGATGTCGGCGCCGACGATCAGCACCGGCCCCCGGCCCGCGCCGCGCAGGATCCGCGCCATGCGGTCGCCAAGATCGCCGCGCCCCTGTGGCAAGCGCGGCAGATGCGCCGGCCAGTCGCGCCCGCGCAATGCCGTATCGGGTGCGACGGCAAGCGTCACGTCCCAGCGCGGGTCGGCGACGCGGCGCAACACCCGGGCCGTCTGGTGGCGGAACCACCACGCCGCCGCCGTCGCCCCGATGTCGCGGGCCAGCCGGGTCTTGACGCGTCCCGGCCGCGGGGCCTTCACCATGACGACCAGCAGGGACCGGGTCACAAGGCACGCACCATCGTCCGGTGAGGGATGCCGGCATCGTCGAAGACCGGTCCGCGCGCCACGAACCCCAGCCCGGCGTAGAAGCCGAGGGCGGACACCTGCGCGCCCAGCCGCGCCTCGGAGGCGCCGCGCCCGCGCAGCACTCCGACGGAGGCAAGCATCAGCGCCCGGCCTAGCCCGTGCCCCCGCTGCGCGCGCAGGACGCAGACGCGCCCGATCTTGCCGGCCCGCCCGTCCAGCAACAGCCGCGCCGTTCCCGCGGGATCCGCATCGACGCGGGCCAGAAGATGGATGGCGACCTCGTCCAGCTCGTCGATCTCGTCCGCCTCGGGAACCCCCTGTTCGTCGATGAAGACGCGGCGGCGCAGCCCGCGGCATGTCGCGATGTCGGTCGTCTCTTCGACGACGACGGCACCGGCCGGTTGCGCGCTCACCCGGCGAAGTCCCGGATGATGCGGGTATAGACGTCTCTGAGGACATAGATCTGGCCCACGTCCACGCATTCGTCGACCTGGTGCATCGAGCGGCCGACAAGCCCGAACTCGACCACCGGGCAATGGGCGCGCACGAAGCGGGCGTCGGAGGTGCCGCCCGTGGTCGACAGGACCGGCGTCACCCCCGTCTCGGCCTCGACCGCGCGCGCCACCAGCGTGCTGAGGGGGCCGGGCGGGGTCAGGAACGGCTCGCCCGAGACGCGGACGCTCATGGCGATGTCGATGCCGTGCCGGTCCGCCACCGCGTCCGCCTCGGACCGGATCCAGTCGACGAGGGCGGACGACGTCCAGCGGTCGTTGAACCGGAGGTTCACTGTTGCCTGTCCAGCGGCCGGAATGACGTTGCCGACCGGGTTGCCGACGTCCACCGTCGTGATCGCCAGCGTCGAGGCGTCGAAATGGTCGGTCCCGTCGTCCAGAGCGTGGCCGGCCAGCCGATCCAGCAGCCCGACGAGCGCCGGAAGCGGGTTGTTCGCCCGGTGGGGATAGGCGGTATGGCCCTGAACGCCGGTCGCCGTAAGCCTGACCGTCATCGCCCCGCGCCGGCCGATCTTTATCATCTCGCCCATCGTCTCGGGGCAGGTCGGCTCGCCTACGATACAGGCGTCCATAGCCTGGCCGTTCCGTGCCATCCAGTCGAGGATCGCGGGTGTGCCGTCGGTGCTTTCTCCCTCCTCGTCGCCGGTGACGGTGACGACCACCGATCCCGCCAGCCCCCGGGCTGCGGCGTCGATGGCGGCCGCGACGAAGGCGGCGACGCCGGATTTCATGTCGCAGGCACCTCGGCCGAACATCGTGCCATCGGCGACCTCTGCGCCGAATGGATCGTGTGTCCACGCATCGCGGTCACCGACCGGCACGACGTCTGTATGCCCGTTGAAGCCGATTACCGGCCCCCCCGTTCCCCAGCGGGCGAAGAGGTTGGCAATGCCGCCCCTGTCGCACCGGTGACAGGTGAAACCGGCCTCTGACAGCATGGACGCGATCAGCGGGGTCGCACCGCCATCGGCCGGCGTAACCGACTGGCATCGGATGAGGCGGGCGGTCAGATCGACGGGATCGGTGGGCATGTGAAGGGCTCCGGGAGGGGCGTCACCCCCGGGGTAGCGTCCACCGGTTCGCGTCGCAATGCCCCGGAGGACGTCACTTCGCCTCGTCGTAGAAAGGCGTGACCTGCGCCACCACGACGGCGTTTTCGGCTGCCGCGCGCAGCATGAGAGCGCGCTCGGCCTCGTCTATATCGTGCCCGTCCGCAAGGCGCTCTTCTAAGGTTCCGTATCCGCTCACGTCCAGAGGCGCCATGTCGGCCCGCTTCAGAAGGGCGACCGTCTCGCGCACCGCTTCGGGCTCGTCCACCCCGGAGGCGTAGCACACCATCGCGGCGCCGGTCGCGTCGTGCGGCAAGCCGTCACCCGCATTCCTGCCGACCTCTACGAGGAGGGTGAAGACCCTCTGGGGCCGTCCCGACGCCGCCATGGCCCGCTCAGGCGCGGCCGCGCACCATCCGGGCAATCCAGATGAGCAGGCACGCGCCGATGAAGCCGGCGATGAGCGACCCGATCCAACCCGACAGGGCGGCGTCGAAGACGAGGGTATATAGGAAGTTGAACACGAGTGCCCCGACGATACCGAGGACGATGTTCATCAGCAAGCCCATGTTTGCCTTCATGAACTTCTCGGCAAGCCATCCGGCGATCGCGCCGATGATGATTGCCATGATCCAGCCTACACCCGTCATCAGGTCCGTCCCTCGTTTCTGGCCGCGACGACGCGGCAGCTTTCGTGAAGCGTCAGGGGGCAGAACGCCCCGTCCGTCATGCGGTTCCCGGGTCGTCCCGCAGCAGCTCGTTCACCCCCGTCTTCGAGCGGGTCCGTTCATCCACCTTCTTGACGATCACGGCGCAGTAGAGGTTGACGCCGCCCTTCGATGGCATGGTCCCGGAGACGACCACCGAATAGGGCGGCACTTCGCCAAAGGTCACGGCGCCCGTCTCGCGATCGACGATCCTGGTTGACTGACCGATGTAGACGCCCATGCCCAGCACCGATCCTTCGCGGACGATGCAGCCCTCGACCACCTCGGAACGCGCGCCGATGAAGCAGTTGTCCTCGATGATGGTGGGGCCGGCCTGCATCGGCTCCAGCACGCCGCCGATCCCCACGCCGCCCGACAGATGGACGTCCGCCCCGATCTGGGCGCAGGACCCGACCGTGGCCCAAGTGTCCACCATCGTGCCCCGGCCGACCCGCGCGCCGAGGTTGACGAAGCTGGGCATCAGCACGGCGCCCGGCGCGATGTAGGCCGACCGCCGCACGATACAGCCCGGCACGGCGCGGAACCCCGCCGCGCGCCAGCGGTCCGCATCCCAGCCGGTGAACTTGCTGTCGACCTTGTCCCACCAGGTGCCGCCTTGGGGCCCCCCGGACTGAACCCCCATGTCCTGCAGACGAAAGCCCAGAAGTACGGCCTTCTTGGCCCATTGATTGACATGCCAGATGCCGTCGGCCGCCCGTTCGGCCACGCGCAGGTCGCCCGAGTCCAGCGCCTCCAGCGTTGCCTCGACGGCATCGCGCGCATCGCCTCGCGTCGCCGGCGTGATCGTGTCGCGCGCATCCCATGCGGCCTCGATGACGGGCTCGAGCTGGGCGTGCGACATGGGCGGGCTCCGATCTGGGGTGGTTCCGATGGTGCGCGCGCTATAAGCCGGCATGGTGGCACGCGCAATCGAGAGACCAGAGATGACGCCGGCAGACCGATGACCGAGGATCGCCCCACGCCGTTTCGTGGCGCCAGGCAGGACGTCCAGACCGCGCGCGAGGTGCCCGACACGCCGCAGACCCGCGCGCCGTCCTACCGGCTGGCCTTCACCGACGACGCGTTCCTGTGTCGGGACGAGCTGCGGCCGGTGCGGTTGCAGCTGGAACTGCTGAAGCCCGAGATGGAGATGAACGCCCAGGGGATCGTGTCGACGGTCGTCATGTTCGGAGGCGCGCGGATCCCTTCGCGGGCAGAAGCGGGCGCCACACCGGCCCTGGGCGACATGTCGCGCTACTACGACGAGGCGCGGACGCTGGCGCGGCTCATCACGGAACGGTCCGTGACGGGCGGGGGGCAGCACGACGTCATCGTCACCGGCGGCGGCCCGGGCGTGATGGAGGCGGGCAATCGCGGCGCCGCCGACGCGGGCGGACGGTCGATCGGGCTGAACGTGGTGCTGCCGCACGAGCAGGCGCCGAACGTCTACGTGACGCCGGGGCTATGTTTCAACTTTCACTATTTCGCTCTGCGCAAGATGCATTTCCTTATGCGCGCGCGGGCGATCTGCGTGTTTCCCGGCGGGTTCGGCACCCTCGATGAGCTCTTCGAAGCGCTGACGCTGATCCAGACCGGCCGTATGGACCGGGTGCCGGTCATCCTTTTCGGCCGCGCGTTCTGGTCGATGATCGTGAATTGGGAGGCTCTGGCCGAAGCCGGCACCATCGCGCGCGAGGACCTGGATCTCTTCAGCACGGTGGACACGGCCGACGAGGCGCTGGCGCTCATCGACGACTGGCCCGGCGCCGGCACGTCGCGCGACGACATCCCGGGACGGCCACACGATCCGGCGGTCGGCTGAAGGGCTTCCTGACGCCGAAGCCACGTTTCCCGACCGCGCTGGCGGAGCCTCCGGCGGGAGTATTTTCGACAGGATGAAGGGATCAGGCGTCGCAGCGCAGCGGCACTGCGACGGTTGTCGCGGCGTAACGCGCACCCTGCCGCGCCGTCTGCTCCTCGATCTCCGACCGGGCGGCGCGCACCCAGCGGCAGTCCGGGTCGTCGCGCAGAGATGCCCGCGCCAGGGCAAGGCGTTCGCGCAGAGGACGCGGGACGGCGGGATCGAAGACGAAGAGGTGCCACCGGGCATCGTCGCCGTAGGGGACCGTCGATCCGGCATGACGCACGGTCGGCGGTCCGGAGGGCCGCGGCTCGGGTGCACTCCGCTGCGTCGGGTCGGCCTGCCCCCGCAGGTCCGGACCGGGGGCGGCGCAGGCGAGCGGCAGCAGGAGCAGGGGCAGGACGCTCAGCGGCCGCATCACGCGGCGTTTCGTAGACATTCCGGTCACGGGCGGCAGTCTTATAGATCCATGAGAAGGCGGCGGGGGTCCTCCAGCGCCTCTTTCACGCGGACGAGGAAGGTAACGGCGCCCTTGCCGTCCACGATGCGGTGGTCGTAGCTGAGCGCGAGGTACATCATCGGCCGGATCTCGATCTTCCCGCCGACTGCCATGGGACGGTCCTGGATCTTGTGCATCCCCAGAATCCCCGACTGCGGCGGGTTCAGGATGGGCGAGGACATCAGCGACCCGTAGACACCGCCGTTCGAGATAGTGAACGTACCGCCCTGCATCTCGGCCATGCTCAGCTTGCCGTCGCGCGCCTTGGCGCCCTTCTCGGCGATGGCCTTCTCGATGGCGGCGAAGGACATGGCGTCGGCGTCGCGGATCACCGGGACGACCAGCCCGGTGGGCGTGCCTGCCGCGATGCCCATGTGGACGAAGTTCTTGTAGACCACATCGGTCCCGTCGATCTCGGCGTTGACCTCCGGCACCTCGTGCAGCGCATGCACGCAAGCCTTGGTGAAGAACGACATGAAGCCCAGCTTCACCCCGTGCTTCTTGAGGAACAGGTCCTTGTATTCGGTCCGCAGCGCCATGACCTCGGTCATGTCGACCTCGTTGTAGGTCGTCAGCATCGCGGCGGTGTTCTGCGCCTCCTTCAGGCGCCGGGCGATGGTCTGGCGCAGGCGGGTCATCTTGACGCGTTCTTCCCGTTCCGCATCGCCGGCGGCCACTGGGGCCCTCTGGGCAGGCCGGGCGGGCGCGTTCGGCGCAGCCGACGGGGCCGCGTCTGCCTTCAGCACGTCCTCCTTCATGATGCGGCCGTCCCGTCCCGTGCCCGTCACGGCGTCTGGCGAGATGCCCCGCTCTGCCATCAGCTTTTTGGCCGATGGCGCATCCTCGGTATCGCCGCCATCCGTCCCGGACGCCTTCGCCGTCGCCTTGCCGTAGCCGCCGGGCTGCTCGCCCGGTGCGGGTGCAGCATCGTCGGAGGCGGCCGCGCCGCCGTTGCCGGACGTCATCACGGCCAGCCTGGCGCCCGCCGCCACCGTCTCGCCCTCGGCGGCCAGTATCTCGCCCAGAGTGCCGGCTGCCGGGGCCGGCACCTCGACGCTGACCTTGTCGGTCTCGAGCTCGCACAGCATCTCGTCGGCGGCGACCGTGTCGCCCGGCTTCTTGAACCAGGTCGCGACCGTCGCCTCGGTGACGGATTCGCCCAGCGTCGGGACCATCACGTCGATGGTGTCGCCACCGCTTGCGCCGTCCGCCTTGCCCCTCGACTTCTGCGAGATCTCTTCGGCGTATTCGGCATCGCCTTCGGTCTTGGCGTTGCTGACACTCTTCTTCTTCGATGCATCCTCGGCGGAGCCGCGCGGCTTCACCTCCTCGGCGCCGGCGTTCCCGGCTTCGGCCACCGTCGCCAGCAGGGCGTCGACGCCCACGGTGTCGCCGGTCTGCGCCACGATCTCGTCCATCTTGCCCTCGACGGGCGAGGGAACCTCCACCGTGACCTTGTCGGTCTCCAGTTCGCACAGCATCTCGTCCACCGCGACGGCATCGCCCGGCTTCTTGAACCACGTGGCGACGGTCGCCTCCGTGACGCTCTCGCCCAGTGTCGGGACGCGGATCTCGGTGGCCATTGGGTCTATCCTTCGATGCCGAGCGCGGCGTTCACCAGCGCAAGTTGTTGGGCCTTGTGCTGCGAGGCAAGGCCGGTCGCGGGCGAGGCGGCGGCCTGGCGGCCGACGTAGGTCGGCCGGGTCGTGTCGGCCTTGATGCGGGTCAGCACCCATTCGATGTTGGGCTCGATGAAGCTCCACCCGCCCTGGTTCTTGGGCTCTTCCTGGCACCACACCATCTCGGCCCCCTTGAAGCGCTCGAGCTCCTTGACCAGCGAGAAGGCGGGGAACGGATAGAACTGTTCCACCCGCAGCAGGTAGACGTCATCGATCCCCGCGGCGTCGCGCGCCTCCAGCAGGTCGTAGTAGACCTTGCCCGAGCACATCACGACGCGCCGAACGGCGTCGTCGGCCTTCAGCACGATCTCCGAGTTGCCATGCTGGGCATCGTCCCAGAGCACCCGGTGGAAAGACGATCCGGTCACGAAATCCTCGGTCCGGCTGACCGCCAGCTTGTGGCGCAGCAGAGATTTTGGCGTCATCAGCATCAGCGGCTTGCGATAGCTGCGGTGCAGCTGGCGGCGCAGGATATGGAAGTAGTTGGCGGGCGTCGTGCAGTTGGCGACGATCCAGTTGTCCTGCCCGCACATGGTGAGGAACCGCTCCAGCCGCGCCGACGAATGCTCGGGGCCCTGACCCTCGTAGCCATGCGGCATCAGGCACACGAGCCCCGACATGCGCAGCCATTTGGACTCGCCCGAGCTGATGAACTGGTCGAACATGATCTGCGCGCCGTTGGCAAAGTCGCCGAACTGCGCCTCCCACAGCGTCAGCGCGTTGGGCTCGGCCAGCGAGAAGCCGTATTCGAACCCCAGGACGGCGTATTCCGACAGCATCGAATCGATGGCGTCAAACTGCGCCTGGCCCTCGCGGATGTGGTTGAGCGGGTAGTACCGCCGCTCGGTGTCCTGGTCGATCAACGCCGAATGACGCTGGCTGAACGTGCCGCGCGTACTGTCCTGGCCCGACAGGCGCACCGGATACCCCTCGGTCAGCAGCGACCCGAAGGCCAGTGCCTCGGCCGTGGCCCAGTCGAAGCCGGTGCCGGTGTCGAACATCTCTTTCTTTGCGGTCAGCAGCCGGTCGATTGTGCGATGGGATGCGAAGCCGTCGGGCGCCTTCGTCAGCGCGACGCCGATCTCCTCCATCGTCTCGGGCGTGATCGCGGTGCGGCCGCGCTGGTACTTCTCGCCCTTGCGGTCGAGATGCGACCAGCGGCCGTCCAGCCAGTCGGCCTTGTTGGGGCGGTAGTCCTTGCCGGCCTCGAATTCGTCGTTCAGCTTGGCCTGGAACGCGGCCTTCGCCTCTTCGATCTCGCCTTCGGGGATCAGGCCGTCGCGGATCAGACGGTCGGTGTAGAGGGTCAGCGTGGTCTTCTGCGTCTTGATCGACTTGTACATCTGGGGGTTGGTGAACATCGGCTCGTCCCCCTCGTTATGGCCGAACCGGCGGTAGCAGAAGAGGTCGATCACCACGTCCTTGTGGAACTTCTGGCGGAACTCGGTCGCGACCTTGGCGGCGTGGACCACCGCCTCGGGGTCGTCGCCGTTCACGTGGAAGATCGGCGCCTCGACCACCAGCGCGTTGTCGGTGGGGTAGGGGGAGGACCGGCTGAAATGCGGCGCCGTCGTGAACCCGATCTGGTTGTTCACCACGATATGCATCGTGCCGCCGGTACGGTGGCCCTTCAGCCCCGACAGGGCGAAGCACTCGGCGACGACGCCCTGGCCGGCGAAGGCCGCGTCGCCGTGCAGCAGGATCGCCATGCACTTGGTCCGGTCGGCGTCGTCCATCTGCTCCTGCTTGGCGCGCACCTTGCCAAGCACGACGGGGTTCACCGCCTCCAGGTGGCTGGGGTTGGCGGTCAGCGACAGGTGCACGGTGTTGCCGTCGAAGCTGCGGTCGGACGAGGCGCCGAGGTGGTACTTCACGTCGCCGGACCCTTCGACGTCCTCGGGCTTGTAGCTGCCGCCCTGGAACTCGTTGAAGATCGCGCGGTAGGGCTTGCCCATCACGTTGGCCAGCACGCTCAGCCGTCCGCGGTGGGGCATCCCGATGACGATGTCCTGCACCCCCAGCGCGCCGCCCCGCTTGATCACCTGCTCCATCGCCGGGATCAGGCTTTCGCCGCCGTCGAGGCCGAAACGCTTGGTGCCCATGTACTTGACGTGCAGGAACTTCTCGAAGCCCTCGGCCTCGACCAGCTTGTTGAGGATGGCGCGTCGGCCCTCCTTGGAAAACGCGATCTCCTTGCCGTAACCCTCGATCCGCTCCTTCAGCCAGGCGGCCTGCTCGGGGTCCGAGATATGCATGTATTGCAGCGCGAAGGTGCCGCAGTACGTGCGCTTCACGATGGCCAGTATCTCGGCGATGGAGGCGATCTCCAGCCCCAGAACGTTGTCGATGAAGATCTTGCGGTCCATGTCCTCGGCCGTGAATCCGTAGGAGGCGGGGTCCAGCTCGGGGTGGTCGGCCCGGGGACGGATACCCAGCGGGTCGAGGTCGGCGGCCAGGTGCCCGCGGATGCGGTAGGCGCGGATCAGCATCAGCGCGCGCAGACTGTCGGTGACGGCGCGTCGCAGCTGCGCCTCGGAGACCGGGGCGCCCTGAGCGGCGGCCTTGCCGCGGATCTTGTCCGTCGCGGCCTTCGCCTCTTTCGGATCGGGCGCGGCGGCCGGCCATTCGCCGGTCAGCGCGGCGGTCAGGTCGTCGGCGGGGGCGGGCGGCCAGTCGCGCCGTGCCCAGGACGGCCCCGCCGCCTCGGCCTGCGGGTCGTCGCCGTCCTCGGCCATCTGCGCGAAAAAGCCGGTCCACGCCTCGTCCACCGCGCCCGGATCCTCGACATAGCGGGCGTAGAGCCGTTCGAGGTATTCGGCGTTGTGCCCCTGGAGGAAGGACGTTTCGCGGAACTGGTCGTTGGCCGACTGGTCGGTCATGGATTCACCTCTGGGCAGGGCGGGAGTGCGGCGTGAGCACGGACGGGCCGGTTCGGCGGGCGAATGCGGTCGCAGGCCGGAGGAGCAGAGGGTCCTCACACAGGGCCCCTGCGCGGGACCGCATCTTTCGGCAATGCAGGTCGGCGACCGCGCCGCTTCGCGTCGGCGGGGCATGCGCACGCGCCGCGCCGGCGGCGGACGGTCCCGATCCGATCCGCACGGACCCGGCGTATCGGCGGATGAGGTCGGCGGCGGCGAAGATCATCTCGTGTCCCGAAGGCGGGCTATCCCCGCGGCGGTGCCTATGCACCTAGACCCATCGCGCCCGGATTGCCAGATCCAGACGGCACATCGGCCGCCCGGGATCGATACCGTATTCCATTGTTGCCTTTAACCTGTTCAGGTGCGCTCTGTTCCGCAGGACATGGGCGCGTCGATCGGGTTCCCCGTTCGATACGCCGACGAAGGAAGACTGCCCCACGCCGGATCGGGTCGCCTTGCGAAGTGCCGAATTCCCGGCGCCATGGCGCACCGGGATCGTCGAACGGGGCAGCGACTTCGCCCGGGCCGGAACCGGAGTCGTGCACCTCCGGACCGGCGCTCCTGCCCCCGATGCCCGGTCCGAGGGCCGCGATATCCGCTACAGCATCGCGGGCAGAGGCCCCATCGCGCCGAGATCATGGCGCGGATCGACGCGCCGTCTCTCAACGATGCGGCAACGCTGCCGGGCTGGGTCGACGATGCGGTCGTGGCGGGACTGACGAGGGAGGCCGATGTACCGGTGATGGCCGGCAACGGCAAAGGCGAAGCGGCTCCGGTTTCGGTGATGGAGGCGATGGCCGGCGGCGTGCCGGTCGTCTCTTCGCGGATCGGGGGACGCCCGATATGAATGCCAGCGGTGCGGCTGGCTTTCCGACCGAGCTGAAGGACGTCCATGGCCTGACCGACGACCCGGGGTGTCTGTTCATCAACCCCGAAGGCGCCGTGGACATCGGGTTACGCGCACGGGATCACGCGGAGGTCGCTATCGAATCTCCGCTTCTGTCCGCGCGAACGCTCGAAATTCTCGAAGGGACCTCGACACACTGTACGGCCGAAATGACTGGGGGTTGGCTCCGCCCGTCCGGTCAGGTGTCGCGGAGCGAAAGCCGTTTGCCGTCGCGGCGACCGCCAGCCGCCGCCTTCGCTCAGCCGATGGCGGCCAGGACCGCCTCGCCCAGGCCGGCGGGGCTGTCGGCGACGGTGATGCCCGCCGCCTTCATCGCCTCGATCTTGTCCTCGGCGCCGCCCTTGCCGCCCGCGACGATGGCGCCAGCGTGGCCCATCCGGCGGCCCGGAGGCGCCGTGCGCCCGGCGATGAAGCCCGCCGTCGGCTTCCACCGGCCGGCCTTGCGCTCGTCGGCGAGGAACTGTGCGGCGTCCTCCTCGGCCGATCCGCCGATCTCGCCGATCATGATGATGCTCTGCGTCTCCTCGTCGGCCAGGAACCATTCCAGCACGTCGATATGCTCGGTCCCCTTGATCGGGTCCCCGCCGATGCCGACGCAGGTGGATTGGCCCAGCCCCACGTCGGTCGTCTGCTTCACCGCCTCATAGGTCAGCGTGCCCGAACGGGAGACGACGCCGACGCTGCCGCGCTTGTGGATATGGCCGGGCATGATCCCTATCTTGCAGGCGTCGGGCGTGATGACGCCGGGGCAGTTCGGCCCGATCAGCACGGTTCCGGTTCCCTCCAGCGCCCGCTTGACGCGCATCATGTCCAGCACCGGGATGCCTTCGGTGATGCAGCAGACCAGCGGAATGCCCGCGTCGATCGCCTCGAGTATGCTGTCGGCGGCGAAGGGAGGCGGCACGTAGATCACGGACGCGGTGGCGCCGGTCTCGTGCACCGCCTCATGGCAGGAGTTGAAGACCGGGAGGTCCAGATGCGTCTGCCCGCCCTTGCCGGGCGTCACCCCGCCCACCATCTTCGTCCCGTAGGCGATGGCCTGCTCGGAATGGAACGTCCCTTGGCTGCCGGTGAAGCCCTGGCAGATGACCTTGGTGTTTTCGTCGACGAGAATGGCCATCATGGGCTCCTTGGCGCTACGGACGTGCCCGTCGGGTATGGCGGGGCGGCGGCCGCGGCGCAACCTGCGGCGATCCCGGGGAGAGCGGCGGACGTCATTCCGGGCGAAAGAGGATGACCGAGAATCCGTTCCGCCGGCCCAGCGTGGACATGCGGCGCGTCGCGACGATGCCGGGCAGGGGGGTCACCACGCGCCAGGCCTGCTCCACCCCCGTGCCGAACGCGGCCGGGTCCATGGGCCGCGCGTCCGGGAAGCGGCTGGCGACCATATCGCGGACCCGTTCCGTCTGGCCAGTGCGGGCGCGCGCCTGGGCCACGCACATGCGCCGCGTGACGGCTATGGCGGGTCGGCGGTCGTCCACCAGGTAGACCTGCCCCCGGGTCGGGTGCCGGGCCCCCGTGGGCACGTAGCCGCCGTCGCGCAGCGCGCCGTCCAGCGCGTCGAGGTCCCGCGGCCCGTCCAGGCAGAACCTCTCGAACCCCGTTACAAGCTGCGCCGGGCTGCTCTTGGGGACGACGTTCCAGGGGGCGATGTTGTCCAGCTCGGCCCGGTCGGCGTCGGTGGTCGGCCCTCCGCACCCCGCAGCCGCGACGAGCAGGGCCACGGCCGCGATGGCCCGCACGACCGCCGCCCCATACCGCGGTTGCGTCAGCCCCGCACCGCCTTCACGATCTTCTCCGCCCCGTCCTTGAGGTCGTCGGCGGCGATCACGTCGAGGCCCGAGCTTTCGATGATCTCCTTGCCCTTCTCCACGTTCGTGCCTTCCAGCCGCACGACGAGGGGGACCTGCAGACCCACCTCGCGCACGGCCGCGACGATGCCCTCGGCGATGACGTCGCAGCGCATGATGCCGCCGAAGATGTTGACCAGGATGCCCTTCACCTGCGGATCGGAAGTGATGATCTTGAACGCCTCCGTGACCTTCTCCTTCGTCGCGCCGCCGCCCACGTCGAGGAAGTTGGCGGGCGCCGAGCCGTAGAGCTTGATGATGTCCATCGTCGCCATGGCCAGGCCCGCGCCGTTCACCATGCACCCGATCTCGCCGTCCAGCGAGATGTAGTTGAGGTCGTACTTGGACGCCGCCAGCTCCTTGGGGTCTTCCTCGGTCTCGTCGCGCAGCTCGGAGATGTCCTTGTGGCGGTAGACCGCGTTGCCGTCGAAGCTGATCTTGGCGTCCAGGACCTTGAGGTCGCCCCCGTCGGTCACGATCAGCGGATTGATCTCCAGCATCTCCATGTCCTTGTCGACGAAGGCGCCGTAGAGGATGCCCATCAGCCGCACGCATTGCTTGACCTGCGCGCCCTTCAACCCCAGCGCGAAGGCGATGCGGCGGCCGTGGAAGGCCTGGTAGCCGGTGGCGGGGTCGACGGGAAAGCTGAGGATCTTGTCGGGCGTGTTCGCCGCGACCTCTTCGATGTCCATGCCGCCCTCGGTCGAGCAGACGAAGCTGACGCGCGACGTGCCGCGGTCCACCAGCAGCGCCAGATACATCTCGGTCTCGATGCCCGAGCCGTCCTCGATATAGACGCGGTTCACCTGCTTGCCCGCGGGGCCGGTCTGGTGCGTGACCAGCGTACGGCCCAGCATCGCCTTGGCCTCCTGCGCGGCCTCTTCGACGGACCGGGCCAGCCGGACGCCGCCCTTGCCGCCGTCGCCGTCCTCGGCGAAATGGCCCTTGCCGCGGCCGCCCGCATGGATCTGCGCCTTGACGACCCAGAGCGGTCCGTCCATTTCGCCCGCCGCCGTCTTGGCATCCTCGGCACGGGTGACGACGCGACCGTCGCTGACCGGGGCGCCGACGTCGCGCAGCAGCGTCTTGGCCTGGTATTCGTGGATGTTCATCGCAGAGCCCTCGCTGTCGCGTCGGCGCGAGCATCGCAGCAATGGGCGACCGTTGGAACCGCAAAAACGGAAAACGACCCCGCTTGCGGGGCCGGACAGGGAGAGCGGGCAGGGCGGCCGCCGAGACGGCCGCCCCTTTCTGATCGCGAAAGGAACCTTACGCGGCAGCCTTCGCCTTGCGGCGCGAGGCGACGCCGAAGGCGCCCAGGCCGCCCAGCATCAGCGCCATGCCGGCCGGCAGCGGAACCGCGGACATTGCCGTGGCCGAACCGAGGTAGAAATCGTCGACCAGCGCGCCGCCGGTGTTGTGCTTGAACGTGATGCTCATGACATTGTTGAAGCTCGCCGCGGTGGCGTCGGCGAAGGAGAACTTCGTTCCGTCGATGATCAGGCGGTCGTTGCTGGCCGACAGGCTGTTGTGGTCGGCGTCGTAGAACTGGAAGCCCATCAGATTGACCTTGCGGTCGAAGGACAGCGTCACGAACTCGTCGTCGGTGATGTTGTCGTCGTTCGACGGATTGCACTGGCCGTTTCCGTCCAGCACCTTGCAGACGCCCAGACCGGCCGGCTTCCCGCCGCTCAGATCGTCGAGGTAGGCGTTGTGCGAGGACGTCAGCGTGACGCCCAGACCGCCGAAGCTCAAGGTCTGCCCTTCGACGCCCCGCTCGTTGCCTGCGGCGGCTGCGACGAAGTCGAGGTTGAACGTGGCGGCGTTGGCGGCGCCCGTCAGGGCGACAGCGCAAGCGGCGATTGCAAGGATCTTATTCATCGGTTCGTCTCCAATTGTTTATCGGCGGTTGCCGGAAATGACATCCGCGGCCCGGAGCGCTGGACCTGAATGTTGGATTTATATGACATGGATCGTCCGAGAGACGAAATAGCCTAAAAATGGCAATATCGGGCGTTATCTATAAATCCGCCATATACGTGCAATCTGGGCGCGAATTAATCACGATAACGATACTGGGATTTTACCTTATCGTTAATTCCGGACCTTGGCGGGCCGAACAATAACCAGTTCTATGACGTCAGTATCTACTATCGGGAAACGTGCTCGGGCTATCACGACGCAACAGTGCGCGCGGTCACCGCCAAATGCGTTCGACGATGATTCGGCGCAGCTTGTCCCCGACCGCCGCCAGCGCGCCCGAGGGCGTCCTGGCGGCCATCGCGAGGACGCGGCGTTGCGGCGCTGTCGGGTCGAGCGATCGGTCCGCCGCCAGTAGCGCGGCGATATGCCGGGCCAGCCTCTCTCCTGTCAGCGCCGACAGGGGAGCCGCCCCCAGCCGGGTCAGCGCCGGATTGTGCACGATCCGCGGCGCCGCGTGACGGTCGGTCCAGAGGCTCGCGTTTCGATAGGCCATCAGATTGTATTCTTCCGGGAGGATGCCGATGGACAGCCGCGATGACCACAGACGCTCTCGCAGCAGGGGCTGATCCTTCCGGTTTCCCGTCGACAGCAGGTCGGCCTCGACCGCCCGCATCAGGTCGGCCGTCGCATCGCTCCGGCGCACGGCCAGGACGCCGCTGTTCATCTGGGGAAAGGATACAGGCACCCTGCCCGAGCCGCGCCCCTTGCGCGAATTGCGATAGGCGTCGTGCGCGCCCGCGATGTCGAAGCGATCCAGGAGGTCGAAGACGTCGGATATATCCGCCAGCACCCGCACGTCTGTATCGAGGTAAAGCGTCCGGTCGAAGCGGGACCGGCGGATCGCCTCGAACTTGGGCCGGAACCAGACCCGGTCGAGCGCGTGCACCCGGTCGAAGACCGCGTCGCCGCAGGGACGGTCGCAGTAGAGGTCTATGGGCAGTCCGGGGTTCGTCGCGGCGGCCGACCGCGCGGCATGAACGGCGAGGGGCAGGTAGGTGGCGCCGCTGCAGGCGAAGACGATACCGCGCGGCGGGCCCGTCGTCCCGCCGCCACTGCCCGCGCCACCCGGGTCCTGCGCCGTCACGTCAGGGACGGATCGATGCCCTTGCACGCCTCGACCAGGCCCTGGACGGCGCCTACGGACTTGTCGAACATGGACTGCTCGTCCTTGGTCAGGGAAATGTCGACGATCCGCTCGATCCCTCCGGCGCCGATGACGGTGGGGACCCCGACATACATGCCCTTGAGGCCCAGCGCCCCGTCAACCCAGGCGGCGCAGGGGAGCAGGCGCTTTTGGTCCTTGAGATAGGCCTCGGCCATCTCGATGGCGCTGGTCGCAGGGGCGTAGAACGCGCTGCCGGTCTTCAGCAGGCCCACGATCTCGGCGCCGCCGTCGCGGGTGCGCTGCACGATGGCGTTCAGCCGATCCTGTGTCGTCCAGCCCATGTCGACGAGGTCCGGCAGAGGGATGCCACCGACGGTGGAATAGCGCGTCAACGGAACCATCGTGTCGCCATGCCCGCCCAGCACGAAGGCCGTGACGTCCCGCATGGACACCCCGAACTCCAGACTGAGGAAGTGGCGGAACCGCGCGCTGTCGAGGACACCAGCCATGCCGCACACCTTCTTGTGCGGCAGACCAGAGAATTCGCGCAGGGCCCAGACCATCGCATCCAGCGGATTGGTGATGCAGATGACGAAGGCGTCGGGCGCGTGTGCGGCGATGCCCTCGCCTACCGACTTCATGACCTTGAGGTTGATGCCCAGCAGGTCGTCGCGGCTCATCCCCGGCTTTCGCGGGACGCCCGCAGTGACGATGCAGACGTCCGCGCCGGCGATGGCGTCGTAGTTGGTGGTGCCCGAAAGCGCGGCGTCGAACTTTTCCGAGGGGCCGGAGGAGGCGATGTCCAGCGCCTTTCCCTGTGGCGTCCCGTCCGCGATGTCGAAAAGGACGATGTCTCCCAGCTCCTTCATGGCGGCCAGATGGGCGAGCGTGCCGCCGATCTGCCCGGCGCCGATCAGGGCGATCTTGGGTCGGGCCATGTCTTCGTCTCCATGGTTAATTCGGAGCCGAGGGTTAGAGGCCCGGCGGGCAGGGTGCAAGGGCGCCCCGCCGGACACGCGCCGGGGGCCGATCCTTTCGGACCGGCCCCCGGCGGCAGTCTATCGGTCGCGAGACGTTCAGCCCTCGTATTCCGGCTGAGCTTCCAGTGCCTCTTCCGTGCTGTCGATATAGACCCGCACATCATCACCCTCGCCGCGCAGGATCTGAAGCTCGTCCAGGGGTACGGCGACATGCTTCTCGCCGAGACCCAGGAAACCGCCGACATTGATGACGGCACGCTCGATGGTCCCGCCGTCGGCCGAAAGGATCAACTCGCCGACTTCGCCGACGTTCTCGTCGTTGGCACCGTATACCGTCGTGCCCTCGATATCGTCGGCAGTCAGTTCGTCCATTGCGACTTCGACATACCCTTCGCGCTCGACCGTCGGACGGTTCAGCATGGGCCGGTCGCCTGTTGCGACCACCATAGTATCTGCGGGTTCGGACATCTCCGTTTCCGCAACGGCAATATCCTCGGCCAGTTCGGCCTCGACATCGTTCGTCGCCAATTCAGACGCTGCCGATGTCTCGCTCTTCACGATATCGGTCGATTCTCCCGAGGTATCCTCGGTCATGGCGACATCGCCTTCGACGGTGTCCTCGGTGATCGGGACCTCCTGCGTACTGTCGCTGATGGCGGCGGTATCGGTCTCGGCCACGGTCGCCTCGGAGGCGCTGCCGTCGGTCGTCACGGGCACCACTGCAGCCGTGCCGCCCGACGCCATGTCCGTACCCCCGGCCATGTTCGCGTCACGGACGTATTCCGGCGCGTTCTCGATATCGGCCCGGCCCGCATTCACGACCAGAAAGTAATCCGTCGGGCCTTCGCCGTCGCGTACGACCTTCAGCTCGCTCATGTCGACCGCGACGTCACGCTCGCCGATGCCGAGGAAGCCGCCGACGCCCAGGATCACGGCCCGGATCTCGCCATCCTTGCCGACCACCATGTCGTCGATCTCGCCCAGATCGTCCCACTCGGTCTCCATGCCCGGCTCGATCATATCGCCGACCTCGGCTTCGGTGGCATATATACGCGCACCCAGGAGGTCGGAGGCGTAGAGGTCGACTGCGGAATCGTAGGTGTAATCCACGAAGCCCTGCGCCTGCGCGGCACCGAACCCGGCCGTGGACAGAACGAGAGCGGTGGCTGTCGTGGTCATGAACCTTTTCATGAGAATAGTCCTTTCGTTTCGCAGCGCGAGGTCTGCGCCCGATATGCAGGTGAAAGCCTTCTGCGACGCAATTGTTCCGCGGATCCCCGCCCATCCGATGGCGGCTCACGAAAACCTGACAAGAGTTAACCGTATCGGTATCGCAATGTGCGCTTTGTTTTAATCAGGATGCCGGGCGAACATCTCACGGCCCCCGCGGGCCTGTGCCATGGCTCCACTGGCGCGTTCGCCGCGTGGGATGAACCCGACGACGAAGGCGACGCGAACCAGGAGCCCTGCAACCCGACAGTCCACGTCGCCAGCGGCGGCACGTCGACCAGACGGTTCGACATTGTGAAGTGGGCGCGCATCCACGCCCGCCCCGAGGTTCGGTGGGCTCCTATTCGACCGTGACCGACTTCGCGAGGTTGCGCGGCTGGTCGACGTCGGTGCCCTTTGCGATGGCGGTGTGGTAGGCCAGTAGCTGCGCGGGGACGGCGTAGACCATCGGCGCGATCAGGGCGGGCACGGTGGGCATGTCGAGGCGCCGCCATGCTCCGGGCATCGGCGCGTCGGAAACCGCGACGACGCGGCCGCCGCGCGCCATGACCTCGGCCGCGTTCGACAAGGTCTTGTCGTGCAGCGCGTCCCGCGGCGCCATCACGATCATCGGCACGGCGTCGTCGATCAGTGCGATGGGGCCGTGCTTGAGTTCGCCCGCCGCATGACCTTCGGCGTGGATATAGCTGACTTCCTTGAGTTTCAGCGCACCCTCTAGGGCCATCGGGTACATCGCGCCCCGTCCCATGAAGAGGATATCGCGCGCCGAAGACAGATCCTGCGCGATGGCCTCGGCCTGCGGCGCGCCGGTCAGGGCCTGCGCCATGAGCGCCGGCAGGCGTCGCAATTCGTCCAGACGGGGGGCGATGTCGGCCATGTCGCGCCGCGCGGCGGCGTGGAGCGCCAGGAGTGCAAGGACGGTCAGCTGACAGGTGAACGCCTTGGTCGAGGCGACCCCGATCTCGACACCGGCGAGGATCGGCAGATCGACGCCCGCCGTGCGCGCGATGGAGCTTTCGGCGACATTGGTGACCGACAGCGTCGCGCAATGCGCGGTGCAATAGCGCAGGGCCGCCAGCGTATCGGCCGTCTCGCCGGATTGGCTGACGACGATGGCGAGGACGCCGGGACCCAGCGGCGGCGCGCGGTACCGGAACTCGGACGCGACATCGACCTCCACGGGCACGCGCGCCAGGCCCTCGAACCAGTATTTCGCCACAAGGCAGGCGTAATGCGCGGTGCCGCAGGCGATCATCACGATCCGGTCGATCGTGGCGAAGTCCGGCGTTGCAGCCGGCAGGGAAATGCTGTTGCCGTCGAGGTACCGGCCCAGCGTAAGGGCCAGAACGGCGGGCTGCTCGGCGATCTCCTTGGCCATCCAGTGGCGGTAGCCGTCCTTGTGGGCCGCAGCGTCGGCGCGCACCGTTCGCACCGGGCGGACGACCGGGACGCCCTCCGCATAGACCGTGACGCCCGCCCGCGTGAGGACGGCGATGTCGCCTTCTTCGAGGTAGGAGATGCGGTCGGTCATCGGGGCCAGCGCGATGGCGTCCGAACCCAGGAACATCTCGCCGTCGCCGTATCCCACGGCCAGCGGCGATCCCCGGCGCGCGCCGATCATCAGGTCCGGATGGTCCTCGAAGAGGAAGGCCAGCGCGAAGGCTCCCTCCAGCCGCGGCAGCACCGCCTCGACCGCCGACTGGGGGCCGGCGCCGGCCGCCATCCGTTGCGCGACGAGCGCCGCCACCACCTCGGTATCGGTCTCGCTGTCGAGGTCGGGCAGACCGGCACGCAGGGCGGCGTGGTTCTCGATGATGCCGTTGTGGACGACGGCGACCGGACCGGCGCGGTGCGGATGCGCGTTGGCGACGGTCGGGGCGCCGTGCGTGGCCCAACGGGTGTGGCCGATGCCCGACCGGCCGGGCAATGGGTCGCGCACGAGGCGGTCGGAGAGGTTGATCAGCTTTCCCACCGTGCGCCGCAGGTCCAGCCGTCCCGCATCGACGGTGGCGATGCCGGCGCTGTCGTAGCCGCGATATTCAAGACGCTTGAGCGCTTCGAGGATCAGGGGCGCGACCTCGTGCGCCCCCAGGATGCCGACGATCCCGCACATCAGCCGTCCTCCCCGCGCGACCCGACGCGCGCGGCGCGCAGGCGTTCCACGAGCCGCGTTGCAAGGCCCGGCCGGGTCTCCTGGCGCGCGCGACCGAAGGCGAGCGCCCCCGCAGGCACATCGCTGGTGATGACGGATCCGCTTGCGGTCATCGCGCCGTCGCCCAGAGCGACCGGCGCGACCAGCATTGTGGAGGACCCAACGAAAGCGCCGGCGCCCACCGATGTGCGGTGCTTGGAGACGCCATCGTAGTTGCACGTGACGGTGCCGGCGCCAAGGTTGGCCCGCGCGCCGATGTCGGCATCGCCGATGTAGCTGAGGTGCGGAATCTTGGCGCCCTCGCCGATCTGGGCGTTCTTCACCTCGACAAAGTTGCCGACGCGCGCGTCGTTTTCCAGTTCGGCCCCCGGGCGCAGGCGCGCGTAGGGTCCGACGACGGCGCCCGAGCCGACGTGGCAGCCTTCGAGGTGGCTGAAGGCGCGGATGGTGGCCCCGCTCTCGACCGTGACGCCGGGGCCGAAGACGACGTAGGGTTCTATCGTCGCGTCCCGCCCGACGGCCGTGTCGTGCGACAGCATCACCGTGTGCGGCGCGGTCATGCCCACGCCGTCCTCCAGGAGGGCGGCGCGGGCGCGCTCCTGCCAGATCGCCTCGGCCCGGGCCAGCTCGGCGCGGGTGTTGATGCCGAGGGTGTCCTCTTCGGGGCAGGTGACGGCCACTGCGGTAAGCCCGCGTCCGCGCGCAATGGCGACGATGTCGGTGAGGTAGTGTTCGCCGGCGGCATTGTCGCAGCCGACCGCGCCCGCGAGGTCCAGCAGGGTCGCCGCGTCGGCCATCATCACGCCGCCGTTGCACAGATCGATCCGCAGCTCTTCGTCTGTCGCGTCCCTGGCCTCGACGATGCGTTCCAGCGTGCCGTCCTGCACGATCAGGCGACCGTAACGGCCCGGATCGGCGGGCTCGAACCCCAGCACCACGAGGTCGCTCGACTGCCGTGCCTGCGCCATCGCCGACAGCGTCCCGGGGCGCAGCAGGGGCGTGTCGCCGAAAAGGACGACGGCGTCGCCCGCGACGTCGCGCAGCGCCTCGGCCGCCTGCAGGACGGCGTGGGCGGTGCCGCGCTGTTCGGCCTGCGTCGCGATGACGATGTCGGGATCGATCTGCTGTGCCGCCGTGGCCACCTTTGCGCCCCCGTGCCCGGTGACGAGCACGGTCCGCGCCGGTTCGAGCGATGCCGCGCTGGCGATGGCGTGGGCGAAGAGAGGCGCACCGGCCAGCGAATGAAGGACCTTCGGCAGGTCCGAGTTCATGCGTGTCCCTGCTCCGGCGGCGAGGACGATCAGCGATATGGGCATCGGCCGTCCTTTCCTGCCGGGCTATGGCGCGTCCGTCTCGCGGCGGCTATGACGCGATGGTGGACGCGCCGCAAGGCCGGGTCCGGTCAACCGGTATGTCGGCATGTTTCAACGGCGGAGGTGCGATGCGCACGGTCATCTTCGACCTCGACGGGACGCTGGCCGACACCGCAGCGGACCTTGTCGCCGCCGCAAACGCCTGCTTTCGCCAGATGGGGCATGGCGACGTGCTGGATGCGGCCGCCGACAGCGAGACCGCCCTCAAGGGAGGCCGCTCGATGCTGCGCCTCGGTTTCGCCCGCGTCGATCCAGCGGCGGGGGAGGCCGTGGTCGATGACTGGTACGGTCCTCTCCTGGCGCATTACGAGGGTGCTCTGGACCGGCATACGGTCATGTATCCGGGTGCGACGCGGGCGGTGCAGGCGCTGCGCGGCGCCGGCTACGCCACCGGCATCTGCACCAACAAGCCCGAGGGCCTGGCCGAGAAGCTGATGGTGTCGCTGGGGGTGCGGGACCTCTTCGGCGCACTGGTCGGTGCCGACACGCTGCCAGTGCGCAAGCCCGACCCCGCCCCCTTCATGGAAGCGGTGCGCCGCGCGGGCGGCGATCCCGGCGCCGCGCTGATGGTGGGCGACACCGCGACCGACCACGACACGGCCCGCGCCGCCGGGGTGCCGTCGGTCCTCGTCACGTTCGGATCGGACGGAGATGCACTGCGCGGGCTGGGGCCGGACGCCCTGCTGGCCGATTTCGACGACCTGAGCGGGGTCGTGCGACGGCTGATCGGATGACCGAGGTCTTCGCGGGCAGCTTCACACAGCCCGATCCGATCCCGGAGGCCGGCATCGCGGCCGCCGTCGCTGCGATGCGTCATGGCCGCCTGCACCGCTACGGCGCGGACCCGTCGCAGGTGGCGCTGCTGGAGGCCGAGTTCGCCGCCGCCACCGGCGCGCGGCACTGCCTGGCCGTCGCCTCGGGCGGCTACGCGCTCTCCTGCGCGCTGCGGGCGCTGGAGGTCGGACCCGGTGATCCGGTCTTGACCAACGCCTTCACGCTGGCCCCGGTGCCGGGCGCCATCGCGTCCGTGGGCGCCCGACCGGTCTTCGTCGACGTCACCCCGGACCTCGCCATCGACGCCGCGCACCTGTCCGAGACGATGGCGCGGACGGGCGCGCGCGTCCTTCTGCTGTCGCACATGCGCGGCCATGTCTGCGACATGACGGCCCTGATGGCGCTCTGCGACGCGGCCGGCGTCGCGGTGGTCGAGGATTGCGCCCATACCATGGGCGCGCTCTGGGACGGCGTGCCGTCCGGGCGGCACGGGGCGGTCGCCTGCTACTCCACCCAGACCTACAAGCACATCAACTCGGGCGAGGGAGGGCTTCTGACCACCGACGACGACGCGCTGGCGGCGCGGGCGATCCTGCTGTCGGGCAGCTACATGATGTGGGACCGGCACGTCGCGGCCCCGGGGCCGGAGGCCTTCGCGCCGCTGACGGACGGGACGCCCAACGTCTCGGGCCGGATGGACGAGCTGCGGGCGGCGATCCTGCGCCCGCAGGTGCCGCTGCTGGACGCCCGCCGCCGTGCATGGCGCAGCCGCTACGACCGGGTCGCGTCGGGGCTGTCGGACGTGCCGGGCCTCGTCCTGCCCGTGCGGGACGCGCGCGAGGATTTCGTCGGCTCGTCGATCCAGTTCCGCCTGCCGGGGTGGCCGGCCGAGGCGGTCGGCGCGGTCGTCGACGGGTGCGGCGCGCGGGGGGTGACGTTGAAATGGTTCGGCGCGGACCGGCCCGCCGGTTTCACCTCCACATATCGCGACTGGGGCTATGCCGCCGGCGACGCGCTGCCGCGCACGGACGCGGTGCTGGCGCAGCTCCTGGACATGCGCCTGCCGCTCGCCTTCACGCCGGAGGATTGCGACGCCGTGGCGCGCATCGTGGCGGAGGAGGTCAGCGGTCGAACGGACGGTATTCGTCCCAGAGCCGGACGGCCTGGTCCAGGGTGACGACCAGCAGCAGCCAGGCGATCCGCTGGCTGCCGAACCCCTCGCCCACCAGCGTCGCCACGTCCGGCCCGCCGAGGACGAGCTGCGACAGGACGCACAGCCCGAACGTGTAGATCGACACGGCCAGCCCGAAGACGGCGAGAATGCGCGCCCGGGTCAGCGCTCCGGTCCGGTCGCGGTGATGACCCAGCCGGACCAGCAGCAGGACGGCGGCGCAGGATGCGAGGATGAGCGGCAGAGGAGAGGCGGCGAACGTCCAGGCGGCGTTCATCCTGCACGGCGCCTCGCTGGTCGCCCGGTCGACGCTGGGAGTGCCGCCCTAACGGAACCGAACCAGCGAGAAAAGAGCGGCGAAGACGGCACCGCACAATGCTGCGGCGCCGGTGCTGTCGAGGTGCGGGAAGTAGTAAAAGACGTTGGACGCCAGATAGCCCCCGACGGCGAAGGAGAGCGCCATCAGCATCAGCGCGCGGACGCGCCGGTCGAGGTTGCCGCCGAAGACGTCGCGATAGGTCTCGAGCGTGATGCTCATTCCGTCCTCCCAGTCATGGCCGGCCCGTGCCGTCCGTCCCGTCCAGATAGCCGATCCCGGCCAGAATTTCCAGCCCGTCGCAAGCCATTCCGTCCCGCGCGCCCGTCCGTCCCGCGCGGAAGACACTTGCGGGCCACGTCCGTGTGTTCCTGCCACGCAGTCTGACGCGCGGTCCTTGCCCAATCGTCAACACATCGCATCGCGGCGGCGCGGTACCTTGCAACTGCCGGCGGCCCGGTGCCCAATCACAGCCGGAACGGGAGGCACCGCATGTTCAACGGATCCATGACCTTCGATCTTGGCGAGGACGTGAACGCCCTTCGCGAGATGGTGCACCGCTGGGCGCAGGACCGGGTGGCGCCGCTGGCCGCAGGCATCGACGCCGGCAATGTCTTCCCGGCGGAGCTCTGGGCCGAGATGGGCGATCTGGGCCTTCTGGGCATCACCGTGCCCGAGGCCGACGGTGGCGCCGGAATGGGATACCTTGCCCATGTCGTCGCCGTCGAGGAGATCGCGCGCGCATCCGCCTCGGTCTCGCTCAGCTACGGCGCCCATTCCAACCTCTGCGTCAACCAGATCGCGCTGAACGGCACCGACGCGCAGAAGGCCCGCTACCTTCCGGGTTTGATCGACGGGACCGAGGTCGGCGCGCTGGCTATGTCAGAGGCGGGGGCGGGATCGGACGTGGTCGGCATGTCGCTGAGGGCCGAGAAGCGCAACGACCACTACCGTCTGAACGGGACGAAATACTGGATCACCAACGGTCCCGACGCCGCGACGCTTGTGGTCTATGCCAAGACCGACCCCGGGGCCGGGTCGCGCGGCATCACCGCCTTCCTGATCGAACGGGCGATGACGGGGTTCGGCACGTCGCCGCATTTCGACAAGCTGGGGATGCGTGGATCGAACACCGCCGAGCTGGTCTTCGACGATGTAGAGGTGCCCTTCGACAACGTGCTGGGCCAGGAGGGCGGCGGCGTGCGCGTCCTGATGAGCGGGCTCGACTACGAACGCGTCGTGCTGTCGGGCATCGGCACCGGCATCATGGCGGCCTGTCTCGACCACGTGATGCCCTATATGGCCGAACGTCGTCAGTTCGGGCAGCCGGTGGGGTCGTTCCAGCTGATGCAGGGCAAGATCGCGGACATGTACGTCGCGATGAACACGGCCCGCGCCTATGTCTACGAGGTGGCGCGCGCCTGCGATGCAGGCCGGGTCACGCGGCAGGACGCTGCCGCCTGCGTGCTCTACGCCTCCGAGGAGGCCATGAAGGTTGCGCACCAGGCGGTGCAGGCCATGGGCGGCGCCGGCTTCATGTCGGACAGTCCGGTCAGCCGGCTCTTCCGCGACGCCAAGCTGATGGAGATCGGCGCCGGCACCTCCGAGATCCGCCGCATGCTGATCGGGCGCGAACTGGTGGGGGGGATGGGATGAGGACGCCTCCCGCCCTGACGCCGCGCACGCCGGAGGCGCGACGGATGCCGCCTTGCCGCGATGCCATCGATGCGGCACCAGTCAGGTACGTGACCGGCGGTGGCGTCCGGCCTCCGTCCCGCCCGGCAGTCGGGCAGGGGTGACGGCGATGGAACCTGCCCCGGAGTCCGCGACCGGCTTCATGTCCTACGTGCGCGAGGGCGGCGTTCTGCACGGGCCGCTCGAGGGGCTGACGCATTGGCTGGAGATCTTGGCGACCGGCATCGACCTCTTCGCCATCGCGATCCTGCTGATCGGGGCGCTGCGCTTCACCGTCGGGTTCGTGCGCGCCGAGCTCAGCTTCGGCGACGACATCAAGCGGGTGCGCGGGGTGAACCGCGAGCGGGTCGAGCTGGGGCGCTACATCCTCGCCGGGCTGGAGATCCTGATCGTCAGCGACATCGTTCACACCGCCATCAGCCTCGCCATGGCCGACCTCGTCTTCCTGGGGCTGCTGGTCATCATCCGGTCGCTCATCAGCTACTTCCTCGACCGCGAACTGGCGGAAGTGAAGCGCGAGCTTGAGACATGAGGCGCATGGCGCCCGTGGTGGCCGCGCTGGCGCTCGCCGCCGCCGTGCTGGGCCTGCGGTCGGGGCAGGGAGTGGCCGCACTGACCGAGGGTGACGTGATCGCTGCCTGGGCGCAGCGCTACGTGGACGAGGCGGGCGGCGCGGCCCGGGTGACCGATTGCGCCGCCGTACCCCATACGGACCCGGCGGTCTGGATGGTCGTCGTCTGCGACGGCCCCGCGGCGCGGCGGGTCTGGCAGGTCGCTCCCGACGGCAGGGCGGCTTCGGGCCTCCCGGGGGCCTGACGCACCGGCGGCGATCCGGCTGCGTCCGCCCCACTTTGGCGCGAACCACAGGCGGCTGCGCGTGCGATCCGGTTGTGCGGCCGCGAGACGGGGGATAGCGTTGCGACGCAACAGGACGGGAGGCCCGCGCCGGTCATGCGCCAGTGAGACTGAAGACCGCCGCCCTGCCCGGATCGCAGGCCTTCGCTGCCAACCGTGCCGCGCATCTGGAGGCGCTGGCGCTGGTGCGGGACGCCGCCCTTGCCGCGGCCGAAGGCGGCGGCGACCGGGCACGCGACCGGCACACGGCGCGCGGCAAGATGCTGCCGCGCGACCGCGTGACGGGCCTGCTGGACCCCGGCAGTCCCTTTCTGGAGATCGGGGCGACCGCGGCGCACGGCATGTACGACGGCGCCGCCCCCTGCGCGGGCGTGATCGCCGGCGTCGGCCGCGTGCACGGCCGGGACGTCATGGTGGTGTGCAACGACGCGACCGTGAAGGGCGGCACCTACTACCCCATGACGGTCAAGAAGCACCTGCGCGCGCAGGAGATCGCGGCCGAATGCCGGCTGCCTTGCGTCTACCTCGTGGATTCGGGCGGGGCGAACCTGCCCAACCAGGACGAGGTGTTTCCCGATCGCGACCATTTCGGCCGCATCTTCTACAATCAGGCCCGGATGAGTGCGGCCGGCATCGCCCAGATCGCCGTCGTCATGGGGTCGTGCACCGCCGGCGGCGCTTACGTGCCCGCCATGTCGGACGTGTCGATCATCGTGCGCGATCAGGGGACGATCTTCCTTGCCGGTCCGCCGCTGGTTCGGGCGGCTACGGGCGAGGTCGTCACGGCCGAGGATCTGGGCGGCGGCGACGTCCACACCCGGCTGAGCGGCGTGGCCGACCAGCTGGCCGAGGACGACGCCCATGCCCTGGCGCTGGCGCGCGAGGCGCTGCGACATCTGGGCCCCGCGGCGACGCCCGACTGGCAGCCGTCCGAGCCGCCGCTTCACGACCCCGAGGACATGCTGGGCGTCGTGCCGGCCGACCTGCGCACCCCCTACGATATCCGCGAGGTGATCGCGCGGATCGTGGACGGCAGCCGCTTCGACGAATTCAAGGCCCGGTTCGGCGAGAGCCTCGTGTGCGGCTTTGCCCATGTCGAGGGATGCCCGGTGGGCATCGTCGCCAACAACGGCGTGCTGGTCAGCGACGCGGCGCAGAAGGGCGCCCATTTCGTGCAGCTCTGCAGCCAGCGCCGTATTCCTCTGGTGTTCCTGCAGAACATCACCGGCTTCATGGTGGGCCGCGCCGCCGAACACGGCGGCATCGCGCGGCACGGCGCCAAGCTGGTGACGGCCGTGGCGACCACCGCGGTCCCCAAGATCACGATGGTCGTCGGTGGCAGTTTCGGTGCCGGGAACTATGGTATGGCGGGGCGCGCCTACCAGCCGCGGTTCATGTGGTCATGGCCGGCCTCGCGCATCGCCGTCATGGGCGGTCCCCAGGCCGCGGGCGTCCTGTCGAGCGTGCGCCGTGCAGCGCTGGAGGCGCGGGGCGAGACCTTGCCGGACGCCGATGCCGACGCGATCGAGGCGCCGGTCCGCGCGCAGTTCGAGGCGCAGTCGCACCCGCTCTATGCCAGCGCGCGGCTCTGGGACGACGGGATCGTGGATCCGCGCAAATCACGCGACGTGCTGGCCCTGTCGCTGCGCGCGGCGCTGAACGCACCGGTGGAAGAGACACGCTTTGGCGTGTTCCGCATGTGATGCGGGGATGGCGGACGCTCCGCGGGGAGTATTTTCGACAGGATGAAGGGGGTGCGCCATGACGTTGAGCGAGGCCATGCGCCGCTATCCCGGGGCGGAAACCTTCATGTTCGGCGACGGTCCCGCGCTCTCCGCGCGGCTGATTGCCTTGGTGCGCGACGGGCGCAAGCGCGCCACATGTTCGGCACTGGCCGAGTTCGCGTCGGGCGAGGCGCCGCCGGAGGTCGGCCGTTGCGACATCGTACTGGATCACCGCGGCGTTCCGCAGCTGGTGGTGCGGACGGTCGAACTCGTCCCCGTCCGGTTCTGCGAGATGTCCGAGGCGATGGCGCTGGCCGAAGGGGAGGACGACACGCTGGAAGGCTGGCGGGCGGGGCACGAACGCTACTACCGCCGCGCCGGCGTCTTCGCCCTCGACATGCAGCTGATCTGGGAGCGGTTCGATCTGGTCGAGGACCTGGGCGGCACGGCCGATGTTCCGTAGCGTCCTGATCGCCAACCGGGGCGAGATCGCCTGCCGGATCATCGACACCTGCCGGCGGATGGGCGTCGCGACGGTGGCTGTCTACTCGGATGCCGATGCGGGCGCGCGCCATGTCGAGATGGCCGACGCCGCGATGCGCATCGGTCCGGCGCCGGCGTCCGAAAGTTATCTCGACGTGGGCGCCATCGTCGCAGCCGCCCTGGCATCGGGCGCGCAGGCGGTGCATCCGGGCTACGGGTTCCTCAGCGAGAACCCCGGTTTCGTCGATACCGTCACTGCGGCCGGGCTGGTCTTCGTCGGGCCGTCGGCCGACGCGATCCGGGCGATGGGGCTCAAGGATGCCGCCAAGGCGACCATGACCGAGGCTGGCGTGCCGGTCGTGCCGGGATACCACGGCCTCGATCAGGCCGACGTCCGGCTGGCGCAGGAGGCCGCGATGATCGGCTGGCCGGTGCTGGTCAAGGCGGTGGCGGGCGGCGGCGGCAAGGGCATGCGCGTGGCCGAGAGCGAGGCCGCGTTCCCCCGGGCGCTGGCGGCCGCGCGGGCCGAGGCGCTGGCGGCCTTCGGCAACGACCGGGTCCTGATCGAGAAGCTGATCGAACGGCCCCGCCACGTGGAAATACAGGTCTTCGGAGACGGAACCAGGGCGATTCATCTGGGCGAGCGGGACTGTTCGCTCCAGCGGCGCCACCAGAAGGTGATCGAGGAGGCGCCGGCGCCCGGCATGACCGCGCAGTTGCGTGCCGAGATGGGGGCGGCGGCGGTCCGCGCGGCCGAGGCCATCGGTTATGCCGGGGCGGGCACGGTCGAGTTCATCTGCGAGGGACGGCCGGACGGTACGTTGGGCGCCTTTCATTTCATGGAGATGAACACGCGCCTTCAGGTCGAGCATCCGGTGACCGAGGCCGTCACCGGCATCGATCTGGTCGAATGGCAGTTGAGGGTCGCGGCGGGCGAGCCGCTGCCGCTGCGCCAGGGGGAGGTGGCGCTGCACGGCCATGCCTTCGAGGCGCGGCTCTATGCCGAGGACGTCGAGGCGGGGTTCCTGCCGGCGACGGGGGTGCTGGGCCATCTGCGCTTTCCGGACGACGCACGGATCGAGACCGGCGTGCGGGCCGGCGACGCGGTGACGCCCTGGTACGATCCGATGATCGCCAAGATCGTGGTTTCCGGTTCCGATCGAGCGTCGGCACTGCGGTCCCTGCGACGGTCCCTCGACGCGACCGAGGTGGCGGGGACCGTGACCAACCTCGCCTTTTTGCGGGCGCTCGCGCGCCATGCGGGGTTCGCGGCGGGTGACGTGGACACCGGGCTCATCGGGCGCGACCTGGCGGAGCTGGTGCGGGGCGACGAACCGGCGGCGGCGGACGTGGCACTGGCGGCGATCCGCGTGGCGGGGATCGGCGGCGCGGCGGCCTTCGCGCTTTGGTCGCCGTTATCGTGGCGCGTGCCGCTGACCTTCGGCGGCGCCGACGTCACGGCCGTCCTGCGCGTGCCAGCGGCGGGCGTCTGCGAGGTCTCGGTCGGCGACGCGACGGTGACGGCGCGGCTGGGGCCGGGCGGCTGGGCCGTCGATGGACAGGCGCCTCGGGTCGTCCGCCTGGGCGACACCGTCACAGTGCTGGGCGCCGATCCGCGCCCCTTCGGCGTGCCCGATCCGCTGGACCGGACCGGCGGCGCGGCGGCGGGCGCCGACGTGATCCTTGCGCCGATGCCGGGGACCGTGCGGCAGGTGTCGGTCGGGCCAGGCGACAGGGTCGTCGCCGGCGACAGGATGTGCGTGCTGGAGGCGATGAAGATGGAACATGCCCTTTGCGCGGGGCGTGACGGCGTGGTGGCCGAGGTGATGGCCGAGACGGGCGGGCAGGTGGCCGCAGGCGATCCGCTGGTGCGTCTGGAGCCGGTGGCATGACGGCGCGTATGGCGCCGGGATCGGCGTTCGTCGGGTCCGATGTCATCGAAGGCCCCCCCTGCCCGAACGCCCGAAACGGTCCGGCTTGTAAGCCCGGCGGTGGAATGCTGCCGTCGAAGACGGTGGCGCATGCGCATGATCCTTCGGCAGAGGCAAGCGTTCCGGGCGGTGGATCGCGGGCCGGAACCGATGGATGACCGGGGCATGTCGGCGGGCCCGGTCGAGGTCGCGGTGGACGGGCGTGGCGTGGCGACCGTCACGCTGCGGCGTCCCGAGGTTCGCAACGCGATGGACCGGCCCACCATCGACGCTCTGGCAACGGCGGCGACCCGGTTGGGCGATGATGCGGCGGTGCGGGCAGTGGTGCTTCAGGGCGCGGGACGGGCGTTCTGCGCCGGAGGCGACCTGGGCTGGATGCGCGATCAAATGGCGGCCACTCCTGATGTCCGGGCCAAGGGGGCGCGGGCGCTGGCCGACATGCTGGGCGCCTGGGACGCCTGCCCCAAGCCGGTGATCGGCCGGGTGCACGGCGCGGCGCTGGGCGGCGGCGTCGGGCTGGTCTGCGTCTGCGACGTCGCGATTGCGGCCGATGATACCCGACTGGGCCTGACCGAGGTGCGGCTGGGCCTGATCCCGGCGACCATCGGCCCCTATGTCGTCGCCCGCATGGGGCCGGCGGCGCGCCGCGTCTTCATGTCGGGCCGGATCTTCGGCGCGGCCGAGGCGGTTGCGCTCGGGCTGCTTGCGCGCTGCGTCCCTGCGGAAGAGCTCGGCTCCGCGGTCGAGGCCGAGGTGGCGCCCTATCTCGACGCGGCGCCGGGCGCCGTGGCGGCGGCCAAGGCGCTGGCGCGTGCGCTGTCTGGCGGCGTCACGCCGGCCCAGATCGACCGAAGCGTCGCCGCGCTGGTGGCGCAGTGGGAGGGTGACGAGGCGCCAGAAGGCGTTTCGGCCTTTCTGGACAAACGGCCCGCGCGATGGGCCGCGCCCGGGCGGTGACGGCCCGGCGGACCGGTGCGGCGGGCCGTCGTCTGAATGTCACTGTCCATCCCTTGCGCGTTCCGGCAACCTGCACGCGACCCACAGACCGGAGACCGTCCATGCGACCCACCGCCGCGATCCTCGCCGCCCTCGCCCTGACAACCGCCTGCCCCTTGGCGGCGCAGAACCGGATCGACACGCAACGCCCCGACGCGCCCAAGCTGGCCGCTTACGGTGCGCACCCCGTGGGTGTGACGACGGTGGAGATGACGAACCCCGGTCAGATCGACATTCT
The DNA here is from genome assembly GCA_963722905.1 of uncultured Alphaproteobacteria bacterium. Lineage (GTDB taxonomy): Bacteria > Pseudomonadota > Alphaproteobacteria > Rhodobacterales > Rhodobacteraceae > CAVROT01. The sequence continues at coordinate 96,818 of CAVROT010000004.1, read as the reverse complement.
GGCCGTACCGGGGGCGCCGGAGGGCGACCTGCCCACCTACGACCGTCCGCTGACGGTCGAGATTCTGGTATCCCGCCACGGCGGACGCGACGGGCGACACGGGCCTGCGTGCCTTCATCCGCGACGGTTTGACGGAGGTGACGCTGGAGGGGCGCGGCATGCGCGACGCCGCCCCGGACGCATCCGAGGCCTGGCCGCTGGTCATCGTCAGCCATGGCTATCCCGGCAACCGGTTCCTTCTGGCGCACCTGGCCGAGAACGTCGCGTCCAAGGGCTATGTCGTCGCCTCCATCGACCACACGGATTCAACCTACCGAACGCAGGCCGCCTTCGGCTCGACCCTCGTGAACCGGCCGGCGGACCAGATGTTCGTGCTGGAGCGCATGGCCGAGATGTCGGCGGACCCGTCGGCGATGCTGGCGGGTGCCGTCGACGCCGACCGGACCGCCATCGTGGGGTATTCGATGGGAGGCTACGGCGCTCTGATCTCGGCCGGCGGCGGCGTGACCGAGGCCGCCGTCGGTTTCGACTGGGGTGCGCCGCGCGAGACGCTGGCTGTCAACCGGGCGGGCAGCGATACGCAGGCCGCCCGCCCCGACGCCCGCATCAAGACGGCGGTGGCGTTCGGTCCCTGGGGCATGGCGCGCGGCTTCTGGGACGCCGAGGGGCTGGCGGGCGTCGCGATCCCGATGCTCTTCATCGCGGGCGGGCAGGACGACGTGTCGGGCTACGACGACGGCATCCGCGCGATCTGGGAGGGGACGACCGGCGTGGACCGGGCCCTGCTGACGTTCGAGGGCGCGAACCACAACGCGGGCGCGCCGATGCCCGCTCCGGCCGAGGCGTTCCGTTACGACGAGGCGCTGGGGTTCAACGTGGCCGAGCACTACATCGACGCGGTGTGGGACAACGTGCGGATGAACAACGTGGCCCAGCACTTCGTCACCGCCTGGCTGGACCTGCACATCAAGGGAGACGACGGTATGGCGCCCTATCTGGACCTTGTCCCCATCGCCGAGGACGGCGTCCGTTCGGTGGGAGAGGACGGTACCGAGGCGCCGGACCATACCTACTGGAAGGGTTTCCCTGACCGGACGGCGAAGGCGCTGCGCTACGAGACGCGTGTCGCCGGCGAGTAGTGGCATCCATTCCGATCCACGCCGACGTAGTGTCGCAACGGCTACGCGGCGCGGACATCGGCGGCGCGGGGGCCGGACTGCCGGGCAGGGCGATCTAGCCCACCACCGCCCAGCGGATGGCGTAGGCGACGATCCCCAGCGCCAGCACCGACGCCGCCCAGATGGCGGCAAACCATCCGACCCGGCGCAGCCACAGCATCAGTGGTAGCCCACCGATGGGTCGATCTTGCCGCGGAAGACCCAGTAGGCATAGGCGGTGTAGATCAGGATCAGCGGGATCAGCACCAGCGTGCCCACCAGTGCGAACCAGAGCGACGTGTCGGGCGCCGCAGCCTCGACGATGGTGAGCGACGGCGGGACGATGTGCGGATAGAAGCTGATCCCGATCCCGACGAAGCCCAGAACGAAGAGCCCCAGAGACGCGAGGAACGGCGTGTAGTCGTGATGCCGCCGCAGGCCCCAGATCAGCAGGGCGACGCTGCCGGCCACGAACAGGGGCACCACCATGCTGAACGCCGCGGCCGGAAAGGTGAACCAGCGCGCAAAATAGTCGTTGTCGAGGAACGGCGTCCAAAGGCTGACCGCGCCCATGAAGGCCACCGTCGCCGCGCCGAATCCCCATGCAAGGCGGCGCATGTGGCGCTGGATGCGCCCTTCCAGCTTCAGAACCAGCCAGGTCGCCCCCAGCAGCGCGTAGCCCGCCACAACGGCCGCGCCGGTCAGGATCGAGAACGGCGTCAGCCAGTCCCACCAGCCGCCGCCATAGGCGCGGCCGTCGATCTCGATCCCCTGCACCAGCGCGCCCAGCGCGATGCCCTGCATCGCCGACGCGGTGATGGAGCCGCCGAAGAACGACCAGTCCCACAGGCGCTTCCACCGCAGGGTGCGCCAGCGATACTCGAAGGCCACGCCGCGGAAGACCAGCGCAAGCAGCATGATGATGATGGGCATGTAGAGGGCCGGCATGACAATGGCGTAGGCCAGCGGGAACACGGCAAACAGACCGCCGCCCCCCAGCACCAGCCAGGTCTCGTTCCCGTCCCAGACCGGGGCTACGGAGTTCATCATCACGTCCCGCTCGCCCTCGTCCTTGGAGAAGGGAAAGAGGATCCCCAGCCCGAGGTCGAACCCGTCGAGGATAACGTAGACCAGCACCGCGAAGGCGATCAGACCCGCCCAGATGAACGACAATTCGAATCCCAGCATGGCGCTACTCCCCCGGTTCCATCATTCCGGGCCGCTGCTCGGGCGCGGGCGTGATGCCCGCGGTGCGGATCGGTCCGTCGCGCAAGCGCTCCTTCTCCTCGCCGGGCGCGTAGTGCATCAGGCGCAGGATGTAGAAAACGCCGGCGCCGAAGACGAAGAAGTAGACCACGATGAACCCGATCAGAGACGCGGCCACCGCCTGCGCCGACACCGGCGAGAGGGATTCGGACGTCCGCAACAGGCCGTAGACCGTGAACGGCTGGCGCCCGACCTCGGTGGTGATCCAGCCCGCCAGAACCGCGACGAACCCCATGGGCCCCATCGCCAACGCGGCGCGGTGCAGCCATGGCGTATCGAAAAGCCTGCCGCGGAACCGCGCCCAGGCGCCCCAGACCGCCAGCCCCAGCATCGCGAACCCGAGGCCCACCATGACGCGGAACGACCAGAACACGATGGCGACCGGCGGCTCGTCCTCGTCGGGAATGGTGTCCAGTCCGTCGAGCGGGGCGTTAAGGTCATGCTTGAGGATCAGCGACGACAGCTTGGGGATCTCGATGGCGTAGTCGATGCGTTTCTCTTCGGGGTTGGGGATGCCGAACAGGATCAGCGGCGCGCCGTCCGGGTGGCTGTCGTAGTGCCCCTCCATCGCCATGACCTTCTGGGGCTGATGCTCCAGCGTGTTGATGCCGTGAAAGTCGCCGGCGGCGATCTGCAACGGCGCCACGAGGATCAGCATCCACATGGACATCGAGAAGCTGCGCCGCGCCGGTTCGTTGTCGTCGTGCCTGATCAGGTGCCAGGCGGCGGTGCCGCCCACCACCAGCGCCGTGGTCAGGTAGGCGGCCAGCACCATGTGCACCAGCCGGTAGGGGAAGGACGGGTTGAAGACGATCTGCCACCAGTCCTCGGGGATGAACTGCCCGGTGACCGCGTCGATCCCGAAGCCCGCCGGCGTCTGCATCCAGCTGTTCACCGACAGGATCCACGTCGCCGACAAAAGCGTGCCGAAGGCGACCATGCCGGTGGCGAACATGTGCAGGCCCTCGCCCACACGGTCGCGCCCGAAGAGCATGATCCCCAGGAACCCCGCCTCGAGGAAGAAGGCGCTGAGCACCTCGTAGGCCATCAGCGGGCCCACCACCGGCCCCGCCTTGTCGGAGAAGACCGCCCAGTTGGTGCCGAACTGGTAGGACATGACGATGCCCGAAACCACGCCCATGCCAAAGGCGATGGCAAAGATCTTCTTCCAGTAGCCAAAGAGGGTCAGGTAGGTGCGGTCGCGCGTCCGCAGCCACATCGCGTTGAGCACGGCAAGGTAGCTGGCCAGCCCGATGGAGAACGCCGGAAAGATGATGTGGAAAGATACGGTGAAAGCGAACTGCACCCGCGCCAGCGTCTCGGCCGAAAATCCGTCCAGCATCCGTCTGCCCTTCCTCCGGTGGGCCGCGCCCGCGCCGCGGCGTCTTCGGGTCGTCCCACAGGTAGGGAATCCCGCCTCTCGCCGCAACGCGGCACGGGCGTCGAGATTGTCGCACGGTCCGCGCCGGAACCCGGTCCCGACGCGGCCCGTTCCCCTTGCGACCTATCCTTAAGGAGCCCCGCCATGCTGACCACGCCAACCGTCCAGCAGATCCCCAGCACCTCGCCTCTGGTCCACGCGTTTCGTGTGACCGGCACCGTCACCTCCGAGGACATGGAGGCGATGGCCCGCCACATGAACGCCGCCTTCGAGGCCGTCGACGATACCGCAGCCGAGGGCGAGATCGGAATGCTCTTGATCTTCGAGGCATTCGAAGGGCGCGAGATGGGGGCGGCGATGAACGCCGAAACCATGAAGGCGCAGTTCAAGTCGCTGTCGCAGGTCGCGAAATACGCGGTGGTCGGCGCGCCGGACGCGGCCGAGTCGATGATCGGCGTCATGGACCGCGTCATCCCCGTGGACGCCCGCACGTTCGACGCGGGCGACGAGGCCGCGGCTTGGGCCTGGGTCGGGGCGACGCCCGCGTGATCCGTGCATTGGTGACAAGTGACATGGGGATGCGACATGGCGGATGAAGGCAAGGGCGCGGTCGTCCTGGGCGGCAGCGCGGGAGTGGGCCGCGCCGTGGTGGCGCAGCTGGTCCGCGACGGATTTCGCGTAGGCGTGGTCGCCCGTGGCAAGGGCCGACTGGCGGCGCTCGAACGCGAGCATCCGGGTGCGGTCTTCACCGCGTCGGCCGACGTGTCGGACGATGCGGCGCTTCAGTCGGCGGTCGATACGTTGCTGGCCGACGTCGGGACGCCGTCCATCTGGGTGAATTGCGCGATGCTCACCAGCTTCTCCCCGTTCGACGAGATGTCGCCGGACGAGTTCCGGCGCATCGGCGACGTGACCTACCTGGGGCAGGTGAACGGGACGCGCCGCGCCCTCACCGCGATGCGTACCGGCGCCATCGTGAACGTCGGCTCGGGGCTGGCCTACCGGTCGGTTCCGTTCCAGTCCGCCTATTGCGGTGCCAAGGCGGCGATCAACGGCTTCACCTCGGCCATCCGTTCCGAGCTGATCCGCGACAAGCGACCGATCTCGCTGTCGCTGGTGCAGCTTCCGGCGATCAACACGCCGCAGTTCGACTGGGCGCGCAACCGGCTGTCGATGAAGCCGCAGCCTGCGCCGCCGATCTACCAGCCCGAGGTCGCGGCGCGCGCGATCCTTCGGGCGGCGCGGGACGGCAACCGCGAGCTGCTGGTCGGCAAGTCGGTCCTGCAGCTGGTTTTCGGCAATTTCATCCTGCCCGCATGGCTGGACCGTAAGCTGGCCAAGTCCGGCGCCGAGATGCAGAAGTCCGACCGCCCCGAGCCGGGCGACCGCCCCGACAACCTCATGTCGCCGGTCGAACATCCGGCTTCGGCGCACGGCAGCTTCGACGCGCGTGCCAGCGACGACGGGTTGATCGTGGATGCCGATACGGCGCGCAGGATCGTGTTCTTCGGCGGCGGCGCGGCGATCCTAGTCGTCGGGCTGATCCTCGGCCTGCTGATCGGCTGACCCGGGGTCAGACTTTCCAGACCGCGCCCGTGCGGCCCGACAGCGCCCCCGTCCAGTCGCAGGACGACAGAGCGGGGGCGCCGTTCGGACACACGATCTCTGCGGTATCGTCGTCGAAGTTCACCAGCGCGACCCATGAGCCGCCGCCGCCAGTCCATTCAAGGCGGACGACCTCTCCGTCACGGTCGAAGTTGAAGTCGGCCACTTCGCCGGAGCCAGCGGTGCGGCGCCATGCAAGCGCCCTGCGATAGAAGGCAAGCACACTTCCCTCGGCGCCGTCCTGCGCCGCGACGGAACGGTCAGCTTCCCAACGCATCGGCAGCCAGGGATCGTTCTCGGTGAACCCGTAACCGGGCGCGTCGGAGGTCCAGGGAACAGGCACGCGCGGCCCCTCGCGTCCCGGCGGATCTGGCCAGTAGAGCAGGTCGAACGGATCGGTCGTCTCCGCCTCCGACAGGTCGGGCTGCGGCAGTCCCAGCTCCTCGCCCTGATAGAGGATCAGCGGCCCAGGCAGGCAGGCCAGCAGCAATGCGAAGAACCGCGCCGCGGCGTCCGTGCCGTCGCCCATGGCCGTGACGTGCCGCGGCTGGTCGTGGCTGGACAGCCACCAGGGCACGCAGAAATCCCCGTCGATACGCTTGAGCACCGAGGTCAGGTTGGTGGCATTCGTGCAGTGCTCCTGAAGGTCCGTCGTGTAGCTGGCGTCGAGCCTGCCGGGAACGCTGAATTCGCGCGCCAGTTCGATGGAACGGTTGCCCGAGTTGCACTCGCCCAGCAGCCACGCGTCTTCGCCGGCCCAGCCGCGGACCGTCGCCATGAACGCGCCGCCGTCGCCCGGAAGCATGTCATGGACATGGTCCTGATAGGTATAGGGATTGTAGGACGGTCCCGTCACGCGCGCCCGCACCTCCGGCGTCGCCGCAGGATTGTCGTCAAGGCTCACGTCCATGAGGTAGCAGCTGACCGCGTCCAGTCGGAAGCCGTCAACACCCCGGTCGCGCCAGAATTGCATCGTCCTCCCGTGCTCGGCCTGGACCTCGAGGTTGCGGAGGTTCAGTGCCGGCTGGCACGCAAGGAACTGATGGTGATAGTACTGCTCGCGCCGGTGATCCCATGTCCAGGCGGGGGGGCCGAAGAACGAGATCCAGTTGTTGGGCGGCGTGCCGTCCGGTTTGGGATCGCGCCAGACATAGCGGGCCGCCATCGCCTCGTCCCCGTCCTGTGAGGCGCGGAACCACTCGTGCGCCTTGCTTGTGTGGGCGAGGACCTGATCGACCATCACCAGGACGCCCAGATCGTGTGCCCGCGCGACCAGCCGTTCGAAATCTTTCAGAGTTCCGAAGCGTGGATCGACCGCGCGGTGATCCGAGACATCGTAGCCGCCGTCGACCATGGGAGAGGTATAGAACGGCGACAGCCAGATCGCATCCACACCGAGGCTCGCGACGTGATCCAGCCCCCGGATCACGCCGTTGAGGTCGCCCTCGCCCGATCCGGTCGTATCGCGGAACGAGCGGGGATAGATCTGATAGACGACCGGCGCCGCCGGCCATCCGTCGCGCCGCGTCCGTCGGCCACCCGTCTCGTAATTCAAGACAGGCGCCGGTCTGACGGGCCCGGACGTCGCAGGCGACGGACCCTGTACCGGGCCGGCAGACCTAAGCCGAAGCTGGGGCCGCAGCCGGAGTTGCCGTAGACCTCGCGCATCCTCGCGTCAGGCACCGACGATCATGCCGCCATTGGGATGCAACGTCTGGCCGTTGAAGTAGCTGCCGTCGGACGAGGCGAGGAACAGATAGGCCGTCGCCACCTCCCACGGTTGGCCGGCGCGGCCCATCGGGACCTGGCTGCCGAAATCCTCGACCATCTCGGCGGGCATGGTGCCGGGGATGAACGGCGTCCAGATCGGCCCCGGCGCCACGGCGTTCACGCGGATGCCCTTCCCGATCAGGTTCTCCGCCAGGCTGCGCGTGAAAGCGAGGTCGGCGCCCTTGGTGGTGGAATAGGCGATGAGCGCACCCATCCCCGCGAAGGCGTTTACAGACGACGTATTTATGATCGTGGCGCCCTCTCCCAGATGCGCCAAGGCCGCCTGGGTCACGAAGAAATAGGACATGATGTTGCTGTCGACGGTGCGGCGCAACTCCTCCTCGCTGGCTTGGGCGAAGTCCTCGTCCATCCATTGCTGGGCCGCGTTGTTGACCAGGATATCGAGCTGGCCGAACGCCTCGACAGTCTTCTCGACGGCCGCCGTTGCGTTCGCCTTCTGCCCCAGATCGCCCTCGATCAGGATACAGTCGCCACCCTCGGACAGGACGATCCGCTTCGTCTCCTCGGCGTCGCGGTCCTCGGACATGTACGCGATTGCGACCTTCGCACCCTCGCGGGCGTAGAGGGCGGCGACCGCGCGCCCGATGCCGCTGTCACCGCCGGTGATCAGCGCGACCTTGCCTTTCAGCTTGCCCACGCCGGGGTGGCGAGGGGCGTAGTCGGGCGCCGGGTCCATCTTGTGTTCGTCGGCGGGCATCGCATCCTGGGACTGCGCGGGAATATGGATATCGTCGGGCATGATCTTGTCTCCGTCTCTGGCATTCGGTTCGGATGGGCGGCCGGGCGTACCCCGGTGTCGGGCGCCTCCGGCCACCGCCCCGATTCCACGGTCAACCGGCGGCGGCGGCCGGGGTTCCGGGCCGCAGCGCCGACGGGACGGGCAACATGTCGCAGGTCTGGCCCGGCGCCCGGCACTGCAGCGCGGCGGATCCTGCCTCAGGCCGGTGCGTTCGCGCCGATGAACCAGGCGTCCTTGTCGATCTGGCGGCTGACTTCGGTGAAGAGGTCGGCAGTGTCCTCGTCGCCGGCCTCGCCGGCCTCGTCGATGGCGCGCCGGACCGAACCGCCGATGGTCATGAACCGCTGCTTCAGCTCTTCGATATGCTGGACGATGTCCGCCAGCTCGACCGGGTAGGGGTCGATCATCGGGGCGTCGGCCGCCACCTCGACGGTTCCGCGCGCGAAGCCGCCCAGGATCACCGCCCGTTCGGCCATCAGATCGGCGCCGTCGCGCAGGCGGTCGGCGACCTCGTCCAGCAGCTCGTGCACGCCGATATAGCCCGGGCCCTTGAGGTTCCAGTGGGCCTGCTTGACCGACAGCGTCAGGGCGATCATCCCGGCGAGGTTGGCGTTCAGCAGGTCTATCATCCGCTTGCGGGTGTCCTGCGTGATGTCGGCGGCAAAGGTCTCGGGCATGGTCGTCTCCGTGCTGTTCGGGAAAGGCGCGCACCCAAATGCGAGCGCTTCGCGGATCTGCCAAACGCCACCGCTGCGCCCTCCGTTCCCTCGGGTGGCGTCACGGCCCGCGTCGGTTGTGCCAGCGAGGTCGGTCCCCCCGAGGTGGCGTCACCGGGACCTGTGCGCCGGACGCGACGCAAGGCCCGCCCGAGGACTCGCTGGGCGTATATAGCCGGCGGGCGACGGGGCGTTCCCACCCGGGCCGTCATCCTGTAGCTGGGCGCGACGGAAAGAGGACACGCGATGCCGCCCGACCCTTCACCGCCGCCCGGATTCGGCCGCCTGGCCGGCTCGGGCGACAACGCGCACCCTGCGCGCGTTATCCGCGACCGCGATCTCGACGCGTCGATCGAGCTGCTGCGCCGGGTGGGCCGCGCCGAGGTGATGCCGCTCTTTCGCGCGCTGCCGGAGGGTGCCATCGACACGAAGTCGGGACCTGACGACCTGGTCACGGTGGCCGACCGCGCCGCCGAGGCCGCCATCGCCGACGGGATCGCCCGTATCCTGCCCGACGCCGCCATCGTCGGGGAAGAGGCGACCGCCGCCGACCCGGGGATCCTCGACCGGATCGGCCGGGACGGCACGTGCGTGATCGTCGACCCCATCGACGGCACATCGAACTATGCGCGGGGCCTCGCGACCTTCGGCATGATCCTGGCCGTGACGGTCGACGGGACGACACGGGCGGGCGTCCTCTACGATCCGGTCATGGACGACTGGGTCGTCGCGACGCTGGGCGGCGGCGCGTGGTACGTGCGGCCCGGTGCCGCGCCCCGCAGGCTGCGGGCGTCGCCGGCCTGCCCTGTCGAGGGCGCGTCTGGCTATATGTCGATCGCCGCGTTTCCCGCCGGGTTCGCCGCCGCGCTGGCGTCGGCCTGGCCCGACGCGGGGCGCATCGACAACCTGCGCTGCTCCTGCCACGAATGGCGCATGCTGGCGCTGGGACAGACGGATTTCCTGATCGCCGGGGCGTTGAAGCCCTGGGACCATGCCGCCGGCGTGCTGGTCGCGCAGGAGGCGGGCGCGCATGTGTCGCTGTCGGGCGGCGGGTCCTACGCGCCGACGATCCACGAGGGACGCCTCGTCGCCGCCACCGGGGCCGCGCTGGCGGGCGCACTTCACGTCCGGCTGGACCGGGCGCTGGACGCCGCGCGACCCGGGGCGGCGCCGTGACCGGGACGATCCGCGCCGCCGACGCGCTGGCCCGCCGCCTGCAAGCCGCCGGATGCCGCCATGCCTTCGGCATGCCCGGCGGCGAGGTCCTGACGCTGATCGACGCGCTGGAGCGGGCCGGCATCCGTTTCGTGCTGGCGCGCCACGAGAATGCCGCGGGCTTCATGGCCGAGGGCGTGCACCACCGCGACGGCGCGCCGGGCATTCTGGTCGCGACGGTGGGGCCCGGTGCGCTGAACGGCGTCAACGTCGTGGCCAACGCACTCCAGGACCGTGTGCCGCTGATCGTACTGACCGGCTGCATCGATGCCGACGAGGCGCAGACCTACACCCATCAGGTTCTCGACCAACCGGCGGTCTTCCGCGCGATCACCAAGGGCAGCTTCACCCTTGGTGCCGGCGCCGCCCACGTGATCGCCGACAAGGCCGTGGCCATGGCGACCGAGGGCCGGCCGGGTCCGGTCCATATAGACGTGCCCATCGGCGTCGCCGACGCGCAGGTCCCGGCCGCCGCCCCGCCGCCGCGTCCCGCCGCGGTGCCCGTGGTGCCGGCCGCCGCGGTTCTGGCCGATCTGCGCGCCACGCTGGCCGCCGCCCGCCGGCCGCTGATCGTCGCCGGCGTCGATGCGGTAAACGGCGATGCCGGCCCGCAGCTGGCGGCGCTGGCGGAGGCCCTCGGCGCCCCGGTCGTCACGACCTACAAGGCCAAGGGACTGCTGGCGGAAAATCATCCCCTGTCGCTGGGCGGCGCGGGCCTGTCGCCGAAGGCCGACCGCGTCCTGCTGCCGCTGCTGGACCGGGCCGACGCGATCCTCTGCGCGGGCTACGACCCGATCGAGATGCGCACCGGCTGGCGCGACCCCTGGAATCCGCGGCGCAAGCCCGTGATCGACGTCACCGCCGTTCCGAACGATCACCACATGCATCAGGCGAGCGTCAATGTCGTAGGCGACGTCGCCGCCACTCTGGATGCGCTCACGCCGGAGCCACGCGCCGACACATGGCCGGAGGGCGAGGTCGCGGCGGCCCGGTCCGCTTTGGCCGACGTCTTTCCGTCGGACGAGGCCTGGGGCCCGGCCGCCGTGGTCGACACGTGCCGCGCCGTGCTGCCCGCCGGGACGCTGGCCACTGCCGACAGCGGCGCGCACCGGATCCTCCTCAGCCAGATGTGGCGCTGCGACGAGCCGCGCGGGCTGATGCAGTCGTCGGGGCTTTGCACCATGGGGTGCGCCGTGCCGCTTGCCATCGGCGCCAAGCTGGCGTCGCCCGACCGCCCGGTGGTATCCTTCAGCGGCGACGCGGGTTTCCTGATGGTCGCGGGCGAACTCGCCACCGCGGCCGAGCTGAGCGCGCGCGTCATCTTCGTCGTCTTCGTCGACGCCTCGCTGGCGCTGATCGAGATGAAGCAGCGCGGTCGCCAATTGCCGAACCTCGGCGTGGACTTCGCGCGCCACGACATCGCGGCCGTGGGCCGGGCCTTCGGCGGTGCGGGCCACGACGTTCACGACCGCGACGGTCTGCGCGCTGCGCTCGAGGGTGCGCTGGCGGCGGAGCGATTCACCGTCATCGCGGCGCATATCGAGAGGGGCGCCTATGACGGACGGATCTGACGGCTCTGCTCCCGACCGCTCTGGGTTTGGCGCGACTGACGCTCCGGGGGCATTGGACGGGCTGATCGTACTGGATCTCAGCCGCATTCTGGCCGGGCCCACCTGCACGCAGCTTCTGGGCGACCTCGGCGCCACCGTCCTCAAGATCGAGAACCCCCGGACCGGAGGCGACGACACCCGCGCCTGGGGTCCGCCCTATGTCGACGACGCGCGCGAGCTCAGCGCCTACTATCTGGCTGCCAATCGTAACAAGCAGTCGGTCGCGGCCGACCTGACCACCGCCGGCGGGCGCGACCTCGTCACCGCGCTGGCCGCCCGCGCCGACGTGGTGATCGAAAACTACAAGCCGGGCGGGCTGGCGAAGTACGGGCTGGACCACGCGACGCTGAGGGGGCGGCATCCGGGTCTGGTCTACTGCTCGATCTCGGGGTTCGGGCAGACCGGCCCCAACCGGGATCTGCCGGGCTACGACCTGATGGCGCAGGGATTCGGCGGTATCATGAGCCTGACGGGCGCGCCCGACGGCCCGCCGATGAAAGTGGGCGTCGGCATCGCCGACGTGATGTGCGGCATGTATGCGGCGGTGGGTATCCTTGCCGCCCTTCGCCACCGGGACCGGACCGGCGAGGGCCAGCACATCGACCTTGCCCTGGTCGACAGCCAGATGGCGTGGCTGATCAACGAGGGCACGAATACGCTGGCCACCGGGCAGGTGCCGGCACGGCGCGGCAACGGCCATCCGAACATCGCGCCATACGACGTCTTTCCCACCGCCGACGGCCATGTGATCGTCGCGGTCGGCAACGACGCGCAGTTCGTACGGTTCTGCGCCGTGACCGGGCTGGCCGGCTTGCCGGCCGATCCGCACTACGCCACCAATCCGGCCCGGCTGGCGGCGCGCGATTCGCTGAAAGCCGCCATCGACGGCGCTCTTCGCGCCCTCTCGACCCACACCGTGCTTGAGCGGCTGCGCGGCGCCGGAGTGCCCTGCGGACCGATCCACGACGTGGCCGAGGCACTGGAATCCCCGCAGGCGCAGGCGCGCGGCATGGTGGTCGAGCAGCCGTCCGATGACGCGGCCGCAGGGACGGTTCGCCTCCTGGGAAATCCGCTGAAGTTGTCGGCCACGCCCGTCAGCTACCGCCGTTCGCCGCCCCGCATGGGCGCCGACACCGATGCCGTGATCGCGCGTTGGTCGCGTGGCGCGGACTGACCGGGCATCCCGGCATGCCCTGCCTACGGTGATGGTGCGTGGGACGTCACGATGTCATTGTGCCCAAATCAGGTGCGCGGCGGCCCCCAATCGGCATTCCGCTGCCTATCGACCCACCAGATCACGCGATCTCAGCAACTCTTCACCTTTATGTGGACCGGGCGGCTATCGGGCGCGCTGGATGGCATAGCAGGTTGCAGGCCTCGCGACAGGCTAGGCTGGCGACACAGTGCATGGGTGCGGGCATGGCGATTGACGTTTGCGGGTGTGAGACCGGATTGACCGCGCGCGGTGCGCTGGACGACTGGAACGCGATGATCCGCGCCTTCCTCGCGCACGGCACCGCGACGCCGCAACGGCTGGGGGCCGTGCTGGAGGCCGAACCGGGGTTCGCGCTGGGCCATGCGACGCGCGGCATCTTCTCGCTTCTCCTGGGACGCGCCGAGATGGTCGAGGTCGCCCGTTCGGCCAGCGACGCGGCCGATGCTGCCCTGTCGCAGGGCGGTGGCGGCACGCGGGCGCGCCTCTGGTGCGACGGCTTGCGCGGATGGCTCGACGGGCGACCGTCTGCCGCCGTGGCGGCCATGGATGCGGCAATTGCCGTGCAGCCGCGCGACACCCTGAGCCTCAAGGCCGGACAGGCGATCCGGTTTCTCACTGGTGACGCCGCCGGGATGCGCGCTGCGGTCGAGTCCGTGATGGATGCGCACCGCGATCATCCGCTGGAGGGCTTCGTTCTGGGATGCCATGCCTTCACGCTGGAAGAGACCGGAGATTTCGATAACGCCGAGCGTGCCGGCCACGCGGGCCTCGACCTGGCGCCGGACGACGCCTGGGGCCTGCATGCGGTCACGCATGTCCACGACATGCGCGCCGATGCGGTCGCGGGGCTGGCACTGATCGACGACCGCGCGGGCGCCTGGCTGGAATGCAACAACTTCCGCTATCACGTCTGGTGGCACAAGGCGCTGATGCTGCTGGATGCCGGCCGGACCGACGACGCGCTGCACCTCTACGACACGCGCGTCCGTGCCGAGCGCACCGACGACTACCGCGACATCGCCAATGCGACCTCGCTGCTGATGCGGCTGGAGCTGGAGGGCGTGTCCGTCGGCGACCGCTGGTGCGAACTGGCCGACCTGTCGGCGGCCCGGACCCATGACGCCTGCCTCGTCTTCGCCGACCTGCACTACATGCTGGCTCTGGCGGGGGACGACCGCGCGGGTGCCAAGGACCAACTGGTCGCGCGGTTGGCAAGCAGCGGGCGCATCCCGTCCGAGGCTGGCGCCGTGGCCGCCTGCCCCGGCCATTCGGCGGCCGAGGGCCTGGCCGCGTTCGGTGCGGGCCGCTACGACGCTGCCTTCGCCGCGCTTTCGGCGGCACGTCCGCACATGCAGGACATCGGCGGCAGCATCGCGCAGCGCGACGTCTTCGAGCGGATCACCATAGACGCGGGCCTGCGGGCCGGTCGCCTCGATGACGTGTCGGCCGTCCTTGCCGACCGCACGCGGCGGCGGGGCGGCACCGCCGACAGGTTCACCCGGTTGCGGGAAGAAAGGCTTGCACACGCTCGGGTTGCAGATCGGAGCGCGCCTGTTGCATGACGCTGCGTCTGCCGCCGGTTCACCGCCTTGATCGCTGGACCGCCGTGATCCATTTGCCTGCTTCGCGCGTTGGGCCCTCCGAGACGATAGTTTCCCCCGCGCATCCAAGGACGCCGATCCGACGCATATGACCCTGGCCGATCCCCATTCCACGACACCGACCCGAGACACAGAGCCGGTGGCCTCGATCTCGGGTGTGGCCGTCGTGTCACGGGACCCGCGGCTCGATTTCTATCGGGGCTGCGCGATGTTCTTCATCCTCATCGCGCATGTCCCCAACGACTGGCTGGCCCTCTGGATTCCGGCCCGGTTCGGGTTCTCCGACGCGACGGAGATATTCGTCTTCTGCTCGGGCATGGCCTCGGCCATCGCGTTCGGCAAGGTGTTCCGCGAACGCGGTATTGCCATGGGGGCGGCGCGCGTCGGCCATCGCGTATGGCAGGTCTACTGGGCGCATGTGGCGCTCTTCATCGCGGTGGCGGCCACGATGGCGATGCTGAACGCGTCGGGCTGGTTCGAAAAGGACTACGTCGGACAGCTGAACCTGCATCCGTTCTTCTCCATGACGGCGATCACGCTTCCGTCCTTCCTGACGCTGACATACGTGCCGAACTACTTCGACATCCTGCCAATGTACCTCGCGATCCTGGCGATGATGCCCATCTTCGTCGCGCTGGCCCGCGTCGACACCCGGCTGGCGGGCGCGGCGGTTCTGGGCCTGTGGGCAATGGCGACGCTGGGATGGCTGTCCCTGCCGGCCGAGCCCTGGTCGGACCGGTCGTGGTTCTTCAATCCCTTCGCCTGGCAACTGGTCTTCTATACCGGCTTTGCGCTGATGTCGGGATGGCTTCCCGCACCGCCGGTTGACCGTCGCCTTCTGATCCTGGCGGCGGTCGTCGTGCTGGGTACCGTGCCCTTCGCCTACTACCGCGTCTACGGTGCCGTGCCCGAGATCCGGGCGTGGCGCAGCGACTGGAAGGTCCTCATCGACAAGTCCGATTTCGGGATTCTGCGCTACGTCCACTTCCTCGCCCTGGCTTACCTTGCCTGGGCGGCGGCGGGCGTGGGCGGGCACCGATTGCTGCCGCCTCGCGGCGACCACCTGCTGGCCACGGTATGGCGCGGTGCGTTGGCCGCCGTCACGAAGGTCGGCCAGCAGTCGCTGGCGGTCTTCGTGGCGTCGATGTTCCTGGCACGGATCCTCGGCGTGATCTTCGACGTCGTGGGCCGGACGCACTTGTCGATGCTGTGGGTCAACATTCTGGGCGCGGCGTCGATCACGGCGGTGGCCTACGGCGTCGGGTGGTTCAAATCGCAGCCCTGGCGGCGAAAGGTGACGGTATGATGCAACGGCGCGGATTTCTGGGAACGGTGGCGGCGATGCTCGCGGCACGGTCGGGCGTGGCCCAGTCGACGGATACGGCCGTTGCGGCCGAGCAGAACGGCACGGCGCCCGGTCCCGGCCTGAGCCTGGGCGACCCCGTGCCATTCGTGCCCGAGGACCTCGTGGCGCGCGCCCGCGAAATGGCCGGCCGCGACTACGCCCCGCGCCCGACCGTGCCGCAGGAATGGATCGACCTGACCTACGAACAGTACAAGTCCATGTGGTTCCCCGACCGGCATGCCCTGTGGCAGGGAAGCGACGTGCCGGTCCGCCTGGACGTCTTCGCGCCGGGCCTCTATTTTCCGTCGCCGGTCGAGATCTCGGGCGTCGAGGACGGGCAGGCGCGGCCCCTGGTTTTCGACGCCGCAGTCTTCGACCGAACCGACAAGATGCCCGACCTGCCGGATGGCCCGACGCTGGGCTATTCCGGTCTGCGCCTGCGGTCCGAGCTGGAGACCAAGGGCATCTTCACCGAATTCGCCGTCTTTCAGGGCGCCAGCTACTTCCGCGCCATCGGCACCGGCGAGACCTACGGACTGTCGGCGCGCGGCATCGCCGTCGACACCGCCGAGCCCTCTGGCGAGGAGTTCCCGGAGTTCGTCGCCTTCTGGGTCGAGCGCCCGGAACCCGGTACGGGGACCTACGTCATCCACGCCCTGATGGACGGACCCAGCGTGACCGGCGCCTACCGGTTCGCGATCACGCCCGGCGAGATCACGCGCATGGCGGTCGAGGCGACGATCTTCGCACGGAACGATGTCGGCCATGTCGGTATTGCGCCCCTGACGTCCATGTTCCTGTTCGACGAGACAATCCGTGACCGATTTTCCGATTTCCGCCCGGCCGTGCACGATAGCGACGGTCTCTTGATGCATACCGGAGCCGGCGAGGTGCTGTGGCGCCCCATGGGCAATCCGCGGACCCTTCAGGTCAGCGCGTTCGGCGACGACGGGCCGCGCGGCTTCGGCCTGATGCAGCGGTCGCGTCGTTTCGAGGATTTCGCAGACCTCGAATTGCTCTATCACCGGCGCCCCGGCGTCTGGATAGTCCCGGGCGAGGACTGGGGACCGGGCGCCGTGACGCTGGTGGAGATCCCGACGGATCGCGAGATCTTCGACAACATCGTCTCCTACTGGCGGCCGCGCGGCGGGATGGATGCGGGCGCAGAGCATCGCTTCACCTATACGATGGACTGGGCCGATACCGAACCCGCGACGGTCGAGGGCCTTTCGCATGTGACGAATACCCGCATCGGCGGGCACCCCGACGGCGGCATGATCGTCGCCATAGATTTTTCGCCCAACGACGTGACGCTGGCCGATCTGGACGATGTGGACTCGCTGATCCGCGCGAGCGCGGGAACGACGGGCCCCGGCATCGTCCAGCGCAATCCCGAAACGGGCGGTGCGCGCGTCGCCTTCGCCTTCGATCCGGGCGATGAGGCTCATGCCGAGATGCGCGTGCAGCTTATCGGCGGGGGTGCCGCGCTGAGCGAGGTCTGGCTCTACCGATGGACGGCATGACGACCCGCCGCAGGCCAGGCAGCCCCGACGCGGACGCCGGCATGCCACCGGAGGCGCCGCTGGAGATGCTGGTTCAGGACTTTGGCGCCACCGTCGGTCCGCGCCGCGATCCGCAGCCCGACCTGCGCCTCTGGACGTGGCGGGCCCTGGTGTTCGCGCCGGCCCTTGCGTCGACATTCCTGCTGGTGGGCGGCATGCAGCGCTGGCTGGCCGAGGGCGGGATGACGGCCCTTGAGTGGGTGCTTCTGATCCTCGTCGGTGCCACGTTCGTCTGGGTTACCCTGTCGGTCAGCACCGTGACGGCGGCGCTTGCGGGCCTTTACCTGCGGCGGCGCGCGCGGCCCGGACGGCCGGCGGAACCCATCCGCACCGCGCTACTCGTGCCGATCTACGAAGAAGTGCCGTCTGACGTCTTCGGTAACGCCGCCGCGATGCTGGAGGATCTGGCGCGTCACGGCGGGCGCGGCCGGTTCACCCTTTTCATCCTGTCGGACACCCGCGATCCGCATGTGGCCGCGCAGGAACGGCGCGCCTACGAGATGCTGCGCGACACGGCGCCCCACGGACTGCGGGTTCACTACCGTCGCCGCGTGCACAATACCGACCGCAAGGTCGGCAACATCGCCGACTGGATCACCCGCTGGGGTGCCGATCACGACGCGATGCTCGTGCTCGACGCCGACAGCCTGATGAGCGGTCACGCCATCTGCCGCCTCGCCCGCGAGCTGGCTGCCGATCCCGAGGCCGGCCTCATCCAGTCCTGCCCCGTCCTGATCGGGGCGGAAACCCTGTTCGCCCGGGTGCAGCAATTCTCGAACGCAGCCTATGGCGGCCTGCTGGCCGAGGGGCTGGCGCTCTGGTCCGCGCGCGAGGGCAACTATTGGGGTCACAACGCCATCATCCGCACCCGCGCATTTGCCGCTTCCGCGGGCTTGCCGCACCTTGCGGGCGGGGGTGCCGACGGCACGCTGATCCTCAGCCACGATTTCGTCGAGGCCGGCCTGCT
Source organism: uncultured Alphaproteobacteria bacterium (assembly GCA_963722905.1). Classification (GTDB taxonomy): domain Bacteria; phylum Pseudomonadota; class Alphaproteobacteria; order Rhodobacterales; family Rhodobacteraceae; genus CAVROT01. The sequence goes on along the minus strand of CAVROT010000004.1, from coordinate 78,647 downwards.
GCGCCGCGCCGGCTGGTCGGTGCGGTTCCTGCCGCGCATCGGCGGCAGCTACGAAGAGACGCCGGCGACGCTGGTGGACTACATCCTGCGCGACCGGCGCTGGTGCCGGGGCAACCTCCAGCATCTGCGGCTGCTGGCGACGCGGGGGTTCCATCCGGTGTCGCGCTACCACCTCGCGCATGGGGCGATCAGCTACCTGCTGGCACCGATGTGGTTCGCGCTGCTGGTGATCTGGGCCCTGCTGGGCAACGGCGGCGACAACATCGCCGTCCGATATTTCGACCCCGACCATCCGCTGACGCCCGTCTGGCCCGAGATCAGCCAGATCGACAGCTGGGTGTTCCTGGCCTTCATGTATTCGATGCTGGTGGCGCCCAAGGTCGCGGGCGCGGCGATCATCGCCGCAACGCCGCGCAGCCGGCGCATTTATGGCGGGCGCGCCCGCTTCCTGACCGGGTTCGGGTTCGAGCTGGCCGTCTCCGTCGCCTACGCGCCTATCCTGATGGTGCAGCAGACCATGGCCGTCGCCATGGCAATCTTCGGGAAAGGGTCGGGCTGGACCCCGCAGAACCGCAGCACCGCGGGCTATCCGGTCGGGACGCTGATAAAGTTTCACGGCTTCGAGACCGCCATCGGCGCGCTTCTGACGCTGGGTCTCGGCCTGGGGCTGGTATCGCTGTGGCTGCTGCCCATCGCGGCAAGCCTGCTGCTCTCGGTGCCGCTCTCTGCCCTGGGTTCCTTGGACCTTTCCCGCTGGGCGCGCGGCGGCTTCCGCCTGGAAACGCCGCAATCGCTGTTCGAGCCGCCCATCGTCACCCGCGCCTACGCCGCGCGGCGCGCCCTCCACGAGGCGCTGTCGCGTCCTGCGCCCGAACGCCAGACCGCCGTCGCCGCCGAATAGGCGCGGTCTGCGGCGGCCGGTCAGAGACCCTCGAACCAGTCGAGGGCGAGCGTGATCCAGAAGGGCGGGACACCGTGCCCGCCGGGATGCAACGCGAACGACAGGGCCGTGCCGGCGCTGCAGGTCGTCCAGTCCCGGCGCCAGTACAGGTCTTCGATCTCGAACGCATCGGCGCGCAGGCCCGCGCAATCGTTGACGTCTCGCCAGATTTCCAAGGTGGTGAAGATGTCGCCCTGTGCGACAGCAGCCGGGTCGTCCAGGTCGGTCCCGCGCAGGACCCGGCCCTCCAGCGGAACGGTTCCGTCTGACCATCCGTGGGTATGGAGCAAACGCACGGGTCCTGCGCAGCCGTCGGGGTGCGGCCGCCAGAAACCTCCCGCGACCGGAGCGTAGGCGGCAAAGGTGTCCGGCCGGGCGCAGGCGAGGTAGCTTGCCATGCTGCCGCCGATCGAGAATCCTCCCAATAGCGTCCGCTTCGCGTCGATCCCGTGACGCCGGGCCGCATCGTCCCGGACGGCGGTCAGGAACGCGATCTCGTCGCGCACCGCCGGCCGGGCCGGGTGGAACGACCAGCGCCGGCCGCCACGGCCCTCCATCTCGGTTCCGCTGGGCGCGATCACGGCATAGCCACGCTCCAGCGCCGCGTCGACCATGCCGCGGTTGCGCAGCGTCCCCTCGCCACTGCTACCGAAGCCGTGGAGGAACATCAGGGCCGGTTGGCCCTCGGCGGGGTCCGCCGGCAACTCGATATGATAGATGCCGCCGTCGGCGGCGCAGGGCACCGGGTCCGGACCGCAGCCGGCACGGGCCGCGCCGGTCGCATGGGCCATGGACACGGCCAGGGCGGCGGCTGTGAGGATCGGCTTCATGGCGGGTCTCCTGTCCGGTGTGGCGGAACCTGCGCCAGTGGTCGCGGTCGTCAACCTCGCTCCGCAGGTGTCGCGGATCGTCGGGCCAGCAGGGGTCCGGCGCGGCGTCCGGCGCGGTCCTGTCATGGACCGGGATGCGGTACGGCGACGGCCGCGTTCGGTGTCCTGGCGTCCGGCGTGTTCCGGGTCGGTCGGGCGCCGCCGAGACCTCACCGCGGCGGGACGACCGGCAGCCCCGCCGCGACCCAACCCGACCCGGCGGACGACCCCTCCATCCCCTCGGGAACGTCGATGACGGCCGAGAACCCGGCGTCCGCCATCCGCCCGGACATGCGGTGAGATCGCACACCTGCGGCGCAAATGACGGCCACGGGGCGGCTGCGATCACCATCCAGCAGAGCATGGACCCGGTCGAGGAAGTCCGCGTCGCGCATATCCAGCGGGACCGCGCCTTTGCCGACGCCGGTGCGCGCCCATTCGTCGGGACGGCGGATGTCGATGAGGACGATGTCGCCGGCGGCGGCCGCGTTGTACGCTTCTCTGACGGTAAGGTCGCCCTCGCCCAACGCAGGGCGGGGGCGCAACGCGTAGGCCAGTCCACCGCCGCCTGCCACGACAGCGGCGCCCCCCAGCAGGGCGCGCCGCCGCGTCAGCCTAGCCGCCAAGGGGTGCCTCGGAGGTGAACTGGGGAATTGGGTTGGACGAGGCTCCGGCCGGTTCCAGACCTGTCCAGTTGCCCTCGCTCAGCTGGAGGTTGCCCGGAATGTCCTCTTCCCAGAAGCCGACAACGGTACGCGTGATGTTCAGGTAGAGCTTGTCATCGACGATGCGCCACAGGTTGGGGTTACCGGGCACCTTGCCGCCCTTGGCCACACCGTAAGCGCAATGCCCGTCGTATTGCGGCGCGTAGTGTTCGGGGTCGGAGAGGAACGTCTCGCGGTTCTCTTCGCTGGCGAAGGCGAAGGTGGCGCCGTTCCAGTCCGCCGTGATGCCGGCATTACCGGCGATGCCCGCGGGCTGGGGCGCGCCGACGGGCGCCTGTTCGAGGCTGCGATAGGCCACGACGTCATATCCCGATGCGGCAAATCCGGTTTGGTCGACGTATTGGTCGCCGGCGTGGGCCGTTCCGGCAGCGATGCCAACGGCGAAGGCTAGAGCGAGGTATCCGGGCGGTACGATCATCTGGTGCATGTCTCCTGTGTTCCACACGGGCTGACGGTAGGTCTCGCCAGCCGGCCGCGTCACCCGGCGCAAGCGCCGTCTCCCGTTGAAGTGACGCGGCGCGATGTGGGCGTGATGCGTGGTCCGAAGTCTGTCCGCCCAATCCGGTTGCGGATTGCGGGGTGGATGGCGTGCGCGATCGCTTCTGCCCGAGGGTCCACCGCCGGTGCGTCCCGTGGTCATATCCCTCCGCCGGCCGGCACCGATCAGTCCTTCGACGTCGCGGCCCGTGCGATGGCGGCGAAGCGGGCATCGAGCTCGTCCGCGATGGGCGCGATTCCCGGTGCGTCGGCCAGATAGGGCGCGAGGACGAAGCCGGGCGTCTTGTAGGACAGCGTCGCGGTGCCGTCCGGGTCCTCGGTCACGTAGAACCGGATCGGCGCCTCGATCATTGCCGGCACCGACAGATCCAGCAGGCGCACTGCGAAATCATTGTTGAAGACACCGACGACGCGATTGCCGGGGACCCTGATGCCCCGCGCCGCCGCCGTCTCCGTCGGGCCGGCCTGCGTCACCACGCCCATTCCGTTGGCCGCCACAGCGTCGCGCAGGTCGGCCAGCAGCGTGTCGAAGGATTTCTCGGTCGAAGCGGTCTCCCACCCGTCGCGCGGCGCGATCTCCTGCGCCGGGGCGGCCGCCGGCCACGCAAGAGCCAGGAGCGCCGCGAGTGTCACGCCCGGCCCGGCCCCGTCGGCGCGGACGCAGACAGGCCGATCCGTCCGGCCGCGCGGTGCGGCCGGTCCGCCCGATGCCCCGGATTCCGGCAGGGTCATGCGCCGACCATGCCGACGATCTCGTAGGTGCGGCGCAGGATCGGCCCGGCGGTGCGGCGCGCCCCTTCGGCGCCGCGGGCCAGAACGGCGTCGATATGGTCCGTGTCGGCCACAAGGCGCGTCATCTCGGCGCCGATGGGGCTCAGCTTCTCGACGGCGAGGTCCACCAGCATCGGCTTGAACGCGGCGAACTGCCGGCCGCCCACGTCGCGCATCGCCTCATCGACGGTGACGTCCGACAGGGCGGCGTAGATGTCGACGAGGTTGCGCGCCTCGGGACGGTCCTTGAGGCCCTCCGCGGTCTGCGGCAGCGGCTCGGGGTCGGTCCTGGCCTTGCGCAGCTTCTTCGCGATGGTATCGGCATCGTCGCCCATGTTGATGCGGCTGGCGTCCGAGGGGTCGGATTTGGACATCTTCTTGGACCCATCGCGCAGGGACATCACCCGCGTCGCGGGGCCGCCGATCACCGGCTCGACGATGGGAAAGAAGTCCTGCCCGTAGTCGTGGTTGAACTTGGCGGCGATGTCGCGCGTGAGTTCCAGGTGCTGTTTCTGGTCGTCGCCCACCGGCACGTGGGTCGCGTGATAGACCAGGATGTCGGCGGCCATGAGGGCGGGGTAGGCGAACAGGCCCAGCGATGCGGCCTCGGCGTTCTTGCCGGCCTTGTCCTTCCACTGGGTCATGCGGCCCATCCAGCCCATGCGCGCCACGCAATCGAAGATCCAGGCCAGTTGCGCATGCTCGGGCACGGCGGACTGGTTGAAGAGGATCGCGCGGTCGGGGTCGATCCCGGCGGCGATGAAGAACGCGGCCAGCTCGCGCGTGTTGTGGCGCAGCTTCGCGGGGTCCTGCCAGACGCTGATGGCGTGCAGATCGACGATGCAGAAGATGCAGTCGTGCGTGCCGGCGTCCTGCATCCGCACGAACTGCTTCATGGCGCCCAGGTAGTTGCCCAGCGTCAGTCCGCCCGACGGCTGGATCCCGGAGAACACGCGCGGGGCGAAGCTGGCAGTCATGGGGCGTCATCCATCTGGCAATCGCGGCCGGTGAGGGGTAGCGAGGGGCTGCGCCGGGGTCAAGGAACGGCCGGCTGGCTTGGCGCCTGTGCCATCACCGATCTCTGCCGGAAACAATGTCACCTGTGCGGAACATGCGGTCCGCGACCGGCGCCCGGAAGCGGTGCATCCCTCGCCCCGGCGACGCGGCGGTACTCCATGAGGTTCCCCGATATGTACGACGACGACCGCAACGCCGCCCCGTTCAACCCTCTGCCGCCGGTCGTCTGGGCGCTGGCATTGGCCATCGTGGGGGTGGAGCTGGTGTTCGAGGCCGGCGCGCGCGGCCTTGCAGGCGGTCCGCAGGGCGTGGGCTGGCGGCTGGACGCGCTCAATCGCTATGCCTTCATCCCCGAACGGTTCTCGGCGCTGCTGGACAGCGGCCTCTGGACGGTGCCCGACACTCTGCGGCTGGTGGGCTACGCCTTCGTTCACCTGGGCTTCGCGCATGTCCTTTTCGTCGTCGTGCTCCTGCTGGCGCTCGGCAAGATGGTGGGCGAGGTCTTCTCCGCGCCGGCGCTGCTGGCGGTGTTCCTCGGCGCGGCGGTGGGCGGTGCGGTGGTCTACGGACTTGCCGTGCCGGCGGGGGCGCCGCTGATCGGCGGCTATCCGGCAGTCTACGGGCTGATCGGCGCCTACAGCTTCATCCTCTGGACCGGGCTTGGCGCATTGGGTCAGGCGCGGGGGCGGGCGTTCTCGCTCATCGCGCTGCTGATGGGGATACAGCTGGTCTTCGCGCTGCTTTTCGGCGGCGACGCCACATGGGTCGCGGACCTTGCAGGGTTCGCCACCGGCTTCGCGCTGAGCCTCATTGCGGGGCCTGGCGGCTGGCGGCGGCTGAGGGACCGGATGCGGCAGCGCTGAGGGCGACTCAGCGGCGCCGGATTGCCGCGACGATCTCGCCCATGGCGAAGGCGCGAAGGAAATGGCCCGCCGCCGCATAGGCCACGGCACCCATGGCGATCAGCCCGCCCAGCGCGGCGAAGCGCCAGCCGGGTAGGGCAAGGGCCGGTGCCATCGCCCATGCGACCAGCCACAGCACCGCGCCCATGACTGCCGCGGCCAGGACGATGCGCGGCACCCGCCGTCGCAGCCGGTCGTCCGGGCGCGCCGCATCGCCCATGCCGCGAGCGCCGCGCATCAGCAGCCAGACCATCGCCCAGGCGGCGCCGGTCGTGCCGATGGCGGCGGCCAGCCAGCCGATCCACGGCACCAGCCCGATGGCGAGGACCGCGTTCACGATCATCGAGGCGACGGCGTAATTGAAGGGCCGCCGCGTGTCCTCGCGCGCGAAGTAGAGCGGCTGAAGAACCTTCTGCAACACGAAGGCGGGCAGGCCCAGCGCGTAGACCGCCAGCGCGGCGGAGGTCGCGGCAGCATCGACGGCGTCAAAAGCCCCCCGTTCGAACAGGACCGACACCATCGGGACCGGCACCACCGCGAAAGCGACGGCGGATGGCACGGTCAGCACCAGCGCGAACTCGGCCGCGCGATTTACTGCGTCGCGCCCGCCTGCCGTGTCGCCGCCGCGCAGGCGGCGGGCGAGGTCGGGCAGCAGGACCACGCCGATGGCGATCCCGACGACGCCAAGGGGAAGCTGGTAGAGACGGTCGGCGTAGGTGAGCCACGCGACCGCGCCGTCGAACCACGACGCAACCTGACGGCCCACCAGCAGGTTGATCTGCACCACGCCGCCGGCCAGCGCCGCGGGCGCCGCGATGATCGCCAGGCGGCGCAGGTCGGACGTCAGTCGCGGCCGCCGCGGCACCAGCCGGAACCCCGCGCGCGACGCGGCCCACCAGACCATTGCCAGCTGCGCCGCCCCCGCGATGGGGACCGAGGCCGCCAGGGCGTCGCCGACGCGCAGGCCCAGCGCCTGTTCGATCCCGGCGCCCATGGCGTCCGACAGGGGGCGGCCGGTGACCGCGCCGATGCCCATCGCGGCGATGAAGACGACGTTCAGCAGCACCGGCGCCGCGGCCGCCGCGACGAAGCGGCCCGTCGCGTTCAGCACGCCCGACGCGAGGGCCGCCAGCGCGATGAAGAATATGTAGGGAAACGCGATCCGCCCGTATTCGACGGCCAGGTCGAAGCGTTCGTCGCCGCGGAATCCCGCCGCCATGGCCGTGACCAACAGCGGCATCGCGACGATCCCCAGTACGGTCAGCGCGCTCAGCACCAAAAGCATTGCCGTCAGTGCGTCGCGGGCGAAGCCGTGCGGATCGTCGCCGCCTTCGAGCTTCTTGGCGAACATGGGGATGAAGGCCATGTTGAAGGCGCCTTCCGCAAAGAAGCGCCGGAACATGTTGGGCAGCGAGAAGGCCACGTAGAACGCCTGCGCCGCCACGCCGGCACCCAGGTAGTTGGCGATGAGGATCTCGCGCGCGAACCCCAATACCCTGCTGGCCAGCGTCCAGATCCCGACCGTGAGGATACCGCGCATCAGCCGTCCTGGCGCTTTGGCCGGCGCTTTGGCCGGTGGCCTGGCCGGCGCGGCGCCGTCCGCCTGTGCGTAGGCTGCGGGTCCGTACGCCGCCGACCGGGGCGCTGAGGATGCGGGCGGGGCCGATGCGTGAGCAATCGACGCCTCGTCGGCGACTTCCGTTGCCGAGTTCCCGTCGCTCGCCGACGGACCGGGCCCGCCGACGTTTCGTGCGCCGCCGCCCTCCCGTTCGGCGGGGGGGCGGTCGCCGGCGTTTGCCGCCGTCGTGGGGCCGGGCGGGCCCGGGCGGGGCGTCATGACCGGGCCCGGCGCGCGCCGCTCTCGATGGCCGCGCGCAGGCGCCGGTCGATCGCCGCGCGCTTGGACGCCGCGTGCAGCTTCAGCCCGATCATGTCCTTGACGTAGAACGTGTCGACTGCCTGGGCGCCGTAGGTGGCGATGACGGCACTTGCGATCTGGACGTTCGCCTCGGCCATCGTGCGGGCGAGGTCGTGCAGCAGGCCGGGGCGGTCGCGGGTGTCGACTTCGATGATGGTGTAGATGTCGGACCCTTCGTTGTCGAAGGCGATGGAGGTCGGCACGCGGAACGCCCGCTCGCGCCGCCGGATGCGGTCGCGGTCTTCCAGCGCGTCGCGGGCCACGACCTCTCCCTTCAGCGTCCGTTCGATCATCCGGCGCAGGCGGGGCAGGCGGGCCGTCTCGTAGGGCGCGCCGGCGTTGTCCTGCATCCAGAAGACCGCCGTCGCGTAGCCGTCGCGCGAGGTATAGGTGCGCGCGTCGACCACGTTGGCACCCACCAGCGCAAGCGCGCCCGCAAGCCGCGCGAAGATGCCCGGATGGTCGGCCATGACGAAGCAGGCGCGCGTGGCGTCGCGGTCCTCGTCGGCGTCGATACCGATGCGGATATCGGACGTGCCGATGCCGCGCAGCAGCCGGGCGAAGCTGACGTGGTTGGCCGTGCCCAGCCCCTCCCAATAGGCGGGATAGTGGCGTAGAGTCTCGGCGCGCAGGTCCCTGGCGTCCCAGTCCGAAAGCGCCTCGCGCAGCGCGCGCTTGGACTCGCCACTGCGCGCATCGCGGTTCAGTGCCTCCAGCCCGCCCTCGAGCGCATCGGCCGTCAGCTTGTGCAGCGTGCGGATCAGCTGGGCCTTCCAGTTGTTCCAGGTACCGGGGCCGACGCCGCGAATGTCGCAGACCGTGAGGACCGTCAGCAGGTCCAGCCGCTTGCGGGTCTTCACCGCCTTGGCGAAGTCGCGAATGGTGCGCGGATCGGCCAGATCGCGCTTCTGCGCCATGTCCGACATCAGCAAATGATAGCGCACCAGCCATTCGACCGTCTCGGCATCCGCCTTGGACAGGCCCAGCCGCGGCGCGACCTTGCGCGCGATGGCGGCCCCCAGCACCGAATGGTCGGCGCTGCGCCCCTTGCCGATGTCGTGCAGCAGCATCGCCACGTAAAGCACCTTGCGGTTCACGCCGCCGCCCGCGCGGTCGGTCATGATCGCGGTGGCCAGCGGCAGGTCGCCCGCCAGTTCGCCCCGTTCGATCAGGCTGAGCTGGGCGATGCATTGTATGATGTGCTCGTCCACCGTGAAGTGGTGGTACATGTTGAACTGCATCATCGCGACGACAGGCTCGAACTCGGGCAGGAACGCGGCCAGTACCCCCAGTTCGTTCATGCGGCGAAGGGCACGGTCGGGCAGGGGATGGCCCAGTAGCATGTCGTGGAAGATCCGCACCGCCTCGGGTGCCGTGCGGACGCCCTCGTCGATCAGATGCAGGTTGGCGGCGATCAGGCGCATGGCGTCGGGGTGCAGAAGGGTGCCGGTGCGCAGCGCTTCGTCGAAGATCCGCAAAAGCGCGACAGGGTCGGCCAACGCCGTCGCATCGTCGGCAAAGGCGATGCGGTTCTGCCGGATGGCGTAGCCCGGCCGAACCTTGCGCCGCCGGCGGAAGAGCCCGATCAGCGACGGCGCGTCCTTCTTGTGGTCGGCCTCCAATGCGGTCAGCAGGATGCGCGTCAACTCTCCCACGCGGGTCGCGTGGCGAAAGTAGTCCTGCATGAAATGCTCGACCGCCCGCCGCCCGCCGCCGTCGCCGTAGCCCAGCCGCGCCGCGACCTCGGGTTGCATGTCGAAGCTCAGGTGCTCGTTCGCTCGTCCCGAGGCGAGGTGAAGATGGCAGCGCACGGCCAGAAGGAACCCCTCGGCGCCGCCGAATGCGGCGAACTCGGCCGGGGTGAAGACCTGCGGCACCAGTTCGGCGACGTCGTGGACGCCGTTGACGTATTTCGCGATCCAGAACAGCGTCTGGAGGTCGCGCAGGCCACCCTTGCCCTCCTTGACGTTGGGCTCGACCACGTAGCGCTGGCCGCCCTGGCGCTGGTGGCGCTGCGTCCGTTCGGTCAGCTTGGCCTCGATGAACTTGTCGCCCGTGCCCTCGAAGAGCTTTTCGCGCAGGGAGGCGGCCAGTTCCCGGGTCAGCGCCGCGTCGCCGGACAGGTGCCGGTGCTCCAGCAGGGCGGTGCGGACGGTCATGTCGGCGCGCGCCTTGGACAGGCACTCCGGGATCGTGCGGCTGGCATGGCCGACCTTCAGGTGCAGGTCCCACATGATGTAGAGCATGGATTCGATGACGCTTTCGGCCCATGGCGTCATCTTCCACGGGGTAAGGAACAAAAGGTCGATGTCGGAATGGGGCGCCATCCCGGCCCGGCCGTAGCCGCCGACGGCGACCAACGCGATGCGTTCGCCGCCCGTCGGCACGCCGGGCAGATGCAGATGGTCGCGCACCAGGTCGAAGATGCCCGTGATGACCGTGTCGGTCAGCGCAGCATAAGCGGCCACGGCCGCGTGGGCGGCGGCGCCCGTGGCCGTGGCCGCCCGGATTTCGGCCCGGGACGAAGGCCCGTTGCCGGTTGCCGCCATGTCCGCCGACGCGTCGTCGGCCACGCCTCGATGGTTTGCTGCACGACCGTCCCGCGTCTCGGTCCCCGATATGCCGATGCCATGCGGCGCCGACGGATCGCCCGTCGCCGGGCGGTGCGATGCTTCGCCATCGGACGGAATGCCGCGCTTCTGGGCGACCAGCGTCGCGCGGACCGGCGGCGGGCGGCCTACGTGGCCGGCGAGGGTCGCCGTCTCGAACCGGGCAGCGATGGCGGCACGCCCCTGGTCCAGGGCCCGGCGCAGATGGGCGACGGCAATGCCGCGGACCTGTGCCGGTGCGAGGGCCGCGCCGTCGCGGGTCGCCACGGCAATGTCCGCGGCGATGGCGGCGCAGGCGGTGCCGATGGCGTGCGCTTCGATGCCCGGCGCCGGTTCCACTGGCGCAGCGTCCGGGTTCCCCGGATCGTCCGGTTGCCCCGGCATGGCGGCCGCGGCCCCCTCTTTCACGGCCTAGAAACCGGCGCCGCCGAAGCTGCGGGGCGCTGGATCGACGATGACGACGCGGCCGCCCTCGATCCGCGCCACGGCGAGGCCCCGCTGGTTCGTCCCGTCGGCGCGCAGCCGGAAGATGCCCGATGCGCCGGCAAAGCCCGCCCCCTGCGTCAATGCCGACGGGCTGGGCGCCCGGCCGCGCGCCGCCAGCGACCCGACGGCCTGGATGGCGTCGTAGGCCAGGTTGGCCACCGGCGACGGACCCCCGCCATAGGCGGCGCTGTAGCGGTTCTCGAACCCCGACAGGGCCGACCGTTCGGGCAGGGTGAACCAGCCGCCCTGCAACCCCGGAATGCTCAGCACGCCGGGAGACGCGTTCCACCGCGTAAGACCCATCAGCTGGACAGAACCGGTCGCCATCCCCGCGTCCGTAAGGGTCGTCGCGACAAGCGGCAGGTCGCTGTCGGCGCTTGCGGTCAGGAAGACGGCGTCGGCCCCGCTGGACTGGATGGAGGCCGCGATCCGCGGTCCGGCGGCAAGGATGTCGCGCTGGGACAGCGGATAGCTCTCCACGGCGGCGACGGACATGCCGCTGCCGCGTGCCGCGGCCGTGATTGCGTCCCGGCCGACCTCGCCCGCGATGTCCTGCGAATGGACCACTGCCAGCCGGCGCAGGCCGTTGCGCGCGCCGTAGCCGGTCAGCCGACCGGCGACGTCGGCGAAGGTCGGGCCGAGGACGAACACGTTGCCGCCGGCGACCGCCGGATTGTTGGAGAAGGACAGGATCGCCACGCGCCCGCCGACGGCCGCCGTGGCCGCCGAGGTCGTCTGCGACAGCAGCGGGCCGACGATGACCTGCGCGCCGGCGTCCACGGCCTGCGAAGCCACGCGCGCCGCGGTGGCGGGGTCGCCGGCGGTGTCGTAGACCGTGATGTCGACCGCCGCGCCGTCGAGGTCCGCCGCCGCCAGTCGCGCGGCATTCTCCAGGCTGCGGGCCACCGCGCCGAAGTTGCCATCGGAAAGCGGCACCAGAAGCGCCACCGGGACGGCGTTGCCGCGCGTGATCCCGCCGCCGCCGCCCGCAGGCAGCGTAACCTGGTCGCAGGCCGCCGCCGCGCCGATCAGGAGAATGCCGGAGAGGGCGCGCAACACGCGCCGCGCGATCGCGGGCAACCTTATGCCGTCTGCGGAGATCCCGGGCCGGCCCGCGGCGTGCGCACGCCGCGGGTTGCGCCGGCTGATGTGAAAGGCAAACATCGCGGTGATCCTCCCTGATCCTCCCAATCGGGTCTAGGCAGCGGGGCGCGGCGGCGCAAGCGGGGCCGGCGCCCGCCCGAACGGAAGGCAATCGATGAGCGGCCCAAAGATGACGTCACCGATGCCTCGAAACGCGCCCTGTCGGATCCTGTCTCAGGACGACGCGACCGATACCGGCGGATCGGACCTGCCCGAACCGGACGAGACGCCGGCCGGAGACGCGCCCGGATCCATGGTTGCCGGACCGGGCCGAAGACCTGGCGCCGGTCTGCATTTCGTGGCCACCCCGATCGGAGCCGCGCGCGACATCACGCTGCATGCACTCGATATTCTGGAGGGCTGCGACGTATTGGCGGCCGAGGATACCCGTACTCTCCGACGGCTGATGACGATACACGGGGTTCCCCTGCGCGGCCGGCGGATCCTGCCCTATCACGACCATAACGGTGCGAGGATGCGCCCGCGCCTTCTGGCACTTGCGGCGGGCGGCCGGTCGGTGGCCTATGCCTCCGATGCCGGAACGCCGCTGGTCGCCGACCCGGGGTTCGCGCTGGCGCGCGGGGCGGTAGCGGCCGGCGTCAGGGTGCACGCCGCACCCGGCGCGTCGGCGGTCCTCGCGGCCCTCACCGTCTCCGGCCTGCCGACGGATCGCTTCCTGTTTCTGGGGTTCCTGCCGCCGGCGAAGGCCGCCCGGCGCGCGGCCCTGGGCGAGGTCGCGGGCGTGCGCGCGACACTGGTGATCTACGAGACGGCGCGTCGGTGTTTACCGGTCCTTAGAGAAATCCTGTCAGTGATGGGAAACCGCGAGGCGGCACTGTGCCGGGAGCTGACCAAACGGTTCGAGGAGGTCAGGCGCGGCCCGCTGGAGGATCTGATCGTGGGTTGCGAGGCGTCTGCGCCGCGCGGGGAAATCGTGATCGTGGTCGATCGTGGCGCTACTGCGGCGGCCGGTCGGACTGAAATGGAAGAGGCGCTGCGCGAAGCGATGGAACGTCTGTCGATGAAGGATGCGGCGCGGGAAGTGGCCGAGGCACTGGGCCTCCCACGGCGCGACGTCTACCAGACGGCTCTGGAACTGGCCGGGCGGTCGTGACCGGCGCGGTGTCGCATCATGCGGGCCGCGTCGCCGAGGAGGCGATCGCCACGCATTACGCTCGTCTGGGCGCCGAAATCCTCGAACGGCGTTGGCGCGGCAGCCCCGGGGGCGGCGAGATCGACCTTATCGTAAGGGATGGCGATACCGTCGTCTTCGTCGAGGTGAAGCGGGCCGCGACCCATGCCGGCGCGGCACACCGCATCTCTCGAACACAGATCGAGAGGATACACACCGCGGCGGGCGAGTTTGCGGATGCGCTTCCCGACGGACTGAACACGCCCATGCGCTTCGACGCGGCCCTCGTCGATGATCTGGGCCGGATCGAGGTCCGCGAGAATGCCTTCATGTGACCGGTCCGGTCATCGAAGATGCCGGGTCCTCCCATGGTCCCCGGTGGCGGCCGCAGGCGATGACGCGGCAGGATAGGCGATGCTGCCCGGCGGCCCGGTAGCGTCTTCCGGAAGCGTCCTGAAAGAGTAGCCTACGGGCTTGCGCGCGCTGCTGGCGCCCTACAAGGGTTGGCCAGAACGCGCGCGGACCCATCGTTCACCGGCGCCGGCGTCGCGGCGCGTTGTCCGATCGCCCGGACCGGGCATTGCCAGCACGGGCCGTCTCGGCCATCAGTGGCGCGCAACTGCCCGGGAAAAGCCGCATGTCGCTGAACGTCGCCATCCAGATGGACCCGATCGGGGCGGTGAACATCGACGCGGACAGCACGTTCCGGCTGGCCGAGGAGGCCACCAAGCGGGGCCACGACCTGTTCGTCTACACTCCGGACCGCCTGTCCTGGCAGGACGGGCGCGTCATGGCGCGGGGCTGGCCGCTGACCGTCCGCCGGGTGCGGGGCGATCACTTCACCCTGGGCGAGGAGGCGACGCGTGAGCTGTCGGTGTTCGACGTGGTCTGGTTGCGGCAGGATCCGCCTTTCGACATGGGCTATATCACCACCACACATCTGCTGGATCTGCTGGCGCCCGGAACCCTGGTCGTCAACGATCCCTTCTGGGTGCGCAACTACCCCGAGAAGCTGCTGGTCCTGCAGTTCCCCGACCTGATCCCGCCCACCGCCATCGCGCGCGATCTCGCCGCCCTGCGGGCGTTCCGCGACGCGCATCGCGACATCATCGTGAAGCCTCTTTACGGCAACGGCGGGGCGGGGGTGTTCCGCCTGGGGCCCGAAGACCGCAATCTCGCCGCCCTGCACGAACTCTTCTCGACCATCAACCGCGAGCCGCTGATCGCGCAGGCCTACCTGCCGGCCGTGGCACAGGGCGACAAGCGGGTCATCCTCGTGGACGGAGAGCCTGTGGGCGCCATCAACCGGATGCCCGTCGCCGGAGAGACGCGCTCCAACATGCACGCCGGCGGCAAGGCCGAACCGTCCAGCCTGACCGCGCGCGACCGCGAGATCTGCGCCGCCATCGGCCCGCTGCTGCGCGAGAAGGGACAGATCTTCGTCGGCATCGACGTCATCGGCGGCTATCTCACGGAGATCAACCTGACGTCGCCGACCGGCATACAGGAACTGGAGCGTTTCGACGGTGTGAACGTCGCCGGCGAGATATGGGCGGCCATCGAGGCCCGCCGCGACAAGGGCGGCGGGGCGGCGCGCTAGACCGGGGCCGTCACGGCAGCGTCAGTCGCGCGCGGACGCCAGACGAAAGCTGACCGCCTCGGCGACATGCGGCAGGCGAACGTCCGGCGATCCGGCAAGGTCGGCGATGGTGCGCGCGACCCGCAGCACCCGGTGATAGCCGCGCGCGGTCAGACCGAAGCGTTCGGCCGCGCGCAGCAGCAGCGCGCGCCCCTCGTCGTCGGGCGCGGCGATCCGGTCCAGCAGGGCGCCCCCGGCGTCGGCGTTCACGCGCAACCCGTCCCGGTCGGTATAGCGCCGCGCCTGCACGTCGCGCGCAGCGGCGACCCGGGCGGCCACAGTCGCCGATGTCTCGCCCGTGGCCGGCAGGTCGAGATCGGCGAAAGCCACCGGCGGAACCTCGACGCGCAGGTCGAACCGGTCGAGGAGCGGCCCGGAGATGCGACCCAGATAATCCTCGCCGCAGACGGGCGCGCGGGCGCAGGCGCGGGCCGGGTCGGACATGTAGCCGCATTTGCACGGGTTCGCGGCGGCGATCAGCAGGAACCGGCAGGGATAGCGGACATGGGCGTTGGCCCGCGCGATGACGACGTCGCCCGTCTCGATGGGCTGGCGCAGCGTCTCCAGAACGGGGCGGGCGTATTCCGGGAACTCGTCCATGAAGAGGACGCCGTTGTGCGCCAGGCTGATCTGTCCGGGCTTCGCGCCTTTGCCGCCACCGACGATGGCGGCCATCGAAGCCGTATGGTGCGGCTCCATGAAGGGCCGCGTGCGCGAGATGCCGCCCTCGTCCAGAAGCCCGGCGAGGGAGTGGATCATCGACGTCTCCAGCGCCTCGGCTGCGGTGAGGGGCGGCAGGATGCCCGGCAGGCGCGCAGCCAGCATCGACTTGCCCGACCCGGGCGTGCCGACCATCAGCAGGTGGTGCCGCCCGGCCGCCGCGATCTCGAGCGCGCGCTTGGCGCGTTCCTGGCCCTTCACGTCGCTCAGGTCGTGCACATGCGCATCACGCCGTACCTCGCCCGCCTCGGCCGGCGCGATGAGGGAGGCGCCGGTGAAGTGCCGGACCACTGCGGCCAGCGAGGTCGCGGCGATCACGCTGGTGGCGCCGACCCAGGCCGCCTCGGCCCCGCAGGCGGCGGGGCAGACGAGCGTGCGGTCCTCTTCCGCCGCGGCCATGGCGGCGGGCAGGGCGCCGATGACTCCGATGAGAGTGCCGTCCAGCGACAGTTCGCCGAGCGCGACCGTCGCCTCGACCGCGTCGCGCGGCAGCACGTCGATGGCGGCCAGCAGCGCCATCGCGATGGGCAGGTCGAAATGCGAGCCTTCCTTGGGCAGGTCGGCGGGCGACAGGTTCACCGTGATCCGCCGCGACGGCAGAGCGATGGCCATGGCCTGGAGCGCCGCGCGCACCCGTTCGCGCGCCTCGCTGACCGCCTTGTCCGGCAGGCCGACGATG
Source organism: uncultured Alphaproteobacteria bacterium (assembly GCA_963722905.1). Lineage (GTDB taxonomy): Bacteria > Pseudomonadota > Alphaproteobacteria > Rhodobacterales > Rhodobacteraceae > CAVROT01. The sequence goes on along the minus strand of CAVROT010000004.1, from coordinate 62,599 downwards.
GTGAAGGCCGGCAGGCCGGGCGAGACGGCGCACTGCACCTCGACCATGCGCGCCTCGATCCCCTCGAAGGCGACTGTGTAGGCGCGTGCGACCACCGGCGCTTCCCGTTCCCTGGTGATTAACAACTAGGGGATCGGGGTTTCGGAATGGTTAACGTCGCCGGCAGAGCAATGGACAAAGGTCTGGCCGCTTCGCTCTATTCGAGCGCGACCCCGTAGCGACCGGCAAGGGCGGCGAACGCGGGCCATGCAGCTGGATCCGCCTGTGTCTTGTCGCGGCAGAAAGCGTTGCAGAAACCGAACGTCGTGCCGTCGATGGCCAGAAAATCCGTCACGGGCTTTCCGGAACAAGGGCACGCGCCGTTGACCGATGGACCATCGGCGTCCGCCGCCAACACGACCTTCGGACCGGGCCAGTCGCGCCGCGCGTGACCGCGGGCGTACCACGGAAGGTCGGGCCCGCCGGCCAGCGCCATCGCGCGCCAGCGGCGGAACGCCGGATCCGCCAGATGCGCCGCGACATAGTCCATCGCCTCGGGCGGCATCGGCAGGCCGTAGGTCGCGATCCGGGCTGCAACCGGCGCGAAGCACGCATCGGCGATGCTGTAATCCCCGCAGAGCCAGGGTCCATCCGGGCCGCAGATTGCACGCGCGTGGCTCCAGAGTTCCGCCAGCAAATCCAGGTCGGCGCGGACGTCGTCCGACAGCTCGACGCCCGCGTAGGCCACGCGCAGGTTCATCGGGCAGTCCGTCCGCAGCGCGCCGAAGCCGTCGTGCATACGGAACGCCAGCGAACGCGCCGTGGCGCGGGCGCGCGGGTCGGCGGGCCAGTGACGGGCGCCGGGTTGGCGGCTGGCCAGTTCCTCGGCGATGGCCAGGCTGTCGGCGACCTGCGCGCCGTCGGGCGCGAGCCACAGTGGGACGGTCCGGGCCGGCGGGTGGTCGCGCAGGTGATGCGGCACCGACGCGTCGGCAAAGCTGACGAGACGCGTCTCGACCGGCAGGCCGAAGCGTTCGAACGCCAGCCAGCCGCGGAGGGACCAGCTGGAATAGGCGCGGTCGCCGATGATGAGGGTGCCGTTCATTCGGACAGCCTACGAGGGCCGTGCGACTTGCGCCAACGACACATCGGCATCGCCGCGATCACGGACGGTGATTGATCGGCCCGGCGGTCCATCCGTCACCCAGGGTCAGACGTGTAACCGAAAGGTTGTCTATGCGGTGGCCGAACGTCTCCTCTCCCGTCAGATCGCCGGCGCGTTGAACCTGCGTCAGGATCGGACCGAAATGGGCCACCACCACGATGTCGCCGCCCCGTGCGGCCAGTCTGTCCGCGGCGCAGTCGACCCGGCCGCGCAGCTCGTCCCAGCTTTCGCCGCCGGGGGGGCGAACCTCGCCCGGACGCTCCCAGAAGGCGCTGATCAGTGTTGGGTCCTGGGCTTCGATCTCGGCATGGGCGCGCAGTTCCCACGATCCGAAATTCATCTCGCGCAGATCGGGCTCGTCGGGCAGCCGTTGCCTGCCCCGGGCAATGGCGTCGGCGGTGGCGCGGGCGCGCGACAGAGTGGAGGACACGACGGTGGCCCCGTCGGGCAGGTGATCGGCCAGCCGCGCCAGCGCCGCGGTGTCGGAGAGGTCGGCGGGAAGGTCCGACCAGCCCACCATGGTGCGTGCGTGCGTCGGGCCGTGACGCACCCACCAGAGGGTCGCGCTCATGCCGCGCCCTCCGGCAGCGGCCCCTTCAGTGCCAGCGGCAGGCCCGCCACGGCGCCGACGACCGTGCCCGCCCGCGCCGCCAGCATCCGGTTCAGCCGCCCCTGCGCCTCGCGAAACCGGCGCGACAGGGCGTCGCCGGGGACGATGCCCATGCCGACCTCGTTGGTGACGACGACGACCGGGCAGGGCGCCGCACCGAGCTGCGCCAGCAGCCGATCCGTTTCCGCCGCGAGATCGTGACCGGCCAGAAGGTGATTGGTCAGCCACAGGGTCGCGCAGTCGATCAGCACCGCGGCGTCCGGCGGGGCACCCGTCAGCGCCTCGCCGACGTCCAGCGGCGCCTCCAACGTGGTCCAGTCCGGCCCGCGCGAACGTCGGTGCGCGGCGACCTTCCTGCGCATCTCATCGTCGCAGGATTGCGCCGTGGCCACGTAGACCGGCGGCACCGCTGCATGTTGGACAAAATGCCGCACGATGCGCTCGGCCATGCTGGACTTGCCGCTCGCGGCACCGCCGATGACGATCGTGAGAGACTGCTGCAACTTGCCGGAACTTTCTGAGGACGTGCGATATAGAATGATTATAGAGTGAACGGGAACGTTCAGCAGCGGGCGCCGGAAGGGCCCGCCGAAGCCGGGGATACCAGCCATGGCCGCCGATGTATATTCCGACCGGACCCTGACGCGACGGGCCATGAAGGCCGAGCTTCTGGATGCCGAGACCGAGCTTCGGCTGGCCTATGCGTGGCGCGACCACCGGGACGAAGCTGCACTGCATCGTCTTATCACGGCCTACATGCGGCTCGCGATCTCGATGGCGGGCAAGTTCCGGCGCTACGGCGCCCCGATGAACGACCTCATCCAGGAGGCGGGGCTGGGCCTGATGAAGGCCGCGGACAAGTTCGATCCCGACCGCGGCGTGAGGTTCTCGACCTACGCGGTCTGGTGGATCAAGGCGTCGATCCAGGACTACGTGATGCGCAACTGGTCGATGGTCCGCACCGGCAGCACGTCGTCGCAGAAGTCGCTGTTCTTCAACATGCGCCGGGTTCAGGCCCGATTGGAGCGCGAGGCCGCCGCACGCGGCGAACGACTGGACAAGCATCAGTTGCGCCACATGATCAGCACCGAGGTCGGCGTGCCGCTGCACGATGTGGAAATGATGGAAGGCCGTCTTGCCGGGTCCGACTATTCGCTGAACGTCACCCAGTCGGCCGAGGACGAGGGCCGTCAGTGGATCGACGCGCTGGAGGACGAGACGGCGCAGGCATCCGAGACGGTCGCGCATGAAAAGGACATATCGGTCCTCCGCGCGTGGCTGGTAAGCGCAATGGGCCAGTTGAACGATCGCGAACGGTTCATCGTGCGCGAGCGCAAGCTGCGTGACGATCCGCGCACGCTGGAAAGCCTCGGCAACGAGCTGAAACTCAGCAAGGAGCGGGTTCGCCAACTGGAGGCTGCGGCCTTCGGCAAGATGCGGCGCAGCCTCGAGGACCAGTCGCAGGAGGTTCACCAGTTCCTGGCCTGAGCCCGCCGCGTAAGGTGGCCGCGTCGATCCGTCGGCGCGGACGTGGCGGCTGCGCATTTGGATACGCCGTGCCGGTTGTCTTTGCTGTCGTGCTGACCGTATTCTGGGGCGAAAGCGTATCGGCGGCCGAATTGGGCCCCGATGACGTACCTCCGGCCGCCGACGTCGTTCTTCTGGGCGAGCTTCACGACAACCCCTTCCACCACGCCAATCAGGCCCGGTGGGTCGTCAGCATCGCGCCTGCCGCGCTGGTCTTCGAGATGCTGCCGCCGGCCCTCGCCCTGCGCGCCCAGAGCCACGGGCCGGCCCCCGGCCTGGGCGAGGCGCTGGACTGGGAGGCGCGCGGCTGGCCCGATTTCTCGATGTACCGCCCGATCTTTGCCGCCGCGGCCGATGCGGCGATCTTCGGCGGCGAGGTGGCAGGAGACGATGCGCGTCGTGCCGTAATCGACGGCGCAGCGGCAGTCATGGGACCCGCGGGGGACGTGTTCGGACTGGGCGTCGGACTGCCACCTGACGAGGCCGCGGCGCGGGCCGAGGCGCAGGGCGGGTCCCACTGCGGCGCCCTCCCCCCTGAAATGCTGCCCGGCATGGTCGAGGCGCAGCGCCTGCGCGACGCGGCCCTTGCCCGGGCGGTGGTGGCCGCTATCGCCGAGACGGGCGGTCCGGTGGTGGTCATAACCGGCAACGGGCACGCGCGCCGCGACTGGGGCGTGCCCGCCGCCCTGGCAATCGCCGCGCCGGACCTGACCGTGACGTCGGTTGGTCAGTTCGAGGCTTCGCCGCCGGGCGATCCGCCGTTCGATGCGTGGGCCGTATCTCCGGCGTCGTCCCGCGGCGACCCGTGCGACGCCTTCCGCTGACGGTTGCGGGTCACGGTGGCGCCCCATAGGGTCGCGACGCCGAAAAAGGGGGGTCTGCCAATGCCGACGTCCGATCACGTTCTGCTCATCGTCTCGGGCGGCATAGCCGCGTTCAAGGCGCTGGAGCTCGTGCGCGCATTGCGCCGCGACGGCGTAGAGGTGACGCCGGTTCTGACGCGGTCCGGCGCGCAGTTCGTCACGCCGCTGTCGCTGTCCGCTCTGGCCGGACGGCGCGTCTACACCGAACTCTTCGATCTCACCGACGAGGCCGAGATGGGCCATATACAACTGAGCCGCGCGGCCGATCTGGTGGTCGTGGCGCCCTGCACGGCCGACCTGCTGGCCCGCATGGCCCTGGGCCTCTGCGACGATCTGGCGACGACCCTCCTGCTGGCGACCGACAAGCGGGTGCTCATCGCCCCGGCGATGAACGTGCGGATGTGGTCGCACCCGGCAACGCAGCGCAACCTTGCAGCGCTCGGGGCCGATGGCGTCGCGATCGTCGGCCCCGACGCGGGCGAGATGGCCTGCGGCGAATACGGTCCCGGTCGGCTGGCCGAAGTGCCCGCCATCATGGAGGCGATCCGGTCGGAGCTTCGCAGGTCAACGCCTGCCGGAACCGGAATGTGGAACCCGCCGGGCGACGACGCGGCGCCGCTGAGCGGGCGGCGCATCCTCGTCACGTCGGGGCCCACGCACGAGCCCATAGATCCGGTGCGCTACATCGCCAACCGTTCGTCGGGCGCGCAGGGTTCGGCCATCGGCGCGGCTCTGGCGGACCTCGGGGCGGACGTCACCTTCGTCACCGGGCCGGCGGAGGTTCCGCCGCCCCCCGGCGTGCACGTCGTCGCGGTCGAGACGGCGGTGCAGATGCTGGCGGCGGTCCGCGCGGCGCTGCCGTCCGATGCCGCGATCTTCGCCGCGGCGGTGGCCGACTGGCACGTCGTCGGCGCCGGTGACGCCAAGCTGTCGAAGGATGCGGCCGGCCCGCCGGCGCTGAAGCTCGCCGAGAATCCCGACATCCTGTCCGAGGTCGCGCATATGACGGACGGCCGTCCGACCCTGGTGGTCGGCTTCGCGGCCGAGACCGGGGACGTGGTCGCCCGCGCGACGGCCAAGCGGCGTCGCAAGGGTTGCGACTGGATCCTCGCCAACGACGTGTCGCCCGGCAGCGGCGTCATGGGCGGCACGCAGAACGCCGTCACTCTGATCGAGGACGCGGGCTCTGAAACGTGGCCGCGCATGCCCAAGGGGGAGGTGGCGCGCAGGCTGGCCCACCGCATTGCCGCCGCCCTGCAGGAAACGGGGCCGGTGCCCGGTGCCTGATGCGTCGAAGGCGCGATCCTGCGGGCGCTTCGCGCCGTCCGCCAGCGGGGCCGTCGTCTGCAGATGGATGATTTACCCTGCAACCGCCTTGAATGCTCTGAAGGAATGGGCGCCGCCGAGAATGCCATCCGATGACGCAACCTGCGCCCAACCGTTTCACGGATTGGAGGCGGCCGGCCCAGGACGCGGTGTTACGTCCAGCACGGTCGCCGCGGCACGCGCTGTAGGCGTGACAGGATCGACGGAATGACGAGCATTTCGGTCATGCGCGAGGACTGGGCCGATCCCGCCATCGCACTTCCGGCCCACGCGACGGCGGGGTCTGCCGGCGCCGATATCAGGGCCAATTTGCCGCCCGCCGACAGGGCGGATGGAATCGCTCTGGCGCCGATGGCGCGCGTGGTCGTGCCGACGGGCCTTCGCGTGGCGGTGCCCTACGGGTTCGAGATGCAGCTGCGCCCCCGGTCGGGGCTGGCGCGGGACGCTGGCATCACCCTGCCCAACACGCCAGCCACGATCGATTCGGACTATCGCGGGCCGCTGGGCATCCTGCTGGTGAACCTCGGGGGGGCGCCCTATATCGTGCGCCACGGCGACCGGATCGCGCAGGCCGTCGTCGCCCCGGTGGTGCGCGCTCTCTGGACCGTCGTGACGGCCCTCCCGCCCACGGCGCGGGGCGAGGGCGGCTTCGGCTCGACCGGCCGGTCGTGACGCGGAGGCCGGCGCGCGGCGTCCAGCGGGAAGGAAACGTCATGTCTCACCGGCTCGCGATGACCGTCGCCGGCCACCGGACCCGGAGCCACGCGGGAGGCGGTGCGCGATGGCGCTGAGCCTTCTCGTGGCCGCCGCGATCTGGTTCGCGGGGCGGGCCGCCGGGCTGCCCGCGCAAGCCCGGATGCTGCTGCTGGCCTTGCTTTACGTCGCGGTACTGGCGCTCAGCGTGGCGCTGCCGCCCGGCAATGCCCTGCGCGTGGCGACGGGCGGGTCGGCCGGGGAATGGCTGGTGGTCGGTGGCCTCGCGGCACTGGCCGCCGCCTATTCGGCGGGCCTCGGCCGGGTGCGTACCCGCGTTCGCCCCGAAAACCGGCCCGCCACCCACGATCCGGCCGCTTTCCGTCCCGGTGAGCTGGACCGGTATGCCCGCCACGTCGTCCTGCGCGAGATCGGCGGAACCGGCCAGAAGCGCCTCAAGTCGGCGCGCGTCCTGGTCGTGGGGGCCGGCGGGCTGGGATCGCCCGCGCTGATGCACCTGGCCGCGGCCGGCGTGGGCGTCATCGGGGTGATCGACGGCGACGCGGTGGAAGCGACGAACCTTCAGCGCCAGACCATTCACACGGATGCGCGGATCGGCATGCCGAAGGTCTTTTCGGCGCAGGCGGCGATGCTGGCCTCCAACCCCTACGTGACGGTACGTCCCTATCACCGACGCCTGTCGGCGGGCGACGCCGCGGCAATCCTTGCCGAGTACGATCTGGTTCTGGACTGCACCGACGACGTCGCTACGAAATACCTGCTGAACGACGCGGTCTCGGCCGCAGGCAAGACCCTGATCTCGGGTGCTCTCAGCCAATGGGAGGGGCAGGTGGCGACATTCGCGCCTGCACAGGGCGCGCCTTGCTATGCATGCGTCTTTCCCGTGCCGGCGGCGCCGGGTGTCGCGCGGAACTGCGTCGATGCCGGGGTCCTCGGTCCGCTGCCGGGCGTCGTCGGCGCTATGATGGCCGTGGAGGCGGTGAAGGAGATCGTCGCCGCCGGCGAGGGACTGCGGGGCCGGTTGCTGATCTACGACGCGCTCTACGCGGAGACCCGCATCATCGCCACCCGGCGCCGCCCCGACTGCGCCGTCTGCGGCGGCCGGCAGGCCACTGGAGCGGCCGTCTGACGTGAAGGCCCGCAATGACGGCGGCGTCAAGGGGCCCGGCCTGCGCTTTGGATGGCGCCTTGTCCAAACGACGTCGCCGAAACGCCCGCGGCCGCGACGCATTGGAAACGCCCTAATAACCGGCAAGCCGCGCACTGCATCGCCGCCTGCACCGGCACCCGGCGCCGCGGCTTGCGTCGACGTGGGACCGCGGCATAGGCTCGGCTCCGACCTTTCAGGAGACATGCGCATGCGCACAGCCGCCATCATCGCCCTTGCCCTCGCCCTCGTGCCGTCCGCCCGAGGGGCCGCAGCGCAGGACCTGCCGGACCTCGGAGGCCGCGACGTCGTCGTCGTGACCGAGAACGCCTATCCGCCGCTCCAGTTCATGGATCCTGGCAGCGGCGAGCCGGTGGGCTGGGAATACGACGCGATGGCCGAGATCGCAGAGCGGCTTAACATCTCCGTCTCCTACGAGACGACGAGTTGGGACGCGATGATCCCCGCGGTAAGTACGGGGCAATACGACATGGGCATGACCGGTATCACCATCCGCGAGGACCGCGCCGAGGTGGTCGACTTTTCGGAGCCTTACATGCGTTCCGAGATGGTGATGCTGGTGCGCGGCGACGAGGCGCGGTTCGCCGACGCCGCCTCTTTCGGCGCCGACGACACGCTGCTGATGGCAGCGCAGCCCGGCACGACGCCCTTCTATGTCGGCGTCTACGAGGTTCTGGACGGCGACGAGGCGAACCCCCGCATAAAACTCTTCGAGACGTTCGGCGCCGGCGTGCAAGCCTTGCGGACCGGCGACGTGGATCTGGTGTTGACCGATGGCACGGCCGGTGCCGGCTATGTCGAGGCGTCTGACGGCGCGCTCAAGATCGTCGGCGACACTATGGGGACCGAGGATTTCGGTTTCATCTTCCCCAAGGGATCCGATCTGGTCGCGCCGATCAACGCGGCGATCGCCGCCCTGAAGGCCGACGGCACGATCGAGGCGCTGAATACCAAGTGGTTCCTCGACTTCAAGGTCGGCGGCTGATCGCAGGCGCGGAAACCCCGGCGAATGCGTCGCCGGGGCGACGACGACCTGCCGTGGTGGCTGGCGGCCGTCGCGGTCCTGGCGTGCATCGCGCTGTGGCGGCTGTCGGCCGATCCGCTCTACCGCCAGATCGCGGCGACGCTGTGGCGCGGGGTCGGCATCACCGTCTTCGTGACGGCCGTGTCCTTCGCGTCCGCGTCCCTGGCGGGGCTGGGCCTTGCGCTGGCGCTGCTGTCGCGCAGCGTGGTCCTGCGGCAGGCGGCGCGGTTCTACGTGGAGATCGTGCGCGGCCTGCCGATCCTGGTGCTGCTGCTCTACGTCGCCTTCGTCGCGGCCCCCGCGCTGGTGACGGCGGCGAACTGGGTCGCGTCGCCATTGAGGGAAGATCCCTGGACCACCCGTGACTTCCCGCTGCTGTGGAGGGCGATCCTGGCGCTGGTCGTCGGCTATTCGGCCTTCATTGCGGAGGTCTTCCGCGCCGGCCTGCTGAGCGTCGACGATGGCCAGATCGAGGCGGCCGAGGCGCTGGGGCTGGGCGGCTGGCGGCGGTTCCGCCATGTCGTCCTGCCACAGGCGCTGCGCACCATCCTGCCGCCGCTGGGAAACGATCTGGTGGCGATGGTGAAGGATTCGTCCCTGGTGTCCGTTCTGGGCGTGCTGGACATCACCCAGCTGGGCAAGGTCACCGCAGCCGGGAACTTTCGGTATTTCGAGACCTACAACGTCGTGGCTCTGGCCTATCTCGCGCTCACGCTGAGCCTGTCGCTGCTGCTGCGCCGGTTCGAGAAAGGCATGGGGCGCGCGGCGTCGCGTTGACCTGCGAGGGCGCGGCCCGCGGGCGGCGCCGGACCCTCCGGGGGGAGTATTTTCGACAGGATGAAGGGGTCGCCCTGTCGCGATCCGGCGCGGAAGACACTATACCATAGTGCGACAGGAGAGCATGCACATGATGAATCCGCTGCGCGAAGACTGGACGGCACCTTTCGGGCTTCCGCCATTCGATCTAATCGACGACGAACATTTCGCGCCGGCGCTGGAGGCCGCGTTGGCCGAGGCACGCGCCGAGATTGCCGCCATAGCCGACGCGGACGATGCGCCGACCTTCGATAACACCGTCGCGGCGCTGGATCGCGCGGGCGAGCCGCTGCGCAAGGTGCTGGCTCCATTCTATCTGCTGGCCGGTACCGCCTCCAACCCTGCCCGCGAGGCGCTGCAGCGCGATTTCTCGCCGTTGCTGTCGGCCTACAGGTCCGAGGTGGCGATGAACGGGGCACTTTTCGTGCGTATCGAGACGTTGTGGAGTGGCCGCACCGGATTGAACCTGACGGACCAGCAGACGCGGCTGCTGCATCTGACGCGCGAGGACTTCGTTCGGGCCGGTGCGGAACTTGACGGGTATGCGCGCGACCGGCTGACCGAGGTGATGTCGCGCTTGTCGGTCCTGGGCACACGCTTCGGGCAGAACGTTCTGGAGGACGAGCGGGCGTGGTCGATGCCCCTGGACGAGGCAGACCTCGACGGCCTGCCCGGGTTCCTCGTCGATGCGGCACGGGCAGCTGGCGGGGATCTTCCGGCGGTCACGCTGTCGCGGTCCGTGATCGTGCCGTTCCTGCAATTCTCGCCCCGGCGCGACCTGCGCGAATCTGCCTGGCGTGCCTGGACGGCGCGCGGCGCGAACGGCGGCGACACCGACAATCGCGACATCGCCGCCGAGATCCTCGCGCTACGGGCGGAGCGGGCGAACCTTCTGGGGTATGACAGCTTCGCGGCCTACAAGCTCGAGCCCGAGATGGCCAAGACCCCCCAGGCGGCGCGCGACCTCCTCATGCAGGTGTGGGAGCCCGCCCGCGCCGCGGCCGAGGCCGACGCCACGCGGCTGACGGCGATGATGCACGGCGACGGCGTGAACGGCGAACTGGAGCCGTGGGACTGGCGCTACTACGCGGAGAAGCGCCGCGGCGCCGAGCACGACCTGGAGGAGGCTGTGATCAAGCCGTTCCTCCAGCTGGACCGGATGGTCGAGGCCGCCTTCGCCTGCGCCACGCGGCTTTTCGGCCTGTCCTTTGCCCCCGTTCCCGCCGCCCTGCACCATCCCGACGCCAGCGCCTGGGCGGTCACGCGGGACGGGCGGCACATGGCGCTTTTCGTGACCGACTTCTTTGCGCGGCCGGGCAAACGGTCGGGCGCGTGGTGCGGCAGCCTGCAATCGCAGCAGAAGCGCGGCGGCGAAGATGTCCGCCCGATCGTCACGAACGTCTGTAATTTCGCCAAGCCGGGATCGGGGCCCGCCCTGCTAAGCTACGACGACGCCCGCACGCTGTTCCACGAGTTCGGCCACGCGTTGCACCATATCCTGTCGGACGTGACCTATCCGGGCCTTTCGGGCACGTCGGTGGCGCGCGACTTCGTCGAGCTTCCCAGCCAGCTTTACGAACACTGGCTGGAAGTTCCCGATGTGTTGGCCGAGTTCGCGACGCATGCCGAGACCGGCGCGCCGATGCCGCGGGACATGCTGGACCGGCTGCTGGCGGCCGGGACCTACGACACCGGGTTCCAGACGGTCGAATACGTCGCCTCGGCGCTCGTCGATCTGGATTTCCACGGCGAGGATCCGCCCGGCGACCCGATGGAGCGTCAGGCCGAGGTGCTGGCCGGTATCGGCCTGCCGAACGCCATCGCGATGCGTCATGCCACGCCGCACTTCGCGCATATTTTCACAGGCGACGGCTATTCTTCGGGCTATTACAGCTACATGTGGTCCGAGGTGATGGATGCCGACGCCTTCGCTGCCTTCACCGAGGCGGGCGATCCCTTCGATGCCGCGGTGGCCGGGGCGCTGGAGGCCGAGATCCTGTCGGTCGGCGGGTCGAGAGACCCCGAGGCGGCCTACACGGCGTTCAGGGGCCGGATGCCGGGGCCCGAGGCGCTGCTGGCGGGCAGGGGACTGGCTCCGGCGGCCTAGTGGCCTTACCTTGGCGTGGCTTGAGGCCAGGCCGGGAACCGTGGCGTCCGGCGGTGCACCGGGCCCGGCCGCCGAAGCCGGGCCGCGGCATGGCATCGCGGCGATCCCCGTTGACGCCGCCGGGGCGGGTGCCTACGCCGCGTTCGACCGCGCGTGCCGCGCGCCAGAACCGCCCGGAGCCACTTGATGAGCCTTGCCAACGGACGATCCTACCTGGCCATTCCGGGGCCGTCCGTCATGCCCGACGCCGTATTGCGCGCGATGCACCGTGCGGCACCCAACATCTATGTCGGCGAACTGACCGAGATGGTGCCGGGCCTCGTGCGCGACCTCAGGGCGGTGGCGCGCACCGATGGACATTGCGCCATCTACATCGCCAACGGTCACGGCGCGTGGGAGGCGTCGTTGGCCAACACCGTCGCACCGGGCGACCGGGTGCTTGCGCTCGCCACCGGCAGGTTCGGGCAGGGCTGGGCGCAGACGGCGCAGCGGATGGGCGCAAAGGTCGAGGTGATCGATTTCGGTCGTCGCGACACGGTCGACATCGCGCGTCTGACGCACGCATTGGAGCAGGACAGCGGCCACGAGATCAAGGCAGTGACCGCTGTTCAGGTCGATACCGCCTCGTCCGTCCGGAACGACGTCTTGGCGCTGCGGGCGGCGCTGGATACCGCCGGCCATCCGGCGCTGCTGATGATCGACTGCATCGCCTGCCTGGCGGTGGACCGGTTCGAGATGGACGCCTGGGGCGTCGACGTGATGGTGACGGGCAGCCAGAAGGGCCTGATGACGCCGCCCGGCCTGGGCTTCGTCTACTTCAACGACCGGGCGGACGCGGTGCGGGACCGCTTGACGTCCGTCAGCCCCTACTGGGACTGGCGTCCGCGCACCCGGCCCGAGGGCTTCTACGAATACTTCGCCGGCACCGCTCCGACACATCACCTCTACGGTCTGCGCGCAGCACTCGACATGATCGCCGACGAGGGGCTGGAGGCCGTCTGGGCCCGCCATGCGACGCTGGCGCGGGCCGTCTGGGCGGCATGCGAGGCATGGGGCGCGGGCGGGCCGATCGAACTGAACATCGCGGACCGGTCGCTGCGAAGCCATGCTGTCACATCGGTACGGACCGGTGGCGATCACGGGGTGCGGTTGCAGGACTGGCTGAAGGCCAACGCCGGTGTGACGCTCGGCATCGGGCTGGGCATGGTCGATCCCGGTCAACCGGGGGCCGGCGGCTTTTTCCGCATCGGTCACATGGGGCATGTCAACGCGCACATGGTCCTGGGTGCACTGGGGGCGATCCAATCGGGACTTGTCGCCCTGAGCGTTCCGCACGGGGCCGGCGCGCTCGATGCGGCGGCGGCGGTCTGCGCCGCGCACTCCGTCGTCGACTCGGGTGCCGCGGATCGCCCGATCTGATTCCGGGGCGGTAAGGCGCCCTCGCGACGTAGTCGTGCCGGGTCGTCACAGACGGTCCCGCCGCGGCATTTCGCGGAAGTTGAGGACGGTTCCTGTCGGGTCGTTCGGATCAGCCGGTCCGCTCCCGGGACGGCGCCAGGCGGGCCAGTGCCTTGTCGCTTGCATAGGCGACGGCGAGCACCGCCAGTATCCCGCCGGCGATCCAGAGAGCGAAGAGCGCCACGAAGACGAGCGGCCCGAGGGACACGAGGAAGGCGTCGGTATAGTCTGGAGCGGATTGTCTGGGCGTCGTCATCGGACCTGCCATCGTTGCACCATGGTTACGATAGCCGCGACGCGCCGCGTGTCACCCCCCGATCCCGGAGCGGTGCCGATGACGCCAAGGCACGCGTCGCCACGGTCTACAGTCGCGCGTCGCGTCAGGTCGACGCGTCGCGATGGCGCGTCAGGCATCGCCCGAGGGACTGGAAGCTGTTGCGCACGCTGTCGGGCTCCCGTTTCGAGATGAAGTCGTCCAGCCGCGGCCAGACGTCGATGGCCGCGTCCACCGTCGGGTCGCTTCCCGGAGCGTAGAGGCCAGCCTGGATCATCATCTCCGCGCGCTCGTACGCCCCCAGCAGCCGGCGCGATTCGCCGATCAGTGTGTTTTCGGCCGCGCTTGCACAGTGCGGCAGGGAGCGCGACACGGAACGTAGCAGGTCGATCGCTGGGAAGCGCCCTCTCTCGGCGATTGCGCGGTCGAGGACGACATGGCCGTCGAGTACGCCGCGCAGGACGTCGGCGACAGGTTCGTCCATGTCCGATCCGGCGACGAGGACGGTGAAGACCGCGGTGATGTCGCCCTGGTCGTCCGTCCCGGGGCCGGCGCGTTCGCACAGGCCCGTAATGACCGGCGCCATGGAGGGCGGATGGCCGCGCAGCGACGCCGGTTCTCCGCCCGCCAATGCGATTTCGCGGTGGGCGTCGGCCAGCCTCGTGACCGAATCGGCAAGGAACAGGACATGGCGTCCGCTGTCGCGGAAGTGCTCCGCGACAGCCATCGCCGCCGGTGCGCATCGCCTTCGCAGGGCTGCCGACCTGTCGGAGGTCGCCGCGACGATGACGGTGCGCGCCATGCCGGCGGGACCCAGCACGCGTTCGACGAACTCGCGGACCTCGCGCCCGCGCTCGCCCACCATGGCGATCACCACGACGTCGGCGTCCACGCCCTGTGCCAGCGACGCCAGCAGCGTCGACTTGCCGACGCCAGACCCGGCGAAGAGGCCGATCCGCTGGCCCCGCACCAGCGGCAAAAGCGTGTTGAACACCGCCATTCCCGTCTCGATCCGGGCGCCGAGGGGCCGACGCTCGGTCGGGCTGGGGGGGGCGGCGGACAGGCTGCGGCGCCGCGGACCGGGCAGGATGGGCCGCCCGTCCAGCGGCGCGCCGCCCGGATCCACGATGCGGCCCATCCAGCTGTCGTCGGGCGCGATGGTCGCGGCGCCGAGGTGGACCGCCGACATCCGCACCGACAGCCCGTCGCCGGACCCGTCCGGCAGCACGGTGGCGACGTCGGCGTTCAGGTGCAGCACTTCGCCCGTCATCGACCGTGCCTTTGGACCGATGCGCACCAGATCGCCGATGGCGGCATCGCCGCTCAGTCCGGTAACCTCGGCGACGCCGCGCCCGACGGCGCGCACGCGTCCCGCCGCGCGGGCGACGGGTGTCGCCCTGACCTCGGACAGCACCTGATCGAATCCAACCAAACTCATCGCGAACTCCCTTGCGTCCTGAAACGGTTTTTAAAGGATTCGGAGTTAAGCCTTCGTGTAGCGGCAACGGAAAGACGCAGAATGTACGACAATATCTCAGTCCTGAAGATGGCCGGCGACATGGCGCGCCATGCCGGCGAACGGCAGACCCATATCGCCCGCAACATGGCGAATGCCGACACGCCCGGCTATCGCGCCCGGGACCTGCCCGATTTCGCCAGGACCTACAACGAGGCGCCCCTGACCCTGCGCACCACGCGGGCCGCGCACTTGCCTCCGCCGGGCGGGACGGCGCCCGGCCTGCCTGAGCCGATCTATCGCAATACCGAACCCTCTCCGAACGGCAACGACGTGTCGCTGGAGACCGAGATGATGACGTCGGCCGGCGTCCGCTACAGCCACGAGATGGCGCTCTCCATCTATTCCTCGGCGCGCGACATCCTGCGCGCTTCCATCGGCCGCAAGTAGGGATCGCGCATGTCAGACATCTTCGCCAGTTTCGCCCTGTCGTCGAGCGGGATGAAGGCCCAGGCCGACCGGCTGCGCCACGTCTCCGAGAACATCGCCAACGCCGATACGCCCGGATACCGCCGCAAGGTCGTGCCGTTCGAGGCCGAACTGGACGGCGGACGCGCGACCGGCCGGGTCGAGACGGGGCGCGTGCAGCTCGACCGCACCGAACTGCCCCGGATCTACGATCCAACCCATCCCATGTCCGACGATACCGGGCACTACCGCGCCTCCAACGTCGATCTCATCGTCGAGATCGCGGACGCCCGGGAGGCGCAGCGAAGCTACGAGGCCAATCTCAAGCTCTTCGATCAGGCCCGCCAGATGGGCCAGGGTCTGCTCGAACTTCTCCGACGCTAGTCAGTCATAACCGAAGGAACGCCAGAATGGACGTTACAGCCGCAATCGCCGCACAGAACTACGCCGCGGTCCGCCCCGCCACGGCGCCCGATCCGATGTCGATGAGCGAGGCCGCAGGCGCCGCCGCCACGGACTTCCTGCAGACCCTCCAGAAAAGCGAACAGACAGCGCAGGCCGCCATGACGGGCAGGGCCGATGCACACATTCTGGTCCAGACGCTTGCCCAGACGCAGCTCGCGGTCGAGACCGCGGTCACCGTGCGTGACAAGGTGGTGGAGGCCTACCAGGAAATCCTTCGGATGCCGGTCTAGGCGAGCGGGGGCCACGGAGTCCGGCGCATGGACGAAATGATCTTCTACGACACCCTCCGACAGGGGCTGTGGATCGCCGTGCTTGTCTCGACACCCATACTGGCCGTGGCTCTCACGGCGGGGCTCGTCGTGGGTCTCTTTCAGGCGCTGACCTCGATCCAGGAAATGACGCTGACGTTCGTGCCCAAACTCATCGCCATCGTCGGCGTGTTCTGGGTGACGATGGGCTTCATGTCCGAGACCCTGGTCGCGTTCCTCACCGACACCATCGTTCCACTCATCGCCGGAGGCTGACCAAATGGACAACGCTGGCTATACGACCCTCACCCGCCAATCTGGCCTCATGCGCGAGATGCAGACGATCGCCAACAACGTCGCGAACACCGCGACCGGAGGCTACCGCCGCGAGGGCATCGTGTTCTCGGAGTTCATCGAGCGTCTGCCGCGCGACGGCGCCGGCACCTTTCCGTCGATGTCGATGGCCGCGGCACGCATCGGCACCGAAAGCGATCTCCAGGGCGCGATGACGCAGACCAATGCGACCTTCGACCTCGCCATCGAGGGAGAGGGTTACTTCCTGATCGAAACGCCGGAGGGGCAGGCGCTTACCCGCGCGGGCAACTTCTCGCCCTCCCCGGAGGGCGAGCTTCTGACCGCCGACGGGATGCGCGTGCTCGATGCCGGGGCTGCACCGATATTCGTGCCCGCCGACGCGCGCTCGGTCAGCATCGCCTCCGACGGGACAGTTTCGGCCGACGATACGCCCCTGACGCAGATCGGCCTCTGGGTGCCGGAAGCCCCCGAGGACGTCACGCGACGCAGCGGCGTCCTCTTCGATCTGTCCCAGCCGCCACTGCCGGTCGAGAACGGCGTGATCCTTCAGGGATTTCTCGAGTCCTCGAATGTCGACGCCGTCACCGAGATCGCGCGGATGATCGAGGTCCAGCGCGCCTACGAGCTTGGCCAGAACTTCCTTGAAAAAGAGGACGAACGCATCCGCGGCGTCCTCTCGACCCTCGGTCGATAACCCCCTCTATCCAGGAGAACCGTCATGCGCGCCCTGTCCATAGCCGCCACCGGCATGTCCGCCCAGCAGATGCGGGTCGAGGTCATCTCGAACAACCTCGCGAACATGAACACCACCGGCTACAACGCACGCCGGGCCGAATTCGCCGATCTGCACTATCAGCAGGTGACCCGGCCCGGCACGATTTCGTCGACGACAGGCACCCAGCTGCCGGTGGGGGTCCAGCTGGGCCTCGGCGTCCGGCCCTCAGGCGTCAGCATGAACGTTCAGCAGGGCGCGCTGGTCGAAACCCGCGGCGATCTGGACCTCGCCATCGAGGGCGACGGATACCTTGAGGTGACGCTGCCGTCTGGCCAGTCGGCCTATACTCGTGACGGCGCCCTCAAACGTACGGGCGATGGGCTGATCGTGACGAACGACGGCTATCCCGTCGTGCCGGACATCACCATTCCCGAGGACGCCAAGTCCATCTCGATCAACGCCGATGGAGAGGTCTACGCGTTCTTCGGCGATCAGGTACAGCCGCAGCTCCTGGGGCGCTTCAGTCTCGCGGGGTTCAGCAACGTCAAGGGGCTGGAGGCGATGGGATCGAACCTTTTCATCGAGACGCCCGCATCGGGGCCGGCCCTTGTCGCCGATCCCGGAACCGACGGTCTGGGGACGTTCCGGCAGGGGTTCCTGGAGGACAGCAGCGTGGACGCGGTCCGTGAGATCACCCATCTGATCGAGGCCCAGCGCGGCTACGAACTGAACGCCAAGGTCATCACCGCCGCCGACCAGATGCTCGGCGCCACGACGCAAATCCGCTGATGAAGGTCCTTGCCCTCGCGGCCGCCCTGCTGGCCGCCGCCCCCGCATTGGCCGATTCCCTCGTCGCCGCCCGCACGATTCGGGCCAAGGCGGTGATCGAGCCGGGAGATTCTGGCTTTCGCCGCCGTCGACGTGCCGGGCGCGCTCAGCGACCCCGACCAGGCGATCGGGCTTGAATCGCGCGTCGTCCTCTATGCCGGGCGGCCGATCCGTGCGCACGATCTGACCGAGCCGGCGGTGATCGAGCGTAATCAGATCGTGCCGATGATCTACCTTACCGGAACGCTCCAGATTGCCACCGAAGCACGCGCGATGGAACGGGCCGGCGTCGGCGCGAGGGTGCGCGCCATGAACCTCGCCTCCCGCACGACGGTCACCGGAACAGTCGGCGAGGACGGCACTATTTACGTCGGAGGACTTCCGCAATGATCCGCCTGTTGCTTCTCACCGCCTTCTGCGCCGCGTCCGCATGCGGGCGGCTGGCCGACGTGGGCCGCGCGCCCGACCTCACGACGATCGAGGACACGTCCGAGCGTCTCGCCATGATCTCGCCGGGACTGCCCGACGCCCTGGAGCCCGCCTATCCCGGCGATAACGCATCGCTTTGGTCGGGCGGCCGCGGTTCGCTTCTTGGCAATACCCGGGCAGCGGTCCGCGGCGACATCCTGACCGTCGTCATCGAGATCGATGATAGGGCCGAAATCTCCAACTCGACGCAGCGATCGCGCAGCGGGTCCGAAAGCCTCGGGATCCCGTCGCTGCTGGGGATCCCGCAGCGGCTTGACCGGGAGTTACCCGAAGGGGCGAGCCTTGCAGACGCGGTCTCGACGAGTTCCACCAGCAATTCGGCCGGCGACGGCACGGTCCGGCGCAACGAAAAGCTGACCCTGCGCGTGGCGGCGACCGTGATCGACGTCCTGTCCAACGGTACGCTCCAGATTCAGGGCACCCAGGAAGTCCGCGTAAACTTCGAGATCCGCGAGCTGCTGGTGTCGGGCTTCGTGCGGCCCGAGGACATATCGCGCCAGAATGAGATTACCTACGACCGTCTGGCCGCCGCGCGCATCTCCTACGGCGGCCGCGGGCAGATCACCGACGTGCAACAGCCGCGCTACGGCCAGCAGATCGCCGACATCGTTCTGCCGTTCTAGGAGGCTTGTCCCATGAAGCTACTTCTTCCCCTTGTGCTGGCCCTCGTCGGTCTCGGTTCCGGCATCGGCGCGGGTATCGCGCTGCGCCCGCCGCCGGAGGTCGCCGCGACGGCAGAGGTTGAGGGCGAGACGGGCGCCGAGACGGATGGCGACATGATGGAGGCGCCGGGCGATCATGCCGCCGCCTCCCCCGCTGCCAGGGCCGAACCCGACCTCGATTCCGAGTTCGTCGAGATGCCCAACCAGTTCGTTATCCCCCTGATCCGGGGCGACGACGTCACGGCCATGGTCGTCCTGTCGATCACGCTGGAGGTCGCGCAAGGCAGCAGTGATGCCGCAATGGCCCGCGAGCCCAAACTGCGGGACCTGTTCCTGCGCGTGCTGCTCGATCATGCCAACACGGGCGGCTTCGACGGTGCCTTCACAGCCAATGCGTCAATGCAAAATCTGCGCCGCGCACTGGAAGAGAGTGCCCGGTTTCAATTGGGCAGCACCGTTTCGGATGTGCTGATCACGGAAATCAATCGTCAGGACGTATAGCCGATACCGCGGCCGGCATGTGTTCGCACAAGTTCGAATTGCGCTGTAACCGGGCGATCCGACCGGCGACTTCGCCCGCAGGACCGGCGGCCGCTCTGCGCGGCATACCGATTGCCGAAACCGGTGCATCGGACCTATGGTCCGAATGTACCGAAGTTTCTGCTGACATCCATCTGACGATGGAGGGGGCGTGAAGGCCCGGTACCGATACCGGATCGGAGGAGATCGCCGGCGCATGTTCCCCTCTATCCCTTGCGGCATGGCGAGGACGACGCTGGTCCTCATTCTGGCGTTCACAGCCGGGCCGCTGCAGGCCGGGTGCGACGGCGCCGCGTTGGCGGTGTGGATCGAAGACTTCAGGCCCCGCGCGGTCGCATCGGGCGTTTCGGCAGATACGTACGACGGGACAATGCGCACCGCGACCTACGATGGCGACGTCGTCCGCCGCGACCGCAACCAGTCGGAGTTCACGAAGCCCGTCTGGACCTATCTCGACACGGCGATATCGCAGGCGCGCGTCGTCAACGGACGCACGGCACTGGCACGGCAGGTGTCCACGCTGGCCGACATCGAAGCGCGCTACGGCGTCGAATCGGAGGTCATTACCGCCATCTGGGGTCTCGAATCGGCCTACGGCACGTTCCGCGGCAGTTCTCCTATCGTGTCATCCTTGGCTTCGCTGGCCTGTGACGGGCGGCGCGGTGCCTTTTTCGAGGGTGAGATGATCGCCGCCATGCGGATCGTCGAGGCGGGCGAGGTGGCGGCGGACCGCATGACCGGCAGTTGGGCCGGTGCCATGGGACATACCCAATTCATGCCCACAAGCTATCTGGCCCATGCGGTGGACCACGACGGCGACGGGCGGCGGGACATCTGGTCGGACGACCCCGCCGATGCCCTGGCATCGGCCGCAGCGTACCTCGCAGCATATGGCTGGACGCCCGGCCAGCCGTGGGGCGTGGAGGTCGCCTTGCCCGAGGGGTTCGACTGGCTTTCGGCCGACCGCCTTGTCACGCGTCTGCCATCCGAATGGGCGGCGGCCGGCGTCATGGCCATAGATCGCCATGCCTTCACCGACTCGCACGGACCGGCGTCGATCCTGCTGCCCGCGGGCGCACGGGGCGCGGCGTTCATGATCTTCGGCAACTTCGCGGTGCTGGAGCGATACAACACCGCCGACGCCTATGTCATCGCCGTGGGACACCTGGCCGACCGGATCGTCGGCGGCGGACCGATCCGCGCCGCCTGGCCGACCGGGGACCGGGCACTGACGCTGGACGAGCGGCTGGAGCTGCAGAGCCGTCTCACCGCGATCGGGTTCGATACGCATGGCATAGACGGGCGCATCGGGCCGCTGACCGTCGCGGCGGTGCGCGCCTATCAGGCAGACATCGGGGCGGTGCCGGACGGCTATGCGCCACCGGCGCTGCTGCGCCGGCTGCGCGATGGCGCGGACTGACGGGAGCATCTGGCAGGCATCGGCGCGCGCGTCAGGTCCGCCAACCCAGGAATCGCCGTTCAACGACGCCGATCGCGTAGGAAACCGTCACTCCGAGGATCGACAGGATCGCCACGCCCGCGAAGAGGCGTTCGAGGTCGTAGAGCGATCCGGCCTCGAGGATGTAGGCGCCGATGCCATATTGCGCCCCCAGCATCTCGGCCGCGACCAGCAAGATGATGGCGATGGCGAGGCTGACGCGCAGCCCAGACAGAATGCCCGGCATCGCGCCCGGGATGACGATCTTGCGTACGATGGACAGCCAGGACAGTCCGAAACTCTGGCCCATGCGGATCAGCGACCGGTCCACGTTGTCGACGGCGCCATAGGCCGCGACGACCGTAGGGGTGAAGGTGCCGAAGGCGATCAGCGCGTATTTCGAACTTTCGCCGATGCCGAACCAGATGACGAAGAGGGGCAGCAGCGCGATCTTCGGTATGGGGAAGATCGCGGCCACCAGCGGCACGAGCCCGGCGCGGATGTAGGAGAAGAGGCCGATCAGTATCCCGACGCCGATGCCGGCTATGGCGCCCAGCGTCGCGCCGACTGCCAGGCGGGTCAGCGACGGCACGAGATGTTTGAAGAGCAGGCCCGACTCCCAAAGCTCCACCAGGGTCGCCAGCACGTCAGAGGGTCGTGGCAGCATCAGGGCCGAGATGAAGCCGGCGCGCGTCCCCGCCTCGGCGAAGGCGATCAACCCCACGAAGGCGCCGACGCCGACCCAGCGGCGGCCGGACGGCGCGAAGCCTCCACCGCGAAACCGGACCTCGGCGGCATCGCGGGGGCGGTGGACGGACAGGTCAGACATCCAGCAACTCGCGGTCGGCGTCGCGCGCCTCGTCCCGCATCGCGTCCCACAGGCGCCCTTGGACCCGTTCCAGATCCGGGTCTGCAAAGCCGCGCCGGTCCAGCGGCGTGTCGAGGTCCACCACGTCCCGGATACGGCCGGGCCTGCGCGACAGGACGACGATCCGGTGGCCCAGGCGTACGGCCTCGGCCAGGTTGTGGGTCACGTAGACGGCGGTGAACGGCTGGCGGGACCATAGCGCCACGAGGTCGTCCATCAGCAGCTCGCGCGTCTGGCTGTCGAGCGCCGACAGGGGTTCGTCCATCAGCATCACGGCCGGCCGGACCGCCAGGGCGCGGGCGATGGCGACCCGTTGCTTCATTCCGCCTGACAGTTGCCGTGGCAGGGCATCGGCGAATTCGGTCAGCCGAGTCCGGGCCAGCACGTCGGCGACGATGGCGTCCGCCGTGTCGCGGGGGATGCCATGGTCCTCCAGCACGAGGGAAATGTTCCCGCGGGCCGTCCGCCACGGCAGCAGGGCAAAATCCTGGAACACGAAGGTCAGCGGATTGAGGCAGCCGGGCGGCGGATCGCCGATCTGCACGATCCGCCCCCCCGTTGGACTTTCCAGCCCTCCCAGAAGCCGCAGCAGGGTGGATTTCCCACAGCCCGACGGCCCGACGAGGCAGACGATCCGCCCCGACGGCACGTCC
Source organism: uncultured Alphaproteobacteria bacterium (assembly GCA_963722905.1). Lineage (GTDB taxonomy): Bacteria > Pseudomonadota > Alphaproteobacteria > Rhodobacterales > Rhodobacteraceae > CAVROT01. The sequence goes on along the minus strand of CAVROT010000004.1, from coordinate 40,423 downwards.
AGAGACACGTCGCGCAGCACCTCCGTGGTGCCGTAGGAATGGCTCACGCCGTCGATCAGCAGGTTCATGGGGGACTTCCGGTCCGGTATCGGGGCGGTCAGAATACCCGCCTCGCGCGGCGTCGCTCAGGCGCCGACCGTCTCGACATAACTCGTGTCGAGGAAGGTATCGAGCGTCACGGACGCATCCACCAGCCCCTCGGACTGCATCCATTCCAGCTGGTCGCGCACCGAAGCCACATTGATCGAAGCGCCCTCGTTCAACCGCATGGAGCCGGCGATGATCGGTGGTGCCGCGTCCTCGATGGGCCGTTCGGTGTAGACGTACTTGTGGATGATGCCGACCATGTCGGCAACCGCCGCGTCGTCCTGCGTCCCGTCGACCATGGCCGCGTTGTAGTCCGATACGCCCATTCCGAAACCCTTGAGGAAGTTTTCGGTCCGGGTGCGGTCTTCGTTGGCGTTGCGCGCCGAGGTGAAGACGGTCGTGACCTGATAATTCGGCAGGACGTCGGCCACCATGCCGATGGCATGGACCTCCGGGCCGGCTGCCAGGCCCTTGGCGATGTGGGGCACGATGGCCCAGGCATCGATCTGCCCGGACTTCAGCGCGCCGATGATGACACCGACCTTCTGGAGCGGGACGAACTGCGGCACGCCGCCGCCCTGCGCCGCGGCCTTGGCGCCCATGTAGTGGAATGACGACCCGGCCGTCGTGACGCCGAACCGCTTGCCGTCCAGAGCCTCGATCGAGGTGAGCCCGGCCTGGTAGGCCGCATCCGAGGCGAGGTACATCTGCCCGTCGATCCCGGGCTCTTCGCTCAGCGCGCCGCCGATGACCTTGACCGCGCCCTTGTCGGCCAGGCTGATGAGGCCGCCGGTGATGGCGGTCACGCCGAAGTCGACATCGCCGCTTGCGATGGCCACGGCCATCGGCTGCGCCGCCTCGAAGAACGCCAGCTCGACGTCCAGCCCGGCCTCGGCAAAGTAGCCGCGTTCCAGCGCGACGAAGCTGCCCGAATGGCTGGTCAGGCTCAGGGCGCCGACCACCGTCCTGCGGTTCTGCGCGATGGCGGGGGCGGCAAGCCCGGTGGCCGCGGCGGCGCCGATCAGCCCCAGCGTCCGGCGTCTGTCGAGTGTGAACATGATCTCTTCCCCTGCGGTTTTTATAATGTGCATAGTCGTATTCGCCGGTGCCGGACAGTCCTGTCGATGTCTCGCCGCGGGCGCCTCATGGGCAACCGAACGAGGCGCCCGGTCTCACGCCCCGAGGTTGCGGTCTATGAAGTCGAGGATATCGTGCATATGGAACGGCTTGGACAGCAATTCGACGTCTCGGAGATCGGATGTGACGGCGAGCGTGGCGCCCGTGTATCCGGTGAGGAACGCGAATGGCCGGTCGAGCGTCCGAAGCGCGCGCGCCACCGGCAGGCTCGTCTCGCCTCGCCCGAGGTTGAAATCCAGCAGCGACAGTTGCGGCGGTGCGGTGTCGATCCGGTCCAGCGCGGCGCGGACCGAGGAACAGACGAAGACATCCTCGTAACCGTGGTCGAGTAGCGCCAGCTCGATGTCCATCGCAATCAGCGCCTCGTCCTCGAGGATCATGATATTTCGCACAGCCACGCTATCGGCCCAGGTCGAACTCGATGGTCAAACGCAGACCGTCCCGTGCGAAATCCAGATCGACGCCGGCGCCCAGGTCCGACGCGAGGACGCGCTGGATCACAAGGCTCCCGAAACCGGTCGTGGTGGGCGGCCCGGAGATCGGCGGGCCTCCGTGCTCTTTCCACAGGATGCGGGCACGGTCGCCGCGAAGCTTGGTCGCTATCTCCACCCGCCCGCCGTCGACCGAAAGCGCGCCGTACTTCGCCGCATTGGTCATCAGCTCGTGGACCGCCATGCCCAGCGACGTCGCCTCCTTGGCGGTCAGCGGCAATTCGGGTCCCGTCAGCGTGACGCGGCCCGCTCCGGTCTGGCGGTAGGGCGCGGCCTCGTTCGACACGATCTCCGAGAATGTGGCGTTGGTCCAGTCGGCGTCGGTCAGCAGGTCGTGGGTCCGCGCCATCGCGGTGATCCGGTCGGCCAGCCGTTTCTGGAAGTCGGCGGCAGTTCCCGCGCCGGTCAGCAGCATCTTCGAGATGGCCGAGATCGTCGCCAGCGAGTTCTTCACCCGGTGCTGAAGCTCGCCCATCAACAGCTTCTGTTGTTCGTTCTGGGCGCTGATGCGCTGGACCATCCGGGTCTGGTGCGTCACCTCGCGCACGCAGGTTCCGACAGCGAAGACCTTGTCGTCCTGTCGGACCGGGTAGAAGTCGGCGATCCAGTTGCGCGTCTCGCCGGGCGAGGCGATCGTCTGCCCCTCGATGTCGTGCCCCATGACGGGTCTGCCGCTCTCGATCACCTGCCTGTAGATAGGGCTCAGGCTTTCGGCAAGTTCGGGCATCAGATCGGGAAAGCGGCGACCGATATGATCTTCGGGCGCGAGACCGTTGATCGCTGCAAGGCTTTCGTTGATGCGGATGTAGCGCAGGTCGGTATCGACCAGGGACAATCCCACCGGCGTCGTGTCGTAGAGGTTTTCCAGTTCGGCATATTGACGGGCAAGATCGCGTTCCGCCCGCTTCAGCGTTTCCTCGTAGGCCTTGCGGCCGGTGATGTCGACGAAGGACAGCACGTAGCCGTCGAGACGATTGTCGGTCGTGCGATAGGGTTTGATCCGGGCCAGGAACGTCTCGCCCGTGACAACGATCTGCACCTCGCGCTCGAACGACTGGAGCGAGGTGTCGACGCGGTGGGCGTCCGTTTCGAGGTCCGGATAGTCGAGGCGCGAGGACAGGTCCGAGATGGGGCGCCCGATGTCGCGGGGGCGAACGCCGAAAAGCTTGGACGTCGACGGGGTGAAATTGCGTACGCAGAACTTGCGGTCCAGGAACAGAACCGCAAGGTCGGTGGACTCGAACAGGTTCTTCAGATCGCTGTTGGACCGTCCCAGCAGCCGGTTGTTCTCTTGCAGCTCGGCGTTGACGGTCTCCAGCTCCTCGTTGATGGACTGGAGCTCTTCGCGCGAGGTTTCCAGTTCCTCGTTGGAGGACTGGAGCTCCTCGTTCATGCTCATCAGTTCCTCGTTGGAACTCTTCAGTTCCTGCCCCGAGGTCTCGTATTCCTGAAGCGTCGTCGCGAGCTGCTTGCGCAGCTGGACGTTCTCGGTCTCCAGGATATCGCGGTCGGCCGTCTCGCGTTCGCCCACCGCGATGCCCAGTTCGGGGGCGTCGACGGCGCGGGCCTCGTTCAGGACCATGATGTAGTCGGCCCCGACCGGCCCCACCTCTACGTCGAAGATGCGCTGGTCCTTGTCGCCGAGGACCATCACGTTCTCGACGCGCGCCGTCTCGTTCGTCTCGACCGCTTGCGCCAGCGCGCTGCGGGCCGGGACGCGCAGCTCGGTCGCGAGGTAGGCGTCGATGACGATGGACGGCGTCCCCTGCGACGGCCGCACGAAGCCGGTCATCTGCTGGGACAGGAACAGCACTTCGCCCGCCCCGGACAGCAATGCGAAGGGGGCCGCGTACTGGCGCAGGAACTCGCGCTCCACGGCGGCCTCGCGGGACAGGTCGAGCTTGAGGTCGCGCGCGGCCCGGTTCCCGCGATCGCTGATCGGCAGCTTGGTGCGCGCCATGCGCGGCGGGTCCAGCAGTGAGGAATAACTGGTCGGCGCAGCGGGATTCTTGCGGAAAATCCGGTGTGTCTTGTCCACGGTGTCGAAGAGGGTATCCTCGCCGGCCAGCCCTTCCGACGGGCCCAGGCACAGGTATCCATGCTCGCGCAGCGAGAAGTGGAACCGCGGGACCACCAGCTTTTGCAGGTTGGCCGACAGGTAGATCAGCAGGTTGCGGCACGAGATGAGGTCGAGCCGGGAGAAGGGCGGATCCTGGACAAGGTTGTGCGGCGCAAAGACGCAGGCTTCGCGCAGCAGGGGGCTGGCGCGGAACTGGCCGTTCTCGGGCACGAAGAACCGTTCGCGCCGCTCGTCGCTCACCCCGTCCATCGCGCCGGGGGAATAGAGCCCGTAGCGCGCCGCGATAAGCGATGGCGTGTCGATGTCGGTGCCGAAGATCTGCACCATGCGCCGGTCGCTCGCCGTCTCCATCTCTTCGGCGAAGAGCATGCCCAGGGAATAGGCCTCCTCGCCGGACGAGCAGCCCGGCACCCAGATGCGGATCGTGTTCTGCGATCCGTCCAGCAGAGGCCTGACCACCAGTTCGCGCAGCATCTCGAACGTATCTGGGTTGCGGAAGAATTCGGTGACGCCGATCAGGAACTCCTGGGCCAGCAGGCTGGCCTCCGATTCGTCCTGCAGCAGGTCTATCAGGTGCTCTACGTGGCGTACCCTCAGCACCGCCATGCGCCGTTCGATCCGGCGCACCAGCGTCCCGGACTTGTAGTCCGAGAAGTCGTTGCCGACGACCTCGGCCAGTCGCGCCGCGATGCGGGGCAGTGCCGCCTCGATCTCTTTCTTCAGGGCCTCGTTGTCGCCGCTGATGTCGAGCTGACGGCGGTGATAGATCATCTCTTCCAGACGCCGCGCGATATCCTCGGCCGGCAAAACGAAGTCGACCAGCCCCGTGGCCACCGCGCTGTCCGGCATGCCCGGAAAACGGGCGCCCGCACTTTCCTGGACCACCGCGATCCCGCCCGCCGCCTTGATCGCCTTCAGCCCCGACGTCCCGTCGGTGCCGGTTCCCGACAGGATGACACAGTAGGCCTCGCGCTGGCGTGCCTGCGACAGCGACGAAAAGAAGGCGTCGATGGGCCGGTGCTTTGCATCCGCCTGTTCGCGGTGGGTGAGGATCAGCCGGTCTCCGTCGATCGAGGCGACACGTCCGGGGGGAACCACGTAGAACCGGTTCGCCTCGATGGTCTCGCCGTCCTCGATCTGGCCGACCTGCATGTTCGTCTGCGTCTGGAGCAGTTCGTGAAGGATGGATTTCTGATCGGGCGACAGATGCTGGACGATCACATAGGCCGCGCCGGCCGCGGGTGACATACGCCCGATGACCGTCTTCAGAGCCTCCAGACCGCCGGCGGACGCGCCTATCCCGACGATCGGAATCGAAACTTTGCTCGCCAAGTGCTACAACCTTCCATTCGATGGTGTTAAAAAGTGGTGAGTTGGACCGTGTGTCAACATGCAACCATCGGACGCCAAATCGAAATCGGAGCCGTATGGGATGGAAACCGACCGGATAGACACCATCGTCATCGGTGGATCGGCTGGCAGCTTTACTGCCTTGAAACGGCTTTTGGCAGACCTTCCGGGGGATTTACCGGCGGCGGTTCTGGTATGCCAGCATTTCTCGACAGTTGGAAGCAGCCAGGCATCGGATCTTCTGGCGCCCTTCTCGCGCCTGCCGATCGTCATCGCCGAGGACGAGATGCCGGTCGAACCCGGGCGCGTCATTTTCGCGCGTCCCGACGTCCACATGATGATAGGGACCGATCACGTCCATCTGCGGCGCGGCGCGCACGAGAACAATTTCCGCCCCGCCATCGACCCGCTGTTCCGCTCGGCTGCCGTCTATCGCGGCCCGCGCGCGGTTGGGGTGATCCTGTCGGGGCTGATGGACGACGGCGCGGCCGGTGCGCGCGCGCTTTACCGCACCGGCGGCCGGATCTTGGTGCAGTCGCCCGACAGCGCCGACTTTCCCGACATGCCAGAGGCCGCGATGACCGCCGTGCCGGAGGCCGATCCCATTCCGCTGGAGGTTCTGGGCGCCGAACTGGCCGGTATCGCGGGCAAGCCCTGCACGATGGACAGGCCCGTTCCGTGGGATATCGGCATCGAATTGAAGATCGCGGGACTGGAAGGAGCCAGCATGGCCAACGAGGATCGTCTGGGCGAGCTGTCGCCCTACAACTGTCCGCATTGCAACGGCGTGCTGTGGCAGATCGAGGACGGCCCGATGACCCGCTTCCGCTGTCACACCGGGCATGCCTACAGCCTGGAAAGCCTCAGTGATAGCCAGGACCGCGCGCTGGACGAGAGCCTGTTCAACGCACTGCGGGCCCACCGGGGGCGTGCCGCGCTGCTGCGCCAGATGGCGGGCAGGACGCGGGGCGACCTGACCCGGCGCAGGCTGGAGGAGAGGGCCAACCGCTACGAGGAGGACACGCACCGGCTGGAGAATATCATCAAGAGCCGGCGCATGGGGTGAGGCACTGCGGGCTGGCGGATCCGGGGCCGGTGATATTCGTGCGGGCGCGGACGGCAGCGGGCGTCGCTTCCGGGTCCGGGCGCCGAGGTGAGGCCTGCGGATCGCCGGATCTTCGCAGACAGTGCTCGCACCGGGACGACTGGCCTTTCGCGGCGACGGCCCCACCGGCGCTCTATCCGCAACCGTCCTTCTTCGCCGGATCGTGGCCCCAGTTCATCAGGGAATATCGCCAGGCCGAGTGCTCCATGTCCTCATCCGGGCCACCCTGCGCGCAGTGACGCTTCACGTATCCGACGACCTTGGCCATGTGGCTCCAGTCGTCGTCGATGAGATCGTCCTTCCTGCGCCGCTTGATCTCGACGATGCGACGGCCGGACTTGTGGCCGGTGCTCTCTCCGTCGTCCTCGTTCGCTCCGACGGATCGGCTCTCATCTGTTTCCAGGAAATCCTCGATCTCCTTGGGCGCCATGTTCACGACCTCGCCCCATTCCTCCCAGATCTCGTCACGAGACTTTGCCATCGTCTGTTCCTCGTTCGTCTGCTTCCTAAACCAGCGCGGGGCAGGGGCCGCGCGTTCCTGCGACTTGATATCGCGGGCGCCGGCGCGTAGATGCCCACCGACCGATGCGAGGACCGACGATGGCCGCCCGAACCAATCCGCTCCAGTTCATCCAGCAGGTGCGCGCCGAGGTGGCCAAGGTCGTCTGGCCCACGCGGCGCGAGGTTCTGCTGACGACCGGCATGGTCCTCGTGATGGCGACGCTGACTGCGATCTTCTTTTTCATCGTCGACTTCATCATCCGGCAAGGCCTGCAGGCGCTTCTGGCCTTCGTCGGCTAGGCGGCCGGTCCGCACGAGACGGGCCGCACCGGCGCTTGCCAATCGGTGCTACCGACTGTAAGCGCGGCGGCACTCCCCACATCGACGGCCATGCGGTTCGCATCGCGCCCTCGGGTCGTGGCAGAGGGGTCGGGCCGCAGGGACCGGGCGGATTTGAATGACCGGCATCGCCGGACGACAGGGGACGACAACGGCATGGCCAAACGGTGGTACTCGGTGAGCGTCCTGTCGAACTACGAAAAGAAGATCGCCGAGCAGATCCGCGCCGAGGTGATCGAGAAGGGCCTGGAGGGCGAGATCGAAGAGGTCCTCGTCCCGACCGAGGACGTGATCGAGATCCGCCGCGGCAAGAAGGTCGCGACCGAGCGGCGCTACATGCCCGGATACGTCCTGGTCCGCATGGAGATGAGCGATCACGGCTACCACCTGATCAACTCGATCAACCGCGTTACCGGCTTTCTGGGGCCGCAGGGCCGGCCGATGCCGATGCGGGACAGCGACGTGAACCAGATCCTGAACCGGGTCGAGGAGGGGCAGGAAAGCCCGCGCACCCTGATCCACTACGACATCGGCGAGAAGGTGAAGGTCGTCGACGGCCCGTTCGAGGGCTTCGACGGCATGGTCGAGGACGTGGACGAGGACAACCAGCGCCTGAAGGTCAGCGTGTCGATCTTCGGCCGCGCGACGCCCGTCGAGCTTGAGTTCACCCAGGTCTCCAAGGAGATGTGATCGCGCCCGTAAGGGCACCGTTTTCGACGTGGGAGGCGAGGGGAGGCACCCCGGACCGAACCACGGCACCGGCCCCCCGGGGCCACTGTAGGGCGGACGCGTTCCGCCGCGAAAGGAGGGCCGGATGGCCAAGAAGAAAGTCGGCAGCATGAAGCTGCAGGTGAAGGCGGGGCAGGCCAACCCCTCGCCGCCCGTGGGGCCCGCTCTGGGCCAGCGCGGCATCAACATCATGGAGTTCTGCAAGGCGTTCAACGCCCGCACGCAGGAGATGGAGCCCGGCGCGCCGTGCCCCACCGTGATCACCTACTACCAGGACAAGTCCTTCACGATGGAAATCAAGACGCCGCCTGCGTCCTACTATCTGCTGAAGGCGGCCAAGCTGAAGTCGGGTGCCAAGACCCCCTCGCGCGAGACCGTGGGCACGGTGACGCTCAAGCAGGTGCGCGAGATCGCCGAGGCCAAGATGAAGGATCTCAGCGCCGTCGACATCGAGGGCGCGATGAAGATCATCGTCGGGTCGGCGACGTCCATGGGTATCGAGGTGAAGTGATGGCGAAGCTTGGAAAACGTACCCGCGCCGCCCGCGAGGCCGTGGCGGAGAAGCACGACCTGGCCGTCGCCGATGCGGTGAGCCTGGTAAAGTCCAACGCGACCGCGAAGTTCGACGAGACGATCGAGATCTCGATGAACCTGGGCGTCGATCCGCGCCACGCCGACCAGATGGTCCGCGGCACGGTGACCCTGCCCAATGGCACCGGCAAGACGGTGCGCGTCGCCGTCTTCGCGCGCGGCCCCAAGGCCGAGGAGGCGCAGGCCGCCGGCGCCGACATCGTGGGCGCCGAGGACCTGATGGAGCAGATTCAGGGCGGCAAGATCGACTTCGACCGCTGCATCGCGACGCCCGACATGATGCCGATCGTTGGCCGTCTGGGCAAGATCCTCGGCCCTCGCAACCTGATGCCGAACCCCAAGGTCGGCACGGTGACGATGGACGTCAAGGAGGCCGTGGAGGCCGCCAAGGGCGGTCAGGTCCAGTTCAAGGCCGAGAAGGCGGGCGTCGTTCACGCGGGCGTCGGCAAGGCGTCCTTCGATACGGCGCAGCTGATCGAGAACGTGCGCGCCTTCGTCGACGCCGTCGGCCGCGCCAAGCCGACGGGCGCCAAGGGCACCTACATGAAGGGGGTATTTCTCACTTCGTCCATGGGTCCGTCCGTATCGGTCAGCGTCCCGTCGGCCACCGGCAACGATTAGGCGCCGTCGCCTCTATACAGCCCCCCCCCGACTCAGTAGGGGGAAGCCCTGCGCGGGCGAATCATGAGATCGTGACGCCCGCGCCATTCGTCCGAGACGGTGGGTGGCCATCAGGCCGTAAATCCCTCCCGAGACGGTGATCGACCAATCGTCGCGGGGGCCTTCGAGCCGCCGTGGGACCCGATTGTTCAGGACCCGTAAGGACCCGATGGCCGGGCCTCGCGTGGACCGGCTGGAACGAGCCGGAGGGGTGCCGCCCCTTCTCAATACGGAGTAACACTGTGGATAGAGCGCAGAAGGAAAAGGTGGTCGACGAGCTCGGCCAGATCTTCGACAGCTCGGGCGTGGTGGTCGTTGCCCATTACGCCGGTCTCACGGTCGTCGAGATGCAGGATCTGCGCGCCCGTATGCGCGAGGCCGGCGGATCGGTGCGCGTCGCCAAGAACAAGCTGGCGAAGATCGCACTGGAGGGCAAGCCGAACGCATCGCTGGGCGACCTGCTGACCGGCATGACCGTGCTGTCCTATTCCGAGGATCCGGTGGCGGCCGCCAAGGTCGCCGACGGCTATGCCAAGGACAACGCCAAGTTCCAGATCCTCGGCGGCGCGATGGGCGACACCGCTCTCGACCCGGCCGGCGTGAAGGCCGTGGCGCAACTGCCCAGCCGCGAAGAGCTGATCGCGTCCGTCGTCGCCTGCATCGGCGCGCCGGGCAGCAACGTCGCGGGAGCCATCGGCGCACCGGCCAGCAACATCGCGGGCATCCTGTCGACCCTCGAGGAACGCGCCGAGGCGGCCTGACCGGCGACCTGGGCGTGACGCAACCCGAACATCTCAACTCATCTGAACGAACGGAACATCGAAATGGCTGACCTCAAGAAACTCGCCGAAGAGATCGTGAACCTGACCCTCCTCGAGGCCCAGGAACTCAAGACCATCCTCAAGGACGAATACGGCATCGAGCCCGCCGCCGGCGGCGCCGTGATGATGGCCGGTCCGGCCGACGGTGCCGGTGCCGCCGCCGCCGAGGAGCAGACCGAGTTCGACGTGATCCTGAAGGCCGCCGGCCCGCAGAAGATCAACGTCATCAAGGAAGTCCGTGCCCTGACCGGCCTCGGCCTCAAGGAAGCCAAGGAACTGGTCGAGGCCGGCGGCAAGGCCGTCAAGGAGCAGGTCTCCAAGACCGAGGCCGACGAAGTGAAGGCCAAGCTCGAAGCTGCGGGCGCCGAAGTCGAACTGAAGTAATCGGCTCTCGTCACGGGTCCAACACGGCACGGGGTGCACTTTCGCGTTCCCCGTGCCGTGTGGAACGTGACCGTCGAAAGGCCCACATGGATCGGAACTACTACTTCGCGATACCCGAGGTCGCCAGACCCATTGGTGGTATCAACGTCCTGATCGACTACATGGTCAGCTTGCGTTCGGCCGGCCACTCCGTTGCGCTCCTCTATCCCTCTGCCTACTATAGTTACCCCTTCCTCGATAATGATCTGGACAGCGTCTGCGATCCCGGCCTGCCCGGGCGCCCGTCCGGCTGGTATCGGCGGCCGGCGGCCCTGAAAGCCGAAGCGATCCGCCTGAGGTCACGGGCGTTCAAGCCGAAGGTGAACCGCCGCCTTGTGCTTGGAGGCCAGGACGTCATCGTCGCTCCCGAATTCAACTATCCTGAGGTGATGGCGACGTATCCGGACCGCCGGTGGATCCTGGCCGTTCAAGACGTTTTCGGCTTCATGCGCGCCTGGACGCGCGACGTCGCACGGGGCGGGAATCTACTGGAAACCGTCGATGCGATATTCGCCACGTCCCGCGCCTGCCACGATGCGGTGAAAGCGGTCGCGCCCGATCTGCCCGTCACCTTGCTGCCGCTCGGTGTTCCGACGACCGACCTCACATTTCGCGAGGAGAAGGCGATGGTTGTCGCCTACATGCCTCGGAAGCGAAAGGACGAGGCTGCCTGGGTGATCGCGATGCTTCGGCGGATGCCTGCGTTCGAAGGCGTACGCTTCGAGGAGCTTGCGGGCATGACCCGGCCGCAAGTCCACCGGGCGATGTCGGATGCGCTTTTCTTCTTGTCCTTCTCGAAGGAGGAAGGGTTCGGCCTTCCGCCTGCGGAGGCCATGGCGGCGGGCTGTATCGTGATCGGGTATACCGGTGTGGGCGGATCGGAATTCTTCGACGACAGGTCCGGCATTGTCGTGCCAGATGGAGATGTCGTCGGTTTCGCGCAGGCAACGGCCGAAGCTGTTCGGGAATACAGGTCCGATCCGGGTCGGCTGAACGACCTGCGCCGCCATGCCTCGAACGAGATTCGGAGCCGGTACTCCAGCGAACAGGCGGTATCGACCTTGGTGGCCTTCTGGAACGGTCTCAATAGTTGAGCTGTGAACCAGCGGATATTGTCATTATTCGAAACTTTGCGACCGACCCCTTGCATGCCGTCTGGCAATCCCTTAACTGACCGATCTCTGTAGACAGGAATAACGTCTCATCAAGCCCGAATCGAACGCTCGGGCTTTGTAAGGCGCTGTCGTGGATCCGAGTGGACGGCCTGGCACGCCGTTCTGGAATGGGATCCGGCCCGCCCAATGGTCGCCGTGCGGATGCCGCGCGTCACGGCGACGCCGAACGGACAGGACATCCCCACATGGCTCAGACCTACCTCGGTCAGAAGCGACTTCGCAAGTATTACGGCAAGATCCGCGAAGTCCTGGAAATGCCCAACCTCATCCAGGTGCAGAAGTCGTCCTATGACCTGTTCCTGAAGTCGGGCGACGGGCCGACGCCGCAGGACGGCGACGGGATCAAGGGTGTCTTCCAGTCCGTCTTTCCGATCAAGGACTTCAACGAGACGGCCGTGCTGGAGTTCGTCAAGTACGAGCTGGAGAAGCCGAAGTACGACGTCGAGGAGTGTCAGCAGCGCGACATGACCTATGCCGCGCCGCTGAAGGTGACGCTGCGCCTGATCGTGTTCGACGTGGACGAGGATACCGGCGCGAAGTCCGTGAAGGACATCAAGGAGCAGGACGTCTTCATGGGCGACATGCCCCTGATGACGCCGAACGGCACCTTCGTCGTGAACGGGACCGAGCGCGTCATCGTGTCGCAGATGCACCGGTCGCCCGGCGTCTTCTTCGACCATGACAAGGGCAAGACCCATTCGTCGGGCAAGCTGCTCTTCGCCTGCCGGATCATTCCCTATCGCGGTTCCTGGCTGGACTTCGAGTTCGACGCCAAGGACATCGTGTTCTGCCGCATCGACCGCCGTCGCAAGCTGCCCGTGACGACCCTGCTCTATGCCCTCGGGCTGGACCAGGAGGCGATCATGGACGCCTATTACGAAACGGTCGAATTCAGGCTGGAGAAGAACAGGGGCTGGATCACGCGCTTCTTCCCCGAGCGTGTGCGCGGCACGCGCCCGACGCACGACCTGGTTGACGCCGCCACCGGAGAGGTGATCGCCGAGGCGGGCAAGAAGATCACGCCGCGCGCGGTCAAGGAGATGATCGACAAGGGCGACGTCCGCGACCTGCTCGTGCCCTTCGACCAGATCGTCGGGCGCTACGTCGCCAAGGACATCGTCGACGAGAGCACCGGCGCCATCTTCGCCGAGGCGGGCGACGAGCTGACCTGGGAGGTCGACAAGGATGGCGAAGTGTCCGGCGGCACCCTCAAGGATCTGATGGACGCAGGCGTCGACAGCATTCCCGTGCTCGACATCGACAACATCACCCACGGCCCGTACATGCGCAACACCATGCAGGTGGACAAGAACATGGGCCGCGACACCGCGCTCATGGACATCTACCGCGTCATGCGCCCGGGCGAGCCGCCCACCGTCGAGGCCGCGTCCAACCTCTTCAACACGCTCTTCTTCGACAGCGAGCGCTACGACCTCAGCGCCGTGGGCCGCGTGAAGATGAACATGCGTCTCGACCTCGATGCCGAGGATACCGTGCGCACGCTGCGCCGCGAGGATATCGTCGCCTGCATCAAGGCCCTGAACGAGCTGCGCGACGGGCGCGGCGACATCGACGACATCGACCACCTGGGCAACCGCCGCGTGCGGTCCGTGGGCGAGCTGATGGAGAACCAGTACCGCGTCGGCCTGCTGCGGATGGAGCGCGCCATCAAGGAGCGCATGTCGTCGGTCGAGATCGACACGGTGATGCCGCAGGACCTCATCAACGCCAAGCCGGCGGCGGCCGCGGTGCGCGAGTTCTTCGGCTCGTCCCAGCTGTCGCAGTTCATGGACCAGACCAACCCTCTCAGCGAGGTGACGCACAAGCGCCGCCTGTCGGCGCTGGGACCGGGCGGCCTGACGCGCGAGCGCGCGGGCTTCGAGGTGCGCGACGTGCACCCCACCCACTACGGTCGCATGTGCCCCATCGAGACGCCGGAAGGGCCCAACATCGGCCTCATCAACAGCCTCGCAACCTTCGCGCGGGTCAACAAGTACGGCTTCATCGAGACGCCCTACCGCGTCGTGAAGGACGGGCAGGTCACCGATGAGGTGCATTACATGTCCGCCACCGAGGAAATGCGCCACACCGTGGCGCAGGCGAACGCCAACCTCACCGAGGACGGCCGCTTCGTGAACGACCTGGTCAGCACGCGGCAGTCGGGCGACTACATGCTGGCCCCGAACGAGCAGGTCGACCTGATCGACGTGTCGCCGAAGCAGCTGGTTTCGGTCGCCGCCTCGCTGATCCCGTTCCTCGAAAACGACGACGCGAACCGCGCGCTCATGGGGTCGAACATGCAGCGGCAGGCGGTGCCGCTCCTGCAGGCCGAGGCGCCGCTGGTCGGCACCGGCATCGAGGAGGTCGTCGCGCGGGACTCCGGCGCGTCCATCATGGCCAAGCGCGCCGGCGTCATCGACCAGGTGGACGCCACCCGTATCGTCGTGCGTGCCACCGAGGATCTGGAGCTTGGGGACGCGGGCGTCGACATCTACCGTCTGCGCAAGTTCCAGCGGTCGAACCAGAACACCTGCATCAACCAGCGCCCGCTGGTGAACGTCGGCGACACGGTCGAGAAGGCGCAGGTCATCGCCGACGGTCCCAGCACCGACATGGGCGAGCTGGCACTGGGCAAGAACGTGGTCGTCGCGTTCATGCCTTGGAACGGCTACAACTACGAGGACTCCATCCTCATCTCCGAGCGGATCACCCGCGACGACGTGTTCACGTCGATCCACATCGACGAGTTCGAGGTCGCCGCGCGCGACACCAAGCTGGGGCCCGAGGAGATCACCCGCGACATCCCGAACGTCGGCGAGGAGGCGCTGCGCAACCTCGACGAGGCGGGCATCGTCTACATCGGCGCCGAGGTGGGCCCGGCCGACATCCTGGTGGGCAAGATCACCCCCAAGGGCGAATCCCCCATGACGCCCGAGGAGAAGCTGCTGCGCGCCATCTTCGGCGAGAAGGCCAGCGACGTGCGCGACACGTCGCTGCGTCTGCCGCCCGGCGACTTCGGCACCGTGGTCGAGGTGCGCGTCTTCAACCGCCACGGCGTGGAGAAGGACGAGCGCGCGGTCCAGATCGAGCGCGAGGAGGTCGAGCGTCTGGCGCGCGACCGTGACGACGAGCTGGTGATCCTGGAGCGGAACATCTACGCCCGCCTGCGCGAGCGTCTGCTGGGCCGCACGGCCGTGAAGGGCCCGCGCGGCGTTGCGCCCAACTCGGAGATCACCGAGGCGCTGCTGGACGACCAGCTGAGCCGCGGCCAATGGTGGCAGCTTGCCCTTGCCGAAGAGCAGGAGGCCGGCGAGGTCGAGGCGCTGAACGCGCAGTTCGAGGCGCAGAAGCGCACGCTCGACGCGCGGTTCGACGACAAGGTCGAGAAGGTGCGCCGCGGCGACGACCTGCCGCCCGGCGTCATGAAGATGGTCAAGGTCTTCGTCGCGGTGAAGCGCAAGCTGCAGCCCGGCGACAAGATGGCCGGCCGTCACGGCAACAAGGGCGTCATCTCGAAGGTGGTGCCGATCGAGGACATGCCGTTCCTTGCCGACGGGACGCCGGTGGACTTCGTGCTGAACCCGCTGGGCGTGCCGTCGCGCATGAACGTCGGGCAGATCCTCGAAACCCACATGGGCTGGGCCGCGCGGGGTCTGGGGATCAAGATCGACGAATTGCTGCAGGGCTATCGGCGCAGCGGCGATCTGACCCCGGTGCGCGAGGCGCTGCGCATCGCTTACGGCGACGATGTCTACGACGAGGGCATCGCGTCCATGAACGCGGCCGAGACGCTGGAGGTGGCGGGCAACGCCACCCGCGGCGTGCCGATCGCGACGCCGGTGTTCGACGGCGCGAAGGAGGCGGACGTCAACGACAGCCTCGTGCGTGCGGGCTTCGACACGTCTGGTCAGTCCGATCTCTTCGATGGACGCACCGGCGAGAAGTTCCAGCGCAAGGTGACGGTGGGGATCAAGTACCTGCTGAAGCTGCATCACCTGGTGGACGACAAGATCCACGCGCGCTCCACCGGGCCCTACAGCCTGGTCACCCAGCAGCCGCTGGGCGGCAAGGCGCAGTTCGGCGGCCAGCGCTTCGGCGAGATGGAGGTCTGGGCACTGGAGGCCTACGGCGCGGCCTACACGCTGCAGGAGATGCTGACGGTAAAGTCCGACGACGTCGCGGGCCGCACCAAGGTCTACGAGAGCATCGTCAAGGGCGAGGACAACTTCGAGGCCGGCGTGCCGGAATCGTTCAACGTGCTGGTCAAGGAGGTCCGCGGACTGGGGCTCAACATGGAGCTTCTGGACGCCGAGCAGGACCTTCCCGAGGAGGAAGACGCAGAGTGACGGGTTCCCGATAGAGCCCCCGGCCGGAGCCCTGCATGGCTCCGGCGCCTGCCTTCCGACGCACCCGTTTACAGGATCGACAGATGAACCAGGAACTGACCACCAACCCGTTCGCCCCGGTTGCCGCACCCGCGACCTTCGACGAGATCAAGATTTCACTCGCCTCCCCCGAGCGGATCCTCTCGTGGTCCTTCGGCGAGATCAAGAAGCCCGAGACGATCAACTACCGCACGTTCAAACCTGAGCGGGACGGCCTCTTCTGCGCGCGGATCTTCGGTCCGATCAAGGACTACGAGTGCCTTTGCGGCAAGTACAAGCGCATGAAGTATCGCGGCGTCGTCTGCGAGAAATGCGGCGTCGAGGTGACGCTGCAGAAGGTCCGGCGCGAGCGCATGGGCCATATCGAGCTGGCCGCCCCTTGCGCGCATATCTGGTTCCTCAAGTCGCTGCCGTCGCGCATCGGACTGATGCTGGACATGACGCTGCGCGACCTCGAACGCGTTCTCTACTTCGAGAACTACGTCGTGATCGAGCCGGGTCTGACCGACCTCACCTACGGCCAGATGCTGACCGAAGAGGAGTTCATGGACGCGCAGGACGCCTATGGCACCGATGCGTTCACCGCCAACATCGGCGCCGAGGCGATCCGCGAGATGCTGTCGATGATCGACCTCGAGGCCGAGGCCGACCGCCTGCGCGAAGAGCTGAAGGAGGCCACCGGCGAGCTGAAGCCCAAGAAGATCATCAAGCGGCTCAAGATCGTCGAGAACTTCCTCGAATCCGGCAACCGCCCCGAATGGATGGTGCTGACCGTCGTGCCGGTCATCCCGCCCGAGCTGCGCCCGCTGGTGCCCCTGGACGGCGGCCGCTTCGCGACGTCGGACCTCAACGACCTCTACCGCCGCGTCATCAACCGCAACAACCGACTCAAGCGGCTGATCGAGCTGCGCGCGCCCGACATCATCATCCGCAACGAAAAGCGGATGCTGCAGGAGTCCGTCGACGCGCTCTTCGACAACGGCCGCCGCGGCCGCGTCATCACGGGCGCCAACAAGCGCCCGCTGAAGTCTCTCAGCGACATGCTGAAAGGCAAGCAGGGCCGGTTCCGCCAGAACCTGCTGGGCAAGCGGGTGGACTTCTCGGGCCGGTCCGTCATCGTGACGGGGCCGGAGCTGAAGCTGCACCAGTGCGGGCTCCCCAAGAAGATGGCGCTCGAGCTCTTCAAGCCGTTCATCTACTCCAAGCTCGAGGCGCAGGGATACTCCAGCACCGTCAAGCAGGCCAAGAAGCTGGTCGAGAAGGAAAATCCCATGGTCTGGGATATTCTGGACGAAGTGATCCGCGAGCATCCGGTGATGCTGAACCGCGCGCCCACCCTGCACCGTCTGGGCATCCAGGCGTTCGAGCCCGTGCTGATCGAGGGCAAGGCGATCCAGCTTCACCCGCTGGTCTGCTCGGCCTTCAACGCCGACTTCGACGGCGACCAGATGGCGGTCCACGTTCCGCTGAGCCTCGAGGCGCAGCTTGAGGCGCGCGTGCTGATGATGAGCACCAACAACGTGCTGTCGCCCGCCAACGGCGCGCCGATCATCGTGCCGTCGCAGGACATGATCCTGGGCCTCTACTACATCTCGATGCAGCGCCACGGGATGAAGGGCGAGGGCATGATGTTCTCGGACGTGGACGAGGTGCAGCACGCGCTCGACGCGGGTGCTGTGCACCTGCACGCCAAGATCACCGCGCGGCTGCCGCAGATCGACGACGAGGGCAACGAGGTCCTGCGCCGGTTCGAGACGACGCCGGGCCGTGTGCGTCTGGGTGCGCTGCTGCCGCTGAACGCCAAGGCGCCGTTCGACCTCGTGAACCGTCTGCTGCGCAAGCGCGAGGTGCAGCAGGTCATCGACACCGTCTACCGCTTCTGCGGCCAGAAGGAATCGGTGATCTTCTGCGACCAGATCATGACGATGGGCTTTCGCGAGGCGTTCAAGGCCGGCATCAGCTTCGGCAAGGACGACATGGTCATTCCCGACAGCAAGTGGGAACTGGTCGACGAGACGCGCGGTCAGGTCAAGGATTTCGAGCAGCAGTACATGGACGGCCTGATTACCCAGGGCGAGAAGTACAACAAGGTCGTGGACGCCTGGTCGAAGTGCAACGACAAGGTCACCGACGCGATGATGAGCACGATCAGCACGCCGGGCGACGACGAGAACGGCGCCGAGAACGAGCCCAACAGCGTCTACATGATGGCCCATTCGGGCGCCCGCGGCTCGGTCACCCAGATGAAGCAGCTGGGCGGCATGCGCGGACTGATGGCCAAGCCCTCGGGCGAGATCATCGAGACGCCGATCATCTCGAACTTCAAGGAAGGCCTGACCGTGCTGGAGTACTTCAACTCCACCCACGGGGCGCGGAAGGGCCTTTCGGACACCGCGCTCAAGACCGCGAACTCGGGCTATCTGACGCGGCGTCTGGTGGACGTCGCGCAGGACTGCATCGTGCGCATGCACGACTGCGGCACCGAACGCGCGGTGACGGCCGAGGCGGCCGTGAACGACGGCGAGGTCGTGTCGCAGCTGGGCGAACGGATCCTGGGACGCGTCGCGGCCGAGGACATGGTCCGTCCCGGCACCGAGGAGGTGATGGTCGCCTCGGGCGAGCTCATCGACGAGCGCAAGGCCGACATGGTCGAGGCGTCGGGCCTGGCCAAGGTGCGGATCCGCTCGCCCCTGACCTGCGAGGCCGAGGAAGGCGTCTGCGCCGCCTGCTACGGGCGCGATCTTGCCCGCGGCACGATGGTCAACCAGGGCGAGGCGGTGGGCATCATCGCCGCGCAGTCCATCGGCGAACCCGGCACCCAGCTGACGATGCGGACCTTCCACATCGGCGGCGTGGCGCAGGGCGGCCAGCAGTCGTTCCAGGAAGCCGGTCAGGAGGGCGTGGCAGAATTCCGCAACGCCAACCTGCTGGTGAACGATGCCGGTCTGGCCGTGGTCATGGGGCGCAACATGTCGCTGGCCATCGTCGACGAGCAGGGGGCGGAGCGTGCCAGCTTCAAGCTGGGCTACGGAACCACGGTCCACGTGAAGGAGGGCGCCGCCATCTCGCGCGGCGACCGCCTGTTCGAATGGGACCCCTACACGCTGCCCATCATCGCCGAAAAGGCGGGCAGTGCGCGGTTCGTCGACCTCATTACCGGCCTGTCGGTACGTGACGACACCGACGACGCCACCGGCATGACGCAGAAGATCGTCACCGACTGGCGGTCCGTCCCAAAGGGCAACGAGCTGAAGCCCGAGATCCTGATCCTCGACGAGGACGGGGAGGCGGTGCGCAACGATCAGGGCAATCCCGTGACCTATCCGATGTCGGTGGACGCGATCCTCAGCATCGAGGACGGCGCGACGGTCAAGGCGGGCGACGTGGTGGCGCGGATCCCGCGCGAGGGCGCCAAGACGAAGGACATCACCGGCGGCCTGCCGCGGGTGGCCGAACTCTTCGAGGCACGGCGTCCCAAGGACCACGCCATCATCGCCGAGATCGACGGCTACGTGCGCTTCGGCAAGGACTACAAGAACAAGCGCCGCATCGCGATCGTCCCCGGCGACGACAGCCACGAGCCGGTGGAATACATGGTCCCCAAGGGCAAGCACATCCCGGTGCAGGAAGGCGACTTCGTCCAGAAGGGCGACTACATCATGGACGGCAATCCGGCGCCGCACGACATCCTCGCCATCATGGGTGTCGAGGCGCTGGCGGATTACATGATCGACGAGGTGCAGGACGTCTACAGGCTTCAGGGCGTGAAGATCAACGACAAGCACATCGAGGTCATCGTCCGCCAGATGCTCCAGAAGTGGGAGATCCAGGATTCAGGCGAGACGACGCTGCTGAAGGGCGAGCACGTGGACAAGGCAGAGTTCGACGAGGCCAATGCCAAGGCGGCGTTGAAGGGCGGGCGTCCGGCGACGGGCGAGCCGATCCTGCTGGGCATCACCAAGGCGTCGCTGCAAACCCGCAGCTTCATCTCGGCCGCCTCGTTCCAGGAGACGACGCGCGTGCTGACCGAGGCATCCGTCCAGGGCAAGCGGGACAAGCTGGTGGGCCTCAAGGAGAACGTGATCGTCGGCCGGCTGATCCCGGCGGGCACCGGTGGAGCGACCAAGGCGATGCGCAAGATCGCCACGGACCGCGACCAGAAGGTCATCAACAAGGCCCGCGAAGAGGCCGAGAAGGCCGCGGCCCTTGCTGCACCGGTGATGGAGGACGTCCTGGACGGTCCCTCGGACGATGCGGACGGGTTCGACAACGGACTTGTGGATACGCCCGAGAGCCGGGACTCCTGAACCGCGTCTGACCGCAGGTCCTGCCGCCCGGCCACCGGCCGGGCGGCGTTCATGCCGCGGCGCACGGCCCGGACTGTGGCCGGCGCAGCATCAGGCAGATTTTTCGGTTCGTTGCGTCCGACGCCGGTCTCGGGACTATGGGACCGATGCCCGGTTATCCTTGGTCGCGTTGTGCATCGACGGTGACGTCCGGCAACGTCGACCTGTCGTCAGGCCACCTGCCGCCCGGCCGACCAGACCGACAGGGCGACCGCATCGGCGCCGCGCAGGGCGAAGCGCAACAGAATCCGCCCGCAGCCCCGGCGCCAGCCGGCCCCGGTCGTGCAGGCCCACCCGCTCGGCCGGGTTGCGCGTGACGCAGGCGATACCGCGCGCCAGATCCCCCCAGATGTCCCCCAGCCGCACGGCGCCCATCAGCAGCGACGCCGGCACGTAGTCGGACGACAGGATGTCGAGATGTCCCGCATGGGCCAGCTCGGACGCGGCGACGTTGCCCGAATGGGACCCCCCCCGCACGAGGTTCGGCGCGCCCATGATGACGGCCAGCCCCGCGGCCCGGCTGGCCGACGCGGCCTGGGTTGTCGTCGGGAACTCGGCCAGCGCCACGCCGTGCCGGGCCGACACGGCGACCTGATCGGCCGTCGTATCGTCATGACTGGCCAGCACCGCGCCGTAGCGGCGGGCCGCCGCCACGGTTGCCGCCTCGTGCGCGTCGCCGTTGCGCGCGCGCAGGTCCCGGTGGAAGGCCATGTGGGCGGCGAACCCCTCATCGGTCAGCCCCGCCTTGCCGGCGAGGTAGACGCGCAGCTTCTCCACGTCGCGGAACTGGCGCTGGCCGGGTGTGTGATCCATCAGCGACACGATCCCGATGCCGTCCTCGCGGCCGAAGGCCGCCAGCTCGTCCACCAGCGTCTCCGAACAGACCTCGGCGCGCAGGTGGATGCGGTGGTCGATCTTCAGCAGCCCGTCGCGCGATGCCGCCGCGATCTCGGACGCCATGGCGCGGGCATACTCCGGGTATCCGTTCTCGGCGTCCGACACGATGGAACCGACGCGGATCGCGTCGAAGACGGTGGTGATGCCGGTCCCGGCCAGTTCGCGGTCATGCGCCAGGATCGCCGCCCCATGGGGCCAATCGACCTTGGGGCGCGGCGTCAGGTGACGTTCCAGATTGTCTGTATGCAGCTCGACGAGGCCGGGTGCGATATGGTCGCCCCCGCAGTCGATGGCGCCGCGCGGGACCGCCGCGCCGGTGTCGATGGCGGCGATGACGCCGCCCGAGATGCGCAGCGACCCGGTGACCACCTCGCCCGGGAGGATCAGGCGCGCGTTCGCGAGTACCATGTCGGAGGCGGGGGCCGCTCTGGCATCCGCCGCCGACGTCGGATCGGGTGTTGCGATGGTGTCCATGCCGGGGTCATACCGTGCCGCGACGGGCTGCGAAACGGGGCTGGCGATGTTTCGGAGATATGCGATCTACTTCACGCCGGCGCCCGGTCCTCTGGCGCGGTTCGGCGCGGATTGGCTGGGCTGGGACCTGGCGGCGGGCGGTCCGGGCGGTGTCCGGCCGGACGTCGGGCCGCTGCCGGCGCCGGCCGACGATCTGACGGCGACGCCGCGCCGCTACGGGTTCCACGCGACGATCAAGCCGCCTTTCGCACTGGCTGTGGGTGCCACGGCCGACGCGCTGGCCGCTTCGCTGCACGCGTTCTGCGCCAGCCATGCCCCTGCGTCGCTGGGGCGGTTGCGGCTGGTATGCGTCGGTTCGCCCGAGCGGGCCTTCGTCGCCCTTGTCCCGCACGACGAGGTCCGCGCCCTCGGTGCGCTGGCCGCGAATACGGTGCGCGACCTCGACGGCTTCCGCGCGTCCCCGAGCGAAGCAGACCTGGCGCGGCGGCGGTCAGCCGGGCTTTCGGCCCGGCAGGAGGCGAACCTCGTGCGTTGGGGATACCCTTGGGTGATCGAGGACTTCGCCGTCCACATGACCTTGACCGGCCCGCTGCCCGCAGCGACGGCGGAGGCGGTCTTGAATGCCCTGACGCCGGCGATCGCAGAGCTGACCGGCCAGCCGGTCGATGTGGACGCCCTCAGCCTTGTGGGCGAGGATAATACGGGACATTTCCATCTGCTGGAGCGGGTTCCGCTGACCGGCTGACACACGGTCCGCCGGTCTCGGTGCGCCGGGACTAGACCGTGACGCCGGATACGGACCGTCGATTGCGGCGGAGGGCCAGTCGCAGGTGACGCGTGGTACCGGCGCGGGCGGCCGGTCAGACCGCTGCCGGGCCGTCGACCATGTCGGCGGCGATCTGCGCGCGCGATCTGCGGTCCCTCTCGGTCGCCGATTTAAGCTGTCCGCAGGCGGCCATGATGTCCTCGCCGCGCGGGGTGCGGATGGGCGAGGCATAGCCGGCCTTGTGGACGATGTCGGCGAAGGCGCGGATGCGCTCGGGCGTCGAGCGCTCGTAGGGTGCGCCCGGCCATTCGTTGAAGGGGATGAGGTTGATCTTGGCGGGAATCCCCCGGATCAGCGAAACCAGCCGGCGCGCGTTGGCGTCGGCGTCGTTCACGTCCTTCAGCATCACGTATTCGAATGTGATCCTCTCGGAATTGCTCAGCCTGGGGTAGTCGCGCAGGGCGTCCAGAAGCGCCGCGATGTTCCAGCGGCGGTTGATCGGCACCAGTCGGTCGCGCACCTCGTCCGTCGTCGCGTGGAACGACACGGCCAGCATGCACCCGATCTCGGTCGCGGTACGCGCGATCTCGGGGACGACACCCGAGGTGCTGAGCGTGATGCGGCGGCGGCTCAGCGATATGCCCTCGGGGTCCATCGCGATCCTCATCGCGTCGCGGACGTTCTCGAAATTGTAGAGCGGCTCTCCCATGCCCATCAGCACGACGTTGGACAGCAACCGCCGTTCGTCCTTGGGCGCCCCCGGCACGGGCCATTCGCCCAGATCGTCGCGCGCCAGCAGGATCTGGCCGACGATCTCTCCGGCGGTCAGGTTGCGCACCAGCTTCTGCGTGCCGGTATGGCAGAACGAACAGGTCAGCGTGCAGCCCACCTGCGACGAGACGCACAGCGTGCCGCGGTCGGCCTCGGGGATGTACACCGTCTCGACCTCGTGGCCGCCGGCGATCCGCACGAGATACTTTCGCGTCCCGTCCGCACTGACTTCGCGTCGCACGACTTCGGGGATGTCGAGGGAGAAGCGCGCGCCGAGCAGGGCGCGGTAGTCTTTCGACAGATTGGTCATGGCGGCAAAGTCGCGCACGCCCCGTTCGTATATCCAAGCCCAGATCTGGCGGGTCCGCATGGTCGCCTGACGCTCGGACGTACCGGCCGACAGGAGGGCGGCGCGAAGACCGTCTCGGGTCAGCCCGATAAGATTGTCCGCACCTTGCGTCGCCCCGACCGGCGCGCGCGGCACGGTCAGCACGTCGGGGGTCAGCGGTGGGATGCCCGGTCGGGACGTCATGGAAGGCTCGCTGTCGGTCTGCAACCGGACGGACATAGGCGACGGGGCCCGGGAAGGCAAATTCACCGCCGAACGGATACCTGATCCAAAGGGGGCTTGCGAAGGAGGCTTCCGTATTTTACTCATGGATTACTCGGAATGGTAACGGATTTATGTCATTTCATGACCGGAACCATAACCTTTTCTGAGAACTTTCCTCCCATACCCGTATCGGTACAGGGTGGCCGTGCCGGCCGGAGGACGTGTCATGGGTTCCAGATCGATGGACCTAGCCGCAACGGTGGTTTGTCCTCCGTTGCCCGCGGTCGCTTCGGACCGCGGCGCCCCTGCCGGTCCGTGCCGTCCGCCGGATCGCAGATCCGGATCACTCCCATCATATCGGAGCTTTCTATGTCCGTCTCCACCAACAACGAGTCCAAGAAGCGACTACAGTTCGACCTCACGCCAACCCAGGCCGCACGCTTCGACGCGACGGTCGAGGACTGCGAATTCGGGTCCAGAAAAGACCTCTTCAATGCCGCGATGAACCTGTTCGCATGGGCCGTGGGCGAGACCGCCAAGGGCCGCGCGATCGGATCGCACGACAGCGACCCCGAACGGTTCCATACCGTGATCATCCCGGGCATCGATACCGCGGCGCTGGCCCGGCGGGAGGGGCGCGATACCGCCCGCAGGCATGCCGAGACCGTCGCCGTCTCCACGGCCGGTCCGGACGCGCCGGACGCGCCCCAACCGGAAGGGATGGCGCGCCGGACGGATGAGGCCGCGATGGACAAGGCGGATCCGCAACTGATGCGCGCCTGATCCCGGGTGGTCCGCAGGCACCCAGGGCAGGGCAGGGCCGGCGGGCTGTCCATCGGTCGAGGCGCGTCCGCGACAGCACCGCATGCGCGTCATGCCACCCAGGGTTTACCCAACGTCCCTCAGCCGTTAACCTTTCGGTAAATTCCCGCAGGGCGTGACGAGTGAAGCAGAGTACGGACCCGGTCCAACTGCCAGACGTGTTCTCCGCCGAAGATCCCGTCGGGCATGTCGTGGTGGAACCGGACCGGCCCCGGGGGCCGCCCGAAAGGGCGCTCCTGATCCTCATGCTGCCCGGCATCCGGTCCAGCGCCCAGTGGTCGGATGACTTCAGTTTTGCGCTGCGCGAGTACACATCCCGCGATATCCGGGCCGGTCTGGTCAAGCCGCCGGGGATCATTCAGACGACCGATGCCGTGCTCCGATGGCGGATGCGCTATCTGAGGCGTCATTCCATTCGGCAGATCGACTATCACCTGTCCCAGAACCCGGATCGCGATGTCGCCATCCTGTGCCACAGCATGGGCGCGGCCATCCTCGCGGACATCGTTGCGAGCGTCAGCGCAGCGGTCGGAGCCCGTCCGCACGGACGATTGACCGAGATCGTGTTCGTCGGCTCTGTCTGCCATGCCGGTCACGCCGAACGCATTCGCGCGGCATGCGCACGGTTCACCAACGATGCCGGACGCCGCGACCTGACGGCCATCATGGCCGGTATCGTGAACCCGTGGCGCTACGGGTGGACCGGACGCTTCGGTTTCAGGCAAGGCTTCGTGATCGACCGGTTCTACGATCTGAACCATTCCGAGTGTACGCTGACGGCGCACCTGTCCGAAAACGTCTTGCCTGTACTGGCTGGGACACGGATCGACGGGCCCGATCCGGCGGATGCCATGCGGACGTTCCAACGCTGGAGATATGCACGACGGGGTATATGGGTCGCCTGCGCGGTACTGGCCGCCGCAGTCGTCTTTGCGATGGCCTGACCGGTCAGCCGCCGCAGCGCTTGGCGGCCTCTTCCATCGCGGCCGTGAACCCGAAGAGAGAGAACGTGTCCTTCGTTTGCGTGCCGCGCGCCGAGCGGGCGGTCAGTACCGCCTGCGCGCCGTTCCGAAGCGAAGCGACGATCTGCGCGTCCTGCTCGGCGCTTGTCGGCCAGGCCCATTCGCCTTCGGTGAACAGCTCGTAGCCGGTGCCGCCCACGTCCAGATCGACGGTGGAGCCGGGCGCGAAGGGATAGCCGCCGGTGAACGACAGCTCTCCGGTCACGTTGGAGGCGGGGCGGTAGGTGACGAACATCAGGATGTCGCCGCGGCGCACCGACACGACCTCGCCGCCACGGGTGTTCACCGTCTCGCTCGGGCTCGACACGCTCCAGCATTCGGTCGGGTCGTCCTCGACGAAGACGCTCCACGCGGTCTCTACCGCCACGCGGTTGGTGGATTCCTGTTGCGCCACGGCGGTGTCCGCCGCCAGCGCGAGGGCCATGCCCGCGATCGTCGTGGTGGTGGGCCGGTATCGTGTCATCTTCCCTCGTCCTGCTGTTGCCGCGCCCGTGGGTGCCGACGGTTCCGGTGGGTCCGCATGGCCGCGACCGGAGCGCGGCTGTCCTTCGGTCCCCGGGGGCAATCCCACGCCACGGTTCCATTTTCAACCGGCCGATGTCATCCTGACGGCGAATTGACGCTGCCCAGCGTGCAGTCCCAAGCCCGAAAGCGATCCAAATGCTTCCTGCGCCCGCCCTCGTCCAGGTCCTGCGCGGCGAACTCGTCGAGTCCGTCCATGCCGGTCATGCCGCCGTCTGCGATGCGGCGGGCTTGGTGTTGCAGGGCTGGGGCGATCCCGGCTCCATCGTCTATCCCCGGTCGTCTTGCAAGATGATCCAGGCCCTGCCGCTGATCCGGTCGCCCGGCGGCGCCGCGCTCGACGACCGCCGCCTCGCACTGGCCTGCGCCTCGCACCAGGGGGCGCGGCTGCATGTCGACCTCGTCCGCCGGTGGCTGGCCGATCTAGGCCTCACGGATGCCGACCTGCGCTGCGGTCCAGAGCCGACCCGCGACCGGGCCCTGCGCACCGAGATGGTGCGCGCGGATGAGGCGCCGTCGCAGGCGCACAACAACTGTTCGGGCAAGCATACGGGCTTTCTTACCCTGGCGCGCGATCTGGGGGGCGGACCGGACTACGTCGATCCCGCGCACCCGGTGCAGCGGGCGGTGCGCGCGGCGTTCGAGGACGCGACTGGCGAGACGAGTGCCGGCGTGGGGATCGACGGCTGCTCCGCGCCCAATTTCGCCACCAGCCTGCGCGGGCTGGCGCGGGCGATGGCGCGCTACGCCACCGCGCCTGACGACGGCGACATGGGGCGGCTGCGACGGGCGATGGTCGCCCATCCCGATCTGGTCGCGGGCGTGGGAAGGGCCTGCACCGAACTGATGCGCGCCATGGACGGGGTCGCGATCAAGACGGGGGCCGAAGGGGTGTTCGTGGCCATCGTGCCGTCGCGGGGCCTTGGCGTCGCGGTCAAGATCGCCGACGGTGCGACCCGCGCCGCCGAGGCGGCCATCGCGGCGCTGCTCGTCCATCTAGGCGTTCTCGACGCCGGCCATCCGGCTGCGCTTCGCCGCATGAACCCGCCGCTGGTGAATCGCGCCGGCCTGACGGTGGGCTCCATACGGGCGGCACCCGGATTTCCCGCCTGATACGTCCGGCTGCCGGGCGGTCAGGCGGCGAAATCAGAGTCGGCATATCCCTGAAGGTAGAGAAGCGCCGTAAGGTCCGCACGGTCGATCCGGTGCGGCGCCGCGGCAGCGACGGCAGGCTTTGCATGCAGGGCGACGCCCGTGCCTGCCGCCAAAAGCATGTCGAGGTCATTGGCGCCGTCCCCGACCGCCAGCACGTCCTCCGCAAGCCATCCCAGCCGCGCCGCGATGCCATTCAGCGCCGCCAGCTTGGCTTCGCGCCCCAGAATGGGCTTCGCGACGGTTCCGGTGATCCGCCCGCCCCGCACGGCCAGCACGTTCGCCATGTGCTCGTCCATGTCCAGCGCGGCGGCGACGCGGGCCGTAAATGCAGTGAACCCGCCCGAGACCAGAGCCGCATGCGCGCCATTGGCCCGCATTGTCGCGACGAGGGTGCGCGCCCCGGGCGCCAGCGTGATGCGCTCGTCCCACACCCGGTCGATGACGGCCGCGTCGAGCCCCTCAAGCAGGGCCACGCGTTCCTCGAGAGCAGGCGCAAAGTCGATCTCGCCCCGCATCGCGCGCGCGGTGATCTCGGCGACCCGGACGCCGACGCCGGCCATGTCGGCCAGTTCGTCGATGCACTCCTGCCCGATCATCGTGCTGTCCATGTCGGCCAGCAGCACGCGCCGGCGCCGGTTCGCTTGCGGCTGTACCGCAAGGTCGACGCCGATGCCGCGCAGCCCGTCTCCGGCCGCGGCGGCATCGGGCGGCACCCGCTCGACGGAAAACTCGGCCGCATGTTCGACGGAGAGCCACCTCGCAGCCCCGCCGCCCCAGGCGTCGCGGAGCGCTTCGACCGTGGCGCGGTCCAGGGGGGATCCGATCAGCGTGACGACATGCATGGACGAGTCTCCGGGCGCCGATCGTCATGCGGGCGGTCGCAACATGGCGGGGAGGGCGATGGCGGACCGCGACGCTCGTTTCTGCCGCCGTTCGAAAGTGCACCTGTGTCTGGGAAACTAGAGAACCGGGCGAGGGTGCTCAAGGGCGCGCCGGGTGCCGCCCCGTAGCAACGCCGATCTGGAAAGGCGACCTGACGATGCGCAGCAGAGCCGGCGCGACGTGCCATCGGTCGAACCGCCGGGAATGGAACAAATCCGGTCGCTGCGGAATCCGCCGTCGGCCGAGGCTGTTTCGGACCTCCCTGATGCGTCCGACGCGAATGCAAGGACTGGCTGGTGGCGGGATCGATCTCCCTGGCGTTGCGGTTCGGCTCGAATAGACGTCGGCGGCTGCACCGGAGGATGATAGCATTCGGTCTTCCGACCGGCCGCCATCGGGTGGTCCGGTTGACGTGTCGTGGCATGGGTGGCCCAGTCGCACGAACAGGCCGATGGCCGACGCTCCCCTTTACCCGACGGGTCCACCCACGGCTTCTTTCGGTTGGATGCCATGCGCGGTGCAGCCGCTCGTGACGGCGGTGCGGACCTGGACGTCCGCGACCCGACGGTCGACGTCCCGCGCCATGGGGCGCTGCCCCGGAAGTTTCACGCGGTGCATCCGCTGACCGGCAGGGTCATCCGCGGCATGATTTCGGGAGGTTCGGTCTCGACACGGCTTCGGCGGTAGCAGTCGCTCCGGTTTCGCCGGATCGCGCGGCCGGGGTAGTCCGATGCCCGCAGGGCCTCGTTCCCGGCCACTGCACCCGCCGTGAGGATCTTCCGCGGACTGGAGTTTCCGCAGGGCGGGATGACGGCGTCGGCGCCGCGACCGGCGATCGCGTCGCGGCACTTGCGGGTGTCATGGGCGCCGTCCGTCGCCCGGCATGTGATTGCCTTGCAATCGACCGGGAGGGGGCGGCGACGCTGCCGGTCTCCCGAACCGGCAGCATCCGGCCCGGCAAATCCGGCGGCACCGGCGATCTGGCTCCCGGCGATCCCGACGGCCCGGACCTCCGGCGTTTCCCCGTCGATCCCCCGCCTGGCAGATTGCCTTGCAATCGCCTGTCGGGCAGCGGAGATGGGCGCCTCGGTCCGCGACGGCGTCGTGGCACCTGCGCGTGCCGTGGGCCCCGTCTGCAGTGACCGGGCCGATCTCCACATCCGCGGGAATCTGATAGGGAAGCCTGGGCGCGTCACCGACGTTGCAACCAGTGATCCCGATGGCTCGGATCTCCAGCGTCTGCTCGTCGATGCCGACGTGGCTCTTGCGCCAGAGACGGCGTTTCGGGCCACCATGCTTGCGGGCGTGCCATTCGCCCTCGCCCTCTGCCCCGATGCCGATGCCGTCGACCAGAAGTTTCAGCGGCCCGTGCGAGCCGCGGCAGGGAATGCACACGGCCAGGGTCTTCTGGCGTCTGCTGAGCGTGCTGAAATCCGGCACGGACCAGTCGAGCCCGACCAGCCGCAGCAGGCTCTCGACGAAGCCCGTCGTCTGCCTGAGGGCCATGCCGAATAGAACTTTCATGTCAGGCACGTCTGGATTGCGGCATCGCTATCCACCGGCTGCCGCCCTCGCTTGCCGGACGGTGGCGGCACCCGAACCATGTCCGCAGCGAACCGGACGGCAAGGGAGCCCCGCTGCTTCAGCGCCTCGTTGCAGGCCGGCCAGTTCCTGGTCCTGCAGCCCGGCGGGACGGGTCTGCTCATGCAGAACAGCGACCGTGCTGAGTTCGCGAGATGAATCCCTCTTCCAGCCTTTGCGCGACAAGGCCGCTTGCGCTTGATCGCGGCGCCATCGAGTATCTCGACCTCACAGTCTTCGACCTCCTCGATCAGCGGCACCTCGACGGCGCCCCAATTGTCGGCCGAAAGCGCGCGGGACCGCCGCGTCCAGCGGATGGAAGATCGCCGGGCGTGCGCGGCCTGCGCCGTGGCTGCTCGACATGGGCGAGCGACACGGCCCGGGCGATGTCAGACACGACCTCCGTGCGCGATTGCCGGAAGCTCTCTGCGTCGCGCGCCATGACGTTGACGTTGACGGCGCCGTTCCCTCCGCCGCCGTAACCGACGACCTCACGTCGGGAGAGAACCCGCTCGCCGCGCTGCAGGATCGCCGGCACCTCGTCGTGGCGCAGTCTCACCGCGCCACCGGCATGCATTCGCGGCGCTCCGGCGAAGGCCATCGCCGGAACCATTCGTGAGGGACAATCTGATCCGACGACGACGCCGCCCGCATGCAGGACATTCGCGAATAGCCCACCCCCGCCGCCGAATGCGCCCGACAGCGCATTGGCGATTGGGCCTGGCATGATCCGCCGGGCGGCCAGCTGCGCAAGATCGGCGAGGCAGCGAGGCGACCAGATCACGAACCGTCAGCTTGGCGGTCTTCGCGAAATCACCGGCCGCGCTCTCGGCCGAGCGAACTGCACCGACCAGGCTCTGGCCGATATCGCCGCCAATCGCGCGCGCCTTGCTCGCATGGTCGCTCAGTGCCGTCGTGGCCGCCTTCCGGCCCGTGGCGGCTGCTTCGGTCGCGGGTGTCGCGGCAGCAGTTGCGGCCCCGGCGGCAGCGCCCGCTGCCGTCGCAGCCTGTCCTGCGTCGCCAAGCGCGGTCTCGAACCGATCCGCGGCATCCGTCGCCTCGGTCAACGCATCGGTCCCGTCTCCATCGCTTCCCTGCATCGCATCGCGGACGAGACGGGTAAATTGTTAGATAAGCTCACCCGTCCCGACGATCAGCGCGCCGATACCGGTGCGGATCGGTGTGCCGCGCAGCACGACCAGCGCGGTGGCCAGACCGCGGACCGACAAGGCCGCGGCGGCCAGTCCGGCGGCCCAGCGGCCCGCCAGGAAGGTTGCGAAGCTAACCGCGTAGGTGGTCCGGCGCCCGATATTCTCGAACAGGCCCCGGATCGCGATACCCAAAGGGCCGGTGCGGCTGGCGACCGTCGCCATCGCCTCGGCGACCGCTTCCAGCGCGGGCGCGGCGGCGACCGCCAACTGGTTGGACAGCCCACGCCAGATCAGCCCGAGCCGGGAGATCGCGTCCTTCGTCCTTTCGATCTGGTCGGCATCCTGTTCCGCGACTACGACGCCGAACGCGCGGACGTCCTCGGTCGCCTGGCGCAGCGTAGCGCTGTCGATGCGCGACATGGCGATGGAGCCTTCCTCGCCGAAGAGCTGACCGGCGATGGCGGCGCGTTCGGCCACCGGGACGAACTCCGTTATGGCGGCGTTGATCGCGCGGACGCCGGATCCAACGGCAGCGCGATCAGGTCGCTGGCCGAGAGCCCTGGTCTGTCCCGCGCGTCGGCCGCGGGTCCGGTCCCGGCGGCGGCCTGGCCAAGCCGCCGCGTCAGGTCCTTCGACGCCTGCTCGATCCCGGACATGGAGACCCCGGCAAGTTCTCCGGCGCGCTCCAGCGTCTGGATCGAGGCGACGGTGGTGCCCGGCGACTGCGCGAGCTTGGCCCGCGCGTCGACATTCTGCAGCCCCGAGCGGACCAGCGCCACACCCGCAGCAGCAGCCGCGGCAACGGCGGCCGCGGCGGCGACCTTCACGCGACGCGAGAACGCCGCCAGCCGGGTATTCGCCGCCTCCATCTCGCGGCTGAGGCGCCCGAAGCCGCGCTTGCCGGCCTCGCCGACGCCTTCGAGTTCGGCGCGCACCTGCCGCCCACCGACAGCCGCAAGCCGGACGCTGACGCGTTTTTCCGCCATGAATTCGATTCCTTGCCTTTGCGCAGTCTGCTTCTTACGTTTCCTGCGTCGATCAATAGAAAGTATGATCATGCCAGAGACCGCGACCCTGTCCTCGAAGTTCCAGATCTCGATCCCCAAGGCGATCCGGAGCGCCCAGCACTGGGAGGCGGGGATGACCTTCGCCTTCATCCCGAAGGGCACCGGCGTTCTTCTGGTCCCGGTCCCGAAACGCGACAGCCTGAAGGGTCTCGCGCGCGGGGCGTCCGCCACCGATTACCGTGATCGCACGGAGCGTTTCCGATGATCCTCGTCGATACGTCGGCGTGGATCGAATGGCTGATCGGCTCAGAAACTGGGGATGAACTCTCCGAACATCTTCCCGAACAAGCAGACTGGCTGGTTCCGACCATGGTCCAGTTGGAACTGGCGAAATGGCTCACCAGAGAGATCAGCGAGGACAAGGCGGACCAAGTGATCGCCTTCACGCAAGTCTGCCGGGTCGTGCCGCTCGACACCGAGATCGCCCTCGCGGCCGCCGAAGCCTGTCGCGCCCACAAGCTCGCCACGGCCGACGCCATCATCGTTGCGACGGCCCGCGCGCAGGCGGCGACGCTGCTGACCTGCGACGCGCATTTCGGGGGGCTTCCCGGCGTCACGCTGATCGAGAAGATCATGGGCTGACGCAGGGCCCGTCTTTCGCGGCCATCTCCTCGTTCAGCTTGCGCACCATCACGGCTTCGATGACCGGCAGCAGTTCAGCCGTTGCCGCGGGTGAGATGCCGAGGGCGCCCCCCAGCGAGAGCGCGGTTCCACGGTCCCAGCCAATCACCTCGCCGGGGAGCACGCCCAGCTGACCTTCTAAGCGGCCAACAAGGTCCCAGACCTGGCAACCCTCCCAAGTCTCGGGCCGATGTAGCCGCGCCGGGCAGTCTTGGCACGTCGTTTCGCAGGCTTCGCAGTATCCCGCGCCCCCGCCGAAGGACCACTCGGCGAGGGTGCGGAGCAACTTTTTTTCTGCTCCAGCTGCAGACCCTGGGAGACGTAGGCGAGTTGGAACGCTTCGAAGATCGGCCAGATGTCCAGGAGCGCGTCGATGGCGTCGGGGCTGGGCTCGATCACGGTTCCGGCCGACGACGATGCGCAAAGGAAGTGGAGCCCAGACTTCCCCTTTCCCCGGACGCACTTATCCCACGGGCTCCGTGACAGGTATGCCGATTGGGCTGCTGCCGGTTCCATGGGCACCGGGTCAGGTTTGCGTAGCTCGATCCTCGAACGCCATTGGGCCTGTGTAGCCCGGCTTCGGGTGACGCCGCCTCGGATTGCAGAAGCGCTCGATACAGTCGGAGACATCGGCACGAGCGGCATCGCGGGTGCGGTACACCTTGCGGGCCGTCGCCAGAGGGAGGCCGGTATGAGACGTGGCGACAGGCTGTTCGAGATCATCGATATCTTACGGCGGGCGCGAGGTCCGATCTCAGGTCAATCCATCGGCAACGAACTCGGCGTGACCAAGAGGACGGTCTATCGCGACATTGCCGCCCTGATGGCGCAAGGCGTGCCGATCGAGGGCGAGGCGGGCGTCGGTTACATCCTGGTGGCGGGGTTTCATATGCCGCCGCTGATGCTGACCAGCGATGAGATCGAGGCCGCAATCCTCGGCGCACAATGGGTCCGGACCCGCGGCGAACCAGAACTGGCCTTGGCGGCCGAAAAACTACTGACCAAGATCGAAGCGGTTGCGCCAAGGCGGTTCGAAACCTCGTTCGTGGAGCATGCGGTCAGTGTGGGGCCTGTCGACCCGCCCTCGGAAGTCCTGGGATCGGTTGACATCCGTCTGGCCATCCGTCGGCGGGTCAAGATTGGCATTACCTATCATGACTTCCGGGACGTGGTGACCGAACGGGTGATCTGGCCGATCCTGCTTGGCTATCGGGAAGATGGACGCATCGTGGCGGCCTGGTGTGAACTCAGGCAGGGATTTCGCTATTTCCGAACAGAACGGATCGTCGAGGGGGAGGTACTGACTGAGAGAGTCCCGCGCCGGATGGACCTTTTGAGGGCCGAATGGCGGGCAGCGATGGATGAGGAACGACGACGTTACGAGACGACGGGTGAGACCGGCTGAACCGCCACCTTGGGTCCGCCGCGCAACAACTGACGCGACAGGTCCGGCCCGGGGACGACTCGAAGCCGCCGTCGATACGTCAACTGTCAACGGAGGCTCCGCCGGACGGAGCCGCCATTCGCCGCTGCTTTTTGAATGCTCGTGTGCTTCGAAGGATAATAATCTCGTGGGACTATTCCACGCCGTCGAGGGCAGAACTGAGACGCCGCCGACAGTATTTGAATCGCCAGAAAGCGCCCGCCATGTTGACAAAATTGTGTGATCAGGAGCGCTTTAATAAGGGGCTCACCTATCGGCCGTGTTCAAGTCGAAGGCCAGCCAATGATGAGTTCGGTCCTGAGAGCCGAACGATGGAGCGCCTGATTTTGATCGAGGAAACCGTCGACCATCTCGGGAAACTCGTCGCCATCCGCTCGGTGCCTGGAGCCTGCAATCTCGAGATAACGTCCTATTGCGAAGACGCGCTTGTCCGGGCGGGGGCGCGGGTCCGCCGCATCCGCTCCCCGTTGGGCGATGCGGACGGCCTGCTCGCGAGCCTCGGGCCGGACGAGGCCGGCGGGATCGTCCTGTCAGGCCATCTCGACGTGGTCCCGGTCGAGGGCCAGGACTGGTCCGGCGATCCGTTCGCGCTGCGCCCGTGCGCAGGGCGCTTGCTCGGGCGCGGGACGACGGACATGAAGGGCTTCGTCGCCTGTGCGCTCGCCCTGGCGGGGCAGGTGGAGGGGCCGCTCCATATCGCGCTCTCGGCCGACGAGGAGACGACATGTCGCTCGGTCGAGCCCCTCGCGTGCGCCGTCGCCGCCCTGCCGACGCCGCGTGGCGTGATCGTCGGCGAGCCGACCGAGATGCGCGTTCTTCGGGCGCATCCCGGATCGGCGACCTATCTCGTCCGAGCGTCCGGCCGATCGGTCCACGCAGCCCGGCGGGCCGATGGGGTCAGCGCCATCGCGCTCGCCGCAGAGGTCGTTTCCTGGACGCGTCGTCGGGCGACGCCGTACGGCGCGGGATGGGTGGCGACGCAGATATCTGGCGGGGAAATCGCTAACTCGGTTCCGGGTGCCTGCACCCTGACCCTCGACCTGCGCCTCCCGTCCGATACCGACGTCGCTGCGGCGGAAGACGCCCTGAGACGGGCGCTTCACCGCATCGAGGGCGCGGCGGGCGATGGCGCGTGCCTGACGGCGGAGCGCACGGCCTGGTTCCCGCCATTTTCCGAGCCGCGGTCGGGCTTCGCACAAGCCTGCGCGGCCGCGTCGAACCGGCCGGAAGCACCCATGATGGGTATCGGCACCGAGGCCGGTCACTACCGCGAGGTCGGCCTGCCCACGGTCGTGATGGGCCCGGGCCGCCTCGAGGACGCGCACCGGCCCGACGAGGGGATCGACCTTGCGGAGCTCCGACGGTGCCTCACGGTCCTTCAACTGCTCGCTTGATCTGTGCGCTCCGGGGGGCGCATAGCAAGAACTCGCTGGACGCGCCCCCCGGTGCGCGGCGGCAAAATCGGGACGTCAGGCCGCGTAGCCCATGCGGTAGGGGAAGATCTGCGCGGTCGGGTGCATCTCGGCGCCGACGATCTCGGGGCGATGGTGGCGATAGAGGCTGCGCCAGTAGGGCTGGATGGCCACGCCTTCCATCTTGCATGATCCGCTGCAACCGCTCCGATATGGCCCGTCGCGCATCCGCGTCGGCGATGCCGAGCGCCTCGTCCAGAAGGGCGTCGAACTCGGCGTTGTCGAAGCCGAATTCGTTCCACGACGCCCCGCTCCGATAGGCGATGTTCAGCACCTGGACGCCCAGCGGGCGGTGCGCCCAGTTCGTCGTCGAGAAGGGGAACTTGTTCCAGCCGTTCCAGAACGCCGCCGAGGGAACGACGCTGCGGCGCACCGGGATGCCAGCGTCGCGCAGCTGGGCGGCGGTGGCATCGGCCGTATCCTTCATCCAGCCCTCGTCGATCGAGATCAGCTCGTGCTCGAAGTCGCGCATGCCGGCCTCGTCCAGAAGGCGCAGGGCCTCGTCGACGTCCCGCTCTACGGGAGGCAGTTCGGCGTATTCTGGATGGATCGGCGCGACGTGATGGTTCTCCGCTGGAATGCCCAGGCCCGAATAGCCCAGCTGCAGGATGACGGAGTTGTCCACGGCCAAGGCGAGCGCCCGTCGCACGCGGACGTCCGAATAGGGCCTCGCCCCATCCACCTCGGCCTCCTGCTGGGGGCGCAAGACGAGGGTTTGGCCGGTCGTCGTCTCGGATCTCGTCCAGCCGAAATCGTCGAGGATTGCGATGTACTCGCCGGTCGACTCCCACAGCATGTCGACCTCGTCCCCTTCGACGGCGGCGACCGCGGTGACCATGTCGCTGCCGTAGTCCCGGATCTCGACCCGGTCGAGGTAGGGCCCTCCATAGACTTCGGCGCCCCACCAGTCGAACTCGGGGACGCGTTCCAGAACGGCAAGCTCACCGACGTCGAGCGTGGCGATCCGGTATGGGCCGGTGCCGAACGCGGTCGAGAGGTCGGTGGGATCGAAGTCGGGATGGGCAAGGCCCGCGGCATACTCCGCCATCGTCGGCACGAAGGTGATGTCGGGGATGCGCGGGCGCACGATCACCGTCGCATCGTCGGCAACTTGCACCGAACCCTCGGCCGCGACCCCTGTCTCGGGATCGATCAGGGAGGCGACCCGGTTCGCCATCCCGTTCCCCTCGACCGTCGTGTCGCACCAACCCAGGATCGCGTCGGCCACGTTCTGCGCGGTGAACGCATCGCCGTTCGCCCAGCTCACGCCCTGGCGGACCCTCAGCACGTACTCGGTCGCGTCGTCGTTGACCTCCCACCCTTCCAGCAGCATCGGGCGAAAGGTGCCGTCCACTTGGTACTCGACCAACGGCTCGAAGACGGATGCCGTGAGGTTTCCCTGCTCGGTCGTGTCGGCCATTCGCGGCTCGCGGAGGTCGCGGACGGGCATGGCCATGCGTAGGGTGCCGCCTGGGGTCGGGGCGGTCTGTGCCCGGGCGGGTGCCGCCGCGCCGATCATCGCATAGGCCGTCGCCGCGGCGACGCCCATGGCGGTCGCGCGACTGAGGAACTCGCGACGGTCCATCTCGCCGCATTCGTGCTCGTCGGCCCAGAGCCGCGCGGCGGGATGGGTACGGAGTTGGTCGGTCATCGTGTCGTCTCCCGTTGGAGTTCCTTACGAAGGTCAGGCCAGCGCGGCATCAGCCACGCGTTCCTGTTCGATCATCACTTCGAGCTGGCGGCGGAAGCGAAGCTGCCCGCCGTCGATTGGCAGGTCGATATGGGGCGTGGTCCTGGTCGCCATGCCGATCTGCACCTCGTTGAGGACCTGACGGTCCTCCTCGAAGGCGTGGCGCACGTCCTCGCTCATCATCCGCGAGAGCGCGTCGTCGTCCGGCCGCAAGTTGCGGGTCTGGAACCAGTAGTAGCGGGTCCGGCCCTCGGTCTCGGGGGTCATGAAGTTGTAGCTGTTCATGACGAAGGCGTCGTCGTGCGGGAGGTCGTCACCGCCCGTTCCGGCCGGGGTGAACACGGCGCGGATGATCGCGTGGCACGGGTAGCGCACCTCGTAGTGCTGCAGCCGGTCGCAGTTGCCCTCGAACGGGACGATCTTCTTGTAGAAGGGCGCGGGCTCCACGTCGCGCATCCACCGCCAGACGGTGATGCCATCGTCCCCCTTGGTGATCCGCAGCGGCGTGTCCTCGGTCGCCGCCTGTCCGAAGGAGGATTGGTGGACCCAGGCGACGTGGGTCGGATCGAGGAGGTTGTCGGTCACGTAGAGGTAGTTGCAGTCGATCTCGAGCGCGGCGCCCTTGTTCAGGCCCCAGGCCGGATCGCCGTATTCCGGGATCTCGAAGATCTCGGACGGGTCGGCGAGCGCCGGGTTGCCCATCCACATCCACACCAGGCCGTAGCGCTCCTCGGTCGGGTAGGCATGCACCTTGGCGGCCGACGGGATGCCGCCCGCACCCGGCGCGCGCACGCACTGCCCGGTGCCGTTGAACGTGAGGCCATGATAGCCGCACTCGACATTGTCGCCCTTCCGGCGACCCTTGCTGAGCGGCATCTTGCGGTGCGGGCAGGCATCCTCGAGCGCGACGATGCGGCCGCCTCCGTCGCGATAGGCGCAGATCGCCCGGTCGAGGAGGACGACCCGCGTGAGGGCCTCCTTGATCTCGTCGCTCCACGCCGCCACGTACCACGCGTTCCTCAGGAACATCCCGCCTCCGTCCATGACGCCGCGCCGGTCGCAGCCATCGCCTTCGATGCGTCACGCAAGTTTCCGGGTGCGTCCCGCGAAGGAATGCGCTTAACTGTGATCACAGAAAGGGTCGTGTCAAAGGATTTTTGCGATGCTGGACGGACGGGCGGACGGGGTGGACGGTCTGCGGGCGCGGCTCGCGGAGCTGGCCGGCAGGTCGTCCGAGGACGGCTACGCCATGCCGGCGGCCTATTACACGTCGGCTGACTTCCTCGCCGTGGAGTCCGAGGAGGTGCTCCGGCGGGAATGGATGTGCCTCGGCCACGTCGGCGAGGTGGCCGCCCCCGGCGATTACATCACCACCGATCTCCTGGGCGAGCAGCTCATCGTAGCCCGCGGCATGGACGGCGCGGTGCGCGTCCTGTCGAACGTGTGCCGGCACCGGGGCAATCGCGTGGCGGAAGGGGCCGGCAACACGCGCAAGTTCGTCTGCCGCTACCACACCTGGAGCTACGACACCGCCGGCGCCCTCGTCGCCGCGCCGCTGATGAAGGGGCAGACCGGCTTCGACCGCGCGCGATGCGCCCTGCCGGAGTTCGCGAGCGAGATCTGGATGGGTTGGATCTTCGTCAACCTCGACGGGACCGCTTCGCCGCTGGCACCGCGCCTCGGCGGGCTCTCCGAGATCGTGGGGAACTACCACCCGGACGAGCGGCACCTCGTCTTCCTCGAGGAGGACCGCTGGGCTTGCAACTGGAAGGCGCTGTTCGAGAATTTCATGGAGGGCTACCACCTCAGCGCCACGCACCTGCACACGCTGCACCCGATCACGCCGACCAAGCTCTGCCGCAAGATGCGCAACGGCGAGGGGTGGACCGGCTACCACGCCTTCTACGACCCGGCCTATCCGCCACGCGGTCCGTTCCACCCCGACCTGACCGAGGACGAGCGCCGCAACTCGCCGATGTACGGCGTCTTTCCGAACCTCGTGGTCGGGATGGCGACCAACTTCACCCTCTTCATGTGCCTGCGCCCGGACGGTCCGGACCACGTCCGCATCCGCTGGGGCGTCACCGGGCTGGAGGACGATCCGAAGGCCGACGCGGTCCGCGACTACGTGGCCCTCTGCCGGTCCTTCAACGCCGAGGACAGGGAAAAGCTGGAGGCACTGCAGGAGGCGCTGCAAGGTCGGACCTATCAGGGCGGCCCGCTGGCGCCCGACGACTACGAGGGCACGATCCGCGACTTCATCACCTACATGGCACGCCATCTGGGAACATGACGCGCGCATTGCGCCTTCCCGCGCCGCGCCTCATTAAGGGGCATGTCCCTCCTAACTGCGTGCCCGGAGCCGACGCAGGCCGAAGCGGTCTACGAACGGCTCAAGTCGGCGCTGATGACCGGCCTGCACCGGCCGGGCCACAAGCTCTCGATCCGCGGGCTCGCGGGTGAGCTCGGAACGGGCACTTCCCCCGTGCGCGAGGCGCTCAAGCGCCTTGCGTCCGAGCGGGTCCTCGACGGGTCGGCCAAGCGGTCCTACGCGGTGCCGGTTCTGGGAGCGAAGCGGACGGCCGACCTCTTCAACCTGCGCGCCCTGCTCGAATGCGAGGCCGCGGTCCGCGCCGTGGAGCGGATCGACGCCGCGACGATAGATAAGATCGCACGGACCGTCGATCGGATGCAGGCGACCGTGGCCGGCGACCGTCCGGACGCCTACATGGTGGAGAACCACCGGTTCCATTTCCTGATCTACCGCGGTTGCGGCAACCCCGACATGATCGCGGTGATCGAGCAGCTCTGGATGCAAACCGGGCCGTCCCTGCGCGCGGTCCTGGACGCCGCGATCCCCGACCCAGACTGGCGGGAGGTTCACGACGCCGTGGTGGACGCGCTGCGCGTCCGGAGCGCCGAGGCGACGCGCGCTCGCCCTCCTACGCGACATCCGCTGGGACTGGCTCGGAGAGGGCGGGCTGCTGGACGACGGGGAAGGTGACCCGGGGGCCTAGCGCGCCTGCCCGATCCGCCGGCCCCCGCCGGCCCCGGAGCCGGTCGTCCCGGGAGGCGGCATGAAACGACGACCCAAGGCGCACGGGCGCACCGCGAGGTACGAACGCCCGACCGAGGGCCTAACCGCACCCCAGCTCCGAAGCGAATACGGCATCCGCCCGCCGGGCGGCCGTCGTCGGTACGGCGCGCCGTCGCGATCGGCGCGCGCCGGTCCACCCAGGAGGGCGGCGATGGACAGGTCCGAATGGGCAGGCATCTGCTTGGCGCGCCACGCGGCGGATCACCACGTAGCGGG
>CAVROT010000003.1:0-168153 GCA_963722905.1 uncultured Alphaproteobacteria bacterium | reverse complement strand
CGGGGGGCGTGGGATTCGAACCCACGGTACGATTGCTCGCACGCCGGTTTTCAAGACCGGTGCATTCGGCCACTCTGCCAGCCCCCCTTAGTCCGCATCCTTCGTGCGCATGGTCAAGCGACCTGAGGTGCGACTGCCGTCCGACGGTACGGACGACCTCTCGGTTTTTGGGGCCATGCTGCGGGTACTTCCAGTCCCTTTTTTTCCAGGGACACCTTCAGCGAGACGGACGGCCCGGTAATTTTCCGACGTACTTCCGTTCAGTCTGAGCTACTCCCGATACATTTGACGGGATGCAGCGCTTTTCAGGCTTCTCCTTGCTCCTGCTGACCGGGTTGCATGACTTCGTTTCTCGTGGAGGAGCACCGCGGGCGGTCTGCCGCCAAGGGCCTTTTTGCGGCGGGCGGCGGTCGGGAAAGTCGATCCGGCGATCGACGCCTCTGCGGGCCTGCGACCCGGGTCTTGCGGGCATACGGATTGACGCACCCGTATCTCGGCGTGCGCCGGAGGCGCTCGATGACGATGGTGTCCGGGTAGCGGCCCTTGCCGTCCATCCGCTGCCCCGGCAGTCCATGTGAATATGCAGGGGCGAGGAGATGCGGATGCCTGACCGACGGAGGCGGTCCGTCCGGGCCGACGACGTGAACCGGGAGCCCTGATCGCTGTTCATGATGTCCGGCGGTTCGACGCGGCAGATCGCTTCGTCCAGCGACGCGACGCAGAAATCGGCCTCTATGGCGTCCGACATCCGCCACGCCAAAGCGGATCCTGCCCCCGTGTCACCGGACAATCGGGCGGTTGCGCTTTTTACGGCGATGAACTCGCGTGGCGAGCGCATCTTCGGCCTCGAATGCGGGTGGTTTTCGTTGTAGTTCTCGAACCACGCCGCGATCGGTCCGAGGACGGTGGCGGCGTCGGGTGGCGGCGTAACGTTCACGTAGTCTCGCTTCGGTGTGTGGACGAAGGCCCCGAGATACCGTTGCTCGGGGGGTTTTTCATGAGCGTGAAGCAGGGCTTCAGGCCGATCTGGCCGGCGAAGGTGCGGGTGCCATGGGCGATGTAGGGCGAGCCATTGTCGCTGAGCATTTCGACGCAATGCGGTGCGCGATGCCCGCCGGACCGCGCTTCGACCGCCGCCGGCATCATGTGGCGTACGTCCGACCCGCTGATGCCTGCGTTCGAGACGGCGCATCGGGAGACGATCTTGCGGTCATGGGCATCGATGATGAAGGCGCCGCGGGAGTTGTCGCCGTTCCAGCGGGCGAAATCGAACCCGTCGGAGCACCATCGCATGGTGACGACCTTGCCGTTATGGGCGCGGTCGGATCGCTCCGTGTAGCGACGCGCCAGCAGCAGGTTCTGCGCCAGCATGATCGGGTAGACGCGCTTTTGGTTGACCGGTTGTGCGTTCTGCGCCCGCAGCTTGCGGTTCATCAATGACGCGATACGTCGGTATCCGCAGGTCGGCTGCGCGGTCACGATAACGATGATCGGCGCTACCACCACCGCACCCTGCGCTTTATGGTGGCGCCGACGCGGCTTCGCGCTCCTGGCCATGCCGCGCAAATCTCGGTCGGTACGCGCGCCGCTTAAATCGAAGACGATGACGCTACACCGGTGCCACCCCGAGGGGGAGCGCCACACATGCAGCTTGCACAACGAGGAGGGCGCGGTTGGTTTCCAAGGATACTTTGGTGGCGGTGCAGGGACTTGAACCCCGGACACGCGGATTATGATTTCGCTGCTCTAACCAACTGAGCTACACCGCCGGACCGCGCGCTGACTAGGCCGTGCCGGCGGGACGGTCAAGCGGGAATGCGGCGGCAGAGGCGATCCGCCGTGGCGGAACGAACGCCCATCGCCGGCGGTCCGGCGGCTAGGGCGGCGCCGCCGGTCCGGGACGCCGGCAGCAAGGCGTCATTCCTGCCCGCGCAGGACGCCCGCGGGTCGCCGGGCGAGCGGCTGCCATGCGAAGGCCAGGCCCGTCAGCGTCGTGGCCGCGATCCCGCCGAGGATGACCAGCGCGGCCGATCCGGAGGCGAAGCGGAAATCGGTCTCCATCACGAAGCGGCTGACGGCCCAGCCGGCCGTTCCGCCGGCGGTCACCGCGACAAGACCCGCCGCCGTGCCCAGAAGGATCGACCGCATGGCGAAGCTGGTGAGGATCGTGCCCCGCCCCGCGCCAACGGTCCGCAGGATCGCGGCCTCGTAGGTGCGCGCCCTGACGCCGGCGGCGGCGGCGCCGATCAGCACCACGCCGCCGGTGACCAGCGTCGCCAGAGCACCGTAGGTGATGGCCGCGGCGATGCCGGCCAGCACCTCGGTCACGCGGGCGATGGCATCGCGCACGCGGATGGCGGTGATGTTGGGGTAGGCGTCGCCGAGGTCGCGCAGGATCGCCGCCTCGGCCCCCTCCTCGGCATAGACGGTGGCGATCCAGGTGTGGGGGGCGCCCTTCAGCGCCGCGGGGTTCATCGCCATGACGAAGCCGATCCCGGCGGTCGAGAAGTCGACTTCGCGCAGGGAGGTGACGGTGCCGGTGATGTCGCGGCCTAGGACG
The DNA here is from genome assembly GCA_963722905.1 of uncultured Alphaproteobacteria bacterium. GTDB lineage: Bacteria > Pseudomonadota > Alphaproteobacteria > Rhodobacterales > Rhodobacteraceae > CAVROT01. The sequence goes on along the minus strand of CAVROT010000003.1, from coordinate 165,593 downwards.
TTCACGGTTATCGTGTCGCCAAGACCGACGTTCATCTCCGCCGCTTCCTCGGCCGCGAAGCTGATCTGCGGCGGACCGTCGTAGTCTTCGGGCCACCATTCACCCGCGGTCACGGTCGTCTCGGGAGTGGGGCGGTCGGAATAGGTGACGCCCCGGTCGCCCTGCAGAACCCAATGGTCGCCTGCCGTCTTGGCCGCGGGCCGTCCGTTGATCAGCGTGATGAAGCCGCGCAGCATCGGCGCCGCCTCGACGCGGTCGACGCCCGGGTCGCCGTCAAGTCTTTCGCGGAACCCATCCAGCTGCCCGGGCTGGATGTCGACCATAAAATAGCTGGGCGCCACGTCGGGCAGGTCGCGGGCGATGGCGCCGCGCAGGTTGGTGTCGATCTGCCCCACAGTTGCCAGCACGGTCAGCCCGAGGCCCAGCGACAGGATGACCGACGCCGCCTCGCCCCCCGGTCCGCCGACGGACCCCAGCGCCAGCCGCAGGGCACTGCGGCCGCGCAGCACCCGCAGGCCCGCGGCCCAGCGCGCGGCGCGGCGCACGGCCCACGCGATGCCCACGAGTGCCGCGAAGGCCGCCGCGATGCCGCCGAAGGTATAGAGCGTCAGCATGGGCAGACCCGACAGCCATGCCGCCAACCCCACCAGGACGGCGAGGATCGCCGCCAGCGCGACCAGGAACCGCGCCCGCGGCAGGCCGGCTGCATCTGTGGCACCGCGAAACAGCGCGGCCGCCCGGATGTCCTGCGCCCGCGCCAGCGGCCACAGGGTGAAGAGCGCGGCGGCTAGTGCGCCGTAGATCGCAGCCTCGGCCAGCGGCGCCCAGCGGACCCCGAACTCGGCCGGGACCGGCAGGGCGTCGACGATGAGCGGTGCGAAGGCCAGCGGCAGCGCCGCCCCCAGTGCAAGACCCAGCACCAGCCCCAGAAGGGTCAGAACGCCAATCTGGATAAGATAGACCTGAAAGATCGTGGACCCCTCGGCGCCCAGCGTCTTGAGCGTTGCGATCGTTCCGGTCTTCTCGTGCAGATGTGCACGCACGGCCGCGGCGACGCCGACGCCGCCCACCGCCAGCCCGGCGAGGCCCACGAGGACAAGGAAGGCCGACAGCCGGTCGACGAATTCGGACACGCCGGGAGCGCCGTTGCGCCGGTCGCGCCAGCGCAGGCCGGATCCGTCCAGCGCCCGCCCGACCTGGGTGCGCGCCGCCTCCAGATCGGTGCCGGGCGGCAGGCGCAGCCGCAGTTCGGTGTCGAAAAGGGTCCCCGGCTCCAGCAGGCCGGATCCGTCAAGGGCATCCAGCGCTACCATCGTGCGCGGCCCGAGGGCGAAGCCTCCGCCTGCGTTGTCCGGCTCGCGCGCGAGGGCCGCCATCACCATGAAATCCTGCGTCCCCAGCCGGACCGTGTCGCCGGCGGCAAGGCCCATCCGGTCCAGCAGCACCCGGTCCATGACGGCACCGGGCACGCCGCCCGTGCCTTCCAGCGCCGTCTCCAGCGGCATGGGCGGGTCCAGCACGACGCCGCCGTAGAGTGGATAGGCGGCGTCCACCCCCTTCACCTGGGTCAGCGCCCGTTCAGTCGCATCGCCGGTGCCCGCGACAGCCATGGAGCGGAATTCCGCGATCTCGGATAGGTCGCCGTCCATGGCGACGAAGGTGCGGACCTGCGCGCGCTCTTCCGGCGTCGCAAAGCGGTAGGTGAAGGACAGCGCGGCGTCGCCGCCGAGGATCGCCGCGCCCTCGCGCTGCAGGCCGGCGTCGATGGCCGACCGGACCGATCCCACGGCGGCGATGGCGGCGACCCCGAGGGCGAGGCAGGCCAGGAACACGCGGAACCCGCGCAGGCCTCCGCGCAATTCGCGCGCCGCGATGCGGGCTGCGGTCCTCAGCGCCATGTGCAGAGGCCGGTCGTCGGGCGTGGGTATATGATGCGGCACGACGCGTGTGCGATCATGGTGAGCGTAGCGCCCGGTCGCCGGGGGAGGCCCCTCGCGCCGCGGGGATCATGGAACGGGAGGGGCGAAAACCGACCCATTCGCTGCAATGCCGGACGATGTGGGGCGCGGTGCGGACGGCGGCCGATGGACAGGGTGCGACCGGGCGTCATTCGGCGGCCCGGGCGGCCGCCGTGGCGGCGGCGGAGGCGAGGCGGCCGTCCTCCAGCCGGATCGTCCGCTGGCAGCGCGCCGCAAGCTCCGGCGCATGGGTCACGAGGATCAGCGTGGCGCCGTGGCGTTCGTTGAGACCGAAGAGCAGATCCATGATCGCCTCGCCCGTCGGACCGTCCAGGTTGCCCGTCGGCTCGTCCGCCAGCAGGATGGCCGGGCGCGGAGCGGCGGCGCGGGCGAGGGCGGTGCGCTGCTGCTCGCCGCCCGACATCTGCGCGGGATAGTGACCGGTGCGATGTCCGAGGCCCACCGCCTCCAGTTCGGCCGCGGCACGGTCGAAGGCGTCGGGGACCCCGGCCAGTTCCAGCGGCGTCGCGACGTTCTCCAGCGCGGTCATCGTCGGGATGAGGTGGAAGGACTGGAAGACGACACCCATATGCTCTCGTCTGAACCGCGCCAGCGCATCCTCGCCCATCGGGGTGAGGTCGCGGCCCAGCACCTCGACCCGGCCGCCCGTGGCCCGTTCGAGACCGCCCATCAGCATGAGGAGCGACGATTTGCCCGACCCCGACGGACCAACCAGACCCACCGTCTGCCCTGCCGCGACCTCCAGCGAGATGCCGCGCAGAATGTCGACCCGGCCCGCGTTTCCCGTCAGCGACAGTCGCGCGTCGTCGAGGCGCAGTATGGGATCGGTCATCGGCGGCTCCGGGCGTTTGCTCACCCTGCGATATGGGGCCGCGGCGCGGCTGCGCAACCTGTGGGTCGCGGCGGTCCTGGCCATAGCGGCGGCCCCGGCCTGGGCGCAGACCGTGACCGTCGCGGCCTTGGGCGACAGCCTGACGCAGGGCTACGGGTTGGTGCCGGACGAGGGGTTCGTGCCGCAGCTGGAGCGGTGGCTGAAGGCGCAGGGTGCCGACGTCGACGTGCTGAACGCCGGAGTCTCGGGCGACACCACCGCCGGCGGGCTGAGCCGGGTCGACTGGACGCTGACGCCGCAGGTCGACGCGATGATCGTGGCGCTGGGCGGCAACGACATGCTGCGCGGGCTCGATCCCGCGAACGTGCGGGCCAATATCGACGGTATCCTCCATGCAGCGGATGCGGCGGGCGTTCCCGTGCTGCTGGTCGGGATGATGGCGCCGGGGAACTACGGCGCCGACTACAAGAGCGCCTTCGATGCCGTCTATCCCGAGCTGGCGCAGGAGTACGGCGCGCTCTACGCCCCGGATTTCCTGGGGGGGCTTCAGGTCATGGAGGACCGGGCGAACGCCATCGCCACCTACATGCAGCCGGACGGCATCCACCCAAACGCCCGCGGCGTGGAGGTCATCGTCGAGGATCTCGGCCCCCGTGTGCTGGCACTGGTCGAGGCCGCCGCTGGACCCGGCGGGTGATCGGCGCGACAGTGTAATCAGGGGAGGGACCGGCATGAACGCAGAGATACCCGTGGCGGCCGCGGCGTCGCCCGAACTGATCGCGGCGCTGGCCGGGATCGTCGGCGACCGCCACGTGCTGACCGGCTCGGACTGCGCCGCCCACGCGCGCGACTGGACCGGCGCCTATGTGGCCGCGCCCCTGGCCGTCGTGCGCCCGGCCGACACCGCGCAGGTCGCGGCCGTCATGGCGCTGGCCGCAAGGACCGGCACGCCTGTGGTGCCGATGGCGGGCAATACCGGGCTCATGGGCGGGGCGCACGCGCCCGGGCGTCTGATCGTGTCGGTGGAGCGCATGACCGCCATCCGGGAGATCCGCGCGGACGCCCGCATTGCCGTGGCGGAGGCTGGCGTGATCCTGTCCCAGCTGCGTGCCGCGGCGGACGCCGAGGGGCTGGTGTTCCCGCTGACGTTCGGCGCGCAGGGGTCGTGCCGGATCGGCGGGGTGCTGGGCACGAATGCCGGCGGATCGAACGTGGTCCGCTACGGCAACACCCGCGCGCTGTGCCTGGGGATCGAGGTCGTCCTGCCCTCGGGCGAGGTGCTGGACCTGATGAGCGAGCTGTTGAAGGACAATTCAGGCTACGACCTGCGCGATCTTTTCATCGGGGCTGAAGGGACGCTGGGCATCGTCACCGCGGCGGTGCTGAAGCTGTCGCCGAAACCGCTGGCCTATGCCACCGCGATGGTGGCGCTGCCGACGCTCGACGACGCGCTGCGGTTGCTGAACGTCCTGCAGCAGGCCACGGCCGGGGCGGTGGAGGCGTTCGAATGGATGCCGGCCAGCTACATCGACGCGCATCTGGCCCACGATCCGGCGGCGCGGGCGCCCTTCGACGCGCGCCACGAGGTCAACGTGATGGTCGAGGTCGGCGCCACCGCCGCCCGCGACGCCACGCCCGACGCGGACGGCGCGGTCCCCGTGGCGCGCCTGCTGGAGGACATCCTCGGGGAGATGATCGAGGCGGGGACGGTGCTGGACGCCGTCGTCGCCCGGACCGAAGGGCAGCGCCGCGAGATGTGGGCGCGGCGCGAGCTGGCAGGCGAGCTGACGCTGGGCCGCAAGCCCGCCATGCTGACCGACATCGCCGTCCCGCTGGACCGGATGTCGGCCTTCATGGACCGGGCGAACGCGGCCATCCACGCGGTCGACCCGCAGGCCGACACGCTGCCGGTGGCGCATCTGGGCGACGGCAACGTGCACCTCACCGTCTATCCGTCGCGCGACGACCCGGCGCTGTCGGACGCGATCATGGAGCGGCTGGAGGACGTCGTGCTGGAGATGCGCGGCAGCTTCTCGGCCGAGCACGGCATCGGGCTGGGCAAGCGCAGGTCCATGGCGCGGCGCAAGGACCCGGTGGCTCTGGACGTCATGCGGCGGATCAAGGCGGCGCTCGACCCGCAGGGCATCATGAACCCCGGCAAGGTGCTGCCGGATCACCGATAGAAGGGCGAGGGGCCAGCCCCTCGCGCTCCCCGGAGTATTTTCGACAGGATGAAGGGGCAGGGCGGCGAAGCCGTCAGGCCGCGGCACTCGGGCGGATCGTTTGGGCTGCAGTTCGCGGGGGGCGTCCGGTCATCCGCCCGGGGGCGGGCAGCGGGACGGGATGCGACGCGTTGCCCGGAACGCATGCCGTAGCGGCCGGGTGGGGGGCGACGGGTTCACCCGGTCAGGGTACCGGCGGGGCGGTCCCCGGACCGTCTGACGTCGGCGCGGGCGGGCACGCATGCGTAGCGCGCTGGCGGCCGCCTGGGTGCACGGGTTTGCGGGCGTCGGAGTATCAGGCGTCCGTGGCGGGGCACGATGTCCTGTCGTTTCCGACTGTTCGGATGGCGGTCCATCCGGCGAACGGCGCCGGGCTCAGCGGTCGCCAGGCTGCGGGCGCCAGTCGAAGAAGCCATCGCCGGCGCGGGCGAGCAGGGTTCTTGCCAGCTCGGCGCCCATGGCGGCGCCGTCCTCGACGGAGGCCGTGGCGCTGTCCTCCAGCGCTTCCGAGCCGTCGGTGCGCAGCACTTCGCCGCGCAGGGTCAGCGTGCCGTCCCGCACCTCGGCGAGGCCGGCAATCGGCGTCTCGCACGATCCGTCGAGGCCCAGAAGGAGTGCCCGTTCGGCCGCGAGGCGCCGGCCGGTCACGGCGTCGTGGATCGGTTCCAGCAGGGCCGCGACGCGCGTGTCGCCGGCGCGTCTTTCGACACCGATGGCGCCTTGCGCGATGGCGGGCAGCATCGTGTCCTCGGGGATGGGGGCGCGGCGCACGTCGTCGAGGCCGAGCCGGTTAAGGCCCGCCATGGCAAGGAACGTCGCCTCGGCCACGCCGGCGTCGAGCTTGCCCAGCCGCGTCTGGAGATTGCCGCGGAACTCCACGATCTTGAGGTCCGGGCGTCGGTGAAGAAGCTGCGCCCGGCGGCGCAGCGACGATGTGCCGACGGTCGCCCCCTGCGCCAGCCCGTCGATCCCGCCGCCGTGCAGCGTGACGAACGCGTCGCGCACGTCTTCGCGCGGGAGGTAGGTGTCCAGCACCAGGCCGCCCGGCTGCACCGTCGGCATGTCCTTCATCGAATGGACGGCGATGTCGATGGAACGGTCCAGCAGCGCATCCTCGATCTCGCGCGTGAAAAGGCCCTTGCCGCCGATCTCCTTGAGAGGCCGGTCGAGCACCCGGTCGCCGGTCGTCTTTATGACGACGATGGTGAACGCCTCGTGCGGCAGGCCGTGGGCGCGGGCCAGCCGGTCGCGCGTCTCGTTCGCCTGTGCCAGCGCGAGCGGCGAGCCGCGGGTGCCGATCAGGAGCGGCTGCATCGGTGTGGGCATGTCCATGGCAGGGATGCTTAGGGGCGCCACGCTGAGGAGGCAAGCGACCGCGGCGGCCTCTGGCGCCCGGAGCGGCTCCCCGATAGCGTCCCGCGCGAAGCGGACGGACCCCGGGGGAACGATGGCCGACAATTTGCCGACACGATCGCGTAGGGACGACAAGGCGCTGCTGCGCGCCCTGCGGGGAGAGGTGCTGCCCGTGCCGCCCGCGTGGATGATGCGCCAGGCGGGCCGCTATCTGCCCGAGTACAAGGCGACGCGGGCGCAGGCGGGCGATTTCCTGTCGCTGTGCTACACGCCCGATCTGGCGGCCGAGGTCACGCTTCAGCCGATCCGCCGCTTCGGTTTCGACGCCGCGATCCTGTTTGCCGACATCCTGCTGGTACCGCAGGCGCTGGGGGCCGATCTGTGGTTCGTCACCGGCGAGGGGCCGCGCCTGTCGACGATCTCGGATGCGTCGGGCGTCGATGCGCTGCGGCCGGCGGGCGACGTGCACGACACGCTGGCCCCGGTCTACGAGACAGTGCGGATCCTCGCCCGCGAGCTGCCGGACGACGTGGCGCTGATCGGCTTTGCCGGTGCGCCGTGGACAGTGGCCACCTACATGATCGCCGGTCGGGGAACCCCGGACCAGGCGCCGGCGCATGCGCTCAAGGACGCGGCACCCGACGTCTTCGACGCGTTGATGCAGCGGATCGAGGAGGCGACGGTCGCCTATCTTTCGGCGCAGATCGACGCCGGTGCGGAGACGGTGAAGCTTTTCGACAGCTGGGCGGGGTCTTTGAAGGGCGTGGATTTCGACCGCTATGCCGTCGCGCCGGCGGCCCGGATCGTCGCGGCGCTGAAGGCCCGGCACCCGGACGTCCCCGTCATCGCGTTCCCGCGGGAGGCGGGCGATGGCTATGTCGGGTTCGCCAGGGCGACGGGCGCCGACTGCGTGGCCCTCGACAATTCGGTCTCGGCCGAATGGGCGGCGGCCCATGTGCAGACCGACGGGTGCGTTCAGGGCAACCTCGCCCCCGGCCACATGGTCACCGGCGGCCAGCCGCTGATCGATGCGGTCCGCGAGATCCGCGCCGCCTTCTCGGGCGGGCCGCACATCTTCAACCTCGGGCACGGGATCACGCCCGACGCCGACCCGGACAACGTCGCGCTGATGCTGGAGACGCTGCGCGCGGCGTAGCCATGTCGGGTGGGGTCTGCGCCCGAATGGAAAAGGGGTGCGATTGGAGCTCGATGCGCGGCGGAGGGATCGCTTGGCCACGCACCGGCCCCGTTGACCGACCCGTCACGCGACTTGGGCGACAGAGCCCCGGACGCCGATCCGGGGCAAGGCCGGACCCGAGCAGACAGGCCATGACCGGGCGGCCGCAAGACAAATCACATACCGTCAGCGAAGCCGGGCAAGGCCCCGCACTCGTGTCTTGTGTCCACCAGATGTCCTCGCCGGCCGCGCCCGTTCCGAACATGTCGGCGGGACCGGGAACCGATACCTGGACGTATTCGAATTTGGCCCATCCATTGCATGCCGGGACCGACTCTTGCGTCGGCCTGCAGCCCGGTCCTGGACCGATCCAGTTTCGCGACACGGCCGGTCGGCATCATACGTCCAACTCTTCTACGTACCGTGCATTGGCCGAGATATATTCGAACCGCAGTTCGGGTTTCTTGCCCATCAGGCGCTCGACCAGGTCGCCGGTCTCGGGGCCGCCGTCGATGGTGACGCGGATCAGCTTGCGGGTCGCGACGTTCATCGTCGTCTCCTTGAGGTCCTTGGCGTCCATCTCGCCCAGGCCCTTGAACCGCGACACGTCGATCTTGCCCTTGCCGCCCAGACCCTTGGCCATCCACTGGTCCCGCTCGGCCTCGTCGAGGCAATAGACGCGCTTCGCGCCCTGCGTCAGCCGGAAGAGGGGCGGGCAGGCGAGGTAGAGGTGGCCCGCGTCGATGAGCGGGCGCATCTGGGTGAAGAAGAACGTCATCAGCAGCGACGCGATATGAGCGCCGTCGACGTCGGCGTCGGTCATGATGATGATCTTGTCGTAGCGCAGGTCGGCGAGGTCGAACCGCGTGCCCATGCCCACCCCCATCGCCTGGCAGAGGTCCGAGATCTCAGCGTTCGTGCCCAGCTTGGAGGACGCGGCACCCAGCACGTTCAGGATCTTGCCCCGCAGCGGCAGCAGCGCCTGCACCTTGCGGTCGCGCGCCATCTTGGCGCTGCCGCCGGCGCTGTCGCCCTCGACCAGGAACAGCTCGGTCCCGTCCCTGGCGGTGGCCGAGCAGTCCACCAGCTTGCCCGGCAGGCGCAGCTTGCGCGTCGCCGTCTTGCGCTGCGTCTCCTTCTCGGCCCGGCGGCGCAGACGCTCCTCGGCGCGCGACACGAGGTAGTCCAGGATCGCACCCGCCGCCTTGGTGTCGGCCGCCAGCCAGTTGTCGAAATGGTCGCGCACGGCGCCCTCGACCAGCTTGCCCGCAAGGGTCGTGGCCAGACGGTCCTTGGTCTGGCCCACGAACTCGGGGTCGCGGATGAAGCACGAGACCAGCGCGCAGCCCCCCGCCGCCATGTCCTCGCGCGTGATCTCGCGCGCCTTGCGGTTCGACACCAGTTCGCCGTAGGCGCGGATGCCCTTGAGGACCGCGGCCCAGAACCCCGCCTCGTGGGTGCCGCCCTCGGGCGTGGGAACGGTGTTGCAATAGGACTGGACGAAGCCGTCGCGCGCCGGCGTCCAGTTGATCGCCCATTCGACGCTGCCCGGCTCCCTGAACTTCTCCTGGAAGGACACGCGCCCGGCGAAGGGACGGTCGGCATAGGTCATGGCGTCGCCCAGCGTCTCGCCCAGGTAGTCGGACAGGCCGCCGGGGAAGTGGAACGTCGCCTCCGTCGGCGTGTCGCCATCTGGGATCGCCGTCTTCCAGCGGATCTCGACGCCCGAGAAGAGATAGGCCTTGGACCGCACCATGGTCATCATGCGGGCGGGGCGCAGCGCCAGCGCGCCGAAGATCTGCGGGTCGGGGTGGAACGTCACGGTGGTCCCGCGCCGGTTGGGCGCCGCCCCCACCTCGGCCAGCGGCCCCTGCGGGATCCCGCGGGAAAACGCCTGGGCATAGAGCTTGCGGTCGCGCGCCACCTCGACCCGCATCGCGTCCGACAGCGCGTTGACGACCGAGATGCCGACGCCGTGCAGCCCGCCGGAAGTCTGATAGGCGCCCTCGGTGAACTTGCCCCCCGCATGGAGCGTGCACAGGATCACCTCCAGCGCGGACTTGCCGGGGAACTTCGGGTGCGGGTCGACGGGGATGCCGCGGCCGTTGTCGCGCACCGTGACCGATCCGTCGGCAAGAAGCTCGACCTCGATCCGGGTGGCGTGACCGGCGACGGCCTCGTCCATGGCGTTGTCCAGCACCTCGGCCACCAGATGGTGCAGCGCGCGCTCGTCGGTGCCGCCGATGTACATCCCGGGCCGCTTGCGCACGGGCTCCAGCCCTTCCAGCACCTCGATGGAGGACGCGTCGTAGGCGGGGCCGGCGGCACTGGAGAGCAGGTCGTCGGCCATGGCGGGCTCCTTCGAAAACGGGATCGCGGCGGGGCCGCACCGGACCCTTAGCGTTCTTCGGCCCCACGTGGAACGCATGGCGTCGACGCGGGGCGCGCGATCCGGTCGCCGCCCGGTGGACCGGCGAAGCGCCGGTCGTCGCGGACGGTCGGCACGCCGTATCCCCCCGGTTCGGGCGCCCCGGCCGCGCCCCCGGGAACCTCGCGCTCTGGCCGCTTGCCATGACAGATCCCCTCGCGGTCCGACAGCCCGAGCGTCACTGCAACAAACCGCGATGTGCCGGTTTTCACGCCGATTGCCGCAATGTCCGCCGGGGTATAGGGCGGACGCATGACGACAGCCGCCGACATCGCCTCAGACCGGGTGCCCGCCCAGACGCTGTCCGTCCGGGCGCACGTCTGGCGGATCGGCGTGCTGGGGCTGCCCCTGATCGGCAGCCACGTGGCGCAGTTTGCCATCTCGCTGACCGATGCGGTGATGCTGGGGCGCTACGACGTCGGCGCTCTGGCGGCGCAGGTGCTGGGAGGGCAGCTGTTCTTTCTGTTCTTCATCGTCGGCTCGGGGTTCGCCTGGGCGGGCATGGCACTGGTGGCCGAGGCGGACGGCGCCGGCGACCTCACGCAGGCCCGGCGCGCCACGCGCATGGCGACCTGGCTGTCGTTCGCCTTCGCGGTCGGGGCGATGCCGTTCTTTCTGGGCGCCACGCCGCTTCTGCTGGGCATGGGGCAAGAGCCGCAGACCGCCGGTCTGGCGGGCGACTACCTGGCGTGGCAGGGTTGGGCGATCTTCCCCGCCCTGCTGGTGATGGTGCTCAAGAGCACCCTCGCGGGGCTGGAGCGTACGGCGGTCGTCCTGTGGGCCACCCTCGGCGCGGTGGTCGTGAACGCGATGGCCAACTATGCGCTGATCTTCGGCAACTGGGGCATGCCCGAGCTGGGGATCCGCGGCGCGGCCATCGCGTCGCTCGCCTCGACCGCGGTGTCGGCGCTGTGGCTGACGATCTACGTGGCGCGGGCCCTGCCGGAGCATGCGATGTTCGCGCGGTTCTGGCGCGTCGACGGGGCGGCGCTGCGCCGGGTCTTCCGGCTTGGGTGGCCCATCGGCCTGACCAGCCTGGCCGAAACCGGACTTTTCGCGGCGTCCTCGGTGATGATGGGCTGGATCGGGACGGTCGCGCTGGCCGCGCACGGGATCGCGCTGCAGATCGTGTCGCTGATGTTCATGGTGCAGGTCGGCCTCGCCAACGTCGCCACCATACGCGCCGGCAATGCCGTGGGGCGCGGCGACGCGCACGGGCTGCGGCGGGGCGCCTGGGTGGTGTCGGCGGTGTCGGGCGCGGTGGCGCTGGCATCGGTCGGGTTGCTGGTCGGGATGCCCGAGACGCTGATCTCGGGATTTCTGGACGCGAACGATCCGGTACGCGCCGAGGTGCTGGGCATCGGGGTCGCGCTGCTGGCCGCGGCGGCGTTCTTCCAGATGGGCGACGCGACGCAGGTGGTGGCGCTGGGGCTGCTGCGCGGCGTGCAGGACACCGCCGTGCCGATGCTGATTGCGGCCGTGAGCTACTGGATCGTCGGCGTGCCGCTGGCCTGGGCGCTGGGCTTCGCGCTGGGATGGGGCGGTGTCGGCATCTGGCTGGGTATGGGCGTCGGGCTGCTGTGCGCCGCCGCCTTCATGACGGCACGGTTCTGGAGGCGCGGCGTCTACGCGGCGAAGGGATCCGCCGCGTAGACAACCGACGTCAGGTACAGCCCGCAGGCCGGTGCGACCGGCCCGCAGGCGTCGCGGTCCCGCGCGGCCAGCGCGGCGGCGACGTCGCCGGGCGCCCACCGCCCGGCCCCTACCTGGACGAGGCTGCCGACCAGGCTGCGCACCTGGCTGTGCAGGAAGCTGCGCGCGGCCACGTCGAAACGCAGCTCCAGCCCGCCGGGATAGTCGCGCACCGCGATGTCGAGACGGTCCAGCGTCTTGCGCGGGCTCTTGGCCTGGCAACCCGCCGCGCGGAAGGTGGTGAAGTCGTGCGTGCCCAGCAGATGCGCGGCGCCTTCCCGCATCGCGTCAGGGTCCAGCGCGCGGCGCACGGACCACACGCGCCCGGCATCGACGACCGGAAGGGCGCGGCGCTGCACCACGCGGTATAGGTACCGCCGCCCCGTCGCGCCGAAGCGCGCGTGGAACGCGTCGTCCACGCGCGCCACGGCCGTGATCGCCACAGGGGACGGGCGCAGGTGATGGTTGGCCGCCTCCATCAGCCGGTAGGGCGCCCAGTCTCGGACCATGTCGACATGCGCCACCTGACCCCATGCATGGACGCCGGCATCGGTCCGGCCGGCCGCCGCCGTGTCCCCGGCATCGGGGTCGAGGCGGCGCAGCGCCGCCTCCAGCGCCCCCTGCACCGATGCCCGGCCGTCCTGGCGCTGCCAGCCCGAGAACGGCGCGCCGTCGTATTCGATGCGAAGGGCATAGCGTGGCATGGCGCGACGCCCTACAGCCCGCGCCCGCCGCTGGCAAACTGCGCCGCCCGTTGCGCGATGTCGCAGGCCCGGATGCACCGCCCTCCGACGGACCGCGCCCGTCCGCTTCCGGGACCACCGCCTCATCCTGTCCGAAATACTCCCGCCGGAGGCGTCCGCCGCCCCCGGCCGGCGCCGCCGTCGGCCGGTCTGGCGCGCCCCTGCCGCGCACCCTATGTTGCGCCGCACCGACAGGAGAACGCGGCACGTGATCATCGGCGACATCGCGGAGGGCCTGACCCGGGGGGCCGAGCGTCTGGGCGGCACCGTCGCGGCGCCGTTCCGCGATCCGGTGATACGTCTGGGCGTGACGGGACTCAGCCGCGCCGGCAAGACGGTGTTCATCACATCGCTGGTGGCGAACCTGTTGAACCGGGGGCGCATGCCGGGCCTCGCCGCTGCCGCCGACGGGTCGATCCACACCGCCTACCTGCAGCCGCAGCCCGACGACACGCTGCCCCGCTTCGACTACGAGTCCCACCTGGCCGCGCTGACCGGCCCGGCGCCGCGCTGGCCCGACAGCACGCGCGCCATATCCGAACTGCGCCTGTCGCTGCGGGTGCAGCCCACCGGGCTGATCGCGGGGCTGCGCGGGATGCGGACGCTGCACATCGACATCGTGGACTATCCCGGCGAATGGCTGCTGGATCTGCGCCTGCTGGACCTGGGCTACGACGACTGGGCGCGCGGCACCCTGGAGCGGATCGTCGGGCGCCCGGGCGCCGACGCCTACCTCGCCGCCGCCGGCGCCGCGGACGGCGCCGCACGGCTGGACGAGCCGGAGGCGCAGGGCCTGGCCCGCGCCTTCACCGCCCACCTGGTCGCGGCGCGAGAGGCCGGCTGGTCCGATTGCACGCCGGGTCGGTTCCTGCTGCCGGGCGACCTGGCAGGCTCTCCGGTCCTGACCTTTGCGCCGCTGCCGGCTGGCGACGCGCCGCGCGGCAGCCTGCGCCGCGAGATGGCGCGCCGCTACGACGCCTACCGGCGCGAGGTGGTCAAACCGTTCTTCCGCGACCACTTCGCCCGGATCGACCGGCAGGTCGTGCTGGTCGACGTTCTGGGCGCGATCCACGCCGGGCCGCGCGCGGTCGAGGACCTGCGCCGTGCGATGGCCGAGATCCTGAGCGCCTTCCGTCCGGGCCGCAACGCCTGGCTGACGCGGCTGCTTCTGGGCCGGCAGGTCGAGCGTATCCTCTTCGCCGCGACGAAGGCCGACCACCTGCACCACCGCCAGCACGCGCGCCTAACCGCGATCACCCAGGCGCTGGTCGCCGACGCCAAGTCGCGGGCCGACTACGCCGGCGCGAAAACCGAGGCGATGTCGATCGCCGCCCTGCGCGCGACCACCGAGGATACGGTGGACCACGGCGGGGCGCCGCTGGACGTGGTGCGGGGGGCGCTGCTGGACGGCGGCAAGCGGGCGGCGTTCCATCCCGGCGAGCTGCCCGAGGACCCCGCCCATCTGCTGGTGCCCGCCCGCGACGGCGCCGCCGCATGGCTCGCCGACGACTACGAGGTCATGCGCTTCGCCCCGCAGCCGCTGACGCTGGCGCCGGGCGAGGGGCCGCCGCACATCCGACTGGACAAGGCGTTGCAGTTCCTGATCGGCGACCGGCTGTGACGGCGTCCATGCGGGATGGACCGGCGCGAGCGGCTGGTGGCGGAGCCTTCGGCGAGGATATCTGGAAACCCAAGTCGAGGGGCTGGGCGCGATCGGGATGCGGCGCCCCAGCGGAGGCGCGGCGTGAGCGCGCGCCGCGGGCCTGTCCTGATCGAGGAAGCGGCGGGCGGCCCGGCGCCGTCGCCGGCCGCCGCCGCGCCGGTCCCCGATACGGTCGCCGAGGCGCCGACCGGACAGGCGATGCGCACCATGGCGGCGCTGGCGGCGCGGCGGGGGTCGGCGCTGGGGCGGTGGTTCTGGCGGCTGCTGGGAGCGCTGGCGGTCTTCACCCTCGGCGTCCTGGCCTGGGGGGCGGTCGACCGGCTGATCGCCGCGTCGCCCCTTCTGGGCTGGGCGGCGCTGGTCCTGCTGGGGGCCTTCGTCTGCGTCTGCCTGGCCATCGCGGTGCGCGAGCTGTCGGCGCTGGCGCGGCTCAGCCGGCTCGATCACGTCCACAAGGCGGCGGCGGCGGCGCTAGTCGCCGACGACCTCGTCGGCGGCGCGCGGTGTCGATCGACCGGCTGCTGGCCCTCTATGCCGGGCGCGAGGCGTTGTCCTGGGGCCGCGACCGCGTGACGGCGCGGCGCGGCGAGGTGTTCGACGTCGCGACGCTCTACCACATGACCGAGGCCGAGCTTCTGGCCCCGCTCGACGCCGCCGCGCGCATCGAGGTCGAGGCGGCGGCGCGGCAGGTCGCCATCGTGACGGCGGTCGTGCCCCTGGCCCTGGCCGACGTCTTTGCCGCCGCCACCAGCAACCTCACCATGATCCGCCGCATCGCCGAGATCTACGGCGGCCGCGCGGGCACGATGGGGGCCTGGCGCCTGACACGGGCCGTGCTGACCCACCTCGTCGCCACGGGTGCGGTGGCCGTGGGCGACGACCTGATCGGCTCGGTCACCGGCGGCCACGTGCTGAGCCGCCTTTCGCGCCGGTTCGGCGAGGGCATCGTCAACGGCGCGCTGACCGCCCGCGTCGGCATCGCCGCGATGGAGGTGTGCCGGCCCCTGCCCTTCGCGGGCGAGCGCCGTCCGCAGGTGCACCGCCTCGTCGGACGGGCGCTGTCGGGCCTCTTTCCCGGGATGAAGGACTGAAGCGATGGAAAGCCTTGCCGGCGACCTCACCCAGATGGCGCGCACCCCGTTGCACGACAGCCATGTCGCGCGGCTGAAGCGCGAGGGCGAGATACGCCACTACGCCGCCGGAGAGTTCGTTGGCCGGCCGGGCGATCCGATGGACACGTTCCTCTATATCGAGGCGGGCGAGATCGAGATCGTCGATCCCTATACCAACGAACGCTACCTGCCCCACACCCTGGGGCCGACGCAGTTCGCGGGCGAGATCGCGTTCCTTGCCGGTGGCGCCTACACGCTGCCGATGCGGGCTGCCGCACCCACCCGCGTCATCGCGGTCGCGCGGCGGAAGATGCTGGATCTGATGGCGCAGATTCCCGAGATGAGCGATATCGTCATCAGCGTCTTCGCCGCCCGCCGCCGCCGTCAGATCGAATCGGGCGACAGCGGGCTCAAGCTGATCGGCGCCGATGTGGACCGCAACATCCGTCGCATCGCCGCCTTCGCTGCCAGCAACCGCATTCCGTTCAAGGCGATGGACCTCTCCAGCCCCGAGGCCGAAGCCACCGCCGCGACCTGCGACATCTCGCACCACGCCCCTGCCGTCATCTGGGGACACGGGCAGGTGGTCGAGGACGCGACGCCGGCCGGGATCGCGCGGCTGCTGGGGCTGGACCTCGACATGCCGAAGGACGAGGTGATGGACGTCCTGATCGTCGGCGGCGGTCCGGCCGGGGTCGCCGCCGCCGTCTACGCGGGCGCCGAGGGGCTGTGCGCGCTGGTCGTGGAGGATCTGACCATCGGCGGTCAGGCCGGCACCTCCAGCCGGATCGAGAACTACATGGGCTTTCCCACCGGCATCTCGGGCGGCGACCTTGTCTGGCGGGGCGAGATCCAGGCGATGAAATTCGGCACCCGCTTCGCCATGCCGCGTCGGGTGGCGCGGCTGGACCGACGAGACGGGCTCTTCTGCGCGACGCTCGACACCGACGAGACGGTTTGCGCCCACGCCGTCGTGGTGGCGACAGGCGTGCAGTACCGACGCCTGCCCATCGACGGGCTGGAGGCGTTCGAGGGCGCCGGCATCTACTACGCCGCGACGGACACCGAGGCGCGCTGGTGCCGCGACACCGAGGTCGTGGTGATCGGCGGCGGCAATTCGGCCGGGCAGGCGGCGATGTTCCTCAGCCGCACGGCCAGGCACGTGCACGTGCTGGTGCGCGGCGGATCGCTGGCCGCGTCGATGTCGGACTACCTGCTGGGCCGGCTGGAGAAAGACCCGGCCATCACCATCCACTACAACACCGAGATGACGGCACTGGAGGGCGACGACCACCTCGAACGGGTGACGATCCGCGACCGGGCCGGCAGCCAGGACTGGACCGTCGACAGCCGTGCCGTATTCGTCATGGTCGGCGCCGCACCCAACACCGGCTGGCTGGAGGGGCATGTCGACCTGGACGCGCGCGGCTTCGTGCGCACCGGCACGGATGTCGGCGGCGGATCGGTGTTCGAGACGTCGACGCCCGGCATCTTCGCCGTGGGAGACGTGCGCGCGGGGTCGGTCAAGCGGGTGGCGTCGTCGGTGGGCGAGGGATCGGTCGTGATCTCGCACGTGTGGGAGCATGTGAGCCGCAGTCGCGAGGCGGCGACCGCCGGGCCTCCAATGGCCTGAAACGCGATACACGGCGAATTGCACTGGACGGCGCGGTTCGCTGACCCCACCTTCCCAGCAAGTCGACGGATCAGCAGGAGCAGAACGGATGGACCATGGATCGACGCGGATTGCCCGGCTCCGGCACCTGACGCTGCCAGTGCTTGCCGCCCTTGCGCTGACCGGCCCCGCACACGCGCAGAGCGGCGCCGTCGAGGGAGCGGGCAGCCAGCCCTGTTCGGCCCTGATTGCCGCCGGGAAGGAGAACCAGCAGCTCTACGTCGCCTACGGATCGTGGCTGAGCGGGTTCATGTCGGCCTCCAACGCGTACGAATCCGAGACGTTCGACCTGACGCCGTGGCAATCGCCCGACGTGTCCCTCGCGCAGGTGGCCAAGTTCTGCGAGGCGAACCCGCAGAGCCGCGTGGTCGAAGCCGCGGTCGCCTATGTCGCGTTTCTCAAGCCCGATCGCCTGACCGAGCCGAACGATCTGGTCGAGGCGCGCAATGGCGACAAGGTGACCTTCGTATACGCATCGGTTCTGTCCGACGTGCGCGGCAAACTGCAAGAGCGTGGCCTGTTGGAGACCGGGGGGACCGGATACGACGACTCCCTGGTTGCGGCGTTGGAGGCGTACCAGGCCGAGATCGGGATCGAGGCCACAGGTATCCCCGATCCACGGACCCTGGTCGCCCTCCTGCAATGACGCCCGCGATCGGGAGCACTGTGATCGCCGGTCGGGCGACGACCGGGAATGATGGGTCCGACGGGCAGGGAACAGCTCACGCCCCGTTTCCCGCGCGGAGCGGAACGGGGCGCCGCGCGTCGCCGAGCCGGATCGCACGTTGCCGGCAGATCGACGGTCGAGGCTGCACGCGTGGCCGATCCTCGCCGGAATGATTTCGGCATGAGCATCGACGACGTCGGTATCACGTGGCTCGTGTCCTTCCCAAAATCGGGAAACACCTGGCTCAGGTTCCTCACCTACTACCTCCACCACGAAGGCTTCCCGCCAGAGTCGCGGTCGCTGGACAAATTTTGCAACAGCAGCTTGCCGCCGCGTCCCGGCCAGCGTTTCAAGAAGTCTCACTTCGTCGCGGATCGCCTCGTGCCGCTGACCGGCCCCGACGACCGCATCGTCTATATCCACCGCCACCCCCTGGACGTGCTCCAGTCAGCAGCGAATTATGCCGTCCTGGTGGGCGAGGCCGAGGCGGCGGACCGGCGCGCGTTCGTCGACAGGTATGCTGCGATCGGCGGCAATCCGGCCTGGATCGAAGGCCACCCCTATTGCGGCACGTGGCCCGAGAACGTCGCAGGGTGGGCTGACGAACGGCGTCGTCCCGTGCACATGGTCGGCTACGAGGCGATGCTGGACGAACCCCTCGCGACGACGACCGCGCTCGCCCGGTTCCTGGGATGCCGTCATGACGCGCCGTTCATCCGCGAAGCCGTTCATGCCAACCGCTTCGAGGCACTTCAGGCGTTCGAGGCGGCGGAGATGACCGAGGCGCGTCGGGCCTCTCGCCCGCTCGGGCGTTTTTCGGGGCCGAGCCGGCTTGCCGCGGCGGAGCATGGCTACAAGTTCTTCAATACCGGAAAATCCGGCGTGTATGGCGACGCCCTGTCGTCGGCACAGGCGGATGCGGCGTGGGAGACGATGGGCGACGCTGCAAGGTCGCTGGGCTACGACTACCGGAGACCGTCGGTTCCCTGAGCGGTGTCGGTGGGCTCCGGACTGCCGGATCGGTGACGCCGGCAGTGGCGTGCCCTTTGAATACGCGTTCAGTCTACTTCCTGCGCGCCTCCGGCACTCACAGCCGCCCATGCCGTGCGTGGTGCCATGCCCGCGGCCGACGCTCGATGCAGTGACCGCGCGGGGAACGAATCGCCTGCGCGCTGGACGCGATGCCGGAAGACGCCGGCCTCAATCCACGGCGATGCACAGGGCTCGCATTCACGCATGGCGCGAATTGCGGCGGCTCCCGGCGGTGAAACGAAACAATCGGCATTGTCAGTGGGTAACCGTATCCTGAATGAATTGCCTGCGTACTACTTTGAAGGGAGCGATTTCTATCCAGGCACTATCCTGAGGATGTAGGATAACTTTTCGTTTGCAATCACCGTGCGCCTGCGGCAATTCAATCTGAGTTAATCATTAACGAGGTAACGACGTGAAGCATTTTAGCATAGCAGCCGCCGCATTGGCGCTGAGCACGGTCTCGGCCGCTGCGGTAACGGTCAACGGGCAGCTCTCCGCAGGTGGCATGTATTCGGTTTCGTCTGCGCCCATCATGATGGGCGACACCGTCTCCGTGATGTCCGGCATGGCGTTCGGCACTGACGACTTTGTCGACAGCGCGGGCCTGACCACCTTCGATCTCGTCACGTCGAC
Organism: uncultured Alphaproteobacteria bacterium; assembly: GCA_963722905.1. Taxonomy (GTDB): domain Bacteria; phylum Pseudomonadota; class Alphaproteobacteria; order Rhodobacterales; family Rhodobacteraceae; genus CAVROT01. The sequence continues at coordinate 146,385 of CAVROT010000003.1, read as the reverse complement.
GGACGCCGGGTCGAATGTCGGCACCATGTTCGATTTCGGCGATTTCACCTTCACCATCTCCTCGACCGAGATGGCGCAGATCGATGGCACCGGACTGGAAGTCTTCGGCCTGGGCACGGTCGCGGGCAGCGGTTTCGAAGCGACCCCGTCCAGCTTCCGGTTCACCGTCGCCGGTGCCGGGATCAGCACCAGCACGCGCGGATTCTATTCGCTCTTCGTCGAGTCGCCTTATATCGAGGACACGCCTCCCGTCGTTCCGCTGCCGGCCGGCCTGCCGCTTCTCCTGGGCGGCATCGCCGCCTTCGGCCTGGCCCGTCGCAAGGTCTGAGCGTCCCGCCACGGCGGGACAGAGGTACGTTGCCCGAGGGTCCCGCCGCGTGGCGGGGCCCTTTTTCGTTCCGGCCGCCGCTTTACCCCCACGTCCGCCGCTTCTATATCGGGATGGTGGGCATGTTTGCATGGATACGGCGAATTATCGGCCCGGCGCCCTGACATCCGGGGCCGCCGGTCTGCGGCGCGCGCGAACGGGCGCATCGCCGCTTTGCCCATCCCACACACTTGCCCTCAGGACCTGACCGCCATGTGCGCCGACACAGCGACACCCGCCACCACCGACTACAAGTCCACCCTGACGCTGCCCCGGACCGATTTCCCGATGCGCGCGGGCCTGCCCAAGCGCGAACCCGACTGGCTGGCGCGCTGGGCGCGGATCGGCGTCTACGACCGCCTGCGCGAGAACGCCGAGGGCCGCGCGCCGTTCACGCTGCACGACGGCCCGCCCTACGCCAACGGGCACCTGCATATCGGCCACGCGCTCAACAAGATCCTCAAGGACATGGTGGCGCGCTCCCAGCAGATGATGGGCCGCGACGCGCGCTATATCCCCGGATGGGACTGCCACGGCCTGCCTATCGAGTGGAAGATCGAGGAGACGTACCGCGCGAAGGGCCGCGACAAGGACGCCGTACCGGTGGTGGAGTTCCGCCGCGAATGCCGCGACTTCGCCGCCGGCTGGGTGGACGTCCAGCGCGGCGAGTTCCAGCGGCTGGGCGTCACCGGCAACTGGGACCAGCCCTATCTGACCATGGACTTCCACGCCGAGCGCGTCATCGCCGAGGAGTTCCAGAAGTTCCTGATGAACGGCGTCGTCTACCAGGGCTCCAAGCCGGTGATGTGGTCCCCGGTGGAGAAGACGGCGCTTGCCGAGGCCGAGGTCGAGTACCACGACCGTCAGACGGATGCGATATGGGTCCGGTTCCCGATCGTGTCCGCACGGTCGGACGTCTACGACCGGGAGAATGTAATTCCCTCGGAGGAAGAGACGTCCGAGACCCGCAGCGCCGTCGTCGACGCGGGACATGGCCGCGAGGCGGAACTGGAATCCGCCTCCGTGGTGATCTGGACGACGACGCCGTGGACTATACCCCAGAACCGCGCGATCTGCTTTGCCCCTGGGGTAGCCTATGGACTCTACGAGGTCACCGGCCGCCCCGAGGAATGCTGGGCGACCATTGGCGAGCGCCTCGTCCTGTCGGACTCGCGCGCCGAAGAGGCGCTTGGCGCCGGGCGGCTGGAGCCCTCCATGGTCCGTCGCTTGCGGAGCGTCCAGAACGATGAGCTGGCGGCGCTGGTCTGCGCCCACCCCCTGCGCGGCATCGACGGGGGCGGCGGCGAATGGGACTACGACGTCCCGCTCCTGCCGGGCGATCACGTCACCGACGACGCGGGCACCGGGTTCGTGCACACCGCGCCCAGCCATGGTGACGACGACTATGCCGTCGGGGTGAAACACGGCCTGCCCATGACATACAACATCGAGGGCGACGGCAGTTTCCGTGCCGACCTGCCGCTCTTCGGTGGCGCGGCGATCCTGAAGCCCAACGGCAAGCCGGGGGGCGCCAACCGCGCCGTCATCGACAAGCTGAAGGAGGTCGGCGCGCTGCTGGCGACCAGGCGCATCACCATCTCGGACGCGCACAGCTGGCGGTCCAAGGCGCCCGTCATCCGACTGAACCGCCCGCAGTGGTTCGCCGCCATCGACCGCCCGGTGGGCGACGCGCGCGACGACTACGGCACGACGATACGCGACCGCGCGCTGACCAGCATCGACGACCTGGTGACGTGGACGCCGCCGGGTGGCCGGAACCGGCTTCATGCGATGATCGCCTCACGACCCGACTGGGTGCTGTCGCGCCAGCGTGCCTGGGGCGTGCCGCTCACCTGCTTCACGAAGGTCGGCGCCAAGCCCGACGATGACGACTTCCTGCTGCGCGACCCCGCCGTCAACGCCCGCATCGTCGCCGCGTTCGAGGCCGAGGGCGCCGACGCCTGGTATGCCGACGGCGCCAAGGAGCGGTTCCTGGGCGGCCTGCACGACCCTGCCGCCTACGATCAGGTCATGGACATCCTCGACGTCTGGTTCGACAGCGGATCGACCCACGCCTTCACCCTGCGCGACCGGGCGGACGGCAGCGCCGACGGGCTGGCCGACCTCTATCTGGAGGGCACCGACCAGCACCGCGGCTGGTTCCATTCGTCCATGCTGCAGGGCTGCGGGACCATCGGGCGCGCGCCCTACCGCGCCGTGCTGACCCACGGCTTCACGCTGGACGAGAAGGGCATGAAGATGTCCAAGTCCGTGGGCAACATCATCGCGCCCGACAAGATCGTGCAGCAGTACGGCGCCGACATCCTGCGCCTGTGGGTGGCGCAGACCGACTATACCGGCGACCAGCGGATCGGCGACGAGATCCTCAAAGGCACGTCCGACAGCTACCGCCGTCTGCGCAACACGCTGCGGTTCCTGCTGGGCAACCTGCCGCCGCCCGCCGAGGTGCCGCTGGTGGACCCCGCCACCATGCCCGAGCTGGAGCGCTGGGTGCTGCACCGGCTGGCCCAGCTCGACGACCGCGTGCGCCGGGGCTACGCGGCCTACGATTTCCAGGGGGTGTTCGCCGACGTCTTCGCCTTCGCGACAGGGGATCTGTCGTCCTTCTATTTCGACGTGCGCAAGGACGCGCTCTATTGCGATCCGGTGGACGGCGACCGGCGGCAGGCCTGCGTCGCGGTGCTGGACGCGGTGTTCCACCGGCTGGTGGCGTGGCTGGCGCCGGTGCTGGTCTTCACGATGGAAGAGGCCTGGCTGGAACGGTATCCCGGCGCCGACAGCAGCGTGCACCTCACCGACATGCCCGCCACCCCCAAGGGCTGGCGCGACGACGCGCTGGCCGCGCGCTGGGCCTCGGTGCGGCGTGCGCGCCGGGCGGTGACGGCGGCGCTGGAGGTCGAGCGACGCGAGAAGGTCATCGGCGCCTCGCTGGAAGCGGCCCCCGTCGTGCACGTGGCCGACGCGGGCCTCCTGGCCCTCCTGCGCGAGGTCCCGTTCGACGACCTGGCCATCGTGTCGGACGTCGCGCTGACGGATGCACCGGCGCCGCCGGGCGCCTTCGTGCTGGACGAGGTGCCGGACGTCGCGGTGGTCTTCGCGCGGGCCGAAGGCGCCAAATGCCAGCGCTGCTGGAAGATCCTGCCCGACGTCGGCACGCACGACCATCCCGGCACCTGCGCGCGCTGCGATGCCGCCCTCGGATGAGGCCATCGCCGCGGCCCTGATGAAGCTGGCCGTTGCGCGGGCGGGCCGGACGTTCTGCCCCTCCGAAGCGGCGCGCGCCCTGTCGGACGACTGGCGCCCGCTGATGGATCGGGTGCGCCGCGTGGCGGCGACGCTGCCGCTGAAGGCCACCCAGCGCGGCGCACCGGTGGACCCCGTCGGCGCACGGGGGCCGATCCGCCTGTCGGCCGATTGAGCGGCGGGCGAGCGACGTGCTAGACTGGCGCATGGACTGGAAACCCGAAGGTCACAACAGCCTGTCGCCCTACCTCGTCGTGGACGATGCGCAGGCGGTGCTCGACTTCGCCGCCGCCGCCTTCGACGCGCGCGAGGGCCGGGTGATCCGGCATTCCGACAATGCGATCCGCCACGCGGAATGCCGCATCGACGATACCGTCCTGATGATCGGACAAATGCCCGGTGGTGCACCGGCCCATGTGCACCTCTACGCCCCCGATGCCGAGGCAGCGTTCGCGCGGGCGTTGGACGCGGGCGGCACGCAGGTCCTGCCCATGGAGGATGCCGGCGACGGCGACCTCAGGGGCGGCGTCCGCGACCCGTCCGGCACCACCTGGTGGATCGCCCGGCAACTGCGCCCGGCCGCCGACTGACCCGCTAGCCGTCGTCGCCGAAAAGCACCTGCTGCGCCGCCCCCGCCAGCGCCAGCCATGCGGATGTCACGATGAGGCCCCAGTGGGCCCAGGACGCCTGATCGAAGTCGATCCAGGCCGCCCAGCCGGCGAAGAACACCCAGGCCATCGCCATCGGCAGCGTCACCGCCCTCCAGCGCTGCGTGCGGACCGGGTGAACGAACTTCACCGGCACGAACATCGCCACCGCCAGAACGGCGACGATGCCCAGGATCACCCAGAAGTTCGGCGCCAGTGCGAACATGACCAGCACCACCATGTTCCAGCAGCCCGGAAAGCCCGAGAACGAATAGTCCTTCGTCTTCATCCGCGTGTCGGCGAAGTAGACGACCGAGGCGAAGGTGATGAGGATGATCGCGATCCACCCCGTCCAGCCCGGCAGCAGGTCCGACTTGAAGAGCGCGAAGGCGGGGATGAAGACGTAGGTGATGTAGTCGATGATGAGGTCCATCAGCACGCCGTCGTATTCCGGCGCGTTCGCCTCGACATCGTATCTGCGGGCCAGCGGACCGTCGATCCCGTCCACCAGGAAGGCCACGACCAGCCACAGCCACATGAGGCTCCACTGCGCATCGACGGCCGCGAGCATGGCGAGCATCGCGAAGACCGCCCCGGTCGCGGTCAGCATATGGACGAGAAGTGCCGGAGCGCGTGCGGTCATCGAGCGTTCATGAACCGGACGCCCGCAGGACGCAAACGTTTCGGCGCAGGAAATGCGATCGCCATACGTCCCGGGGTGCGGCTCGGGCGCCCTCCGGGCCATGGCAGCGATGCGGCTGGGCCGGGATCGCGGGCCGCCCGGGACGGGTCAGCGACCGCCCGGTGCGTGCCCTCGATCCGCCGGCGATGCGCCCGGCCCGCATTCGCGCGGCGCCCGTCATTCCGCCGATGCGCGGCCGACGCGGGCCTCCACCCGGCGTGCGAACTCGGCCAAATGGGCGTCCAGCCGCCGCGAGAGGGACCCGTGCGCCAGTTTCAGCGGCTGCATCAGCAGGCGCGCCGTCAGGGTACGGGCTGCCAGCTGGAACCCCAGCGACAGTGCCGTCGGGCCGGTGCCGGGCCCCTCCACGACTGCCGCCGCCGTCACGCGAAGACCGTCGCTCTCGCCCTCCATGCAAAGCTGCGCTGCCGGATCGTACCGGGCCGTGCGGATCTCCACCGACTTGCGATGGCCGCGATAGGCGAAGTCGACCCGCCAGGCCGCGCCGGCAGGTCCCGCCGTGCCGTCGTCGATCCGGATGACGTCCGCACCGTAGCCGGCGGCCAGCCGCTCGAACCCGGCGGGTACCTCGTCCAGTACGGTCTGCGGCGGTGCGGCGACGGTCTGATGGGCGTCGAACTTCATGGGCGGCCTTTCGCGATCGGTGCACGGGGTCTCAATCGACGACGAAGCCGCCTGTTCCACGGTGCGGGCCCGGGCGCGCGGCCGCGGGGCGGACGCTCAGCCCAGCGTGTCGGACAGCCAATGCATCAGCAGGAACCGTGCGATGGCCCCGTCGCGCGGCGGATCGACGCGCGAATGGCGGCCGGTCATGACCTCGGTCATGTCCTCCCGGCTCAGCCAGAGGGCGTCCTCGATCTCGGCCGGGTCGCAGGTGATGTCGCGGCTCAGAGCGTCGCCGCGGCACCCCAGCATCAGCGATGCGGGAAACGGCCAGGGTTGCGAGGCGAGGTAGCCCACGGCGCCCACGCGCACGCCCGTCTCTTCGAAAGTCTCGCGGCGCACGGCGGACTCGACGGTCTCGCCCGGCTCGACAAAGCCCGCCAGCAGCGAATACATCCTCGGCGGCCAGCCGGGCGCCCGGCCCAGCAGGACTGAATTTCCCGACGTGACCAGCATGATGACGACGGGATCGGTGCGGGGGAAATGCTGGGCGCGGCAGGCCGGGCACGCGCGCCGCCATCCGCCCTCGGCCGCCTCGCTGGCGGTGCCGCACCTGGCGCAGAACCCGTGCGCGCCGTGCCAGCCCAGGAGGCCCCGCGCGGTGGCAACCAGTTCGGCGTCGCGCGTACCGAGACGGGTCATGCAGGCGCGCAGCTCCGCATAGCGGTGGCCGGGCGGCACGCCGGGCGGGTGCTGCTCGGAAGGGTCGGCGAAGGCGCCCAGCGTCGCCGGCATCTCTTCGGGCGCCCACCCCGACACGTCGTGGGCAAAGCACGCCACCGCCGCACCATTCGCGCCGGCGCGGTCCAACCCCAGGAAGACGCGCGTACCGGCCCCCTCCAGCACCGGCGAGCGTGCGTCCACCCACCCGGGCCTTTCGGCGCCGTCGCCATCGGCCACCAGCAGCGGCTTGCCCCGCCACAGCGGCAGATGCCGCGAGGCCGGACCGGAGGCCGCCGTGTCAAGCGCCGCCGCATCGGCGCGCAAGCCGCCTGCGCGGTCCAGCCCCGATCCCCCGAACGTCACCGTCTCGGCCAGTCGCATGACGCTCTCCCCCCGGGCCTCGCCGCGCATCCGACCTATCGGCAGACGGGCGGGTGATGCAACTCGGGGGTACCTTCCGCTCACGACCTGCCTGTCCGACCGCCCGTCGCAGTGGACGAGCACGGTATCCGATAACGTCCATGAGCCGGGGGCTGAAGGCCCGGTCGCACAGTCGTGGCGATGGTCGGAGTTCCCCCTCGCCCGGGCGGTGACGTGAGACCAGTTCTCACCTCTTGAGCTGGGTCCAGTTCAGGAGATGGAGAATGAAGCGTTCGAGATTTTGCCAGTGGCATATCCTTCATTGCCCGGCAGGCGATCTGCACGCCAAATCTGCCGAGTGGGGCGACTCTATCGCGAGAGGGGTTTGCGGGTCAGGCGCCATGGCGGTTGCAAGCGTGCCCCTGGGACGAAAAGCCCGTGATCGTGCCCGACGGGCCGAACCGGTAGCGTTGGCAAAGAGCTCCCGTGAACGGCTCCGGGAACGACTGCTACACGGAACCCGGTTCGACGATCTCTGCCATGCCCGCACCGCGGTCCGTGCATGGCGGGACGCCCACGATACCTGCCGCCCTCATTCGGCGCAGGGAAACCCGCCGCCCGCCAGGTTCGCGCCGCAGATCGGACCGGGCGAGAGGGCCGCGTAGCGTGCAAACATCCAACCCTAGCCCTCCACGCACCCCGAGGAAGGTCGGGGCTCACGTCAAACTGTGTCGCATTCACAACGCTCTTCTCGGCAGCCGGCAGCCGGCAGCCGGCACCCGGCATCGCCGAGATCGTTCGCTTGGACTGTCTTCGGCTGGAAAAGGCGAGGTCACGCTTCACTCATGACCTATAAGACGAGGCCGCCTGAATGCCGGTGTTGCCGAACTGGCATTCCGCAGGAATGCCCTTGCGCAGCGCTGCGCCTCACGCCCTGAAAGCACCCAGGATTAAGGGCCTCTTTCAAGCGGCCAGGTCGACGCATCATCCCGACATGCGCCCCAACACGTCGAGGCCCTGTTGTTTCCAGAAATGCAGAAAGTCGATGAAGATCCAGTTCTCGGTCAGCTTGTCCCCATCGCGCCGGTAGATGTCGATCACCCGCAGGTCCCCGGGCTTGCCCGTACCCGGCATGCCCATGAACCCGCCCGTAGGCGTGATCGTCATGTTCGGCCAACCGAAGAATCCGCCAAAGTGTCCCTCGGCCATGCGGCAGAGATGCCCCTTGAAGTCGCGATCGGTGAAGCCGGCGCGGAACGGGCCGCTGTGCTGATCGGCATAGCGCTCGATCGTGTAGGTGGAACCGATCCCCGTCGGCCCCCACCAGACCATGTCGTCATTCCACGATCGACGCAGCTCGTCGACGAGGGAGATCTGACGGGCATCCTTCCAGACCGCCAAGTCGTTGATCATGGAGTCGATGGCCGCGAGGGTCTTCTTCCCCTCGGCCTCGTGCTGGGGCGCGAACATGACACCGTCATGCGTCATCGGTCCGGGTTGTACCAATTCGGCTGCGGTGGACGGAGGAAACGGTCGCAGCCCGGCCTGCAGCATCAGGTGCGGGATGTCGAAGAACATCGCCGTTTCGGCGATGCGGCCGTTCTCGATCTTGTGAAAGGCGGCATAACGCAACATCGCAATTTTGCGGGTCGGCGGAATACCAAGCCAGGGTTCGTCGAACAGGCCCATCAGATGACCCATGGAGGCAACCCATACGGAGCCGAAACCGTCGATCTCGTTCCGGCCCGCAAAGAACACGTCGAGCCGTCGCTGCATTCGGCGCAGCGCCGCCCTGAGCGGAGCCCAGAACGTCTCGGCGACGGCACGGGGGCCGATCTGTTCGCCGAACGGATGATAGCCGCGCCACAAAAGGTCCGGTGCGCAATACCGTTCCATTGCATCGGCCAGCGCTGGACCCTCCGCCGCATCGGTTGCGGCGTAGTAGTCGCGGATGAGCCGTTTGGCATCCTGAAGATCGGCTGTCATCGCAGGCGATCCATGGGCTGTTCGGTTCGTTCGTGCCGGCGATGCGCGTCCGATAGATGCGTCCGCCTCACGGCTTCACGGTCTTCGGATGGCGCGCCGCGCAGCCCGCGGCCGCCCTCGACGGAGGCGGTCGCGCCTTTTCGCCATGCGTCGGACATCGCCATCTCAGGGCAGGAATCGAGGGTGCCTTCGCGGGTCCCTGCACGGCAGTTCGCTATCATTCTTCCTCACGCATGACGCATTGAAGTCCCCAGTCCGGCGCTGCCTCGGTTCGCGGTCCGCGACTCTGGCGCGCTTGTACCATCCCGGCCAGCGGATCGGTATGGGGGAGCGCCGATCGCGAGATCCGTTTGGGTGCCTGCCTGAGCGCCCCATTGCAGCGATCCCGCCCATCGACAGGCCGGCGAACGCGACGCTCGGCAGTGCATGCACAATTCGGCCGCGGTGTTGCCAGCCGTCGCGTGCCGCGAAACCGCTTCGTGACGAACGAACCGTCCGCCGGCGGAGGCGGCTTTCCGGGCCCGAACAGCCGCGCGTCGCGCATCATGCCGGGCAGAAGTCCGAGGGAGGGTCATGGACGGGCCAGCGACGCGCCATCTGCCAGCGCAGCCAGCTTCGCGTAAGCGATGTCGGGGTCCACCGCGCCGTAACCGGCAAAGGTTCCGAACCCGCAATCGGACCCGGCCATGACGCGATCGGGACCGACGATATCGGCAAAGCGCCCTATCCGCTCGGCCACGAGGCGTGGATGTTCGACGAAGTTCGTCGTGGTGTCGACGCAGCCGGGCACCAGGATCTTGTCGTCGGGAATCTCGTGCCGCCGGTCGCGAAAGACGGTCCATTCATGGGCGTGACGGGGATTGGACGTCTCGAACAGGATATAGCGCGCGGGGACCGACATCAGAGTGGTGAAGACCTTGTCCATGTCGATGTCGCAGACATGCGGCCCCTCGTAATTGCCCCAGCAAATGTGGATGCGCACCCGCGCCGGGTCGATCCCGGCAAGCGCGTGGCGCAGCGCCTCGACATGGGTGGCCGCGATGCGGACGAACTCTGCGTCCGACAGGTCGGCGAACAGCATATGCCGCGCCAGCGCCAGATCGGGGCAATCGAGCTGGAGGATCAGACCGGACTCCACGATGGCCCGGTACTCGGACGCCATCGCATCGGCCAGGGCCGCCAGATAGGCGTCGCGACCGGGGTAGTGATCGTTCTGCAGGAACAGGGATATGACGCCCGGCGAGGCCGCGTTCATGAAGCCCTCCCGCGCGCCATGCTCGCTTATCGCCGCCCTCAGGTTGGCGATATCCTTGTCCAGCTCGCTTTGGCCCTTCGCGCGCACCTCGCCCACGCACATGGGACGGGCGTATTCGGGCGTACCTCCCGAGGTGGCGAGGCGTCGAAGGTATCCCGGGAACAGTTTCAGATCGGCGGGGGCGTTTCGCGGGCTATCCCCGGCAAAGCCGGTGTATCGGTCCTTGACGTAGGTCGCATAGCTGATCTTGCTGGTTTCCCCGTCCGAGACACAGTCGACGCCCGCCTCGACCTGCTTGCGGACGGTTTCGGACACCGCGCCCGTCATCGCGGCGTCGAAGGCGTCGGTGTCGTAGGCCTCGCCGCGCTCGCGGGCGAACAGGAAGTCCACGACGTCCTGCGAGCGCGGCAGCGACCCCGTATGCGTGACCGCGATCCGGCTCATGCCGCGTTCCAGGTCGGGCCAGCCGGATCGTCGGTGTTCATCACCCGGTAAAGGCTCGCCTCGCCGCTCATCGACGGCGCGAGGGTATGGCGCAGGCCCTGCGGAACGAGGCAGGTATCGCCGGGCGCGAGGATCGCCTCGCCGCCGTCCCAAGCGACGCGCCAATGGCCGCGCATCGCCATGAGGACCTCGTTGCTATCCAGGGAATAGGCGTCCTCGGGGATCGAGCCGCGACGAAGGAACTCGATCTCGAAGCCGGGCTTGTCGCGAATGAGGCCGGTCGCGCCGATGACCTTCGCAGGTGCGCCGGCCCCGGCCAGGGCCATCATGTCGGCATAGCGGCGCACATAGCCGCCCACGACATGCATCGGCGTCGGTTCGGGGAATGCCTGCAGTTCTTCGTCGGTCAGGACGGGCATCGGCATCACGCCGTCGGGCAGCGACTGGCCCGCCTTGCTGTCATAGAGCTTGCCGCTCTGGGCCAGAACGAGACCGTGATCCTTCGCGTCCTCGATGACCTGGGGGGCCCAGATCACGCCGCCGCCGGCGTCGTCGCCACCGAGGATCGCCATGATCATCCCGTAATCGGTGCCGATATTCTCGAACCCACGAAATATGCCTGTCGGAATGTCGATGATATCCCCTTCTTCCAGCACGACTTCGCCGGCCTTGCCCCACCGGCCCCAGAAGAACCGCCAGCGCCCCTTCAGAACGAAAAACACCTCGGCGGTGCGATGCGAATGGAGCGAGTTCCGGCAGAACGGCGGCTGTCCGGCGGCGCCGATGTTGAACCCCACCCGGTCGGTGATGTGGACGTGCTGATCGGGGCTTTCCGATACGCCGCCGCCGATGATCGTGAAGTTCTCCTTCTGGTTCGAGCCTGGGGTATGGGCGTCGATGAAAGCCGTCTTGCACGGGATGAGTTCGCCGTAATGGACGATCTGTGGCTGGGCAGCGGACTGGTTCGTTTCGCGGGCCAGCGCAACGTCGGTCACGGTCATGGTCGACCTCCTTGAACTCGGATACTGTGTGGGATGGGAAAGCGATGTCCATTGCCGCGCATCAGACATTTCCCGTCGCAAGCAGGATTTGCTTCCAGATCGCGGTTTCGTCGTAAAGTGTCCATTCACGACGGAGCCCCCAGGGCCCGAACTCGGCGTGTGATATTCCCAGGACGTAGACATCTGCGCCGGTGGGCGGGCCGAAGACGCCCCAGCCGTCATGCTTTCCGGTCAGGCTCCAACGAAGGGCCGCGCGGGGCGGCATCAGCGGGTCGTCCCGGCCGATCCGATGCTCGATGCGGAATTCGGCCGAGGGAAAGCTGGCCCGCAGGCCGATCCAGAAGCGGTCGACCGACCCGTGGGAATGATCTGTAACGCCACCGGGATACTCGGCCTGTACCGCACGGTCGTATTCCAGGGGAATGACGGACAGATCGGCGGACATGATCCGTCCGACGATGTCGGCATACTTCAGGCCCCATTCGTTTTCGTCACCGGACCCGGAATAGGGACCCTTCCGGTCCGTATCGGGCGACAGTGGCTTGACGCAATTCTCGGGTCCGCCCTCCCTGGCAATCAGATCGCGCGCAAAATCGTGCGGGTTCAATCCAAGCTGACGGACGATGGCGGCCTGGTCGCGGATCAGCCATTCGTCATCGATCCGGTTGGAACGCGCATGGCAATCGGCCAGGATACGGTACCGGAGTTTCCGGCCGGTCGCAGTCCCGTAAACCCCGCTGCCGATATGGGTCGCGGTGGACAGCAGCCGGTGTGACGAGAGCATGCCGTCCTCCGGCGTGCCGCTCCAGATCACATCCTCACCCAGGAGGGTCCGGTCCGGAAACTCGGCCAGCGTCGCCATCGTCGCGGCAATGACGCTCGCGTTTCCGATGACGACCGAGGCTGGCGAGCGTACCACGATGTCCGGCGCATAATAGTCATGCAACGTATGAATGCTGCGGTCTTCCCAGATCTGCTTGGTGATACCGACGATGTAATCGGGGAAATTCCGGAATTTGGGATCGAAGTCCTTCATCTGGGCCATCCTTCGGGAATACGGGCGGAGCTGCGTACGATGAGCGGGGCATCGACGGAAATCTGTTGCGGTACGATCGTCGGATCGCCGATCTGCAATAGCAGCGTCGAGACGGTTTCCGCTACCATCCGGTTTGCGCGCTGGCGAACCGTGGTCAGATCGTAGGCCTTCCAGGCGGCCGGAGGCACGTCGTCGAAGCCCACGACGGAGACGTCCCCGGGTATCCGAAGATTGAACTCGGACCGGATCACGTCCATTGCCTGGAATGCCATGTGATCGTTCGCCGTGAAGAGCGCGTCAGGCGGATCCGGGCGGTCGAACATCCTGCAGGCGGCCTGCCATGCCGTCACCGCATCGAAATTTCCAACCTCCCGGGCGTGGAGGCCATGACCTTTCGCGGCGAGGCCTGCGACGAACCCGGCTTCCCGGTCGCGCTGCGTGGACGCGCCATCCCAGCCGGCGATGTAGGCGAACCTCCGATGCCCACCGGCCATCAGAAATTTCGCGAGCTGGTTTCCGCCGCCGAAATTGTCGGACGTGACCGACGAAATTCCGTCTATATCCTGTCGGCGGTTGAAGAAGATGACGGGGACGCCGGCCGTCTGGCAGCGCGATGCGAAGTCCGAAGAGAGCGCCGCCGACGCCATGATGATGCCGTCGACCTGAAAATCGAGGATTTCCTGCAATATCTCGTCGATGTCTCCGGCGTTCTGGGACGCCATGAAGACGAGTACGTGATAGCCGCGCGATTGCAGGGCGTACGAGAGTTTCTCCAGGACTTCGGGGTAGAAGTAATTCTCCAGATACGCGACGACGAGGCCGATGATCTGGCTGCGTCCCGTGATGAGAGACCTCGCGAGCGTGTTCGGCCGGTACCCCAGCTCTTCGGCCGCCTTGCGGATCCGGGCCGCCGTCCCGGGAGACACCGAGGCTCCGGGCGTGAAGGTGCGGCTGACCGCCGATTGGCTGACGCCCGCACGCGCGGCGACCTGGTGGGCGGTGACCTTCTCGCCCATCAGCCGGCCGTCCAGCCCCCGTCGACTTTAAGCGCGGACCCGGTCACCAGCGCCGAAGCATCGGATGCGAGATAAAGGACCGCCCCCATGATGTCCTCGATGACGCCTGGGCGACCGAGCTTTATCCTGCCGGCGATCCAGGCGGCGCGTGCAGGGTCGGCGAACGTCGCTTCGGTCAGCGGCGTGCGGATGAAGGTGGGGCAAAGGGTGTTGATGCGGACAAGGTGCGGTCCCCATTCGATGGCCATCGCCTTGACCATGCCTTCGAGGCCATGCTTGGAGGCGCAGTAGACGGTTCGGTCGATGCCGCCGACATGTCCCATCTGGCTGGAGACGTGGACGATCGAGCCCGGTCGGCCCGCGGCGATCATCGGCCGGGCGGCGTAGGTGGAGAGAAAGTAGGCGGACCGCAGGTTCACCGTCATGACGGCATCGAAATCGTCTGGGTGCGTTTCGATCGCGGGCCCGTGCCGGCCGAGGCCGGCTGAATTGACCACAATGTCGTAGGCCGGACCATCGAACGCCGCTCCGAGGGCGTCGAGGTCGGCCACGTCCAGCGACAACGCCTCGACCGACCAGCCTTCGCCCGCCATCTCGCCGACCGTTGCGTCCAGCCGTTCGACGCCGCGCGCGACGCAGACGACATGCGCGCCCGCTTCCGCGAGCGCCACCGCCGCCCCGAGACCGATGCCCGAGGACGCCCCGGTCACGAATGCGCGCCGGCCGTCCAGCCGAAGGGATGGCGAACGGGGAAGCGCCATCACGCCACTCTTCCGGTCCCGGGATCGAACCCCGGGCGCGCCTTGTTGAATTCGCGAAGCCGGGCGAAGACGTCGACGTCGAGTTGACGGTAGGCGTCCAGAAGGTCGACCAGCACCCAGTTCTCGCGGATCAGGCCGTTCTCCAGCCGCCAGAAGTCGAGAGAGCGCATCGTGATGCGCCGTCCCGACGGAGCGATGCCCAGCCAGCCGTCATGGGTCAAGGTCTGCATCATGTTGGGCCAGCCCGTAACGGCGGCGTAATCGCCGTCACCGAAGAAGTGATAGCTGATCTCATCTAGGTACCGGCCGCGGTCCGGCATGGCGTTCAGGAACGGGATCTGGTGCCAGTCGCGAAATCCCTTGATGCCACGGCCGGTACCGATGCCGGAGGGACCGTACCAGTTCATCCGCGGATGCCAGTAGCGGTCCATCTCCATCACATCCGGACCTCCCTCCGATGGGTGGCGCTTGAGTGCTGTCAGCATGTCGACGATGTGTTGCCGGGTCTTTTCGCTGCTTTCCGCGTCGTAGGGGCCGCGCACATGGCCGTCCTGGGTCGCCGGCCCCGGCACGTGCCATTCCCGACCGAGCGACGGCGCCATCGGCCAGGCTTTCGCCTGCATCATCACTTCGGGGATGTCCCAAAGTGCCTGCACCTCGACGATGCGCCCGGCCTTTATCCGGAAGAACTCGTGAAACCGCATCGAGATCTGATGACCGGTCGGCGGGATATCGAGCCATGAAGACCGGAAGGTTCCGGTGTAATATCCGCCGCAGCCGACCCATTCGGCGCCCGCCTCGTCGGGACCGGCCATGACGATCGTGTCCCGCCGTTCGAGGTCGGGAATGGCCGAGAAGAGGTCCGCATAGGCGTGGTCGTAGAACACGTCTCCGGTGAAGTCGCCGAACGGATGCGCCAGATGGATGAGGGCGTCGGCGGCGATGGCCGCTCCGATCGCCGCCCGCACCCCGCTTTCGGTGAAGTCGTACATCGCGGCTCGGATCGGCGCGACAAGGGCCTTGTTCCGGGTCTGGGCGTCCATGATCACTCCGCCGCAATGGTCTTCGGAGCGGCGCCGCCATACGGGACGTTGATCCCGCCATAGCGGCGGACCCGCAGGTTGCATTGTTCCGCATGGCCGACGAACCCTTCGAGCAGGCAAAGGCGCGACCCGTAGGCGCCGATCTCGGCCGCCGCCGCATCCGTCGTGATCTTCTGGTAGCTGTGCGTCTTGAGGAACTTGCCGACCCACAGACCGCCCGTATAGCGGCCGGCCTTCTTCGTTGGCAGCGTGTGGTTGGTCCCGATCACCTTGTCGCCGTTCGCCACGTTGGTGCGCGGCCCGAGGAACAAGGCACCGTAGGAGTGCATGTTTTCGAGAAACCAGTCGTCGCGGTCGGTCATCACCTGGACATGCTCCGACGCGATGTCGTTGGCGGCCTTCAGCATTCCGTCGTAACCGTCGCAGACGATGACCTCGCCGTAATCGCGCCAGGAGGCAGCCGCCGTGTCGGCAGTCGGCAGAATGGCGAGGATGCGGTCGATTTCGGCAAGCGTATCCTCGGCAAGTCTGCGCGAATTGGTGACCAGCACCGCAGGCGAGTTGTAGCCATGCTCGGCCTGTCCCAGCAGATCGGTGGCGCAGAGTTCGGCGTCCACCGTCTCGTCGGCGATCACCATGGTCTCGGTCGGGCCGGCGAACAGGTCGATCCCGACGCGGCCGTAGAGCTGGCGCTTGGCCTCGGCCACGAACGCGTTGCCGGGGCCGACCAGCATGTCGACGGGCGCAATCGTCTCGGTCCCGAGCGCCATCGCACCGATCGCCTGGATGCCGCCCAGCACGTAGATCTCGTGCGCGCCGCCAAGATGCATGGCGGCGATGACGGCCGGGTTGGGTTTGCCCTTGAAGGGCGGCGTCGCGGCGGCGATCCGCGGAACGCCCGCGACCGAAGCGGTCAGAACCGACATGTGCGCCGACGCGACCATGGGAAACTTGCCGGCGGGGACGTAGCAGCCGACGGATTGCACCGGTATGGTCCGGTGCCCCAGGATCACGCCGGGTCGGGTCTCGATCTCGATATCCGTCATGGACGCGCGCTGCGCTTCGGCGAAGGTGCGGACCTGATCCTGGGCGAAGCGGATGTCGTCGAGATCGGCCTGGGAGACTTCGGAGATCAGAGCGTCGATTTCGTCCTGCGTCAGGCGATAGGTCTCGCGGTCGAACCTGTCGAACTTATTGGCGAGCTCGCGAACGGCGGTGTCGCCGTTCTCCGCGATCTGGGCAAGCGTGTCCTCGACGATCCTGCGGGTCTTCGCGTCGTCCTCGGATCGCTCCGCGTCGGATTTGCCCCTCTTGATGTATTCGATGGTCATGACGTTGCATCTTCCTGAGGTCTGGGTGGGGTGCGCTCGCCACTGTCGAAGGCTTCCCAGCCCTCGCCGGCGAACACGTCACGGCCGAGTTGGGCGAGGACATGCGGAAAGTCGACCATCGCCCGGTGGTCGGCGATCCTTCCGTCCTCGACGCGCCAGAAGTCCATGTACCGGATCTCGACGCGGCGGCCGGTCGCGGGCAGTCCCATGAACGGACCCGAATGGACGGCTTGCTGCCGGCCGAACGTTGCCGCCCGTTCGCCCATGAAAAGCCGGGCCTCATCCACGCAGACCCTGTCCGAGAAAGCTGCCTGGAACGGGCGCTGCCAGCTATCGTGACACTCCCGAAGGCGGTGTTTGGTCCCGCAGCCGGAGTTCCCGCGCCGGGCGAGATCATCGGAGAAGAACTCACCGATGTCGTCGATGCGATGGTCGTTCAGCCCGTCGACCATACCCTCCATGGCACGGCTTGTCTCCTCGGTCTGGGAGGGATCGGCATCGCGGGTCAGTGCCGCCTGCCGGGGTCTTGCACTCGTCATCTTTCAAGTCCTCGTTCGGATCCCATATCCGGATGCCCCATCTGCGCGCCCGACGGACGCAATCTCCAGGCTGGCGACTCGATGCCGGCCAGGGCCGGCGATGCGGGTGCGCGCGCCTATCCCTTGACCGCCCCTGCCGTCAGGCCCGAAACGATCTGCCGCTGGAAGACCATCACCAGAAGGAACAGCGGCGCGGTGATGGAGACGGCCGCGGCGATCGCTTCGACTTGGTCCGTCGTCGTCGTCTCTCGGTTGAAGTAGCCTGCAATGGCGGGAACCATGGTCTGGTTCTGGGCATCGAGCAGCAGCGACGTCACCAGAAAGTCGTTGTAGCCCAGCAGGAAGCTGAAGAGCCCCGTGGTGATGACGCCGGGCCACATCACCGGCATTATGACACGTCGGAACGCCTGCAGATGCGTGCAGCCGTCGACGCGGGCGGCCTCGTCGAGCTCGACCGGAATGGACTGGAAGAACGAGCGCAGCATCCAGATGGTGAAGGGCTGATTGATCGCCACCAGCACGGCGATGACGGCCAGCGGTTGACCGTACAGCGTTGGTGCGGCATCGCCGAGGATGGGCCGCAATATCTCGGCCGAATTTATGAAGACCGGGAGATACCCCGCGACCAGCACCGAATGGGGCAGCGCTCGGAAGATCAGCGCGCCGATCAGCAGCCAGAACGCGAGATTCGACCCCGACCGCGCCAGTCCGTATCCGGCCAGCGTGCCGACGGTCAGCGAAACCGTGACCACGCCGCCGGTGACGATCAGCGAGTTGATGAAATTGCGGTAGAATTCGTTCTCGACCCAGACGGCCCGGTAATGCTCGGCGGTCAGACCGATGATCGGCCGCCCCAGCGGGCCGGCGATGGCGTTCAGGGCGTCCAACAGGATGGGAAGCAGTCCGAGGAACAACATGACGAAGCCGATGGCGAAGCCAAGGGCTCCGATCAGCCAGCCCAGCGCGATGATGCCGAACGGCGAGAACGCCCGGACCATCCGTGGCAGGTTCGTGAAGGCGAAGCGCACCGCGTACCACAGGAATGCGATGCCGATCACCAGGTCGATGACGCTCAACCCCTTGCCTGTCGAAAGGGTGCGCGGCCCGAAGATTACCGCCAATGGATTGGAGTCGAACGCATCGACCGGCGACTTGAAGCTCATCACCAGAATCCAGAACAGCGGGAATGCGGCGATCAGGCACCAGAACGCAAGGAACGCGGCGGATCCGAAGCGCAGTGAGGCGGGCTGGCGAAGTGCCTTCGAGGCAGCCATCACGACGCTCCCTTGTGATCGCGCCAGGTTCGGCGCAGCGGCGGCAAGAGGATGATGACGATGCCGATCATGGTCAGCATCGCGCTGGCCGACGCCCGGCTGATCGAACGGTTGCCCGCGTCGTCCGGTTGAAGGAGGTCGTAGGTCAGCCATTGCAGCGTGATCCGCTGCGCTTGCGAGCTGAAGCCGACGACTTCCTCGAAGGCGCGATACGCATCCATGAGGTGGATCAGCGCGATGAACACGATCAACGGCATCAGATGAGGCACGATAACGAATTTCAGCCGCTGCCAGCGATTGGCGCCGTCGATGATCGCCGATTCCAACGTATCCTGGTTCACCGTCTGAAGCCCGGCGTAGAAGATCACGAAGGCGAAGGGCGCGACATGCCAGACCCTGTAGAACATCATCAGCGCCTCGACAGCGTAACCGTTGGCCGCGACGGAAATATTGGTATTGAACCATCCTTCGAGCCATGCGGTCACGATCCCGTCGCCGTAAAAGAGCCAGCGGATCGATAGCGCGCCAATGACCGGCGTGATGATGAAAGGCAGCAGCGAAATGAAGATCACCGGCCCCCGGATCGACTTTGCCGCGTTGTTCACGGCAAGCGCGATCGCCAGCCCCAGTCCGACGACGAGTGGAAGGGTCGCCAGCGTAAAGGTGAGGGTGAAGCGTAGAGCCTGCCAGAAATCGATCTGCAATATCCGGCCCGGCATTCCGTTCGATAATGCGGACCAGACACGGTCCAGCTGAAGCAGACTCGCGTAGCTTTGCAGCCCGACCCATTGGGTCGTCGTCTCCACCTGCCCGTTCTCTCCGATCTTCGGCCTTGCCCTGACCTGAGTGGTGCAGGTTTGCTCAAGGAATCCCGCGGTACAGCTTTCGACCTCGATCCGTTCGATCACCGGTTGCGTGACCTGGAAGGACTGGAGGAACACGCTGACGAGCGGCAGCGCGATGAAGACGAACATCATGAAAATCGACGGGCCGACGAAGGCGGCGAAGGTTCGGAATTTCACAATCGATCTCCCCCAGGCTGACGCAGGGTCGCGCAGGAGAGACCCGGCCCTCCACGGAGGCGGACGCCGTATCGCCGCCCGCCCCCATTTCGTGTCGAACGCGTTACTGCATCACGCCCGCTTCGCGCGCGGCGGTGGAATAGCTCGCCTCGATCGCCTCGAGCGTCCTCTCCGCATTCCGGCTTCCCGTCAGGAAGGCGGCCACCTCGTTGCCGAGCGCCGTGTGCATCAGTCCCATCTCGACCGACGACGGATAGCTCAGCGGCGCGGGGTCATGGGTCGCCGTCTCGATTGCCCCCTTGGCCAGGCGGCCCGGCTCGTAACCCTCGATGAGCCAGACGGCAGCGTCGTTGTTGGCCTTCACCATTTCGGTATCCATGCCCTCCATCGCGACGCGAAACGCCGCTTCGGCCTCTTCGTCCGAGATGTTCTTGGCGATCACGATGCCGTCCCACCAGATCGTGGCCACAGGCCGGTCGCCAAACGGCGCGATGGGCGACATGGCGGTTTCGACCTTGCCGACGACCGAACTTTCCGCCTCGTTGTCGACGGCGCCGGCGCGGCTCGCCCAGGTATTGGCCATGGCAACCTTGCTCTGTTGCATTTGCTGCTGGACGTAGGTGGAATCGCTGACCAGATATTCGGGGTCCATGTATTCGCTCAGCGCCTTGAGCAGCTCGAGCGTTTTCACCCCGGTCTCGTTGTCGACGTTCGGGCTGCTGTCTTCGTTCACCAGTGCCTGGCCGGAACTCTGGTATATGTTCACGAATTCCATCGCGAGGTCCCAGCCCGACTTCGTCATGGCTCCAAGGGGATAATCGATCCCTTCGACGTCCCGCAGCTTTTCGGCGGCGGCGATGACGCCATCGTAATCCGTCGGCACCTCTATGCCGTGTTCCTCGAAAAGGTCTGCTCGGTACGACAGCTCGAACGTATTCACCATCATGGCCACCGCCATGATGTTGCCGTCGATCCGGATGAGCTGGTTCGGCTTCAGGTTCTGGCCGTATTGCTCCACGAGATCGTCGAGGGGCCGTATCGTGCCTTCATTCATGAGCGGCGTAATGGTACCGTTCGATACGCCACCGATCTGGTAGAGAGACGGATTGGCGGCGAATGCCGAAGGCTGTTTCGTGCGGAATTCCTGGTCGAGTTCGGCCTGGACGTTGCCGCACTCGGCCATTGCGTCCGTCACGGCCTTCCATGCCTCGAATCCCGCCGCCAGGATCTTGACGTCGACCTCGTTCTCGAAGGCGCAATCCGCCTGAGCGGCGCTGCCCATCAGCATGGCGGCGGTCGCCATTGCAAAGGTGGTTCTCATTTTTATCTCCCTAACGGTTCTCTGGCTACGTCGGTTCGTACCCCATGTTCCGGACAATGGCTCACATGGGGCCGGTCGGTGCGGTCGCGATCCGTTCCGCATCCGAGGCGGGCGGTATGCCGTCTTGGGTGGGACGGTGAGGTTCGCCGGTTCGCTCGCCGCTTTGGGGGTCGTAGAGGTGGCAAATCCCGGGGGGCACATGAAACCCGACCTCGTCGTCGATTTCTGCACGGAAATCCTTGGGCGCCTTTACGCTGACCATCGCGCCACCGGCTCGTACGGTCAGCATGACCGCGTCGCCCAGAAGCTCGATCGTGTAGAGCTTCGCCTTGACCTGCGGCGTCTCGCCGGGTCGGGCAACGCTCGCGTCCTCGGCGCGAAAGCCAAGCGTCACGTCATCGTCGGCACCAGCAAGCCCCTCGATGCGAACGTCTTTTCCTTCGAATACACCGTTGCGGAGCGTACCCTCCACCAGGTTCATGGCCGGGCTGCCGATAAAGCCCGCGACGAAGGTATTGGCCGGGTTGTCGTAGATCTCCGTAGGCGTGCCGACTTGCTGGATGACGCCCTTCTTCATGACAACGACGCGATCCGCGAGGGTCATGGCCTCGATCTGGTCGTGGGTCACGTAGACGGTCGTGACCTTGAGCTCGTGGCTCAGGTTCTTGATCTGGGCCCGGGTCGAAACGCGCAGCTTGGCATCCAGATTGGACAGCGGCTCGTCCATCAGGAACACGGCGGGACGGCGAACGATGGCGCGGGCCAGCGCCACCCGCTGCCGCTGCCCACCCGATAGCTCGGCCGGCTTGCGGTGCAGGAAATCGTCGAGTTCGACCATCGCGCTGGCGCGCCGCACGCGTTCGTCGTGCTCGCTTTCGGGAACCTTGCGCACTTTCAACGGAAAACGGATATTCTCGTAGACATTGAGATTGGGATAGAGCCCGTAGGACTGGAACACCATCGCCACGTCCCGGTCCTTGGGGTCGAGATCGTTGACCACGCGATCACCGATGACGATATCGCCCTCGGTCGCGTCTTCCAGACCGGCAATCATCCGCATCGTCGTGGTCTTGCCACAGCCGGACGGGCCGAGCAGCACCAGGAACTCCCGGTCGGCGATGGTCAGGTCGAAACTGTCGACCCCGACGAAGGAACCCCAGCGTTTCGAGATGTTGCGCAGTTCGATCTTTGCCATCGGCCCGACCCCCCCGGTGCGTACGGTGCCACCACTGTCGACCAGCATGATGTTCTTCGCAACGATTTTTTGCATTCGTATGCACGTCGCCGGGAATGGCATATTTCGCGGGGGCCGACATCTGGCCAATTCGCGCGGAGCGCCCGAGTTGCGAGCGTTTTCTTGCCCGGTCGGGGTCAGCCGACGGGTCGCGTAACGGGGATGCCCGGGGCGGTGAAACGGTCGGGGGCGGCCCCTCCCGGGACCCTGCTGCGCATGACCCTGCCCGCTGCCCGGCAGCACATGCCCGGCATGTGCGAGAGGGGGCAGTGGATGCGGGCCCGGAGTTCGGCGGTCCGGCGATCGGAGGTGAGGCATCGCGGCGCCATCGGTCCGGGGCCGATGGACGACCGTTCGAGCCCGCCGGCGAACGGTATCGCAGGCCCCGTCCGCAGGGACCGACGCCATCTGCCCGCCCTTGGGGATCCGGCCGGGCAGGCCGGGCCGCACGGGCCCATCCATTGCCCTGTCGGGCATGCAAGCATGCCCGACAGGGCAATGGTCAGGCGATCGCGAAGCAATCTGCCGGGAGGGGCCCTGCCGGGAGGGGCCGACGCCGCTGCCGGTGAGCCCGGCTGCGCGGACCTCGAGGGTCGTCTCGTCGACAGCGCGGCGGACCTTGGGCAGCAGATGCTTTTGGGCTACCCAAACAGAAAGGGGGCGGCGATGCCGACTAGGCGACGGGCCGTGAAAGGCCGACCCCATCGCATCACCCCCGAAGCCGTGAACGCCTTTCGGGCTGCTGACGTGATTGCCTTGCATTAGGCGCTCGGGCTGCGCCTGTGGCAACCCAGCCCCCTGGAAGCTGTCACGCGCGAACTGCCCCCGATACGCGGGGTGGGCCTTGGGCAGAAGCTTGGTCGCTGGCCTTCTACCTTCGCGTGAAGCTGGAAGCTGTGACAGGCCGTGAATGCCGCAGATAATTCAGACTGAACAGTAACGGCATTTGTGTTAACGTGCGCTCTAAGCAAGCATTTGGGGCAAAATGTTTGGATTTCTCAAAGCACTGGTTGGGGGCGGTGCAGCTGAAGAGCGCGAGATTCGCAAGCCCCCGAACCCTGACAGGGTGCGCCGCTTAAAAGGCGATGGCGACTTCAACCTGAAGGTCGCCGGAACCTCTAATTATCAGGATGCTGTCAAAACGACCGAAAAATCGTTTGGAAGTGACCACAGCGGCAATTTCTTGGTTTCACTCATACCAGACCCGAAGAATCAATATGATCCTAACGCGATAAGGGTGGTTCACAAAGGAAAAACTCTGGGCTTTATCCCCAAGGACCAGACGGGCGGCATTCACGCGGCACTCGCCAAGGCTGGCCTTTCTGGAAGTGAGTGTAAAGCATTGGCCCGCATCGTCGGGCACAGCCAGGAAACACTTGGATTACGTCTGAACGTTTCCGAACCGCCAAACGTGGCCTGACTGGCGGCTAGGCGAGCGGAAACACGGAACCTTGCCCGTCCAGCATGACGTAAAAGGTAGATATCCAGGGGGACAAGCCAAAACTACTTCGGAAGTTTTTCATGCCAAAAACAACGGCTTACGTCATACATATGGTGCCCAGGAGAGGACTCGAACCTCCACACCGTTGCCAGTACTAGCACCTGAAGCTAGCGCGTCTACCATTCCGCCACCTGGGCCCGTCGTCGTGACGCCGTGCCTTACGGGGGCCGCGATGGGGTGTCAACGGGCGGCTGGCGGCGAATTGCGGCTTGTGCGGTTGGAGGGGCGCGCCTAGACCGACGGGACCGAGAGGCTGTGAGGACCCGATGGCAGGATTGGTCACGATCTTCGGCGGTTCCGGCTTCGTCGGGCGCTACGTTACACGGCGAATGGCGCGGGCCGGCTGGCGCGTCCGGGTCGCCGTGCGCCGCCCCGAGCTGGCGCCCTTCGTGCGGACCTACGGTGTCGTCGGGCAGGTCGAGCCGATCTTTGCAAACATCCGCGACGACGACAGCGTGCGCGCGGTCCTTCGCGGAGCGGATGCCGTCGTGAACTGCGTGGGTCTGCTGGCCGAGACGCGGCGTCAGGGTTTCGGTGCCGTCCAGGACGATGGCGCCGTCCGGATCGCCCGGATCGCCGTCGAGGAGGGCGTGGCCCGGCTGGTACTGATTTCTGCCATCGGGGCCGATCCGGACAGCCGCAGCGGCTATGCCGCCAGCAAGGGCCGGGGCGAACGCGCGGTGCTGGAGGCGTTCCCGGGTGCGGCGATCCTGCGCCCTTCCATCGTCTTCGGTGCCGAGGACGCGTTCTTCAACCGCTTCGCCAAGATGGCGCGCGGCGCTCCGGTTCTGCCGGTCGTCGGGGCCGGCACGCGGTTCCAGCCGGTCTACGTCGGAGACGTGGCCCATGCGGCCGAGCTTTGCGCGACGGGCGTCGCCCCGGGCGGTATCTATGAGCTGGGCGGCCCGGAGGTCATGACGTTCCGCCAGATGATGGATGAGATGCTGACGGTGATCGGCCGCCGCCGCGCGGTGCTGAACGTGCCGTTCTGGATCGCCTCCGTCATGGGCGCGGGCTTCGACCTTCTGGGTCGGGCGACGTTCGGCATCGTCACGGGACCTCTGACGCGCGACCAGGTCCGCAATCTGCGCCGCGACAATGTCGTGCGCGACGCGGCGATGACCTTTGCCGATCTCGGCATCGCGCCGACGCCGCTGGAGACGGTGCTGCCCGACTACCTGTGGCGGTTCCGCGCCTCGGGCCAGTACGCGGCCATCAAGGACAGCGCGAAGAACCTGCGTCAGCCGTAGGCGATCGCCAGCAGGATCAGGCCCAGGATCACGCGGTAGATCACGTAGGGCGTGAAGCTGACCGACCTCAGCAGCCTCATCATGACGGCCAACGCGGCCAGTGCCGCGACGAAGGCCAGTGCCGCGGCGACGGCCCCGTCGCGCGCGGCAGCCGCATCGGCCGACGCCGCGACCTCGACCCCCAGCAGCAGGCCCGAGGCGAGGATCGTCGGGATCGACATCAGCATGGCCAGCCGGGCGCCGTCTGCGCGGTCGTAGCCCAGCAGGCGCGCGGCGGTGATGGTGATCCCGGACCGCGACGTGCCCGGGATCAGGGCGACCGCCTGCCAAAGCCCCATGATGGCGGCGTGGCGCAGCGTCCAGCTTTCGGCCCGGCGGTCCGTCGCGCCGCGTCGGTCGGCCCACCACAGGACCAGGCCAAAGCCCAGCATCGCCCAGCCGATGACGGCCACCGACCGCATCGCGTCGTCCAGCCCGGTGAGATTCAGGACCAGCCCGGCGACGACCACCGGTACAGTTGCGACAGCGAGGCAGAGCGCAAGGAACGCGCCGCGCGTATCGACCTTGCCGCGCAGCAGGCGCAGCGTGCCGCCAGCAGCCAGCGCGACATCCCGCCAGAAGTAGAGAACTACCGCGCCCAATGTGCCCACATGGACTGCGACGTCGATCACCTGTCCCTGGTCGGGCATGTCGGTCAGCAGCGGCAGAAGGATCAGGTGGCCGGAGGAGGAGACGGGCAGGAACTCGGTCACACCCTGAATCAGGGCGACGAGGACGATGTGGAACAGGGTCATCCGGGTTGCGCCGATCTTGATTCGATCGGAACCTATCAGCCTCCGACGCCTGCGAAAGCGGCATTATAGGTCCGGTCTGAGATCTATCCGCTGCGATCATGGCAGCATCTTGGTACCGACTGCCATCGGACGCCTGAAATGGGTCAGTATAGCTGTCTTTTATCATCCGCCCACGGCCGCTAAGGCGTCAGGGCTATCGAGGGGGGAACGGTCATGGCCGGTGACAGGATGCTGCGCTTCGTCGACCTTGGGCGGGACATGCCCGACAAGCGTCCGCCGGACCTGCGCCGCGGCGACTTTGCCGAGATCTACGACGAATTCGACCCGGACAAGGCTGCCGATCAGGCGGGCCGGTGCAGCCAGTGCGGCGTGCCCTATTGCCAGTCGCACTGTCCGCTGCACAACAATATTCCCGACTGGTTGCGCCTCACGGCAGAGGGCCGTCTGCGCGAGGCCTACGACGTGGCGCAGGCCACCAACACCTTCCCCGAGATCTGCGGCCGCATCTGCCCGCAGGACCGGCTGTGCGAAGGCAACTGCGTGATCGAGCAGTCGGGCCACGGCACCGTCACCATCGGGTCGGTCGAAAAGTACGTGACCGACACCGCGTGGGAGGAAGGCTGGGTCGCGCCGATCTCCAACGCGGGCGAGCGGGGCGAAAGCGTAGGCATCGTCGGTGCCGGCCCCGGCGGGCTGGCCGCCGCCGACCTGCTGCGCCGCGCCGGCGTGCAGGTCACCGTCTATGACCGCTACGACCGCGCGGGCGGGCTCATGACCTACGGCATCCCCGGCTTCAAGCTGGAGAAGGACGTGGTGATGCGCCGCGTCCGCCAGCTTGAGGAGGGCGGCGTCGCCTTCCGGCTGAACTGCGACGTGGGCGTCGACATCGCGTGGGACGAGGTCCGCGGCGCCCATGACGCGGTGCTGATCGCCACCGGCGTCTACAAGACCCGCGACCTGCAGGCGCCCGGCGTGGGCGCCGAGGGGATCGTGGCCGCCATCGACTTCCTGACCGCCAGCAACCGCAAGTCCTTCGGCGATGCGGTGCCCGCTTTCGACAGCGGCGCGCTGGACGCGGCCGGCAAGCGCGTCGTCGTGATCGGCGGCGGCGACACCGCGATGGACTGCGTGCGCACCGCCGTCCGGCAGGGCGCGGCCAGCGTCAAGTGCCTCTACCGGCGCGACCGGGGCAACATGCCCGGCAGCCAGCGCGAGGTCGCCAACGCCGAGGAAGAGGGGGTCGAGTTCGTGTGGCTGTCCGCGCCCAAGGGGTTCGTCGGCGACGCGGTGAGCGGCGTCATGGTGCAGCGGATGCGTCTGGGCGCGGCCGATGCGACCGGGCGCCAGATGCCCGAGCTGATCGAGGGGTCGGACTATGCCGAGGACGCCGACCTCGTGGTGAAGGCACTGGGATTCGAGCCCGAGGATCTGCCGCGCCTCTGGGGCGTCGAGGGGCTGGAGGTCTCGCGCTGGGGCACCGTCATCGCCGATTTCCGCAGCCACGAGACGTCGCTGGACGGGGTCTACGCCTGCGGCGACATCCAGCGCGGCGCCTCCCTCGTGGTCTGGGCCATCCGCGACGGGCGCGAGGCCGCCGAGGCGATGCTGGCGCGGTTCGCCGCGGCGACGGCCATCGCCGCGGAATGAGGGGAGGGTCGGCATGACGGATCCGAGGACGACGGGCCGCTGCCTCTGCGGCGCGGTGACAGTTGCGCTGGACGCGGTGCCGGATGGCTACGGTGCCTGCCACTGCGCCATGTGCCGCCGCTGGTCCGGCGGCATCGAGATGGGGGTGCAGACGACCGGGGACCGGGTCTCGTTCGGCGGGACGCAGCATATCCGCACCTTTCGCAGCTCCGACTGGGCCGAACGGGCGTTCTGCGACACCTGTGGGTCATCCCTCTACTGGAAGCTGACCATGCCCGGACCCAACCAGGGCATGATGTCGCTGAGCGCCGGCATGCTCGACAGCCTGGACGGGCTGGAGTTGAAGACCGAGGTCTTCATCGACCACAAGCCCGCCGGTCACGCCTTCGCCGGGGATCGCACCCGCATGACCGAGGCCGAGCTGTTGGCGATGGTCGGAGGCGGCGACGCGTGAGCGGGCCCACCTGGTCCGGGCGTCGCCGGCAGGTGCCGGAGGGTCGCGCATGACGTACGCCGAAGCGCAGGAGGGCCGCTGCCTATGCGGCGCGGTGCGGATCAGCGCCTTGCTGGCGGGCGGGATCAGCGCGTGCCATTGCGAGATGTGCCGACGCTGGTCCGGGGGTGTCCAGATGGGGATCGACGGGACGCGCGTGGTCGTCACCGGCCCGGTCAGGATCTATCGGTCCTCTCCGTTCTCGGAACGGGCCTGGTGCGAGGTCTGCGGGTCGGCCCTGTGGCTGCGCGATGTCGGTGGGGATGCGGATGGCCCGCACGAACTGCTGCCGGGCCTTTTCGACAACGCGGGAGACGCGACGCTGGTGCGCGAGGTCTATGCCGACTGCGCGCCGGACGGATACGCGCTGGCCGGGGACCATCCTCGCATCACGAAAGACGAATACGAACGGGACAATCCGCACGTGGACGGGGGGAACGCGCCATGACGACATTCGATACCGACTGGGTCGCCGCCGAAACGAAGCGCCGCGCGTGGATGGACGCCAATTCGCTCTACCGCGCCGCGGACGAGCATGCGTCCTGCGGCGTCGGGCTGGTGGTCAGCATCGACGGCAAGGCCAGCCGGCGGGTGGTGCAGAACGGGATCGACGCGCTCAAGGCCGTCTGGCATCGTGGCGCCGTGGACGCCGACGGCAAGACCGGCGACGGCGCCGGCATCCACGTGCAGATCCCGGTGCCGTTCTTCCACGACCAGATCCGGCGCACCGGCCACGAACCCCACGAGGACCGGATCATGGCCGTCGGCCAGGTATTCCTGCCCCGCACCGACTTCGGCGCGCAGGAGACCTGCCGCACCATCGTCGAGACCGAGGTCCTGCGCATGGGCCATACCATCTACGGCTGGCGGCACGTGCCGGTGAACATCGCCTGCCTGGGCGACAAGGCCAACGCGACCCGGCCCGAGATCGAGCAGATCCTGATCTCGGACGCCAAGGGCCTCGGCCCCGAGGCGTTCGAGCGCGAGCTCTACGTCATCCGCCGCCGGATCGAGAAGGCCGCGGCGGCCGTCGGCGTGAAGGAACTGTACCTCTGCTCGCTCTCGTGCCGGTCGATCATCTACAAGGGCATGATGCTGGCCCAGGACGTGGCCGAGTTCTATCCCGACCTCATGGACGAGAGGTTCGAGAGCGCCTTCGCCATCTACCACCAGCGCTATTCCACCAACACCTTCCCGCAGTGGTGGCTGGCGCAGCCGTTCCGCATGCTGGCCCATAACGGCGAGATCAACACGCTGAAGGGCAACCTCAACTGGATGCGCAGCCACGAGATCCGCATGGCGTCCAGCACGTTCGGCGACATGGCCGAGGACATAAAGCCGATCGTCGCCCAGGGCTCGAGCGACAGCGCCGCGCTGGACGCGGTGTTCGAGGTGCTGGTCCGCGCCGGGCGCAGTGCGCCGATGGCCAAGACGATGATGGTGCCCGAAAGCTGGTCCAAGCAGGCCGAGGAGCTGCCGCAGGCCTGGCGCGACATGTACTCCTACTGCAACTCGGTGATGGAGCCGTGGGACGGGCCCGCGGCGCTGGCCATGACGGACGGGCGCTGGGTCTGCGCCGGGCTCGACCGCAACGGGCTGCGCCCCATGCGCTACGTCGTTACGGGCGACGGACTGGTCATCGCCGGATCGGAGGCGGGTATGGTGCCCGTCGACGAGGCGACAGTCGTCGAGAAGGGCGCACTGGGTCCGGGCCAGATGCTGGCCGTCGACATGGCGGAGGGGCGGCTGCTACACGACCGCGAGGTCAAGGACGCGCTGTCGGCCGCCCAGCCCTTCGGCGACTGGGTCGGCAGGATCAACGAGCTCGACGGCCTGCTGGCCGGCGTCACCGAGGTGGCGCTGCACGGCGGCGACGACCTGCGGCGCCGTCAGGTCGCGGCGGGCTACACCATGGAGGAGCTGGAGCAGATCCTGGCCCCCATGGCCGAGGACGGCAAGGAGACGCTGGCCTCCATGGGCGACGACACGCCCTCGGCCGTGCTGAGCGAGACCTACCGCCCGCTCAGCCATTTCTTCCGGCAGAACTTCAGCCAGGTGACGAACCCGCCCATCGACAGCTTGCGCGAATACCGCGTGATGAGCCTCAAGACGCGGTTCGGAAACCTCAAGAACGTGCTCGACGAAAGCAGCGCCCAGACCGAGATCCTGGTGCTGGACAGCCCCTTCGTCGCCAATGCGCAGTTCGACGCGCTGACGGCGGCCTTCAACGCGCCCTCGGCCGAGATCGACTGCACCTTCCCCGTGGGTGGCGGACCTCGGACGCTGCTGGACGGGCTGGCGCGCATCCGCGCCGAGGCCGAGGATGCGGTGCGCTCGGGCAGCGGGCACATCGTGCTGACCGACCGCGCGCAGGACGCCGGCCGGGCCGGCATGCCGATGATCCTTGCGACATCGGCGGTCCATTCGTGGCTCACGCGCAAGGGGCTGCGGACCTTCTGCTCGCTCAACGTCCGGTCCGCGGAATGCATCGACCCGCACTATTTCGCGGTTCTGATCGGCTGCGGCGCGACGGTGGTGAACGCCTACCTCGCCGAGGACAGCATCGCCGACCGCATCGACCGCGGCCTCATCGACGGCACCCTGACCGAGGCGGTCAGCCGCTACCGCAAGGCCATCGACGCCGGGCTGCTGAAGATCATGGCCAAGATGGGGATCTCGGTCGTGTCGTCCTATCGGGGCGGCCTGAACTTCGAGGCGGTGGGCCTCAGCCGCGCCCTGGTGGCCGAATACTTCCCCGGCATGCAGAGCCGCATCTCGGGAATCGGCGTCGGCGGCATCCAGCGCAAGGTCGAGGAGGTGCACGCACCGCGGCTGGCTGACCGGAGGCACCGCGGGCTCCGCCGCGGTCATGCCCATCGGCGGGTTCTACAAGGCCCGCCGCTCGGGCGAGACCCACGCGTGGGAGGCGTCGAGCATGCACATGCTGCAGGCCGCCTGCGACCGGGCCTCCTATCAGATGTGGACGCAATACGTCGCGCGGATGCGGTCGAACCCGCCCATCCACCTGCGCGACCTGCTGGACATCAAGCCGCTGGGCAAGCCGGTCCCCATCACCGAGGTCGAGAGCATCACCGCCATACGCAAGCGGTTCGTGACGCCCGGCATGTCGCTGGGCGCGCTCAGTCGCCCGAGGCGCACAAGACCCTGAACGTCGCGATGAACCGCATCG
The DNA here is from genome assembly GCA_963722905.1 of uncultured Alphaproteobacteria bacterium. GTDB lineage: Bacteria > Pseudomonadota > Alphaproteobacteria > Rhodobacterales > Rhodobacteraceae > CAVROT01. The sequence goes on along the minus strand of CAVROT010000003.1, from coordinate 115,580 downwards.
GTGCGAAGTCCGACTCGGGCGAGGGCGGCGAGGATCCGGCGCATTTCCATCCCGAGCCCAACGGCGACAACCCCAGCGCCAAGATCAAGCAGGTGGCGTCCGGCCGCTTCGGGGTGACGGCGGAATACCTCAACCAGTGCGAGGAGTTGGAGATCAAGGTCGCGCAGGGCGCCAAGCCCGGCGAAGGCGGCCAGCTGCCCGGCATGAAAGTGACCGAGCTGATCGCACGGCTGCGCCATTCGACGCCGGGCGTCACGCTGATCAGCCCGCCGCCCCACCACGACATCTACAGCATCGAGGATCTGGCGCAGCTGATCTACGACCTCAAGCAGATCAACCCGCGCGCCAAGGTCACGGTCAAGCTGGTGGCGTCGTCGGGTGTCGGCACCATCGCCGCGGGCGTGGCCAAGGCCAAGGCCGACATCATTCTCATCTCGGGCCACAACGGCGGCACCGGGGCCAGCCCCGCCACCAGCATCAAGTACGCCGGCCTGCCGTGGGAGATGGGGCTGACAGAGGCGCATCAGGTCCTGTCGATGAACAACCTGCGCAGCCGCGTCACGCTGCGCACCGATGGCGGCCTGCGGACGGGGCGCGACATCGTCATGGCGGCGATGCTGGGGGCCGAGGAATACGGCATCGGCACGGCGGCGCTGATCGCGATGGGCTGCATCATGGTGCGACAGTGCCAGTCCAACACCTGTCCCGTCGGCGTCTGCACGCAGGACCCCCGCCTGCGCGATAAGTTCACCGGCAATGCCGACAAGGTGGTGAACCTCATCGGCTTCTACGCCCAGGAGGTGCGCGAGATCCTCGCCTCCATAGGCGCGCGGTCGCTGGCAGAGGTCATCGGCCGGGCCGATCTGCTGAGCCAGGTCAGCCGCGGCTCGGCGCATCTGGACGACCTCGACCTGAACCCGCTGCTGATCACCGTGGACGGGTCGCTCGGCCAGAGCTACGAGCGCGACAAGCCCCGCAACCCGGTGCCCGACACGCTGGATGCCGAGATCGTGCGCGACGCCGAGAGGTTCCTCAAGGACGGCGAGAAGATGCAGCTGTCCTACGCGGTCAGCAACACGCAGCGCACCGTCGGCACGCGCGTGTCGTCGCACATCGTCGCGCGCTTCGGGATGCGCGACAACGGGCTGCAGCCCGACCATCTGCACGTGAAGCTGACGGGCAGCGCGGGGCAGTCGCTGGGCGCCTTCGCGGCCCCGGGGCTGAAGATCGAGGTGTCGGGCGACGCCAACGACTACGTCGGCAAGGGGTTGTCGGGCGGCACCATCGTGGTGCGCCCGCCGATGGCCTCGCCTCTGGTCGCAGGCGACAACACGATCATCGGCAACACGGTTCTCTACGGCGCGACGGACGGCTTCCTCTTCGCGGCGGGGCGCGCGGGCGAACGGTTCGCGGTGCGCAACTCGGGCGCGCGGACGGTGATCGAGGGGTGCGGATCGAACGGCTGCGAATACATGACCGGCGGCGTCGCGGTGATCCTGGGGGCCATAGGGGCCAACTTCGGTGCCGGGATGACGGGGGGCATGGCCTATGTCTACGATCCGCGCGGCCTGTCGGCGACGCTGCTGAACATGGAGACGCTTGTGACCTGCGCCGTCACGGTCGATCACTGGGCCGGCGAGCTGCGCGGCCTGATCGAGCGTCACCATGCAGAGACGCGCAGCCGCCGCGCCGAGGGTATCCTTCAGCATTGGGAGGAAGAGCGGCGCCACTTCGTCCAGATCTGTCCGCGCGAGATGATCTCGCGCCTGTCGGTACCTCTGGGGATCGAGGACGTCGCCGTCCCGGCGGAATGACGGCTGGGTCCGGCCGGGCAGTGCACGTGCGCGCCGATCGCCGCGGGGATCGGCAGGACCGCCAACGATGACGGCGGGAAGGGCGACGCAGGCCGCGGCGATTGGCGGAACTCCGCCTTGACGCGCGGCGTCCGGCGGCGGTCTAGGACGGGGCATGGCACGGACGTCGGCAAAGACACGTGGCGGCGGGCGGCGCGCGCGCGCGCGAAGGCGAAATCGCGCGATGGCGGATGCGTCGATGCGGCGCGGTCCCCTGCGGCGCGACCCTGCGTGGCACGCGTCCTGGGCCTCGCGGCTCGGCGCCGGGATCATCGTCGGTGCCGTGGCCTTCTACGGCGTCGTCGATCCCTGGACGACGCCCTACATGGCTTCGGAGGCGCGGCGGCTTGGCGGCATCGACCATGAATGGGTGCCGCTGGGCCAGATCGCCCCGGTCATGGCGCGCGCCGTCGTCGCCGCGGAGGACGCGGACTTCTGCCAACACTGGGGGATCGACATGACGGCGGTGCGCGCCGCCATCGCCGACGGCGGTACGCGCGGCGGATCGACCATCAGCCAGCAGGTCGTCAAGAACGTCTACCTCTGGCAGGGACGCAGCTGGCCCCGCAAGGCTCTGGAGGCCGCGATCACGCCGCTGGTCGAGGCGTTCTGGAGCAAGGAGCGGATCCTCGAGGTCTACCTCAATTCGGTCGAGTTCGGCGAAGGCGTGTTTGGCGTCGATGCCGCCGCCCACCGCTACTTCCGCACCGAACCCGCCGCGCTGAGCGACGTGCAGGCGGCGCGTCTGTCGGCGGTGCTGCCCGATCCCAAGCACCGTTCGGCCGAGGCGCCGGGCGACTCCCTGCGCCGACGGGCGGACCGGATCCGGGACGGCGCGGCGACCATTCGCGCCGACGGCCGTGCCGCCTGCTTCCAGCAGTGACGCGCTCGGTGTTGAACCGGCGCCCGGGCTGCGGCATCTAGGGCCATGCCCGCCCCCGATCCATCCCCCCGCACGCCAGACGGGATCCGACGATGAACAGGCTCTACCACGTTCCGCTGTCGCCCTTCTGTCGCAAGGTCCGCCTCACGCTGGCCGAGAAGAAGATCGAGCACGACCTGGCGGTCGAGAAATACTGGGAACGCGACGCAGACTTCCTGCGCCGCAATCCGGCCGGGCAGGTGCCGGTGCTTCGGATCGACGGGCTGACGCTGTGCGATAGCGGTGCCATCTGCGAGTATCTCGAAGAGGTCCATCCGACACCGGCGCTGCTGCCGCAGGGCGCCGGGGCGCGTCACGAGGTCCGCCGTCTGGTGGCCTGGTTCGACGACAAGTTCGCGCGCGAGGTCACGACCAAGCTGCTCTACGAACGGGTGAACAAGAAGGTCATGGGCCAGGGCTATCCCGACAGCGCCAACGTGAAGGCGGGCGCGCGGGCGATCAAGTTCCACCTCGACTACATGGCTTGGCTGCTGGACCAGCGGCGCTGGCTGGCGGGCGACGCGCTGACGCTGGCCGACTTCGCCGCCGCCGCGCACCTGAGCTGTCTCGACTACATCAGCGACGTCGACTGGAACCGTCAGGCGGGGGTGAAGGACTGGTATGCCAAGATCAAGTCGCGCCCGGCCTTCCGCGGCATCCTGACGGACCAGGTTCCGGGTTTCCTGCCGCCCCGGCACTATGCCGACCTGGACTTCTAGATGCCGCCGGACAGGGGGGCGTTGCCCCCGCGCGTTCCGCGCTCCCCCAGGATATTTCAAAACCCAAGTTCGGGGGAGCCGGGCGGGGACCGGGCCATCGGACCGACGGATGGGGCGCCGGCGGGCGAGGCTCTGAAGTCCGCCTTGCTCGGCGAGGCCGGGGCGGCGGGGTTCTGCGCCATGGGCGTCTGCGCACCGGGCGCGATCCCGCAGGCGGCGGGGCGGCTGCGCACGTTCCTTTCGGCCGGGCGGCACGGGCAGATGGGCTGGCTGGCCGACAGGGAAAGCTGGCGCGGCGACCCGGCCGCCCTCTGGCCCGCGGCGCGGTCCGTGGTGATGCTGGCCGACAGCTATGCCCCCGCGCACGATCCGCTGGACGACCTCGCGCGGCGCGACCGCGGGGCCGTCAGCATCTACGCGCAGGGCCGCGACTATCACGACACGGTGAAGAAGCGGCTCAAGCGGGTGGCGCGCTGGATCGTCGCCCGGGCGCCGGACGCGCAGGTCAAGGTCTTCGTCGACACCGCCCCCGTGATGGAGAAACCGCTGGCGGCGGCGGCGGGCCTTGGGTGGCAGGGCAAGCACACCAACCTGCTGGGCCGCGATTTCGGCAACTGGGTGTTCCTCGGCGCGATCTTCACCACCGCCCGACTGCCGGCCGATGCTCCTGCGGCGGATCGCTGCGGGTCGTGCCGCGCCTGTCTCGACATCTGCCCGACGGACGCCTTCCCGGCGCCTTACCGGCTGGATGCGCGTCGCTGCATCTCGTATCTCACGATCGAGCATCGCGGTCCGGTCGACCCGTCGCTGCGCGCGGCAATGGGCAACCGCATCTACGGCTGCGACGATTGCCTGGCGGTGTGCCCGTGGAACAAGTTCGCCGTCGCCGCGTCCGAGACGCGGTATGCCGGGGCGCACCGCGCACCGGCGCTGACCGATCTCGCCGCTCTTGACGACGCGGGGTTCCGTGCCCACTTCTCCGGGTCGCCCGTCAAGAGGATCGGCCGGGACCGGCTGGTGCGCAACGTCTGCTATGCCATCGGCAACTCCGCCGATCCGGCGCTGCGCCCCGCGGCCGCGGCGCTGACCGGCGACGCGGACGCCGCCGTGGCCGACGCCGCGCGCTGGGCGGTGGACCGGCTGGACGCGGCATGAGAGGCGGCCGCGCCGCGTGGGGTGCCCGGATCGAGCGCCTCGTCGACCGCGCGATGGCGCGGGGCCGGTCGGACCGCCCGGTGCTCGACCCCTATCGCGGCTATGCCGTTCCCGACGGGATCGTCCTGCGCGGCCGCGTGCTGTCATCGCTGCGCCGCACTGCACCGGATCCGATGCATGGCCGCTGGGCCAACCTGCGCCAGATGGCGTCGCTCTTTTTCACCGACGAGGTGTCGGGCATCACGGTGACCTTGCCGGGCACCGACATCCGTGCGGTCAGCGACGACGAGGGCTACCTGACGATCCACGTCCCGCGCCCCAAGGATGCCGCGGGATGGTCCATCCAGCCGGTCGAGATCGAGGGCGATCCGGGATCGCGCCGCGACTTCGGCGCCCTGGTCCCGTCGGACGCGGCCACGCTGGGGGTGATCAGCGACGTGGACGACACGATGATGGAGACGGGCGCCTATTCGCTGGCCCGCAACCTCTGGACCACGTTCACCGGGTCGGCCCTGACGCGGCGTGTGTTCCCCGACGCCATCGTCCTCATGGACCATCTCAGCGATCATGGCCGCAACCCTGTCTATTACGTCAGCTCGTCGCCGTGGAACCTGCACGCCTTCCTGGACCGGGTGTTCGAACGGGCGGGCCTGGTGACCGGGCCGATGTTCCTGCGCGACCTGGGCCTGTCCGGTCCGGCGACAGGGGCCGCGGCGCATGGCGACCACAAGGGAAGCGCGGTCGACCGGATACTGCGTGCGAACCCCGGCCTGCCCTTCATCCTGATCGGGGACACCGGGCAGCACGACGCCGAGATCTACCTGGAGGCCTGCCACCGCCACGGCGGACAGATCCGCGCCGTCGTCCTGCGCGAGCCGGGTCCGGGTCCCGACGACGCATCCCGCGCGGCGATGTCGGCTATCGCGCGGCTTGGCGTCACCGTTACCGGCGGCGCCGATTTCGCCGAAGTGGCGCGAACGCTCGAACAGGCCGAACTGAGGCTCCGCCACGGACGATGACCTGTGTGCGGGGCCTGTGCGCGATGGGCCCCGACGGACTTTTCGATTCGCCGATATGCGACCCATCGGCCATGGGTCCGTTCCGGGGGCCGTTCCGTCGCGTTGCAGCCCTGGCCCTGTCGTATGAATGCTGTGGAACCACTCAGGGGTGTGCCATGTTGACTTCACTCGCCTCGAATTTTCTTGACAGACGTGCGGGATCGGCGGTGCATGCGGTCATGTCGTGGCAGCATTCCAAATCCAGGTCGCGAATCCTCTATCTCGAGGATGAAGCGATCATTGCCATCGAGGTATCGGAAACGCTGCGCGAAATGGGTCCGATGGACGTCATGGCCGCAATGAACCTCGATCAGGCGCGGCGGCACCTCGAAAGCGGGCTTCCGGACGCCGCGATACTGGATATCAACCTCGGCAGGGGCCAGAACAGCCTCGATCTCGGGCGCGACCTGATCGCCGCCGGCGTTCCCGTCGTTTTCGCCACAGGATATTCCGCGACCTCGCTGGACCTGCCGAAGGGGTTCGTCGCCGTGCTGGCCAAACCGTTCATCGACCGCGATTTGCTTGGCGTCGTCAGGGCCGCCCTCTCCTCGGTCGTCGCCCCGGTCGCCATCGCCTGATCGGGCCGGCCCGGCCGTCGGGACCGGGGCACGTCCCAGCCGGCGCTCGGGCGGGCGTCGTCGTCTTTACCGTCGCCCCGGTTGCCAGATGCTGCCGGACCTGGCGCCGGGGCTGGGTTCAGGACCGGACCAGGGCTTCGTACCCTTCGGCGATCTCGCGGGTCAGCGCTCCCACGTCGAAGCTGTAGTCGCCGATGCGCGCCACCGGCGTCACCTCGGCGGCGGTGCCGGTCAGCCAGCACTGCTCGAACCCCTCCATCTCGGCCGGCTCGATATGGCGCTCGTGCACCTTCACCTGGCGGTCGCGCAGCATCCCGATGACGGTCTGCCGGGTGATGCCGTTGAGAAAGCAGTCGGGATCGGGGGTGTGGACCTCGCCATCCCTGACGAAGAAGACGTTGGCGCCCGTCGCCTCGGCGACATAGCCGCGATAGTCCATCATCATCGCGTCCGAGCATCCCTTCGCCTCGGCCGCGTGCTTGGACATCGTGCAGATCATGTAGAGCCCCGCCGCCTTGGCATGCGACGGGATCGTCTCGGGGCTGGGACGCTTCCATTTGGAGATGTCGAGGCGGGCGCCCTTCATCTTGGCGTCGCCGTAATAGTTGCCCCATTCCCAGCAGGCGATGGCCAGCCGCACGGGGTTGCGCGAGGACGCGACGCCCATGTCGGGGCCCGCGCCCCGCCAGGCGATGGCGCGGACGTAGGCGTCGGTCAGGCCGTTCGCCACCAGAACCTCGGCCTTGGCCGCCTCGATCTGGTCGACGGTCCAGGGGATCTGGAAGTCGATCATGTTCGCCGACGCGTGGAGCCGTTCGGAGTGGCGGCGCGACTCGAAGATCGTGCCGCCGTAGCACCGCTCCCCCTCGAAGACCGAACTGGCGTAATGCAGGCCGTGGCTGAGCAGATGGACCTGCGCCCCACGCCAGTCGACGAGGGCGCCGTCCATCCAGATCTTTCCGTCGCGGTCGTCGTAATCTGCGGTCATGGCCTCTGACATCCCGAATGAACCCGATGAACCATTCGCAATATTGCGTCGAAAGGTCCGATCCGGGCATTTTATTGCGTTCAAACTTCTGCGGGCCTATCTTTGACCTGTTGGAATGTCAACAAGGCTGACATACCCTGCCGACGTAGACGGACGATCCGCGAAAGGCAGACACCATGCGCGACCGACGGACGCGGTCCACCGCCGTACCGACGCCCGCCGCCGGGGCCGTTTGTGCTCCGCCCGGCGGTGGCATGGGTGGCGAGGCCCTGCTGTTTCTCACCGATACGCAGATCCGGCTGGGGATCGAAGCGATGTACTTCGCCTACCGTGGCTTCACCGCCGATCCCGACCGGATCCTGGCGCGTAACGGATATGGCCGTGCGCATCACCGGGCCATGCACTTCATCGACCGCGACCCGGGGCTGACCGTGAACGCGCTGCTTGGCGTGCTTGGCGTCACCAAGCAGTCCCTGAACCGGGTGATGCGGACCCTCGTCGGCGACGGCCTGGTCGAAAGCCGCATCGGCAGCGCTGACCGGCGCGAGCGGCGGCTCTATCTCACGCCGGAGGGCGCCGCTCTGGAGGCGTCGCTGGGGGCCGCGCAGCGCGCCCGGATGCGCGCCGCCTACCGCGACGCCGGCCCGGAGGCGGTCGTCGGCTTCCGCCGCGTGCTGGAGGCGATGATGGATCCCGAGATGCGCCGCGCGTTCGCCGCCGGCGGACAGCCCCGGGCCGTACGGGAGGCCGCGGAATGATCGAGGCGCACCTGCTCATCGTCGACGACGACGAACGCATCCGCAGCCTGCTGCGCAAGTTCCTCATGCGCTACGGCTTCTACGTGACGGTCGCGCGCGACACCGCCCATGCCCGCCGGATCCTCGAGGGGCTGGAGTTCGATCTCGTCGTGCTGGACGTGATGATGCCCGGAGAGGACGGCATCGCCTTCACCCGCGTCCTGCGGCGGACGCTGACGGTGCCGATCCTGCTGCTGACCGCGCGCGGCGGGACCGGAGACCGGATCGACGGGCTGGAGGCGGGGGCCGACGATTACCTCCCCAAACCGTTCGAGCCGAAGGAGCTGCTGCTGCGCATCAACGCAATCCTGCGCCGCGTCCCGCACGAGGCGGTGGCCGCGAACGTCCCCCAGGTGCTGCATCTGGGGAATGTGCGCTACGACGTCGGCCGGGGCGAGGTGTGGTCGGGCAACGATCCGGTGCGCCTGACCGCGACCGAGGCGCACCTCATGCGGATCTTCGCTGGCTGCCCGGGCGAGGTGGTGAGCCGCCTGCGCCTGGTCGAGGATCTGGGCCGCGCCGGCGGCGATGCGGGCGGCGGCGCGCAGGAACGGGCCGTGGACGTGCAGATCACCCGCCTGCGCCGAAAGATAGAGGACGATCCCAAGCGCCCGCGGTACCTTCAGACCGTGCGCGGCGCCGGCTACATGCTGACGCATGACTGACCGCAGGCGGCGACGCCCGGCGCCCGATCCGCGCAGCGGGCGCCGGGCCGGACCGGCGGGCGGATTTGCTCCAGCCGGTGCCGGGGCCGGGACGCATCCGGGCTACCTAACGCCGACGGGGACGAAAGCCGGGATAGATGCGGGCGCCGGCAGGGCACCGGACGACACGACGAACGCGGGGGCGGAATGACGACGATCTGGTTCCACGACGAGGGCGGGTTCGGCCACGCCACCCCCGATGGACACCCCGAACGGCCTGCCCGTCTGCGCGCCGTCGTCGATGCCCTGTCGCCGCTGGACCTTCTCCGGCGCGCGGCACCCGACTGCGCCGACGCCGACATCCTGCTATGCCATCCGCAGGGGCATCTCGACGCCCTGGTCGCCGCCGCGCCGTCGTCCGGCGCGGTGGCTCTGGACGCCGATACATGGATGTCGCCCGGAACGCTGGCCGCCGCGCGCCATGCCGTGGGCGGCGCCGTGGCGGCGGTGGACGCCGTGTTGTCGGGCGAGGCCGCGAATGCCTTCGTCGGCTGCCGCCCTCCCGGCCACCACGCCGAACGGACCACGCCGATGGGCTTTTGCCTTTTCGGAACATCTGCCATCGCCGCCATGCACGCATTGGAACGGCATGGTCTGGCGCGCGTGGCCATCGTCGATTTCGACGTCCACCACGGCAACGGGACGCAGGACCTCCTGTGGGACGAGGGCCGCGCGTTCTTCGCATCGTCCCACCAGATGCCGCTCTATCCGGGCTCGGGCGCCGCCGCGGAAAGGGGCGCCCACGGCCAGATCGTGAACGTCCCGCTGGCCGAGGGCACCGGCGGCGCTGCGATGCGCGCCGCGTGGGACGGCACCGTATTGCCCGCGCTCGACGCCTTCGCGCCGGAACTCGTGATCGTTTCGGCCGGCTTCGACGCGGCGACCGGCGATCCTCTGGCCGGGCTCGACTGGACGACCGGGGATTTCGCCTGGATCACGGGGCGGCTCTGCGACGCCGCCGACCGGCACTGCGGGGGCCGCATCGTGTCGACACTGGAGGGCGGATATGATCTGCCCAGCCTCGGCGCCGGTGTCGCGGCGCATGTCGGCATGTTGAGGGAGCGGGGCGGATGAGCGAGCGCGAGGCACCGGATGCAGCGCAGGCCGGATCCGGCCGGCCGGTCGAGGATCTGAGCTTCGAGGAGGCGATGGCCGAGCTTGAAGGCGTGGTCGAGCGGCTGGATTCGGGCGACGTCGCGCTGGACCTCTCCATCGCGCTCTACGAACGCGGTGCGGCCCTGAAGGACCGCTGCAGCGCCAAGCTGGCCGAGGCCGAAGAGAAGGTCGCGGCGATCACCCTCGACGAGGCCGGCCAGCCGCGTGGCACCGCACCGCTGGATGCGGCGCCGGCGCGCAAGGCGACCCGTGCTGCCGCGCGGGCGACACCTGCGGGCGCCGACAAGGACGACGAGATCCCGTTTTGAGCTTTCCGGCGCGGCTGTCTGCCGCCGCCGCCGGCATCGACGCGCGGCTGGCGCAGGTGCTGCCGGCGGGCGACCTGCAGGTCGAGGCCGCGATGCGGCATGCGATGTCCGGCGGCAAGCGGCTGCGCGGGTTCCTGGTGATCGAGGGTGCCGCGCTGCACGGCATCACGGACGCGGTGCAGGCGGCAGCGGCGATAGAGGCGCTGCACGCCTATTCGCTGGTGCACGACGATCTGCCGTGCATGGACGACGACGACCTGCGCCGCGGCCGCCCGACGGTGCACGTCCAATGGGACGAGGCGACGGCGGTGCTGGCGGGTGATGCGCTTCAGACACTGGCCTTCGGGCTGCTGGCCGATCCGGCCTGCCACCAGGACGACCGGGTGCGGATCGACCTGCTGGCCGGGCTGGCGCGCGCCGCCGGGATCGGCGGGATGGTCGGCGGGCAGGCGCGCGACATCGCCGCCGAAACGGCCGGCGCGCCCCTCACGCTGCCCGAGATAACCGCGCTGCAAGGGGCCAAGACCGGGGCGCTGATCGAATGGGCGGCGGTCGCCGGCGCGACGATGGGCGCGGCCGACCCGGCGCCGCTCCGCACATATGCCGGGGCGCTGGGGCTCGCGTTCCAGATCGCCGACGACCTGCTCGACGTCGCCGGCAGCGAGGCCGCGGCGGGCAAGCGGCTGCGCAAGGATGCCCATGCAGGCAAGGCGACTTTCGTGTCGCTGCTGGGCGAGGCCGCCGCGCGCGACCGCGCCGCGTCTCTGGCGGACGCGGCGTGCGACGCGCTGGACGTCTACGGCGCGGCAGCCGACCCGCTGCGCGATTGCGCGCGTTACGTCGTGTCCCGGACGGGTTGATGGCGCAGCGGAGTGTCGGGGCATCGACACTGCGCAACGGGGCCGGTTCCAAGCGACGCCCTTCGAAGCCTTCGGCGAGGATACCTGGAAACCCAAGTCTGGGGGTCGGCCCCCCGGGTCCGCGGCGTCGGCCGCACCCCCGGGGGCCCCTTGGGTTGCAGTCATCGGCATCCCTGCCTGTACTGCGCCTCCAACCTGCAGCGTTGAGGTCAATGTTTCCCGAAGACTTGGGTTCTCAAATATCCTCGCCGAAGGCGAATGGTCCCTTGGGTGCGCTCACCCGGCGGCCGTGCCGCCTGGGCGCGTTGCGACCCGGGCGCGGCTTGGGTATTGCTGTCCCGGACCCGACCGGAGCCTGCCCATGCCCGACCGCCCCATCACGCCGCATCTCGATGGCATCGCATCGCCGCGCGACCTCAGGGCGCTTGGCGACGCGGATCTGCGGCGGGTCGCGGACGAACTGCGTGCCGAGACCGTCCATGCCGTCAGCCAGACCGGCGGGCATCTGGGTGCCGGCCTGGGCGTGGTCGAGCTGACGGTCGCGATCCACGCCGTATTCGACACGCCCCGCGACCGGCTGATCTGGGACGTCAGCCACCAGTGCTACCCCCACAAGATCCTGACCGGGCGTCGCGACCGCATTCGCACCCTGCGCCAGAAGGGGGGTCTGAGCGGCTTCACCAGGCGCAGCGAATCCCCCTACGATCCCTTCGGCGCGGCCCATTCCAGCACCTCGATCAGCGCCGCGCTGGGCTTTGCGGTGGCGCGGGACCTTGGCGGCGCGCCGGAGGTGCCGCTGGGCGACGCGATCGCCGTCATCGGCGACGGCGCCCTCAGCGCCGGCATGGCCTACGAGGCGATGAACAACGCAGGCCACCTCAAGCGCCGCCTGATCGTCATCCTCAACGACAACGAGATGAGCATCGCGCCCCCCGTGGGCGCCATGTCGGCCTATCTCTCGCGCCTCTATGCCGGCGCGCCCTTCCAGGAGCTCAAGTCGGCCGCCAAGAACGCCGTGGGGATGCTGCCGCCGCCGTTTGCCGAGGGCGCGCGGCGGGCCAAGGACCTCTTCAAGGGGCTGGCCTTCGGCGGGTCTCTGTTCGAGGAGCTGGGGTTCAGCTACGTCGGCCCCATCGACGGGCACGACCTGGATCAGCTCCTGCCGGTCCTGCGCACGGTGCGGGAACGGGCGGACGGCCCGGTCCTGATCCACGTCATCACGCGCAAGGGCAAGGGCTACGCCCCGGCCGAGGATGCCGCCGACCGCGGCCACGCCACGTCGAAATTCGACATGGTGACGGGCGTGCAGGCCAAGGCAGGCTCGAACGCGCCCAGCTATACAAAGGTCTTCGCCCGCGCCCTGATCGACGAGGCGTCGCGCGACGACCGGATCGTCGCCGTCACGGCGGCGATGCCCGACGGCACCGGGCTGAACCTCTTCGCCGAACGCTTCGCTGCGCGCTGCTTCGACGTGGGCATCGCCGAGCAGCACGGCGTCACCTTCTGCGCGGGGCTGGCGGCGGGCGGGATGCGCCCCTTCTGCGCGATCTACTCGACCTTCCTTCAGCGCGGCTACGATCAGGTCGTGCACGACGTCGCCATACAGCGGCTGCCGGTCCGCTTCGCCATCGACCGGGCGGGGCTGGTGGGTGCTGACGGCGCAACCCACGCCGGCGCCTTCGACGTGGCGTTCCTGGCGAACCTGCCGGGCTTCGTCGTCATGGCCGCGGCGGACGAGGCGGAACTGGTGCACATGGTCGCCACCGCCGCCGCGCACGACGACGGCCCCATCGCGTTCCGCTTCCCGCGCGGCGAGGGGCGCGGCGTCGACATGCCCGAACGCGGCGTCCCGCTGGAGATCGGTCGCGGCCGCATGGTGCGCGAAGGCTCCGGCGTCGCCATCCTGTCCTTCGGTGCCCGTCTGGCCGAGGTCGAGGCGGCGGCGGAGGCTCTGGCCGTCCGCGGCATCGTCCCCACCGTCGCCGACGCCCGCTTTGCCAAGCCGCTGGACCGCGAGCTGATCCTGCGCCTCGCCCGCGACCACGACGCCCTGATCACGGTCGAAGAGGGCGCGGTGGGCGGCTTCGGCTCTCACGTGGCGCAGCTTCTGGCCGAGGAAGGCGTCTTCGACGGCGGCCTGCGCTATCGCTCGATGGTGCTGCCCGACACGTTCATAGACCAGGCCTCGCCCGCCGACATGTACGCCGTCGCCGGCCTTCAGGCCGCCGACATCGAGCGGAAGGTCCTCGAGGTCATGGGTATCGGCGTCCTCGAGGCGCGGGCCCGGGGCGCATGGGCCGGTGGTGCGGGGACCGCCGGCTCCGACTAGTTGCAGAGGGCCAGCCGTCGCCATTGCATCGGGCGCGCGGGGCTGTGAGCTATCCCAGATAGATCTCGCCCGATGGATACCTCACGCGCGGCCTCGTGCGGGTGGCCAGGAAGAATCCCAGGGACAGCGGCCCGACGCGGCCGGCGAACATCAGGAACATGATGGCGCAGCGGCCGAACGGGTCGAGGTCGCCAGTGGCGCCCATCGACATGCCGACGGTGCCGAAGGCCGACGCGACCTCGAAGGCAAGCTCAAGAAAATCGCCGTCGTGGCTGATCGACACCGCGAAGATCCCGATGAAGACCATCAGCAGGCTGACCGTGGTCAGCGCCAGGACCTTCATCACCTCCTCGGTTCCCAGGCTGCGGCCGAAGGCGTGGAACTCCTTGCTGCGCCGGAAGAAGGCGAGCGTCGCCAGCAGCAGCACGATGAACGTCGTGACCTTTATGCCGCCCGCGGTCGACGTGCTGCCGCCCCCCACCAGCATGAGCGAGATCGTCATCAGCGCCGTGGCGTCGTGCATGCCGGCGGTATCGAGCGTGTTGAAGCCCGCCGTGCGCGGGGTCACAGCCTGGAACCACGCGCCCGCGATGCGCGCGCCGGGCCCATCCAGCCCGCCCAGCGTGGCCGGGTTCGTCCACTCCAGCGCCGCGAACAGCGCCCAGCCCAGCCCGATCAGCACGGCCGTTCCCGCCAGCATCAGTTTCGAGTGCAGCGACAGCCGGCTCCACCGCCGCTTGGCCGCGATGTCGGCCAGCACGACGAATCCCAGCCCGCCCAGAATGAACATGGCGGGGACAGCGATGTTGACCACCGGGTCGGCGACCCAGCGCGACAGGCTGTCGGGATAGAGCGCGAAGCCCGCGTTGTTGAAGGCCGAGATAGCGTGGAACGCCGCGTGCCACATCCCCGTGGACCAGCCCAGTTCGGGAACGAAAACGGTGGCGAGGATCGCGGTGCCCGCCGCCTCGCACAGGATCGCCACGGTGAAGATCACCCTCACCAGCGGCCCCAGCCCGGCATAGGAGCTCTGGCCCAGATCCTCGCGCAGCACCGTGCGGTGCGCCAGCCCCATGGGCATGCCCAGCGCCGACAGGACCAGTACCGCGAAGGCCATCAGACCCAGCCCGCCCAACTGGATCAGGATCGCGACGATAGCCTGCCCCGTGACCGTGAAGGCGCTGCCGGTGTCGACGACGACCAGCCCGGTGACAGTGACCGCCGATGTCGCCGTGAAGAGCGCGTCGAACAGGGTCACATCGCCGTGCTGCGATGGCGGCAGCCACAGCGCCAGCGTGCCCGCGGCGATCAACGTCGAGTAGAGGATCGCCAGCATGGCGGGCGGCGGCAGTGCCGCGAACCCCGCGCGGCGTCGCCCGCCGCTCATGCGCGCGCGCCCCGGCGCGGGTCGTCCGCCCGGTCCCCGGCGGGCGTCCGGCTGGGGTGGGCCGTCGGCGTCACAGGCTGGACGTGAAGTCGCGCAGGTTGGACCGCTGGCCCAGCAGCAGCACGCGGTCGTCGCAGTTCAGCGTGCAGCCCGATCCGTCCTGCCCGACGAAACCGGTGCCGCGCATGATACCGATGCAGCGCAGGTCGAAGCGCTTCAGCAGGTGCAGGTCGTCCAGCTTCTTGCCGTTCAGCGCATCCGGGATGCGCAGGTTCACCACGTGGTAGCCGTTCCCGAGGCTGACGTAGTCGCGCACCAGCGGGTTGTGCAGGACCTGCGCGATGTGTTCGCCGACCTCGCGTTCGGGATGGACGATGCGGTCCACGCCAAGCCGCGACAGGATGCGGTGGTGGGTCCGGGTCGTCGCCTTGGCCCAGACGGTATCGACGCCTACCAGCTTGAGGTTGATGGCCGACAGGACGCTGGCCTCCAGGTCGGACGCCATGGCGACGACGCCGACGTCGCAGTCACCGATGCCGGCCTCGCGCAGCGCCTCGTCGTCGCGGGCATCGAGGATCAGCGCCTGATCCAGCTTTTCCGCATGGGCCGAGACCAGCCGTTCGTCGACGTCGATGCCGATGACGGCGTTGCCGAAGCGGGCCAGTTCCTTCGCGACCGTCGCGCCGAAGCTGCCCAGGCCCACGACCACGAAGCTACGGTTCCTGCGGGCCATCCGGCGTCTCCTGTGTCTCGCATTCCAACAGCGCCGCCAGCCCATCGCGGTAGGTAGGATAGAGCAGCGGCGTGGCCAGCAGATCTTTCATGGCCGCGTTCCGCACCCGCTTGCTCTCGGCATAGAAGCTTCGCGCCATGGGCGAAAGGTCGGCCGTGTCGAACGCCACCTCGGGCGGGCGCGGCAGGCCCAGAAGGTCGGCGGCATGGGCGATGACGTCCTGCGGCGGCGCAGGATCGTCGTCGCAGACGTTGTAGACGGCGCCGGGATCGGGCCGCGCGATGGAGGCGTCCAGCACCCGCGCGATGTCATCCACATGGATGCGCGAGAAGACCTGCCCCTCCTTGACGATGCGCCGCGCGGTGCCGGCGCGCACCTTGGCGAAGGGGCCGCGGCCCGGCCCGTAGATCCCCGCCAGGCGAAAGATGTGCAGCGGCAGGCCGCTGCCCTGCGCGAGCGCCCGCCAGGCGGCCTCGGCCGCGACCCGCGCCGCACCGCGCGCCGTCGAGGGGGCCAGTGAGGAGTCCTCGTCCACCCAGTCGCCGCCACGGTCGCCATAGACCCCGGTGGTCGACAGGTAGCCCACCCACTCCAGATGCGGTGCGGCCGCGGCGATGGCATCGCCCAGCGATGCCAGAACAGGATCGCCGTCGCCGTCCGGCGCCACCGAGGTCAGCAGGTGCGTCGCCCGTCCCAGCGGTCCGGCCATGTCGGCGCCCGGCCAGACCAGCGGCTCCACCCCCGTCGCCGCCAGCGCCCGCGCCTTGTCGGTCGACCGCGTCGTGCCGATCACCGCGAACCCGCGTGCCAGCAGCAGGGGCGCCAGCGCACGCGCCGAATATCCGTGGCCGAGCGAGAGGAGGGTGGGCGACATGCCCTACGTCTCCCCCACCGGGCGCCCGTCGGCAACCGGTCCTATCTGCCAAAGACCACCTGGTGCATCGTGCGCCCCGGGTAGAGGGTGAACGCCCCGGCGACCAGAAGGGCGGTACCGAAGATCCACATCATGTCCGACCGGTGCGCCGCGACGTTGCCCCGCCGGGCGTGACGGACGGCGAAGAACAGCCCGACCAGGGCGTAGACCGACAGCGCGTGGATCGGGCCGAACGGGCCGAAGGTGCGCAAGCCGTGGATCCAGAAGCTGGTGACCGCGACGGCGCTCAGCGACAGGACCCACACCCACCCCATGACGCGGTGCCGCACCGTCCCCTTGGGCAGCGCGAACTGCAAGACGCCCACGAACAGCGCCAGCAGGGCCAGCGCCGCGTGCACCGGGACCGGCTGGTCGGCCGAGAGAAGCGGGTCGAGCGTCATGGCGGGCCCTCGTGCTGCTGTGGCCCCTCTCCTTAGCGGGGGGCGGACGTGCCGTCAGCGCTCCAGCAGGCCCAGCAAGGCGCGTTCGTCGGCGCGCAGGCCGCGGATATCGGGGGCGCGGCGGACGATGGTGTGACGCGCGTCCAGGTCCGCGTCGCTCAGCGCGACGACGGCGGGGTGGATGTAGCTGCGGCGCGCCACGGCGGGCGTATTTCCAAGGCAGTCGGCGGCGGCCTGCGTCATCGCGCGGATCGTCGGCGGCTCGGTCTCCAGCGCGACCGACAGCGCGGCGGTGGTGCCGTTCCAGGTACGGAAGGTCTTGGCGGTCAGCCCCTCGATCCCGGTGAGATCGGCCAGCCGGTCGTTGACCTCCGACGACGAGACCTCGCGCGGGGTGCCGTCGGCGTCCGTCCATCCGGCCAGCGTGGCGCCCGGAAGCTCGCCCAGGTCGTGCAGGACCCGCGCCAGGCGCCGGTCGCCGATGGCCGTGTCCACCGCGTGCCCGCCCTTGCCGGTGAAGGACAGGTGCAGCCCGTCGCGCCGCTGCACCAGATGGCAGGGCCGCAGCGTGGTGGCGCCGTAGCTGCCGTTCTCGTCGGCATAGTCGCGGTTGCCGACGCGCAGCGACAGCCGGTCGATCATGGCGAGGACGGCGGCCACCGCGTGATCGCGCGTGCCCGCGGGCGCCGACAGATCGCGCGCGATCCGCCGCCGGACACCGGGCAGCGCGGCGCCGAAGGACGCGAGGTGGTCGAACTTGGTCGCCGCCCGCCACGCCGTCCAGTCGTCGTGGTAGCGGTACTGCTTGCGGGCGCGCGCATCGCGGCCGGTGGCCTGAAGGTGGCCGCGGGGCAGGGGGCATATCCACACGCCGTCATAGGCCGGCGGGATCGCCAGCGCGGCAAGGCGGCGACGTTCGGCCGCGGATTCGATCCGGGTGCCGTCTGGGGCGCGATAGCTGAATCCGCGCCCGGCCCGGCGCCGGCTGATCCCGGGGCGGTGGTCGGGGTAGTATACAAGGTCGGCCTCGGCTGTCATGCGGCCCGGAACGCGCGCGCGCGGACCGGGGTTCCGGACCCACCTGTACTGCCGCCGCCGCCCGCCATGCGGCGCGCGCGGTCGAGGCCGCGGGTCGGCCACGGACCTTGGCAACCGGGGGCGCCCGGCCTATCCCCCCGCTACCCCTGATCCGAGGATCGCCGCCATGACTGTCGACCCCGCCCTTCCGATCGTCACGCCGCCGGTGCCGCCGGCCGAGGCGTTCCGCGATGCCGCCGCCGCCGTCGCCCGACTGCAGGAGCTCTACGATACCGCCACCGGGTTCCTTTCGGCCCGCTTCGCCGACACGCTGGGGGGGCAGCGACCGGATGCGCGCTATCGCGCCTACTATCCCGAGATCCGCATCACGACGTCCAGCTACGCCGCCGCCGACAGCCGCCTCAGCTTCGGCCACGTGGCGACGCCGGGCACCTATTCGACCACGATCACCCGGCCCGACCTCTTCGCGCACTACCTCACGCAGCAGATCGGCCTGCTGATCGCCAACCAGAACGTCCCCGTCGTCGTCGGCGCCTCGGCGACGCCCATGCCGGTCCACTTTGCCGTCGCGACCGACACCGCGCTGACCGTCCCGCAGGAGGGCGCGATGGAGTTCCCGCTGCGCGACATCTTCGACGTGCCGGACCTGACCACCACCCATGACGACATCGTCAACGGGCACGCCGTCGTCCATGCCGACGGATCGGGTCCGCTGGCGCCCTTCACCGCGCAGCGCATCGACTACAGCCTCGCCCGGCTGGCGCACTACACCGCCACCGACCCCGAACATTTCCAGAACCACGTCCTCTTCACCAACTACCAGTTCTACGTGGACGAGTTCGAGGCCTACGCCCGCGCCGCACTGGACGATCCCGCCAGCGGCTACGAGGCGTTCGTCGGCCCGGGCAACATGGTCATCACCGACGGCGGCACGCAGACGCCGCCGCTGACCAAGCTGCCGCAGATGCCCAGCTACCACCTCAAGCGGCCGGGCGGCGCCGGGATCACGCTGGTCAACATCGGCGTCGGTCCCAGCAACGCCAAGACGGCGACCGACCATATCGCCGTGTTGCGCCCGCATGCCTGGATGATGGTCGGGCACTGTGCGGGGCTGCGCAACAGCCAGCGGCTTGGCGACTTCGTGCTGGCCCATGGCTACCTGCGCGAGGATCACGTGCTGGACGACGACCTGCCCGTCTGGGTGCCGATCCCGCCGCTGGCCGAGATACAGGTGGCGCTGGAGGACGCGGTCGAGGCCGTGACCGAGCTGGAGGGCTACGAGCTCAAGCGGATCATGCGCACCGGCACCGTCGCCACCATCGACAACCGCAACTGGGAACTGCGCGACCAGTCCGGCCCCGTGCAGCGCCTGTCGCAGTCGCGCGCCATCGCGCTCGACATGGAAAGCGCGACCATCGCCGCCAACGGGTTCCGGTTCCGCGTCCCCTACGGCACGCTCCTGTGCGTCTCCGACAAGCCGCTGCACGGCGAGCTGAAGCTGCCGGGCATGGCGTCGGATTTCTACCGCACGCAGGTCGCGCGGCATCTGCTGATCGGGATCCGCGCGATGGAGGCCATCCGCGAGATGCCGCTGGAGCGGATACATTCGCGCAAGTTGCGTTCGTTCGAGGAAACAGCGTTCCTCTGATACAGATATGGGGGGGTGCGGCGCCATTGCCGCAACTGACGGTGCCGCGTGAGGGTGGCTAGACAGCGTTCACGCCGATTGCCCAAGAAAACCACGTCCGGCGCTGTCAACGCTGTTGTGCGAACGCAATATATGGCGTTACATCGCCGCGACGACCCGGAGGCGGGCAATATCAGGAGAACCGAGATGGCCACGAAACCGATGACCAAGACCCAGCTTGTCGCCGCATTGTCCGAGAAGATGGACAGCGACAAGAAGTCCGCCAACGAGGCGCTGGAAGCGATCATTTCGGTCATCACCGACGAAGTATCCGGCGGTGGGGCCGTGACACTGCCGGGCGTGGGCAAGATCTACTGCCGCGAACGCCCCGAGCGAATGGTCCGCAACCCCGCCACCGGCGAGCAGATCAAGAAGGACGCCGACAAGGTCGTCAAGATGACGATCGCCAAGGCGCTCAAGGACAGCGTGAACGGCTGACCGGCCGCGCCGTACTGTCGCGACGCCGCCACGCGGGCCGCTTCCAAAGGGGCGGCCCGCTCGCGTTCGGGTCTCCGGGTCGCATCCATGCGGCGAAGTGGCTCGGGTTTCGTCCCGTCGCCCGCATCGCCCGGTTTCGGGGTCAATCCCATGTCCTCTTGCCGACACATCGCGTGCGCGGCGGCCTGGCGCCAGGCCCCACGACATCGTATCGGTGTCGGGCCGGGCACCTGTTCGCCGGGTCAGCATACTCTGCTGTCCGCTCCATCGCGGTGTCCAACCAAATCCCGGCCCGGCCAGTTGCGACGAAGGCACCGTCACGGCTGGTGACAGGACCGTCGCCACCGCTATGCTGCGCACCGATGGGCGAGAGCATGATCGACAGACGGGCGCGGCTGCTGGGCCCCAACGTGCCCACCTTCCACGATCCGCCGCTGCACATCGTGCGCGGGCAGGGCGTGTGGCTGTGGGACGCGGCCGGGCGCCGCTACCTCGATTGCTACAACAACGTGCCGCATGTCGGGCATTGCCACCCCCGCGTGGTCGAGGCCATCGCCGCGCAGGCGGCCATGCTGAACGTTCACACCCGCTACCTGCACGACGGCGTGCTCGACTACGCGGAACGTCTGACCGCCCTCATGGGCGGCGGGCTGAGCCAGGCCGTCATGGTCTGCACCGGATCCGAGGCGAACGACATCGCGCTTCGCATGGCTCAGGCCGCGACCGGGGCCACCGGCATCGTCGCGACCGACAACACCTATCACGGCAACACCGCCGCGACCGCGGCGCTGTCCACCCGCCGCCCGCCCATCGGGGGCTACCCGCCACATGTCCGGCTCGTCCCTGCGCCCGCGCCCGGCATGGACGGCGACGCCTTCGCGGATGGCGTCTCGCAGGCGGTGGCCGCATTGCAGGCGACCGGGCATGGCGTGTCCGGCATGATGCTCTGCCCGGTCTTCGCCAACGAGGGGCTGCCCCCGGTCGGTCCGGGCTATGCCGATGCCGCCGTCCGAGCGATCCGCGCCGCGGGCGGCCTCATCCTGGTGGACGAGGTGCAGCCCGGCTTCGGGCGGTGCGGCCAGTGGTGGGGCCACCGCTGGCTGGGCGTGGCACCCGACGTCGTGACGCTGGGCAAGCCGATGGCGAACGGCCACCCCGTCGCCGCCGCCGTGGCGCGGCCCGAGGTCATGTCGGCCTTCCGCCATGCCTTCGGATACTTCAACACCTTCGGCGGCAATCCGGTCTCCATGGCCGCCGCATCGGCGGTGCTCGACGTGATCGAGGACGAGGGGCTCGTCGCGCATGCCGATGCCGTCGGCGCGCACGCACTGGCCCGCCTGGGCGGCATCGACCATCCGGCCATCGCCGGCGTGCGCGGCGTCGGCCTGTCGCTGGGCGTCGTGCTGGAACGGGACGGCGCGCCTGCGACCGATCTCGCCATCGCCACCGTCGAGGGGATGCGCCGCCGCGGCGTGCTGATCGGACGGATCGGCCGCGACATGAACATCCTCAAGATCCGCCCGCCGCTGCCCATCGGGACCGACCAGATCGACATGGCCGCCGACGTTCTTTCCGAGGCCCTCGACGAGGTCGACACACTGTGACCGGGGCTGATGCCACAGCGGGGTTCAGGGCTGCGGCGGCGTCGATCCCGGCCGACCGGGGCCGCCGTGACGCCGATGGCGCGCGGCCGGTCCCATGACCCCGGACGAGGCTCGGGGCCATGCGACGCGCGCCCTCGTCCTGTGGGGCGGCGGCCGGATCCTGCGCCTCTGCGCGCTGCGCGAGAACGCGGTGTTCGAAGTCGCGCTGCCGGATGGCCGCCGCGCCGCGCTGCGGCTGCACCGCGCGGGCTATCAGACCGACGCCGCCATACGGTCCGAGATGGCGTGGACGCGGGCGCTGGCCGACGATGGCTTTCCCTGCCCCACGCCGGTCCCGGACCGATCCGGCGACCTGCTGGGCTGCCCCGCCTTCGGCCCGCGCGCGACGCTGGTCGACTGGATCGACGCCGTTCCCTTCTCCGCCCGGCGCGTGGAGAATCTCGCCGGGGACTACGAACGCCTCGGCCGGCTGCTGGCCGACCTCCACGCCGCCTCGGACCGGATTGTCCTGCCGGCATGGTTCGACCGGCCCCGGCGCGATGCGGCGGCGCTGACCGGCCCGGCGCCGCTGTGGGGCGCCTTCTGGCGCCACCCGGTGCTGAGCCCCGACGAGTCGCGGACGCTGGAACGAGCGCGCGCCGCCGCCGCCGCCGACCTTGAGGCGAACGACTGGCCGAAGGGCCTCATTCATGCCGACGCACTGATGGAAAACGTCCTTGGAACGGGCGACGGTCTTCACCTCATAGACTTCGACGACGGCGGCCCCGGCTATCGCCACTACGACCTCGGGTGCGCGCTGGTGCAGCATCTGGGTACCGACCGCTATGCTCCGTTGGCACGGGCCCTGTCGCATGGCTACGCGGCCCGCGCGACGCCGGTCGATCCGGCCGATCTTGCCCTCTTCGCCATGCTGCGCGCCATGGCGTCTCTGGGATGGCTCATGTCTCGTGCACCGGCGGGCGATCCGCGCCACCGGGCCTATGCCGACCGGGCGCTGGCCGCGGCGCGCGCCGCCGGACACTGAACCCCGCCGGTCCGCGCCGCATGCCGCCACCGGACTTCGGCCGCCGCGGCCGCGCGCGACCGTCCGCATCGGTGTTGCGTCGTCACGGCCGGACGCTGGCCGAAAACATCTCGTGCGCGCGTCAGCGCGCTCCGCGCGGTCAGACCACCAGCGCCAGCGGCTGCTGGTCGCCGACGCCGTAGACACGCCGGTAGCGGTCGACTTCTGCAGGCGGTCCCATCGCCTTGAGGGGATTGTCGCTCAGCTTCACCGTCGGGCGACCGTTGGCGGCGACCGCCTTGCAGACAAGGCTGAACGGCGCCAGAGCGTCGCCCTGCACGAGGCCGCGGAAATCGTTCGTCAGCAACGTGCCCCATCCGAACGACACCCGCACCCGCCCCGAGAACTGCCCGTGCAGCTCGGCGATCTTGGCCACGTCCAGACCGTCCGAGAAGATCACCAGCTTCTCGCGCGGGTCCTCGCCCCGCTCGGTCCACCACCGGATCGCCGTCTCGGCGCCCGCGGCCGGGTCGCCGCTGTCGATGCGGATGCCGGTCCAGCCCGCCAGCCAGTCCGGTGCCCGGTCGAGGAACCCCTGCGTGCCGTAGGTATCGGGCAGGATGATGCGCAGGTTTCCCGTCGTGCTCCTCGTGCCAGTCGGCCAGCACGTCGTAGGGCGCGCGGGCCAGCGCCGCCTCGCCGTCGGCGAGCGCGGCATAGACCATCGGCAGCTCGTGCGCGTTCGTGCCGATCGCCTCGACCTCGCGGTTCTTGGCGATCAGGCAGTTCGAGGTGCCGGTGAACTTCGGCCCCAGCCCCTCCATCATCGCCTGCACGCACCAGTCCTGCCACAGGAACGAGTGGCGCCGCCGGGTGCCGAAATCGGCGATGCGGAGACCCTCCAGCGGCCGCAGCGCCAGCGCCTTCTCCCACAGCTTGGCCATGGCGCGGGCATAGAGCACCTGAAGCTCGAACCGCCCCATGCCCGACAGCACCGCGCGACCCCGCAGCTCCATCAGCACCGCCAGCGCCGGGACCTCCCACAGCATCACCTCGGGCCAGGTCCCCTCGAACGTCAGCTCGTACTGGTCGCCCCTGCGCTCCAGATGGTAGGGCGGCAGGCGCAGCCCCTCGAACCAGTCCATGAAGGCCGGCGTGAACATCTGCCGCTTGCCGTAGAAGGTGTTGCCGCGCATCCAGGTGCTCTCGCCCCGCGACAGCGACAGCGACCGGATGTGGTCCAGCTGCTCGCGCAGCTCGCCCTCGTCGATGAGCCGGGCCAGCGGCACCTCGGCCGAGCGGTTGATCAGCGAGAAGGTCACGATCGTGTCGGGGCGGTTGCGGAAGACCGACTGGCACATCAGAAGCTTGTAGAAGTCTGTGTCGATCAGCGACCGTACGATCGGGTCGATCTTCCACTTGTGGTTCCAGACGCGGGCGGCGATGTCGACCATATGGCGGCTCCGCTGGGTTTCGGGGCGGGATGTGCCCTTCTAGGGACACGGCGGGCAATGTCCACCGCGCAGGCGGCAGCGGAAATGGCGGGAGTGACGGGGATGCGGCGCAGGACGTTTCTGACGGCAGGGGCGGCAGCGGCTGCGGCGCTTGCCACGCCCGCCCTCTCGGCGGCGCAGGCGACGCGGTCCTTCCGCGACTTCGGCGCCCTCGCCGATGGCGGCGACGACGGCGCCGCGATCCGGTCCGCCCTGTCGAGCGGCGAGAGCATCGTCAACCCGCGCTTCGAGGTCTACACGCTGGACGGACCCGTCGCGCTGCGCGACACGCCCATCTACCTGCGCGGCGGCATCCTGCAATTCGCGGGCTCCGACGGCGGCCTGCACGCCGAGAACGCCGACGCATACCTCTTCGACATCGACGATGTCGAGGTCATCGCCCTGCGCGACCTGCCGGGCGCCGCCGTGTCGCTGGCGGTCGTCGCACCGGGGCGGGTGGCCTACGACATGATGCGCCACGAACGGACCTGCCGGATCGGCGGCGGCACCGTCATGGGCGGTGTCGCCCGCGACCGCGGATCATGGGGCACGGGTCTGCACCTCAGCGACGTCAGCGGGGCCGAAGTGGGTGCCGTCCTGGTTCGCGGCCGCACCGGCGACGCCGGCGATGCCGACCGCTACTGGCGGGAGGGGTCGGTCGGCATCCGGCTGGACGCCCCGAACGGCGGGTCGCCGGTGACATCGCAGATCGACGCGGCGCACGTCCGCCAGATGGAGACGGCCATATCGGCGATGGGCGAGATGGAGGGGCTGGAGATCGTGGGCGGGCACTGCGTGACCTGCCGCTCCGGCATCGTCGTCGACTGGCTTCAGGGCAACGGCGGCACCAATCCCGGCCTTTTCCTGCGCGGCGTGCACGTCAACGCGTCCGAGCGCTGCATCGCGCTGCGCGGCATCTCCGAAGCCTTCGTGACCGGCAACGAACTCTACCGCTTCCCCCACGCGCCGGCCGGCGACGGGGGCTGGGTCGGCGTCGATTGCGACCGGATCGACCGTTCGATCCTGTCCCAGAACCTGCTGAACGGCTTCAACCGCCGCGATGGCATGGAGACCCCCGGCATCCCGATCCGGCTGGCCCACACCAAGCGTACGCTGGTCGCGGACAATCGCGGCTACAACGTCGACGCGCCGGTGGTGGCGGCGGGCGATGCCAATGCCGGGGTGACGCTGCGCGGCAACGTGTGGGAGGGGCTGGGCGACGTCGCGCCGCGGGACGCGCCCGGCGTCGTCGTCGCGGACTGACGTTGCCCGGCAGACGCCCGCCGCCCGCACTCCTGCCCCCGTGACGGCAACATCCCCGCCGCAAGGCCTGCGGGGCCCGCGACCGCGGGACCCCAGGGCGGCAACCCCCGTCTCACGAGGCCGGCGACGCCAGCGACCCAAGGACCCTGCGGCGGCGCTGTTCGCGGGGCGCGGGCGCCCGGCCACGGGGCAGTCGGCCAAGCGCGCCGGGGTCAGCCGGCGATGGCCACGCCCGCCGCCCGCATCCCCTCCAGCGCCGCATCCAGCGATCCCGCGGCGTCGATGGCCCGCGTGAGGTCGCGCCGGACCTCGACCTCGAACCCGAGGCCCGCCGCGTCGACGGCGGAGAAGTTGACGCAGAAATCCAGCGCGAGGCCCGCCATAACCAGCCGCGAGACGCCGCGGTCGCGCAGGTATCCCGCAAGGCCGGTCGGCGTCTCGTGGTCGTTCTCGAAGAACGCCGAATAGCTGTCGATGCCGGGGCGGAAGCCCTTGCGCACGACCAGATGCGCGGGATCGACGGGCAGGTCGGCGTGGAACCGCGCGCCCTCCGACCCCTGTAAGCAGTGGTCGGGCCACAGGATCTGCGGACCGTAGGGCATGTCGACCGTCTGCATCGGCGCGCGTCCGGGATGGGACGACGCGAAGGACGAATGGCCCGCCGGATGCCAGTCCTGCGTGAGGACTATGCAGGCGAAGTCATCCATCAGGGCGGCGATGCCGGGCACGACACCGGCCCCGCCGGGCACCGCCAGCGCGCCGCCGTCGCAAAAGTCGTTCTGGACGTCGATCACGATCAGCGCGTCGGTCTGGGGCCGCATGTCGTCCTCCGCTGGATTGTCTCCGGTTCTGGGGGCGCGACGGCGGGGCGTCAAGCGTTGCCCGCCGCTGGCGGTACGGCGGCGTCCGGCCCTTGCGACGGGCCCGTCCGGCGGCTTATCCCCGCGTCCATGTTCCGCATCCTGTCGCTCTACCGTTTCACGTCGTTCCCCGAACCGGCCGCCCTGCGCGCACCGCTGGAAGCGGTCTGCGCGGCGCATGGCGTCAGGGGCAGCCTGCTGCTGGCGCCGGAGGGGATCAACGGCACCGTCGCCGGAACGCCGCAGGGCGTGGCGGCGGTGCTGGAGCGGATCCGCGCCTTGCCGGGCTGCGACCGGCTGTCGATGCGCGAGGACACCGCCCATGAGATGCCGTTCGGCCGCATGAAGGTCCGGCTCAAGCGCCAGATCGTGACCCTGGGGCGCAATGTCGATGCGACACGGCCCGGCACCTATGTGGAGCCGGCGGACTGGAACGCCCTGCTGGACGATCCCGCCACCGTCGCCATCGACGTCCGCAACGCCTTCGAGGTCGACATCGGCAGCTTCGAGGGCGCGCGCGATCCGGGCACCGCGTCCTTCGGCGACTTTCCGGGCTGGTTCGAGGCGAACGCGCCGCAGCTTGCCGGGCGGCGCATCGCGATGTTCTGCACCGGCGGCATCCGCTGCGAGAAGGCGACCGCCCTCGCCTCCGCGACGGGCGCGGAGGTCTATCACCTTAAGGGCGGGATACTCGCCTATCTGGAAAGGGTCGCGCCCGAACGCAGTCGGTGGCGCGGCGAATGCTTCGTCTTCGACGGCCGGGTGAGTGTCGGCCATGGGCTGCGTCCTGGCACCCACGTCCTCTGCCACGGGTGCCGCAGGCCGGTGTCGACCGCCGACCGGATGCGGCCCGAGTGGGAGGATGGCGTGCGCTGCCATCGCTGCGCCCCCGAGATCCCCGATGGCCGCCGCGCCCGGTATCGCGAACGCGCCCGTCAGGTCAGGCTGGCCGCGGCCCGCGGCGACGCCCACCTCGGGCCGCGCCCGCCGGCGCCCGGGTCGGACTGAGGCCCGCGCGGCCGGCCCCGGCGCGATGCCGGCCGGTTTCGGTGCCGCGGACAGGGCCATTTCCGGCCGGCGTCAGCGCGCCAGCAGCGCTTCGATCTCGGCCAGCGACGGCATCGACGGCGCGGTGCCTGCCCGCGTCACCGAGATGGCGGCGGTCGCGGTGGCGAAGCGCACCGCGTCGCGGATGCCGTCGCCACGCGCCAGCGCCGTCGCGAGGCCGCCGTTAAAGGCGTCGCCGGCGCCCGTCGTCTCGACGACGTCGCCGGCGTGCAGGGCGGGGACGTGGCGGGCGCCGTCCGGCCCCACGATCAGCGCGCCGTTCTCGCCCAGTGTGACGATCACGGTGCCGACGCCCCGGTCGCGCAGCGCCTGCGCCGCGGCCTCGGCCTGGGCCAGGTCGGCGACGGGAAGGCCGGTCAGCGCGGCGGCCTCGGTCTCGTTCGGGGTGAGGTAGTCGCAAAGCGTCAGCATCGCATCGGGCAGTTCGGCCGCCGGGGCGGGGTTCAGTATGGTCGCGACGCCGTTCTCGCGCGCGAGCGCCAGCCCACGCATGGCGGCGTCGAGAGGCTGCTCCAGCTGCGTGACGAAGACGTCGGCACCCGCGATGACGCTCGCGGCGGCGTCGACGTCGGCCGGCGATATGGTGGCGGCGGCGCCCGGCGCGATGATGATGGCGTTGTCGCCGCTGGCCGCATCGACAAAGATGAAGGCGGCGCCGGTGGCGAGGTCGTCGTGGCGCGTGATCTGGGGGCGGACGCCGGCGGCGGTCCATGTCTCGAGCGCCATGTCGCCGAAAGCGTCCATGCCCAGGCGGGAGATGAAGTGGACCTCGCCCCCCGCGCGGGCCGCGGCGACGGCCTGGTTCGATCCCTTGCCGCCCGGGCCCAGCGCGAAGGACCGGCCGAGGACGGTCTCGCCCATGGCAGGCAGGCGGTCGGCGCGATAGGCGGTATCGGCCACGAACACGCCGAGAATGGCGACGGTTCCGCTCATGCCGTGGACGTCCGCACGGGCGGCGGGACCGGGAGCCTTCGGTGAGGATATTTGGAAACCCAAGTCGGGGAAGCGGCGCGCGACCGGCGCCGGCGGGCGGGCGGATGGGGCCGGGTTCGGGGGCGCTGCACCGCGGCGGACCTGCAGCCGTTCGCGGCGGATCGGCCGCGCTGGCGCAGAAAGGCCGGTCGGATGGCGTCCGGTCCGTGACGACGGGCGGACGGGGTGGAGGTTCTGGATGCCCGCTCAGGCATCGGGGCCGATCACGCCCTTGCGCAGCATGATGCAGCCGTAGAACCGCCGCTCGCCGGTCTGGATCACGGCATAGGCCTGCCGGGCGATGTCGTAGAAGGCGAAGCGTTCGATGCCCACCATGGTGCGGTCCTCACCGGTGGCGGCGATGGCGGCCTGCACCTCGGCCTGGACGTCGGGGATGTCGTCGGGGGCGCCCACGACCTCCATCCGGCCGGCGAAATCGTCGACGAAGGTGTCGAGCGGCAGGAGCGTCAGCACCGCCTCGGCGGCGGCGGCGAGTGGCGTGTTGCCGATCCGCAGGAGCGATCCGCGCACCGTGTCGCGCGCGATGGCATCGGCGGGGAAATTGGTGTCGCACAGGATCAGCATGTCGCCGTGCCCCATGGCGCGCAGCGTGTGCAGCACGTCGGCGTCCAGCCGCGGATCGAGGCCCTTCAGCATCGTCGTCCCTCCATGAGCCGGACCCTATCCGCGCGGCCGTGCCGGGGGCAATGGCCCGCGCGCCCGGCCGGCCTCATCCCAGCCGGTCTCCCGTCGTCGCATCGAAGAGGAACGCGTGTCCGGGCATCGGCGCCAGCCCGATGGGCTGCCCGGGCTTGAAGGCGTGGCGTTCGCGGAACACGGCCACCACCTCGGCGCCGCCGGCGGCCTTGGTCATCACGAAAGTCTCCGATCCCGTGGGCTCGATCACCGACACCGTCACGGGCAGGGCACCGGGCGCGTCGCTGTCGGCCAGCACCGTGTGTTCGGGGCGGATACCGTAGAGAACCTTGCGGCCGTCCTGCGCCGACGTGGGCACGGGCAGCCGCGCGCCGCCGACCTCGACCGTGTCGCCGCGCACCGTGCCTTCCAGCAGGTTCATCGAGGGCGACCCGATGAACCCCGCGACGAAGCTGTTGGCGGGACGGTCATAGAGCTCCAGCGGGCTGCCGACCTGTTCGATGTTGCCGCCGCGCAGCACCACGATGCTGTCGGCCATCGTCATCGCCTCGATCTGGTCGTGGGTGACGTAGACGGTCGTGGTGCCCAGGCGCTGGTGCAGCTCGCGGATCTCGGTGCGCATCTGGACGCGGAGCTGGGCGTCGAGGTTCGACAGCGGCTCGTCGAAGAGGAACACCTGGGGGTCGCGCACGATGGCACGGCCCATGGCGACGCGCTGGCGCTGCCCGCCGGACAGGGCGCGCGGATAGCGGTCGAGATAGGGGGTCAGGCCCAGGATCTCGGCCGCGTTGCGCACCCGGCGGCCGATCTCGGCCTTGTCCATGCGCGCCATTCGCAGGGCGAAGGCCATGTTGGCGCCGACGGTCTTGTGCGGGTAGAGGGCGTAGTTCTGGAACACCATCGCGATGTCGCGGCGCGCCGGGGGGAGGTTGTTCACCACCTTGCCGGCGATGCTGATCGTGCCGCCCGAGATCTCTTCCAGCCCCGCGATCATGCGCAGCAGCGTGGACTTGCCGCAGCCCGAGGGGCCGACGAGGACGACGAACGCGCCATCGGCGATGTCGACGTCGAGCCCATGCAGCACCCGCGCGGCGCCGTAGTCCTTGGTCAGCCCCCGTATCGCCACCTCGCCCATGCGCGTCCTCCCGAAACAGTCAGCAGAGGCCGCGACGGGGACCGGTTTGTCAATCCCGCCGGCCGCGGCCTTCGGCGGCGGCGCCGACCGCGCCCAGCGACAGGCCGACGGCGGGGACCGCGGACGCGCTTGACAGGTGCGGGCGCCGTCGCCGAACGTCGCGGCATGTGCGCGGACCGGCGCACCAGAACGCCCGGTCGCGCGATCCGGCCCGCCGCAAGCGGGCCCCTGTGGGAGGAGACGACCCGTGAAATCCAGTTTCTATCATGGCATCGCGCGCCACCGGCTGAACCGCCGCCACGTGTTGCGCGGCATGGCGGCCACCGGCGCCCTTGCCGCCGGGGGCGGCCTTGCCGCGCCCCGGGCCGCGCTTGCGCAGGACGGAAACCTGCGTGCCGAGATCCTGAAGATCCCCGGCGTCGGCATGGGGTCCCCGACCGACGCCGACTATCGCCGCGTCGGCGAGATGTGCCTGGGCTCGACCCGCGAAACGGTCGAGGAGGGCGAGTTCGAGGGGATCGAGCTGACGTTCCTCGGTCTCAACAACCAGAACCAGCACAACTTTCTCTTCCGCGGCTTCCTGGCCTCTTGGGAGGAGTATACCGGCGCGCGGATCAACTGGATCGACCTCGCGCAGGCCGACTACAACGCGCGTCTCCAGCAGGCCATCGCGACCGGCACCGTCGACTTCGACATGGCCGAGATGGGCGCTCCCTTCGAGGGCGACGTCTGCGGGCGCGGCCTGGCCATGGAGATGCCGGGCTGGGTCGCCGACATCGTCGACATGGAGGATTACGTCGGCTACCTGCAGGCCCCCGTGGGCACGTGGGACGGCAAGACGTACCGCGTCTCCGTCGACGGGGACTGCCACAACTTCAACTACCGCAAGGACTATTACGAGAACGAGGATTTCGCCGCCGCCTGGGCCGAAGAGGGCGACGGCACCGACTGGGCGCCGCCGACCCTCTGGAGCGAGGTGCAGGCCCACGCCAAGTTCCTCAAGGGCCGCGAGGACCCGCTGACCGGGCTGGAGGCGCACGGCTACCTCGACCCGCTCAAGGGCTGGGGCGGCTTCGGCTTCTACTTCCTGGGCAGCCGCGCCACCGCCTATGCCAAGCACCCGGACGATCCGGCCTGGCTCTTCGACCCCGAGGACATGACCCCGCGCGTCAACAACGCGGCCTGGGTGCGCGCGATCCAGGACGTGCTGGACATCATGGACACCCAGCCCGCCGACCAGCTGAACGCCGACCCGGGCACGACCGCGTTCCAGCAGTTCCTGGCCGGGACGGGCGGCGCGGTGTCGTGGTGGGGCGACGTGGGGGCGGCGGCCA
The DNA here is from genome assembly GCA_963722905.1 of uncultured Alphaproteobacteria bacterium. Classification (GTDB taxonomy): domain Bacteria; phylum Pseudomonadota; class Alphaproteobacteria; order Rhodobacterales; family Rhodobacteraceae; genus CAVROT01. The sequence goes on along the minus strand of CAVROT010000003.1, from coordinate 84,207 downwards.
AGACCTCCGACAGTTCGGTCGTGGGGGACGTGACCGGGTTCTCGATCCTGCCGGGGTCCGAGGACGTGTGGAACCACGCGGCGGGCGAATGGGAGACGCTGGAGAGCGGTCCCAACCACGCGCCGAACATGGCCTATATCGGTTGGGGCGTCTACGTCATGGCCCGCGCCGCCGAGGACGAGCGCAAGGCCAAGGCGGCCTGGTCGGCGGCGGCGCATCTGGGCGGCAAGGATCTGTCGCTCTGGTGCTCGGCCTATCCGTCGGGGTTCCAGCCCTACCGCAACTCGCACTTCCAGATCGAGGAATGGGAAGAGGCCGGCTACGACCGGGCGTTCATCGAGGATTTCCTCGACAGCCAGTCGGGCAGCTACAACCACCCCAACGCGGCGATCGAGCCGCGCATCCCCGGGATCTTCCAGTACTATTCCGTCGCCGAGGACGAACTGGCCAAGATCTATGCCGGCCAGTACGCCTCGGCGCAGGAGGGCGCGGACGCCATCGCCGCCGCGTGGGAGAAGATCACCGACCAGATCGGCCGCGACAGCCAGGTCGCGCTCTACAAGGCGTCACTGGGGATGTGACAGATCGGGGCGCCCTTTGTCGCGGCGCCCCGACCGCCGCATACGGGCGGCGAGGGGACCGGGGTTGCGATCCTTGAGCGACAGGAACCACCGCTCGTACGTTCTGAAACTTGCTTCGGCCATCGCGATGGAGATCAGGACGTATGCCGGCAGAAGAACCGCGCTGCCCTGCATCCCGACCGCCGCCAGCCCGGCGGTGGCAATATGCAGCGCGACAAGATGATAGAGGTAGATGCCGTAGCTGATCTCGCCGATCCGGGCGATCGGACGGACCGAAAGAAGGGGCGCCATCGCGTGATCCTCGCGAATCACGATGGTGGCGAGACATGCCGCCATGACGGTGTGGACCAGAAGGCCGGCCCAACTGTCGATATCGCCCGGCAGCCAGTACAACATCGCGGCCAGGACGGCGAAAGCGACAGGCGCTGCGGACGCATGGCCCAGGAGGGCGTAGAGCCATACGAACATCCGTGCGCGATCCAAGGCGATGGCCAGTGCCGAGCCGATCAGGATTGGTGCGTAGGTGGCGGTGAACATCGCAAAGCGAAGCGGCCCGAAATCGAACGCCTCGATCCCCACGAGCGACAGAGCTCCGGTCGACGCGGCAAGGTTCACCGCGACGAGGCAGGCCAGCACCGGAAGCAATGCGCGGGACGGGCACACAAGCAGAAGCAACGGCCAGACCAGGTAATATTGCTCCTCGACGGACAGCGACCATGTCGGGCCCAGGGTCGGCAGGTGTTCGGTAAGAAAGTTCGACAAGAAGAGATAATAGTAGGGCAGCAGCTCGATATACCGCGTCTCGCCCTTCAGCACGATGTAGTAGGCCGCGACGGCGGTCACGACCAGGACGTAGGGGGGCATGATCCGCAGGATTCGCCGCCAGTAGAACCGCGACAGGGAGAATCTCCCGCTGGAGCGTCGTTCGCGCAACAGCAGGGTCGTAATGAGATAGCCGCTGAGCACGAAGAAGAAGTTCACCCCGAGGAACCCGCGCGTCACGATCGGCGCGGGTTCGCTCCAGCCCATCCAGAAGGGCGCATGGTGCCACAGGACGGCGGCGATGCAGAGGAACCGCAGGCCGTCCAGGCTGCCGAAGCGGCGGGTCTCAAGGTACGTGCGGTGCGCCCGGAAGGCGTCGTCGCGCGCCGCCGGAGCGGCAAATGCATGAAGGGCCATCATTACACAGCGGCACGCGCCGCCCCAACACTTGGAACAAGGTACAAATTCCCGGGGGCACCCCGTAACGATCGGTCCCCGGTCCACGCTGACGGGGATAATGAAGCATTGTGGCAAATTTGAGGCTTCCCCGGCCACGTTCCGGACCGGCGTCGCCTTGGGGTGCCGTCGACGGTCCGATCTCGTTCGCGATGGCTATCGGGGCTGTCGGTCGCACGTTATATCCGGTCGCATGACCACCGGCGATCTCCTCCACGTCGTGACCGACGACGACATATCGCCGGGCCGGCGGCGGCTGGGGGCCGTCATTGTCTGGGGGTCTGCTGCGGTCCTGCTGGGCGTGGCGCTGCTGATCGCCTTCACGGATAGGTTCGAGACGTGGCGCCCGGGGCTCTATGCCTATGCGCTCTGGGCCGCGTGCCTGTGCGCCGCTCAGGTGCTGCGCCGGGGCGAGCAGGGGTCGCGCACGCTTTTCGTGCTGCCCGCCGCTCTGTTCGTGGTGGCGATGGTCGTGTTCCCGCTGATCTTCGCGGTCGGCATCGGTCTGTCTGACTGGAACCTGTCCTCGCCCGACGGGCGGCGGTTCAACGGTACCGACAACCTCGTGCAGATGTGGAACGACCCGTTCTACTGGAACGCGCTGGCCAATATGGTCTGGTACACCGCCGCAATACTCGTCGAATATGCCATCGCCTTCGGGCTGGCGCTGATCCTCGCGTCCGAGATCCGGGGGCGGAAGTTCTTCCGCGTGGCGTTCCTGCTGCCTCTCATGCTGTCGCCGGTGGCGGTGTCGTGGATGATCGGCAAGTCGATGATGGAGGCGCGGTTCGGCCCGCTGGCCCGGCTCGGGCGCGAACTGGGCTGGGACCGCCCGTCCTTCTTCGGAGAACCGTGGCTGGCCAAGCTGACCATCATGGCGATGGACGCGTGGACCTTCATTCCGTTCCTGATGATCATGCTGCTTGCCGGCCTGCAGGGCATCCCGCGCGAGGTGCAGGAGGCGGCGCGCGTCGACGGCGCGTCGGGCTGGCGCGGCTTCTGGGAGGTGACGTTCCCTCTGATGCTGCCCGTCTCGATCACCGCGATCCTGATCCGCATCATCTTCAAGCTCAAGCTGGCCGACATCGTCATCAACGTGACCGCCGGCGGGCCGGGCGGCGCGACCGACACCGTCACCAGCTTCATCTTCCGCGAGTACCGCGACCGGTCGAACGTCGGCTACGGCACGCTGCTGGCGCTGGTCTACCTCATCGTCATCGTCGTCGCGATCACGGTCTTCATGAAGGTCGTGAATCGCTGGATGAACCCGAGGTACCTGTGATGGCCGCCGTTTCTGCCAGCCGGCCGTCGGCGCCGCGGAACCGCCCGGCGTATTACCGCGACGTTACCGGCGGCCGGTACCTGTCGCAGCCGTATGCGGCCGATGCGGGCATCGCAACATGACCGATACCGCGCAGATCTTCCACGATCACCCGGCCGACCGCGCCCCCGTCGCCCGCGTCTGGGGGCGGCGGATCGCGGTCTACGGCATCCTGCTGCTGTGGACCTTCATCTGCCTCTTCCCGATCTACTGGACGATCACGACCTCGTTCAAGCTGGCGCCCGACGTGATGAAGGGCAACATGGTGCCGTGGTGGGACTACGTGCCGCGCTGGAAGGGGTGGCAGTCGCTGGGCCTGTCGCCCGACTCCATCGGCGGGCCGAGCACGGTGCGCGACGAGTTCCTCAAGCGCTTCGTCAACTCGGGCATCGCGGCAGTGGGCTCGTCGGCGCTGGCGGTGGTCCTGGGATCCTGCGCCGCCTACGGGCTGTCGCGGTTCCGCTACCGCTTCGGCTTCATGCGCAACCCCGACATCAGCTTCTTCTTTCTGTCGCAGCTCATCCTGCCGCCCGTCGTGCTCGCCCTGCCGTTCCTTGTCCTCTACAAGCAGATGGACCTGCTGGACTCCCGGATCGGCCTGATCGCGCTCTACACGCTGACCGTGCTGCCCATCGTGATCTGGATCATGCAGGACCAGTTCCGCGCCATCCCGGTCGAGCTGGAGGAGGCGGCGATGGTCGACGGGCTGTCGGTCTGGGGCGCGTTCCTGACCATCATCCTGCCCATCGCGCTGCCCGGCATCGTCGCCGCGTTCATCCTCAGCCTCGTGCTGACGTGGAACGAATACTTCTTCGCCGCCCTGCTGACGTCGACGAACGCGGTGACGCTGCCGGTGATGGTGGCCAGCCAGACGGGGTCGCAGGGGATCAACTGGTGGTCCATGGCGGCCCTGTCGACCGCCGCAATCGCGCCGCTGGTGATCATCGGCGTCGTGCTGGAGCGGTTCATCATCAAGGGCATGGCCTCGGGCGCGGTGAAGTAGGGCCGGGCGCCCCGACGCGAATCTCCTTGACCCGGTGGCGCGCCGGACGTCTTGTTCAGGGCCCACACAGGATGGATGGACGTCATGCTACGCACGCTTCTCGCCTACATTCCAGCGGCGGCGCTGGCCGTCGCCACGCCCGCCCTGGCCGACAGCACCACCGGCACCGTCGTCGCCTACGACCGCGTGTCCGGCGTCATCGTGCTGAAGGACCGGACGGTCTGGCAGATCGGCAAGTTCGCCGACAAGATCCCCGAGGGGCTGGAGGCGGGCGACGTCATCCTCATCGACTTCCGCTCGGACGCCGACAACGGGTTCGGCGCGATCAACTCCGTGACCGTGCAGGAGTAGGCGGGACGCGCACCCCCCCCCCCGGAGCCCGCGATCCGAGGCCCCGGTCTGTGTCCGCGGTCGAACAAGATGCGGCCATAGGGAACCCGTGGCCCGGGACCGGCCTTCCTCCGATCGGGCGACCTCGCGCAAGGGGATGCCCCCCTCCAGGATCGGACGGCCGTGCCCTCTCCCACACCCTCCGGCGCCGGCATGGCTGACGGTCCCGCCGCTCTGACGGTTTCGCCAGCGCCCGACAGGGCGCCGCCGCCCGTCACCGCGGACGTCGACCTGCTGCGTGCGACCCGGCAGTCGAACCGCCTTCTGGGCGGGGTGCTGATCGTCCTCGTCGGCGGCGCCTTCTATGCCGCCGCCGCCTTCTTCGTGCCGGTGATCCTGGCACTGCTGCTGTCGCTCACGCTCTCTCCGCTCGTCCGCTCCCTCCACCATCGCGGCTTGGGCGAGGGGGTCGCGGCTGGCCTGGTGGTGCTGGTCTTCACGACCGGCATCGCAGGCGCGTTCGGAGCGCTCGGCGCCCCGTTCTTCCAGCTTGTCGAGGACGCGCCGCGCATGATGGCCGAGGTCCGCGAGAAGTACGAGCAGTTCCGCGATCCCATAACGGCCGTAACCGATGTCGCCGATCAGGTGGACGACGCGACCGGCGGCGGCCCCAGCGTCCAGCAGGTCACGGTGCAGCAGCCCGGCATCCTGTCGCAGGTCGCGGGCTCGGCGCTGTCCATCGTCACGACCACGGTCATCGTCATCGTCCTCACGCTCTTTCTCCTGGCAAGCGGCGACCATTTCTCGGAACAGATCGTCAAATCCTTCGGCACGCTTACGGACAAGAAGCGGGCGCTGCGCACGGTGCGCAACATCGAGGGCGAGATATCGCGCTACCTCCTGACCATCACGGTGATCAACTCGGCGCTGGGGATCGCGGTGGCCCTCGCGATGTGGGCGCTGGGCATGCCGACGCCGATCCTCTGGGGGGCGTTGGCGGCGATCCTGAACTTCCTGCCCTATATCGGCTCGCTCATCGGGATCGCCATCGTCGGGGTGGTGTCGCTGGCGACCTTCCCGACCGTCGGCATAGCCCTGCTGCCGCCGCTCGCCTATCTTGCCTGCACCGCCGTCGAGGGGCAGTTCGTCACGCCGACGGTCGTCGGGCGCCGGCTGCGGATCAATACGGTGGCCGTGTTCGTGGCGGTGGCGTTCTGGTCGTTCCTGTGGTCGATCACCGGCGCCCTGATGGCGGTGCCGATCCTCGTATTCGTGAAGGTCCTTTGCGACAACGTCCCCGCTCTGGCCGGTCTCGGCCGCTTCCTGTCGGCCGAGGCGGACGACGATCCCGATCCGCCGACCTCTCTGTCTGTCGGTCCTTAGAGGCGGCGACGTCCCCGGCCGTGGAGGGCCAGACCGCAAGGCTGCGACGCTGCCGCGTGCCGATGACACGATCCTTCCGGGTGCCAGCAACGAAGCCGCCACCCTTTCCCCTGAGTGATCCAGGCGGGGCGGGGCCCGACGGCGGTCAGCCGGCCAGAAGGCGCCGGATCTTTTCTACGGCCTTGTCGGGATCTTCCCGGTAGGTGATCGGCTCGACGAAACGCCCGTCCTCGTCGAAGAGCAGAACGATGGCCGAATGATCCATCGTGTAGCCGCCGTCGTCCAGCGGCACCTTCTGCGCGAAGATGCGGAAAGCGCGGATCGCCTTGTCGACCTCCTCGGGAGATCCCGAGACGCCGGTGACGCCCTCGGCCCAGGACACGTAGTCGTCCAGGATCTCGGGCGTGTCGCGTTCGGGGTCCACCGTGACGAAATAGGCGCGGATCGGACCGTCGCCTTCTTCGGCCAGAATCTCCTGCCACATCCCGATATCGCCCAGCGTCGTCGGGCAGACCTCGGGGCAATGCGTGAAACCGAAGAATACCGCCGATGCCGCGCCGTCCAGCGTGGCCTCGGTGAACGTGCCGCCATCGGTCGTGACCAGTTCGTAATCGCCCTGCCCGAGCGTATCGGCGACCGTTTCGTTGAGCCGCGGCTCCAGGACCACCAGCCATAGCGCGGCCAGTGCCACGATAGCCAGTCCCGCCCAGGCGGCGATCGCGATCTTGCGCACCGTCGACATCAGTTGTCCTCCTGCTCGCCCGGTTTCGGGGTCCCATGGTCCCCGTGGCCGCCGCCGACCGCGTTCCGGGCCAGGACCGGCAAGGTCAGCGTCACGTCGCCTGCCCGATCGAACGTCAGCGTCACCTCGGCCTTATCGCCTTCGGCGAGTGGACCGGCAAGATCCATGAACATCACGTGATAGCCGCCCGGCTCCAGCGTGACTGTCGCGCCGGCGGGGATCGGCAGGCCTCCCGCCACCTCCCGCATACGCATGACGTCGCCGTCCATCGCCATCTCGTGGACCTCCACGCGCCCCGCGGCAGGAGAGCGGGCCGCGACCAGCGTGTCGTCCGCGCTGCCGGTGTTGGTGATCGTCAGGAACCCGCCGGCGACCGGCTGGTTCGGCAATGTGGCGCGCGCGAAGGGTGCCGCGATGCGCAGATCGCCCAGCGTCACGTCCCCGTCCGACGCCATGCCCGCGTCGCCGTGCCCGTGCCCGCCGCCGCCGTCGCCCGCGACGACCACGACCGACGGGGCCGGGTTGGGCACGCCGTCCGACCCGCTGGCATGGGTCCAGTCGGATATCCGGTCGGCGCCGGTCTGCACTGCCGGGACGTACAGCATTTCGCCCGGCGCCGCCTGTGGCCCGACGGCGCCTCGGACCGTGAACGCGTCGTGAAGGCCGCCGGGCAGGGCGCGGCCGGGCCGGATCGCGGCTCGGACGCCTTGGGTCATCTCGGTGCCGTGGTTGTCGTCGGCCGCGGTCTCGGTGGCACTGTCCCGGCCCGCCTCGGGCATCGGCTTCACGGCGTAAAAGCCGTCGGGAACCTCGATCCGCACCGCGTTCTTCGCCGGGCCGTGGCATCCGTGCGGCACCCGCAGTGTGATCGTGGTGGTCCAGCCGGCTGCCGCCCCGGTCGGTCCGAGGGTGGCGTGCGCTTGCGCGGCACCGGACAGGGCAAGATGGGCCGCCGCAGCGGTCAGTGTGGTCTTGCAGAACATGTCTGTCTCCATCGGGCAGGCGGACGCGCGGACCGGCAGGCGTCCCCGAGAGGCCCCGCTCCGGCATGTCGGAACGGGCGAGGAAGGTCGGATCAGACGGCGCGGGGCGGCGCGCGGGTCGGGGCGTGCGGCCTGACGGGCTGCGGTCCGTGAACCAGATCGCGGCCGCGGCCCGCCGAGATGACCCGCGCGGTTCGCGTGGCAGCGTCTGGCATAACCATTTGTGGCGGCCCCGGCAGCTTGTGGCAGACCGGACATTCGTGCGCGCGAGCGTCCCCTGGTGGACCGCAGAGATCGCCGGCCGATACCCCGAGCGTCATGAGGGCCGCCTGCCGGGCAATGGCCGCGCGGTCCGGCGCCATGTCATGCGCGGACACGGTCCCAATGGCCGCCAGGCAGATCGCGGCGAGGAACGCGAGGACGGATTCTGGTGCGTCGGACGCTCATGCGACCTCCATACACCGTCGCGCCCCGCACCGGAATGGCCGCGCGCCGGTTGCCATTCGACAGACGTCCATCGGTCGATGCGCTGCGGTCGCCGCAGGGCGCTGCTTTGTCTGCCCGTCGGACCACCGGGAGAACCGCCGCCTGTGCCCTGGCCGTATGCGACCCGCGCCGCAGCCGCCGCGCCCACGTCAGGGCCGCCGGCGGATCTGTCACGGCGCGCGGGTCCTCCGATGGGCCCGTTCGCCGGGACCGAAACCCCGATGCCGCATCCGTGATCGTAGCGCGCAGGCCGACACGCACGGTTGCAGCGGAATCGAACCCCAACCAACGGCTTCTCGGAAAAGTGGTGCTGACTGCGCAATCGGTCAGTATCGTGGCGATGCTGAACCTCGCATGGCCACCGCGATACGCCGGCGGCAGAGTTGCAGCGGGAGACCGGCGGCGGGGTATGGTGAGCGCGCAGGCCATGGACGACGCAAGCAACTACGAAAGCTTCGCCAGCCGATATTACGGACCCGGCGTTTTCAAGCGGAACGCTCCGGGGATCGGGGACTGCGCCATCGACTTCGAGGCGACCCGGCTGGACGCGACGATGGCGCGGCTCTCCGACCGGAAGGGTCGGACGATCGTGTCGGAAACCGGACCGTGGACCTGTCCGATGTCCGGCGGCAACGTGGCGCCGATGAACGCCCTCGCCGTGAAGCTTTCGGAAAGGGCCGCGTTCCTCGTGCTCCATACCCGCGAGGCGCATCCCGGCCGGCGCGCGTGCCAAGGGGAGAGCCCGCCGTTCGGGCTGCGGCATCCGGCCGTCCTGGCCTACGGGCCGGGCAGGTTCGGGATCGCCCGGGCGCACGCGGCCCCGGGCAGATCGTTCCAGCGATCCGACAGCGCCGCGAAGGTCGCGGGTGCGACGGCGTCCCATTCGGCGGGACGGTCCGCCAGCGTGGCCGGCGGCCAGATAGCGCCCTCGATCAGGGTGCGTGCTGCACGTGCGCCGCGATGGCGTGGCGGGCCGCTTGAAGATCGGTCCATTGAGGCCGACAGGGCCGTTTCGGTACGGTCCATCAGAGCAAGGCCCCTGCGGCGCAGTTCGGCCGCCCGCGGGTCGCAGCGCAGAAGCACTGTGCCGAACGTCCACCCGGGTCCGCCGGGCCGCATCCGTTCCGCCGCAAGGGTGGCGACGTCCGCGACCGCGGCGCTCAGGCCATCGGCAGGCGGGCCCGCCGACACCCTCTCCAGGCCAGCGAGCAGCGCCTCCCCGGACGGCGCGGTCGCCGTCATCGGCCCCTCCTTCGTCCCGGAACGGTGAAAGATCAGGGCCTCGGACACCCCGGCGCGCCGCGCGATGTCCCGGGTGGAAATCCCCCGCAGGCCGGACCCGGCGATCATGTGGAGCGTGACCTCAAGGACCCACCCGCAACGGGATCCACTGGCGGTGGGGGGCGTTCGTCGGATCAGCTGCCAAAGACTGACCCTATTCTCTCCGGTGGTCGACACGGGTATTCCAACGTACCGGACGGAGGTGGTATCGCAAGATGCCGCGGAGGCGTCCGTGTCCAGACCGCCTGCGGCCACGGCGATCCTCCTCTTTCTCGCCGGCCGCCGCTGGGACGAGCAAGCAGCCGCCTCTATGGTCCGCAGCATCCGCATCGTTGTCGCCGAAGAGTCCCGGCCGGAGCGCAGCCGGCTGTTTCCCGCGGTACTCCAGCCGCCGCAGATCACCTCCTTTGCCTTCGATGTGGCTGGCCGGCTGGGGCCCGTGACATGGGTACCACGGCTGGAGTTCTCGACCCTGCGGCGCGTCGGTCAGCGCCGCGGCGACACCACCGTCGCCATACCGTCGGCGATGACAGCCTTCGACCTTTAAGATATCGTGGCACCCGGCCTGGAGGCGCTGATGGAGCGGCTGGGCCCGGCCTGCGCCATGGAGATCGGCGGCGAGCCGGAGAACGGCACGGAGATCCGCGAGAGCCAGGGGCAGGGTTCCCCCTGGCGCTGGGGGTGATGCCGGTGGCGCCGATGATCCGGTTCGACAGCTTCCGCCGGGTGGCTCTGACGCCGGGATGGGTTCCGCTGATCCTGCCGGGCGTCCCGCTGGCGCTGCTGTCGTTCGGCCGGCCGCCGGGCTTCTTCGGGACGCTGGGCCTGATCGCTCTGTCGGGCATCGTCATCGACAACGTCATCGTCATGACCGCCCGGATCGACATCGCGCGCGAGACGATGGACCGCGACGCGGCCATCGTCGCCGGCGCCCGCAAGCGGTTCCGCCCCATCGTGCCGACCTCGCTCGCGACGGTCATCGGCCTTTTGCCAATGGCCCCTGCAGGGCGCGCGTTGTGGGAGCCGATGGCCACGCTGATGATTGGCGGGCCGGCAGTGGCCCCGGCCCTGACGCTGTTCCGGGTGCCGGCGCTCTACCGTCTGGCGTTCCGAGACATGAAATCGGCCCCGGCGGCGGACCGCGGATCGGACCCGGACCGGATCGCGGCCGGGGGGCGTCGTCGCTTACCGGGTCGTGATGGCGACGAACCGGGGCGACATGCCCGGCCGGTCCGCGCGCGGCATGGCGCTGCGCGCGCTCGGCCTGCGCGTGGTGGACCTGTCGGACATCTCGGACGCCACCGGCGGGCACCTGACCGCCGCCACCTCGCCCACCGCCACCGCGCCGATACGCGGATTGCGCGGGCAGATGGACGCGGGCGCGATCCAGTGATCCCGCCCGCAGGGCGACGCGTCAGGACCCACGCCCGGAGGGGCGGAGGACACAACGATCCAGGGCGGGGGGGGGGCGGTCCCCGAAGATGACAGGGCCGCGCGCCACGACCGATATGCGGATCCGGCCCCGGACGCATCGCCGTCGATGCGCCGCGCCAGGCACGCGGACGGGTCCGGGCGGCGCACCTGTGCCGACGGCGGGCCGTCGATTGCCGTTTCGCCCGGGCCGGGCTAGACCCCTCGCGGGGGCAAGCGGCGGGCCATAGCGACGACATGATCAACGCCGGCCCCACTCCTCCGCCCGTTCCCGCGCCGCAAGGTCCGAACGCGGCCGCCGCCGTTCCCGGCGGCGCGTCCGATAGTCCACGATCCGGTGCTGCCGGGACGGTCCCGGACCCGGGACCGCCGCCTCGCGTGGGCGACACGTCCCGCCCGGGGCCCGCATCGCCGGACCTGCCTGTATCGCAGCCCAAGAAACCAGAGGCTCCGCCGCCGAAAGCTTCCGCGCCGGAGCCGAAGCCGGGCACGCCGGGGCGCCCCGTCGGCGCCGCGCCCGCGGCCCTGCGGACCGCCTTCGTCGGGCGGCGCGGCGCGCTCTTCCCGCTGGCGCTGTGGACGGCCGTGCTGACCGTGCTGACGCTGGGCCTTTACCGATTCTGGATGAAGACGCGCCTGCGGCGCTGGTACTGGTCCGCCGTGCGGCCCGGCGGCAGCGCCGCTGGAATACGTCGGTACCCCGCTGGAAAAGCTGCGGGGTTTCCTCGTCGCGGTCGTGTTTCTGGCCTTCTACCTCGGCGTGGTGAACATGGTGCTGGCCTTCGCGAGCTTCGCGCTGCTCGGCGGCGGCGCTGCGGCCTATGCGCTGTCGCTGCTGGGGATCGTGCCGCTGATCTTCTACGCCCGCTACCGAGCGCGCCGCTACGTGCTGGCGCGGACCCGCTGGCGGGGGATCCGGCTGGCTCTCGATCCCGGCGCATGGGGCTACGCGCTGCGCGCGCTGGGTCACTGGGTGGCCGTCATCCTGACGCTGGGCGTCCTGTGGCCGCGCCTCGTCTTCGGGCTGGAAAAGTACCGCACCGACCGCACCCGGTGGGGCGACGCGCGGCTGCACCAGGGCGGCGACTGGGGGATGCTGATGCCGTCCTTCGCGCATCTGCTGATCGGGATCGCATTCTCGGTGCTCTCCATCGTCATCGTCGGGTCGGGAGGGCCCGAACGGTTCATCTATCTCCTGGCGGTCTTCGTGCCATGGACCGTGTTCGGCCTCTTCCACTGGATCGCCGACAGCGGCCGCCGTCTGGCCGCGGCCAAGACGGCGACGGTCCCGGGGCGGGGCCGCGGCCTGGGGCTGACGCTGCGGCTGCGGACGGGGCGGATCATGCGGATCTACCTGCTGGGCGGACTGCTGGTCTTTCTGGGTCTCACCGTGGTCAGCGGCGTGCTGGGCGCCGTGATCGCCGTGGCGGCGGCGATCCTGCTGCCGGAGCTCGACCTGACTGCACCCGGCGGGCTGCCGATCTGGCTGACGACCGCCGGGGCGCTGGCGCTTTACTTTGCGGTCTTCCTGATGTTCGGCGTCCTGCGGCATGTCTTCGTCACCCTGCCGCTATGGCAACACCGGGCAGAGGTGCTGGAGATCCGCGGCGATCCGTCGGGCGTGGCGCAGATCGCCCGCGACCCCTTCTCCGAAGCCGAGGGATTCGCCGAGGCGCTGGACGTGGGGGCCGCGATATGACCGCCGGCGGCAGCGCGACACGCCCCGCGGCGATCCGTGTGGGCGGGCGGCCGCCCGTATTTTCGGGCGTGGGCACGTTCTTCGACGGTCGGTCCTCCGATGCGCGGCCCGCCTCGCTCACGGTGGACGAGGCCGGGGCGGCTCTGGTGGTGACGATGCCGGATGCCGAGGCGCGCCGCTGGCCGCTGGCCGACGTGCGCCGCCTGCCCGACCACGCAGGCCCCGGCGACATGGTGCTGGCCCTGCTGGGCGACCCGGTGTCCCGCCTCGTGATCGACGACCCCGTGGTCGCCCGCATCGTCGTCGCCCGTTGCCCGCGCCTGAATTGGCGGCCGAAGGCGCGCGGTCTCGGGCGGGTCGCGGTCTGGGCGGTGGCGTCGGTGGCGTCGGTGGCGCTGATCGTCGCGGTCCTCATACCTGCGGTCTCGAACCGTCTTGCGGCCGTGATGCCCGGCAAGGGTGAGGCGGCGCTGGGCGACGCGACGCTGGTGCAGGTCCGCCGTGCCCTTGCAGACGGCATGGGCGATATCGTCCCGCTGTGCGCGGCTCCCGACGGGCTGGAGGCGCTGGACGCCATGACCGCCCGGCTGTCGGACGGGCTGACCCTTCCGGCGGATCTGTCCGTCGCGGTGCTGGACATAGGCGACGTCAACGCCTTCGCGCTGCCGGGGGGGCACATCGTCCTCTTCCGCGGCCTCATCGACGCGGCGCAGTCGCCCGACGAGGTCGCGGCCGTCCTTGCGCACGAGCTGGGGCATGTCGCCGCGCGCGACCCGGTGCGGATCGCGCTGCGGTCGGCCGGATCGGTGGGGGTGCTGGGCCTGCTGCTGGGCGACTTCGCCGGCGGCGCCGTGGTGCTGTTCCTGACCGAGCGGCTGATCCGGGCGAACTATGGGCAGGAGGCCGAGCGTGCGGCGGACGCCTTCGCGGTCGAACGGCTGGACGCCGCCGGGATCGACGCGGGCGCGCTTGCCACCTTCTTCGAGCGGATGCAGGAGATGTCGGGCACGCCGCCCGCGCTGCTGCGCCATTTCCTCGTCCACCCCGAGCTTGCCGCGCGGATCGAGGCGGCGCGCGGCGGCGACGCCGGTGCGACGCGGCCGGCGCTGGCTGCGGCCGAATGGGCCGGACTCAAGACCATCTGCGATTGACCGGGGCCGGTCCCGGTGTTGTCCGCCGGGCCGTGCCGGCCTAATCCTGACGTCGACCCTACCGGGAGCCTGCCCATGTCCACCCCCCGCCTTCGTCCCTCGCCGGTACTGCTGGCCCTGGCGCTGGGGGTGCTGACGGGCTGCGGCGCGCAGGGCCCCGGCGCCCTGCGGGACGAGCTGGGCGACTTCCGCCTCGGCTATACCTATGTCGCCGCCGAGACGCCGACCAAGGGCCCGTTCTCGCGCGACGCGACCGAGGCCGAGCTGACGGGCGCGCTGGCGCAGGCCATCGAGGCGCGGCTGGCGCGCTACGACGGGGGCGGCCTCTACCACTTCGGCATCTCCATAGGCGGCTATGTCCTGGCGCAGCCGGGCCTGCCGGTGATCTACACGCCGAAATCCGTGATGATCTTCGACGTGACAGTCTACGACAACGCGACGGGGACCAGGCTGACGGACGAGCCGCACCGCTTCACCGCCTTCGAGGGGTTGCAGAACACCGCGCCCATCGTCGGGTCCGGCATCGCGCGCGATGCGGACGCGCAGCTGGCCAACCTCGCCGCCGAGGGCGCGCGGCAGCTGGAGGCGTGGCTGGCCGAGCATCCCGAATGGTTCGTCCCCGATCCCGACACGCCGCGCACCCCCTTCGACCGCGCGGCCGAACGTCAGCGGCTGGCCGCCGCCCGCGACCGCGTGCGCGCCGCCCGGCCGGCACCGGCGCCCGCCGCCGACCCCGCCCCGGTGGCGACCCTGTCCTCTCCGGTGGCGGGTGGCGTCGTTCGACCGGGCACTTGATCTCGCTCAGGGCCGTGTCTAGGTGGGGCGCGATGATGATCCGGGCCCGCGGAAACCCCGTTCCGGCCCCCGCAGACGAAGGCACACGACGCGATGGCGAAGGCAAAGTTCGAACGCAACAAGCCGCATGTGAACATCGGGACGATCGGTCACGTGGATCACGGCAAGACGACGCTGACGGCTGCGATCACGAAGTATTTCGGCGATTTCCAGGCGTACGACCAGATCGACGGGGCGCCCGAGGAGAAGGCGCGCGGGATCACGATCTCGACCGCGCACGTGGAATACGAGACGGACGCGCGGCACTACGCCCACGTCGACTGCCCGGGCCACGCCGACTACGTCAAGAACATGATCACCGGCGCGGCGCAGATGGACGGCGCGATCCTGGTGGTGAACGCCGCCGACGGCCCGATGCCGCAGACGCGCGAGCACATCCTGCTGGGCCGCCAGGTCGGCATCCCGGCGATGGTCGTCTACATGAACAAGGTCGACCAGGTCGACGACGAGGAGCTTCTGGAGCTGGTCGAGATGGAGATCCGCGAGCTTTTGTCGAAGTACGACTATCCCGGCGACGACATCCCGATCGTCCGCGGCTCGGCGCTGCACGCGATGAACGGCGACCGAGCCCGAGATCGGCGAGAACTCGATCCGCGAGCTTCTCAAGGCGGTGGACGAGTACCTGCCGACGCCCGAGCGGGCGATCGACCAGCCGTTCCTGATGCCGGTCGAGGACGTGTTCTCGATCTCGGGGCGCGGCACGGTGGCGACGGGCCGGATCGAGCGCGGCGTGATCAAGGTCGGCGAGGAGATGGAGATCGTCGGGATCAACCCGACCAAGAAGACGACCTGCACCGGCGTGGAGATGTTCCGCAAGCTGCTGGACCAGGGGCAGGCGGGCGACAACGTGGGCCTTCTGCTGCGCGGCATCGACCGCGAGGGGGTGGAGCGCGGGCAGGTGCTGTGCAAGCCCAAGTCGGTGAACCCGCACACCAAGTTCGAGGCCGAGAGCTACATCCTGACCAAGGACGAGGGCGGTCGGCACACGCCGTTCTTCGCCAACTACCGGCCGCAGTTCTACTTCCGCACGACGGACGTGACCGGGCACGGTGACGCTGGCCGAGGGCACCGAGATGGTGATGCCGGGCGACAACGTGTCCTTCACGGTCGAGCTGATCGCCCCCATCGCGATGGAGGAAAAGCTCCGCTTCGCCATCCGCGAAGGCGGCCGAACCGTCGGCGCCGGCGTCGTCTCGAAGATCCTCGCCTGATATTGCCGCGTGCCCCGCACCGCCCTCTGGTCCGGCCGGGGGGCGGCGTCAGCCGCGCTGCGCCGGGTTCGGTTGCGCGCGGTACCGCAATCCGCGCCGGGGCGTCCGCTGGCCCGGCGCGGTCGAGCATATTATCTGGCAGCCTGCGACATGGCACGGACCGGTAGGCGCGCCGACGCGTCCCGCAGGGCGCCCGTCGATCCTGCCGCATTGCGCGACCGCATCGCAACGGCGCCGTTGCCGGGCACGCCATCCGATATCCTGCACCGCGCCCGGACGGCGCTTCTGGCCTGGGTCGATGCGGCCATCGCACGCGATACCCCGGCAAGCACCCTGATCGCGGCGCTGGACGACGGTCTGCCGG
This sequence comes from uncultured Alphaproteobacteria bacterium, assembly GCA_963722905.1. Lineage (GTDB taxonomy): Bacteria > Pseudomonadota > Alphaproteobacteria > Rhodobacterales > Rhodobacteraceae > CAVROT01. The sequence goes on along the minus strand of CAVROT010000003.1, from coordinate 68,168 downwards.
CGGCGCAGATCGCGGGCGTGACGTTGTCGCAGCTTTCGCCGGAAGCCTTCGCCGGCACCGATTGCGCGGCCGGCTGCGCCTTCTGCTGCATCCTCTCGGGTCGGGACGGCGGCACCGTCACCGGATCCGAGGCGCGCCGCCTCCACGCGGCGCTGTCCCGCTGGCCGGTGCGCCCGACGGCCGCGCCTGGACGCCGCGCGCGTGTCCCGCGCTGGACCCCGAGACGCGGCTCTGCCGGGTCTACGATGCCCGCCCGACGATCTGCCGGACCTACGCATCTAGAAGCGCAGAGGCGTGCCGCAGCGTCGCCCGGGGCATCCCGGCCGAGGGTCCCGGCGTCCTGTCGCACCATCTGGTCTATCTTGCGGCACATGCGCTGTCCCGCGCGGCATTGGGCACCATGAAGCGTGCGCCCACCTACGCATTGGCGCGCATCGCTGCCGGTGCCGTGGAGGGTCGCGACGTCGACGCCACACTGGCCGACGCACGGCATGCCCCGCGGGTGCTGAGGGACGAACGCGCCCGGATCGCCCGCCCCTGAGATCAGGCCTTGGCCGGCGTGTGGACCAGCGCGCTGCCGTTCGAGCAATGAAGCTGCTCGCCCTGGACCACGAAGATGTGGCCGATATGCGACCCGCAGCGGCGGCAATGAACCTCGATCTGCGCCAGCCGGTCGATGTCGGGATCGCCCTCGGGGTTCGGAGCGACCTCGTCGATGCCGGTCAGCATGCTGTCGGGCACCGCGTGACGGAAGAAGGCGTAGCCGATATCCTTATCGACCTTCCAGCGCCCGTCGTAGAGATCCAGTCCGCAGCCCTTGCAGGCATAGCGGCCCGCCTCGGCACCGATGGACAGCGGGCTGGCATGCTGCGGCTCGGTCGCGCCGGCTCGCAGTATGGAGTAATCCAGCTCGCTGAGCATCTCGCGCCATTCCGCGTCGGTTCGCGTGACCTCGTAGCCGAAGGCATCATCGCCCGCGGCGCGGGCCGCCGGGGCGCCGGCGGCCAGTGCCGCGGTGGCAGTTCCGGCAAGGAACGTCCGGCGGCGGATCGGGGTGTCGGTCATGGCATGAGCCTCCCTGAAAGGTGTCGAAGAAGCCTAGCACGGTCGTCCGTGGGGACCGAAACCACTTCGGGACACCAGTGGGTGACCTGGCTGAAACAACTGGCCCCGCCCCCGGACGGTGCCTGGGGCGGGGCCATGTCGGCCGGCGTGGACATGCGGCGTCCTGCGTCAGGTGATCACAGCGAGATCACGCCGCAGCCGCGTTGATGCCCGAGGTCGCGAGGTCGGTCATGCGCCGGTCGCCGTCATAGGTATGGTCGAGGCATTCCTGCAGAACCGCCGCGTCGCCGTCGAGTCCCAGCCGATTGGCGAAGGCCACCAGGCAACCGTAGCCGGCGATGCCGTAGTGGCACATGCGCTGGTACTGGGTGATGATCATCGCGTCGCGCGCGTCGTCATCGCCGAACGTCTCTTCCAGCGCGTGCGCGCGGGCCTCCTTGACCAGACCCTCCATACCCTTGCAATGCTCACCGGTCGGGTCGATCCCGTGGTCCGAGCAAAGCTGCGCCACCTTCTCCATCCCGGTCGCGATGCCCTGGGCGCCGGCGATCAGGGCCTCGCTGAGTGTCTTGTCCGTCGCCGCCTGGCCCAGCTTGGTGGTGATCTCCAGCGATTGCTTGTCGGCGCTGTAGATGTCCTGAAGCTGGTCCAGGTAGACGTCCTTGAGCGAATTCATGGCCATCGTGTGCCTCCGTTCGTTGGTTTCGCCGGTCAACGTCGGCTCGGTCGGCTGGTTCCGGCGTCGCTCGGCGACGGGTGCGCCGTTGCGACCGCTTCGCCGTCCGCATGGTGCGCGAGGGCTTGCCGCGCGGTGCGCTCTCTGCGTCCTTCGACGGGCTTCGCACGTTTGGAAGCGCGGTGTAGCCTGGACGCCCCGGCCCATCCGAGGGATGGCGCGGAACCCGACGGAGGACCCTCGCATGACCGATGCCGATATCCTGCGGGAAGAGCGGCTGGGCACCGTCGCCCGGCTGGTGCTGAACCGTCCCGCCGCCCGCAACAGCCTGTCGCTGGCAGTGATGGAGCGTCTGCACGCCGCCATCCTGCGGCTGGGCACGGATCCCGGGGTCCATGTCGTGCTGATCGCGGGCACCGGCCCCGTCTTCTGCGCCGGGCACGACCTCAAGGAGATCACCGCCGCGCGCGCCGGTCCAGACGGCGGGCACAGGTTCTTCCAGCGGACGATGGCGGCCTGCGTGCAGGTGATGGAGGCCATCGTCGCCTGCCCCAAGCCCGTCATCGCCGTGGTGCACGGGACCGCCACGGCGGCCGGCTGCCAGCTGGTGGCCAGCTGCGACCTGGCCGTCGCCGCCGACGATGCCCGCTTTGCGACGCCCGGAGTGAACATCGGGCTCTTCTGCTCCACGCCCATGGTCGCGCTGTCGCGCAACGTCCCGCGCAAGGCCGCCATGGAGATGCTGCTGACGGGCGACGCGATCCCCGCCACCGACGCCCTGCGCCTTGGACTGGTGAACCGCGTCGTGCCGCCCTCCGACCTGGACGCTACGGCACTGTCGCTGGCCCGGCAGATCGCCGCCAAGGCGCCCGCCGTCCTGCGGATCGGCAAGGTCGCCTTCCACCGCCAGAGCGAGATGCCCCTGTCGGACGCCTACGCCTACACGGCCAAGGTCATGGTGGCCAACATGATGGCCCCCGACGCCGAGGAGGGTATCGCCGCCTTCCTCCAGAAACGTCCCCCCCGCTGGCAGGACGGCTGAAAGCAGGTGAACGGCCGCGGTCAGGCCGGCGGATCGAAGCGGTTGTCTCGGGGAAAGCCGCGCGGCGCCATGCGGCCGGCGGCGGCGCGGTTCGCCGTCCAGTCCGACAGGTCGGACTGGGTGCGGGTCCGGCCCGCCGGGTCCTTCCACGTCAGCCCGTCGGCAAGGACGAACGTCGTCGCGTCGCTGAGGCCGCCGTCCTTGTAGCGTTGCAGCCGCAGGCCCTTGCCGCGCGTCATCCCGGGCAGCTGCGTCAGCGGAAAGACCAGCATCTTGCGGTTCTCGCCCACCACCGCGACGTGGTCGCCGGCCACCGCCCGGCAGACCACCGCCCGCGCCTCGCGCCCGAGGTTCAGCACCTGACGCCCGGCGCGGGTCTGCGCGACCGTCTCGGCCTCGGCCACCACGAAGCCGTCGCCGGCCGAGGAGGCCAGCAGAAGCCGCCCGTCGGGGCGGTGGATCCGCAGCGACAGGATCCCGGCCTCGTTGGGCAGGTCCACCATCAGGCGCACCGGCTCTCCCATGCCGCGCCCGCCGGGCAGCGCGCTGGCGGGCAGCGTGTAGAACCGTCCGTTGGTGCCGCACAGCAGCAGCCGGTCGGTGGTCTGTGCGTGGAACGCCCAGGCGGGGCCGTCGCCGTCCTTGAACTTCAGGGGCTTTTCCAGCGGCTGGTGCCCCGTCAGCGCCCGGATCCAGCCCATCTGCGAGCAGACGACCGTCAGCGGCTCGCGCTCGATCATCGCCTCCAGCGGCACGTCCGCCACCTCGCCGGCCTCGGCGAACTGCGTCAGCCGGGCGCCGCGCGAATGGTCGCGGCCGAACCGGCGCTTCGTCTCGCGCAGCTCGTCGGAGATGCGGGACCATTGCAGGTCGTCCGAGCCCAGCAGGTCGTCGATCTGCGCGCGCTCGGCGATCAGGGCCTCCTGCTCGCCGCGCAGGGCCATCTCCTCCAGCCGTCGCAGGGCGCGCAGCCGCATGTTGAGGATCGCCTCGACCTGCACGTCGCTGAGGCTCTCGTCGCCGGGCGCGATGGGGGCGGGCGGTACGTAATCGGCCTCGGACGCCGCGCGGACATGGTCCTTCGACCAGTCCTCGGCCATCAGCGCGGCCTTCGGATCGTCGTCGTAGCGGATGATGTCGATCACGCGGTCGAGGTTCAGGAAGGCGGTGATCAGCCCTTCCAGCACCTCCAGCCGGTGGTCGATCTTGCCCATACGGAACCGCGACCGGCGTTCCAGCACCGCGCGGCGGTGGTCCAGGAACGCGCGCAGCACCTCCTTGAGCGAGCAGACCTTGGGCGTCCGCCCGTCGATCAGGACGTTCATGTTCAGCGAGAACCGGATCTCCAGGTCCGAATGGCGGAACAGCATCCCCATCAGCGTCGCGGCGTCCACCGTGCGCGACCGCGGCTCGATCACCAGGCGCACGTCGTCGGCGCTCTCGTCGCGCACGTCCCCGAAGAGGGGGATGCGGCGGCTGGCGATCAGCTCGGCCAGCTTCTCGATCAGGCGCGACTTGGGGACCTGATAGGGAATCTCGGTCACGACGATCTGCCACTGGCCGCGGCCCAGATCTTCGACCTCCCACTTCGCGCGCAGGCGGAACGCCCCGCGTCCGGTGCGATAGGCTTCGGCCATGGACGCTGGCGGCTCCACGATGGTGCCGCCGGTGGGGAAATCGGGCCCCTTCACATAGGCCAGCAGCGTGTCGTCGCGGCAGTCGGGCGTGCGGATCATGTGCAGGCAGGCGTCGATCAGCTCGGCCACGTTGTGGGGCGGGATGTTGGTGGCCATGCCCACCGCGATGCCCGAGGACCCGTTGGCCAGCAGGTTTGGGAACGCCGCGGGCAGCACCACGGGTTCGCGCAGCGTGCCGTCGTAGTTGTCGCGGAAGTCGACGGCGTCCTCGTCCAGCCCGTCCAGAAGGGCTTGCGCGGCGGCCGTCATGCGCGCCTCGGTGTAGCGGCTGGCCGCGGGGTTGTCGCCGTCGATGTTGCCGAAGTTGCCCTGCCCGTCCACCAGCGGGTAGCGGATGGTGAAGTCCTGCGCCAGACGCGCCATGGCGTCGTAGATCGCCCCGTCGCCGTGCGGGTGGTAGTTGCCCATCACGTCGCCGCTGATCTTCGCCGACTTGCGAAAGCCGCCCGTCGGGCCCAGCCGCAGCTCTCGCATGGCGTAGAGGATGCGGCGGTGCACCGGCTTCAGCCCGTCGCGGGCGTCGGGCAGGGCGCGGTGCATGATGGTCGACAGCGCATAGGTCAGATAGCGGCTGCCGATCGCCTCCGACAGGGCCTGCGTCGGGCCGTCCGGCGCGGCCGGAGGATCGACGGGCGGCTCCCCTGGCGGGGGTGGATCGGCGGTGTCGGTCACGCCGACCCTGTTAGCGGGGCGCCCGTCGCGGGTAAAGCGGATGGCGCGCGGGCCACGGGACCGAACCGGGTGCTCGCGCGTTCGGCCGTGGTTAAGATCGCGACTGTATTCGAAGAGGCCATGATGATTCGACTGACGGCTATGCTGGTGGTGTGCCTTTTCGGGGTGATGATGGTCGCCGGTGGCGCGCCCGACCGCCCGCAGGGCAGCGACCAGCCGGCGGAGGCGGTCCGCGCCGCGCCCGATCCCGTCCTCGTCGCGCAGGAGGGCGCGCAGCCGCGCCTCGCCCTTGCGGACGAGGCCGCCGCCGTGGCGCTGGCGCTGGAGGCCGGTGAGAAAGGTCCCGGCCCGGCGGGTCCCGCCGCGGTCGAGGCTGCGGTACCGGACGATGCGGCGGCGGACGGTGCGGCCGTCGCCGCCGCGGCCCCCGGAGAGGCGGCCGAGACGCGCTATGTCACCGGATCGCGGGTGAACCTGCGGGCCGGCCCGTCCACCGCCGACGCGATCGTCGGGCAGGCCGACGCCGGCGCCGCGGCGACCGTCATCGGCGAACGGCCCGATGGCTGGGTGAACATCCGACTGGACGGCGCCGAAGCCTGGATCTTCGGCCGCTTCCTGGATGTCCGGCGGCCCGGCTAGGGCGGTTGGCACAGCGCAGCATCCTGATCACCGGTTGTTCGTCCGGCATCGGACGCGACGCCGCCACGGCTCTTGCGGGGCGCGGCTGGCGGGTCTTCGCGACCGTCCGCACGCAGACGGACGCGCAGGCGCTCGCGGGCGCGAATCTCGATCCGCTCATCATGGACTACGCCAGGTCCGACAGCATCGCCGCCTGCGCCGATACGGTTCTGGAGCGGACCGGCGGCACGCTGGACGCGCTCTTCAACAACGGGGCCTTCGCGTCGCCGGGCGCGGTCGAGGATCTGCCCGTCGACGCCCTGCGCGCCATATTCGAGGCGAACGTCTTCGGATGGCACGACCTGACCCGGCGGGTCATCCCGGCGATGCGCGCGCAGGGCCACGGCCGGATCGTCCAGTGCTCGTCCGTGCTGGGCATCGTTGCCGCACCCTGGCGGGGCGCCTACGTCGCCTCGAAGTTTGCGGTCGAGGGCCTGTCCCAGACGATGCGGCTGGAAATGCGCGGGACGGGTATCGACGTCGTCACAATCCGGCCCGGCCCCATCGGCACGCGGATCCGGCAGAACTCGATCCCCCATTTCGAGCGCTGGATCGACTGGCGCGCGTCCCCTCTGCGCGGGCGCTACGAAAGCGACCTGCGCCACCGTCTCTACGACGACAGCGGACCCGACAGCTTCGAACGCCCCGCATCCGCGGTGACGGCGGTGCTGATCCGTGCGCTTGAGGCGCGCCGCCCGCGTCCGGTCTACCACGTGACCGTCCCGACCCATGCGGCGGACGCATTGCGGCGGCTGTTGCCCACGCGATTTCTGGACCGGATCCTGGCGCGGTGACGCCGCACCGGGTTCGCATTCTCCGCGACCGGGGCTAGGTAACTCGTCGAACCCGCCGCCGCCGCCTCGGAGCCTTCATGTCCCGCGACCCGCTTTTCATCGTCGTCGCCATCGCAGTGCTGGGCGTCGCCGCCGTGCTGATGGTGGGCATCGGCGGCTTTGCCAAGGGCGGCGAGTTCAACCGCCGCCACGCCAACCGCATCATGCGCTGGCGCATCTACGCGCAGGCCCTGGCGGTGGTGCTGATCCTTCTTTTCGTCTTCTTCCGCCGCATGGGGGCCTGACCGCATGGTCGTTCTGAATCGCATCTACACGAGAACCGGCGACGCCGGAGAGACCGCGCTGGGCAACGGCATGCGGGTTGCCAAGCATTCGGTCCGCGTCACCGCCTACGGCACCGTGGATGAGGCAAACGCCACATTCGGCCTGGCCCGCCTTCATGCCGCGGACGACATGAAGGCGCGGATCGCGGCGATCCAGAACGATCTCTTCGATTGCGGCGCCGACCTCTGCCGCCCCGAGATGGAGCGCGATGCCGAGGCCGACTACCCCCCCCTGCGCATGACCGACGCCCAGGTCGCGCGCCTCGAATCCGAGATCGACGCCATGAACGACGCGCTGGAACCGCTGCGGTCCTTCATCCTGCCCGGCGGCACGCCTCTGGCGGCGGCGCTGCATCTGTGCCGTACCGTGTCGCGCCGGGCCGAACGGCTGACGGTCGAGCTCGCCACCGTCGAGGCGGTGAACCCGGCGGCTGTGAAATACCTCAATCGCCTGTCCGACTGGTGCTTTCAGGCCTCGCGCATCGCCAACGATGACGGCCGCGCGGACGTTTTGTGGGTTCCAGGGGCGAACCGCTGAAAGCGGCGGGGGCCCCGGTGGGGCGCCCGGACACCGGGGACGCGGAGCGTCGGGCCTAGCGCCGGGCGCGCACCGTTGAATTTGTCAGTGCCGCCGGCGGCCCGATACCCGCGCAGCGCCTGGCCGTCGGCCGGGGAACCGCCGGCCGCTCTCTTCGCACGCGGCGTCGCCGGCGCCCGCCGCGTCGATTTTGCGCTGTCTGACGGGGCGCGCTTTCGCTAAGCCTGCGCCACGCGATGCGAGGAGGGCGATGCGATGAAGGTGCTGGTGCCGGTCAAGCGGGTGATCGACTACAACGTCAAGGTGCGGGTCAAGGCCGACGGATCCGGGGTGGACCTGGCCAACGTCAAGATGTCGATGAACCCCTTCGACGAGATCGCCGTCGAGCAGGCGATCCGCATGCGCGAGGCCGGAACGGTGGAAGAAGTCGTCGCCGTCTCGATCGGCGTGAAGCAGGCGACCGAGACCCTGCGCACCGCGTTGGCCATGGGGGCCGACCGCGCCATCCTGATCGTCGCCACCGACGACGTCAGCACCGACATCGAACCCCTCGCCGTCGCCAAGCTGCTCAAGGCCGTGGTCGAGGCCGAGGGCGCCGGGCTGGTCCTGTGCGGCAAGCAGGCCATCGACAACGACATGAACGCCACCGGCCAGATGCTGGCGGCCCTGCTGGGGTGGAGCCAGGCGACCTTCGCCAGCGATATCGCCATCGCCGACGGCAAGGCCCGCGTCACGCGCGAGGTCGACGGCGGGCTGCAGACGGTCGAGGTCACGATGCCCGCCGTCGTCAGCGTGGACCTGCGCCTGAACGAGCCGCGCTATGCGTCGCTGCCCAACATCATGAAGGCCAAGAAGAAGCCGCTGGAGGAGAAGACCCCCGGCGACTACGGCGTCGACGTGACGCCGCGGCTGAAGATCGTGAAGACGGTCGAACCGCCGTCGCGCAAGGCGGGCGTGATGGTGGGTTCGGTGGACGAACTGGTGGCGAAACTCAAGGACGAAGCGGGGGTGATCTGATGGCGGTTCTGCTGATGGCCGAGGTGACGGACGGCGCGCTGAACATGGACGCGACTGGCAAGGCGGTCACCGCCTGCGTGCCGCTAGGCGACGTCACGCTGCTGTGCGTGGGCGCGTCCTGCAGGGCCGCGGCGGCCGAGGCGGCGACGATCTCGGGCGTGGCGCGGGTGCTCTGCGCCGAGGATCCGCTTTACGGGCACCGGCTGGCCGAGCCCGTGGCGGCGCTGATCGTGGGCCTCGCGCCGGACTATTCGCACATCGTGGCGCCGGCGACGACGGACGCCAAGAACATCCTGCCGCGCGTCGCCGCCCTGCTGGACGTGATGGTCCTGACGGACGTGTCCGCCATCGTCGACGCCGACACGTTCGAACGTCCGATCTACGCGGGCAACGCGCTGGCGACCGTCACCTCCTCCGATCCGGTCAAGGTCGTGTCGATCCGGGTGTCGGCATTCGACGCCGCGGCGACGGACGGCTCCGCCCCCGTCGAGGATATCGCGGTCGGCGACGCCCCGGGCCTGTCGACCTGGATCGAGGACAAGGTCGCCGCCAGCGACCGGCCCGACCTCACCAGCGCCGGCATCGTTGTGTCCGGCGGCCGCGGCATCGGGTCCGAAGAGAACTTCGCCATCGTCGAGCGGCTGGCCGACAAGCTGGGGGCGGCAGTCGGCGCGTCGCGCGCGGCCGTGGATTCGGGCTACGCGCCCAACGACTGGCAGGTGGGCCAGACCGGCAAGGTCGTGGCGCCGGACCTCTACATCGCGCTGGGGATCTCGGGCGCGATCCAGCATCTCGCCGGCATGAAGGACAGCAAGGTCATCGTCGCCATCAACAAGGACGAGGAGGCGCCGATCTTCCAGGTCGCCGACTACGGCCTGGTCGCGGACCTGTTCGAGGCGGTGCCGGAACTGACGTCGAAGGTCTGACGAGGTCCGCCCGGCCGCCCTGGGGGCGTATACCCTTCCTTGGGGAGACGTGACGGGGGCTGCGGCCGTGGCTCGGGCCAGTCTACCGGGTCTTGGTTATACCGGGTTCCCGCGCTTGCCGGGACGGTCCGACTTACGGCGATGGTGCCCATCCGGCGCCACCGCGCCGGTGCCGGTTTCCGTACCCGCCGTCGTGCGTTCGTCGGATCGGCGTCATGCGACCGGCCAGAGGGCGACGCCGGCGCGGCCCTCGTCCGTCACGATGCGTACGACGTCAGGCGCCAGCGCGCGCGCGATGGCGGCATGCGCGGCGGGGTCCGGCCACGGTGGCATCATGCCGGGCGCCTTGGCCGGGCATGGCGCCGCGGCCGGCGCCGTGACGACCGCGACATCGTCCCGTTCGGCCAAAGCACCGACCATCCCGTCCGTTACCATGTCGGCAATGCCGCGATACTTCTGACGGAGGGAATCTTGCCGGTTCCGCCCGCCCGTCCACAGCAGGATCTTGCGGCCCGGCACGCGCGACACCAGGGAGACCATCCGGTCCAGCCAGACGGCCCGGAGTTCGCCCTGCACCGTTTCGAAACTCGCGGGCGACGCATCCTCCAGCGACTGCATCAGGTGCCCGACGTAATGGATGCGCGTGAAGGCGACATCGGGAAACGCGGCGCGCAACGCTTGCGCGGTCGCGACGACCCGGTCGTTCCGGTAAGGGTGCACGGTGTAGAACCGGTTGGTCAGCCTCGCGGCGCCGGGCACTTCGATGACCGTCATGCGGGCGTTGGCGCAGATCTCCATGACCGCATCGTCCTGGGCGAAGATGGCCGGTCCGGCGTGGCGGACACCGAGATTGACGACCGGAATACCAATGCCGCGCTCCAGCAGGGCGGGCCAGGGCCGGTCGACCGAACCGCCGTGCGTGGTGCAGCCGCCCAGGGCGGCCACATAGGCACGCGACAGCCGCCGGCGCGGCCCGCGGAAGGCCAGCGGCGATCCGTCGTACCGGCACTCCGGCACCGCGGGCCGGGACCTGACCGCTTCCGCGCCGTCGGCCTGCCTGCTGTTCCAATCCGCCATCGAATGCCCGACCCGTGCGCCCCGGCCAAATAGAGCACGGCAACGGTTTAGATCGCGCTAACGTCCCTGCATCACCGCCCGCGGGCCGACCCTTGCGGACTGCCGAGTGGACTCTAAGGTCGCGCCTGAAAGAGGCAGGGAAGGACACGCGATGGATATTCGCACGATCGGCGTCGTGGGGGCGGGACAGATGGGCGCCGGCATCGCGCAAGTCTGCGCGCTGGCAGGCTACGACGTCACGATGACCGACGTGGATCCGGGTGCCCTTGCGGCGGGTCAGACCGGGATCGCCCGCAGCATCGACCGCCAGGTCGCCCGCGACAAGGTGACGGCGGCCGACCGCGACGCCGCCATCGGCCGCATCGCGACCACCGCGGACCTGACCGACCTCGGTCCATGCGACATGATCGTCGAGGCCGCGACCGAGCGTGAGGCGGTGAAGCATGCGATCTTCGCCGACCTCGCGCCTGTCCTGGGCGAAAGGACGATCCTGACCTCGAACACCTCGTCGATCTCGATCACGCGGCTCGCCGCGCGCACCGACCGCCCCGAACGGTTCATGGGATTTCACTTCATGAACCCGGTGCCGGCGATGAAACTGGTCGAGCTGATCCGCGGCATGGCGACGGACGACGCCACGTTCGAGGCGTGCCGCGGTGTGGTCGACCGCCTGGGCAAGGTCGCGGCCGTTGCGCACGACTACCCCGGTTTCATCGTCAACCGCATCCTGATGCCGATGCTGAACGAGGCCGCCTATGCGCTGCATGAAGGGGTGGCCGACGTCGCCTCGATCGACCGCGCGATGAAGCTGGGGACGAACCAGCCGATGGGGCCGCTGGAGCTGGCGGATTTCATCGGCCTGGACACCTGCCTGTCGATCATGCGGGTGCTGCACGAGGGCCTGGGCGACGGCAAGTACCGGCCGTGCCCGCTGCTGGTGAACCATGTCGAGGCGGGCTGGCTGGGCGTCAAGTCCGGCCGCGGGTTCTACGACCACACCGGCGAGGCTCCGGTTCCCGCGCGGTAGACCTCGAAGCGACAGCGGCCGGCGCCCTTGTCCGACGGTCCCGCCCGGGCGTTGGGTGCGCCGACGGCGGTCGTCGGGCCAATCGTGCGCCCGGTGCCGCCTTGCGCGCGCATGACGTTACGCGCTGGCCTGGCGCTACATCGGCTCGCCGAAGCGGTCGGCGACGAGGGTCGCGATGGCATCGGCCAGCGCTTCGGCCTCCGGCCCCCGGGTGCAGAGCTCGATGCTGGAGCCGCAGGCGGCGGCCAGCATGAGAAGGCCCATGATGCTGTCGCCGGACGTCGACAGGCCGTCGCGCGATACCTCGGCGGTCGCATCGAATGCCTCGACCACTTCGACCAGCCGGGCTGAGGCGCGCGCGTGAAGTCCCTTGACGTTCACGATGCGCAGCGTCCGCGCGACGGCCGCCGACGGCTCAGCGATCGGTTCGTCCTCCTGCGGCCAGGCGGGCGACGGGCGGCTCTTCGGCGTGCCGGACGGCGGGGGCCGTGGGGGCCGGAGCCGCATCCGTGCCGTCGACCCCGCGTCCGGTGCCCGGCAGGTGCGGCGGGATTGCCGGCATCCGCTGCGTCGGGGGACGGACGCGGGCGTCCTGGCCGCCTGTGTGGTCGGGGGCGGGCGGATCGTCCCACCCAGAGGGTCGATCGACGGTGTCGATATACTTGCGGCCCGCGTCCAGCGCCGCCACGACCGCTTCCCGTACCGGCAGGTGGCGCGACTTCGACAGCTTGATCAGGGTCGGCAGGCTGACGCCGTAGAGGATGCGGCGGTCGTCGGGTCCGCATGCGCGCAGGCTGAGGTTGGAGGGCGAGCCGCCGAACATGTCGGTGGCGATGACGACGCCGGTCCCGGTATCGACCCGGTCGGCCGCCGCACAGATTTCGGACTGCTTTGCGAAACGGTCGTCGTCGGGTCCGATAGCGATGGCCACAACGCCGGGCTGGCGGCCGACGACATGTTCGACCGCACCCAGAAACTCTCGCGCCAGACCCCCGTGCGCGACGATCACGATGCCGATCACGGCCCCTTACCCCCATCCGGCAGGATCCCGGCCGGACCGACGCCGTCCCATGACGCTGTCGCGCCGGCGTTGGCGGCGCGTCGCCCGTCCTGCTCGCGTCGAAGGATTGACACGGCCGATCCCCGTTTCGCAAGGGCAAGCGCCGGATATTCGGCGGCTGTTACGGATCTGTGACGGCGGTTCGGCAAGCCGGCGGCGTTCGGAGCGGGGATCGGGCACGCGGCCGCAACCTCGCAGCGCGGCATAGCCATTGGCCTCCCGTTGGCGGAGATCCGGCCAGACCATCCGCGGCCGGGCGCAGGCGGAGCCGCTGTCGCCGCGTCTTCGCCGAGGTCGCCGGCTGGAGTCATCCGGCCCTGCCACCGTGGTTGCGCGGGTTCTGCAGTCCGGCCGGCAGGGATTCCGTTCGGTCGCCGTCCGCCCCGGCGGCGTCCGCCGGCGGCGCGTCGGGGTCGATGGGCGGACCCGAGCGCAACCACAGCGCTATGACGCGACCCGGCTCGGACAGGCCCGCGGCCGGCATTGCGGGGATCCGGTGTTGCCCGAACGTCCAGAAGGATCGCCCTGGCAGGCGGCTGCGGGGCCGGCAGCCCAGATCGACCACAAGCACCAGCGGCGCCGGTGCCGCAGGCGGTACGCGGAAGATGCCGACGCCGCGTACCTCGATCCTGCCGGCGATGGTCGGAGGGCAGGACGCGATCGGGGTGCCGCGGGCATCCTCGGTCACGATCGTGCGGTCGTCGGCGATCAGCCCCGCCCCCATCGACATCAGTGCCAGCGCCAAGGCCGACTTGCCGCTGCCTGACGGACCGACGATCAGCGCCGCGCGGCCCGAGAGGCAAACCGCCGATCCGTGGACGGGTCCGCCGGCTGTCACCGCGGCGTTGCGCGGATGCGGCCCGACCGCGCACCCCGTCACGCGGGCAGTCCGACGACCAGCCGTGCGCCCAGCGGTGTGGAGGTGGGATCGGCATCGTTGGGGCAAATGTTCTCGGCCCAGATGACGCCGCCGTGCGACTCCACTATCTGCCGCGAGATCGAGAGGCCGAGGCCCGAATTGTTCCCGAACTCGACATCCGAACGGCGCGAATAGAAGCGGTCGAATATCGCCTCTGTGGCGCTGTCGGGGATGCCTGGCCCGGTATCCTCGACCGCGACGACGACGCGGCCCGCGCGCCGCCGCGCCCAGATGCGGACATGGTCGCCCGGCCGCGAGAACGAGATCGCATTGCCGACGAGGTTGGCGAAGACCTGCGCCAGCCGCCCCTCGATCCCCCGGATGCGTATGGGTCCCGCGGGCAGGTCGACGGCGAAGGTGACGCCGTCTGCGCAGGCCTCGGGAGCCTGATGCTCGACCATGCGGCGCAGGAGGGCGGCGAGATCGAACTGTGCCGCGCGCTCGTGCGCTATGTCCCCGCTCAGTCGCGACGCCATGGCGATGTCGTCGACCAGACGGTCCAGCCGCCGCACGTCGTGCTCGATGATGTCGATAAGCTGCGCCTGCTGGTCGCGCCGCGTGACGTAGCGCATCGCCCCTGCGGCCGACCGCAGGGAGGCCAGCGGATTGCGGACCTCGTGCGCGACGTCGGCCGCGAAGGTCTGGCTGGCCGCCGTCCGGTCGTTCAGGATGCCGGCGAGGTCGTCCAGGCCGCGCGTCAGTCGCCCGACCTCGTCGGGGCGGGCCGCAAGGTCGGCCAGAGCCACTGCGTCCAACCGGCCGTCCTGCGACCGCGCTGCGCCGTCGCATGCCCGTTCGACAACGGCCGACAGACGCGCCATCGGCGACACGATGTCGATGGCCGAGATCACGACGAGAGCGAGGGCGGCGGCGACCGCGACGCCCTGCAGAAGGAGCGCCCCGCCCCATCCGCCGCCGTGCACGACGTCTTCGGCGCCGCCGCGCCCAAGGACGGCCGCTCCGGCAAGCAGCGCCGCCGCCAGAAGGTTGCCGAGTGCGATCCGCCAGACCAGCGAGCTGCGCAGTGCGACCGATTTGCGCACCGGGCCCGCCGACCGCCCGGCCGGGCCGCTGCGACAGATCGTCCGCGCCGCCGCGCGCCATGCCGGCGCAGGCCCGCCCCGGGGATCTGCGGCCAGGTTCATCGCCTAGTCTTCATTATAGCGGTAGCCGATGCCGTAGAGCGTCTCGATCGCGCCGAAGTCGGGGTCGGCGCCACGGAGTTTCTTGCGCAATCTCTTGATATGGCTGTCGATGGTCCTGTCGTCGACATAGACCTGATCGTCATAGGCGACGTTCATCAGCGCGTCGCGCGATTTCACGAACCCCGGCCGCGCGGCGAGGGCGTGCAGAAGCACGAACTCGGTCACGGTCAGCGACACGGGCGTCTCTTTCCACGTCACCGTATGGCGCGCCGGATCCATGACCAGCGATCCACGCTCGACCACCTGCCTCGCCTCGTCCCCGGTCGGCGCGTCGCCGTCCAGCACCGCCTGGCGCCGGAGGATCGCGCGGATCCGTTCGAGCAGAAGCCGCTGCGAGAACGGCTTGCGCACGTAGTCGTCGGCGCCCATGCGCAGGCCCAGCACCTCGTCGATCTCGTCGTCCTTCGAGGTGAGGAAGATGACGGGCATGTCGGAACGCTGGCGCACCCGACCCAGAAGGTCCATCCCGTCCATGCGCGGCATCTTGATATCGAAGACGGCCATGTCGGGCAGCCGGCGTGCGAACGCCTCGAGCGCGGCCTGACCGTCGCTGTAAGTCTCGACGTCGAAACCTTCGGCGGCCAGCGTCATCGAGACCGAGGCGAGGATGTTCCGGTCGTCGTCCACCAATGCGATCCTAGACATGACGTGTTTCCTGCTGATTTGCCCGGCACGGCCCGGTAGGCCGGTCCCGACGTTATGCGCGGTCTGCCGGTGCCCGCGAATCGGAACACCTTCACGTCATTAACTAGCCTCGGAATCGTAAGGAATGCCTAATACGGGCCGCAATCGAGACAGATTCGCGCATACCGGCCGCACGCGAGGGCCATCTTGTGCAGAATTTTACACGTCCCCGTTTGCGCTAACCCGTCGGGACGACGGTTGCCCGGCCGGGACCGCATGGCTACTGATTCCGCGACCCCGCGTCGCCGGGCCTTGCCGCAGGAGGATCGTTGCATGACCACTGGACGGGTGAACCCGGATCGCGGGCTGGAGGCTCAGGGTATCACGGGCCTCGGATCGGCGTACTATAATTTGGCCGAGCCCCAGCTGATCGAGGCGGCCCTCGCGCGCGGCGAGGGTACGCTGGGACGCGGCGGCACGCTGCTGGTGTCGACCGGCAAGCACACCGGACGGTCGCCCAAGGACAAGTTCGTGGTCCGAAGCGAAACGACCGAGGCGGGGATCTGGTGGGAATCCAACGCCGCCATGACGCCGGACGCCTTCGCGACGCTCCACGCCGACATGCTGGCGCACATGGAGGGGCGCGACTACTTCGTGCAGGATCTCTTCGGCGGCGCCGACCCCGCGCACCGCCTCGACGTGCGCGTCGTGACCGAGCTTGCGTGGCATGCGCTGTTCATCCGCCACCTGCTGCGCCGCCCGACCATGGACCAGGTGGATGCGTTCGAGCCGGAGTTCACCATCCTCAACTGCCCCACCTTCAAGGCCGATCCCGAACGCCACGGCTGCCGCAGCGAGACGGTGATCGCCATCGACATCGACCGGCGCACGATCCTGATCGGCGGAACGGAATACGCGGGCGAGAACAAGAAATCCGTCTTCACCCTCCTTAACTGGCTGCTGCCCGAGAAGGGCATCATGCCGATGCACTGCTCGGCCAACCACGCGCCGGGCAACCCGGTGGATACGGCCGTCTTCTTCGGGCTCAGCGGCACGGGCAAGACCACGCTCAGCGCCGATCCCGCCCGTGTCCTGATCGGCGACGACGAGCACGGCTGGTCGGATCGCGGGACCTTCAACTTCGAGGGCGGCTGCTACGCCAAGACCATCAATCTCAGCCCCGAGGCCGAGCCCGAGATATTCGCCACCACCCACCGCTTCGCCACCGTGATCGAGAACATGGTCTACGATCCCGACACGCGCGAGCTGGACTTCGCGGACGACAGCCTGACCGCGAACATGCGCTGCGCCTATCCGCTCGACGCGATCTCGAACGCCTCGCCCACCTCGCTGGGCGGCCACCCCAAGAACATCGTCATGCTGACCTGCGACGCCTTCGGCGTGCTGCCCCCCATCGCGCGTCTGACGCCGGCGCAGGCGATGTATCACTTCCTCAGCGGCTTCACCTCCAAGGTCGCGGGCACCGAGCGTGGCGTGACCGAGCCCGAACCGACGTTCTCGACCTGCTTCGGCGCGCCCTTCATGCCGCGCCGCCCCGAGGTCTACGGCGCGCTGCTGAAGGAGAAGATCGCGCGCCACGGCGCGACCTGCTGGCTGGTCAACACCGGCTGGACAGGCGGCGCCTACGGCACCGGCAGCCGCATGCCCATCAAGGCGACGCGCGCACTGCTGACGGCGGCGCTTGACGGTTCGCTGGCCCGCGCGCCGTTCCGGACGGACGCGAACTTCGGTTTCGAGGTGCCGACGACGGTGGACGGCGTGCCCGACCTGCTCTTGAACCCGCGTCGCACGTGGGACGACCCGGCGTCCTACGATCGTCAGGCGAAAAAGCTGGTGGCCATGTTCGGCAGGAACTTCGCGCAGTACGAGGCCCATATCGACGACGACGTCCGCGCCGTTGCCATCGGCTAGGCCGAAGGCAGGGCAGCCGGCTCCGTCGGGAAAAAGGGGCGGCCCCGCCAGCTCCGCCGCCGTGGCCGGTGCAGTCAGACGGTCGGCCACGGACCGGCGGTCAGGGCCGTCCTCCCGACCTCATCCGAAGATCCCGCGGCGCATCAGGTTCAGCCCGGCCACCACCAGAACGACCAGCGTCGCGCGCCGGAACGCCGCCTGGTTCAGACGGTCGCCGACGCCGAAGCCGATCCACATGCCCAACCCCGCCGGGACAAGAAGGAAGGCCGACAGGGGCAGAGTCTGACGGTTCAGCACCCCCGACTGCAGGTGCCCGATCAGCAGCATGACCGACCCCAGGCCGTAGACGACCCCCTGCACCGCCATCTGCCGTGCCCGCGGCGTATCGAGCGCCAGCAGATAGAGCACCGTGGGCGGCCCCCAGGTGCCCGACAGCCCTCCCAACGTGCCCGACACCAGCCCGACCGCCCAGTCCAGCGCGGCACGGTGCCGCGGCGCGACCGTGAACCGCCAGCCGGCCAGCTGGACGATCGACACCACCGTCACCGGCAGCCCCAGGACGAGGTACATCGCCTGCGCGGGAATTGCCGTCAGGAACTGGGCCGAGATCAGGATGGCGACGCAGACGACAGCGATGTAGCGGCGGAAATCGACGACGGCCGCGCGGGCGGGGGCCCATCCGGCCCGCGCTGTCTGAAGAAGGTTCGACATGACGATGGGCAGGATGATCGCCGCCACGGCCACCTGCGGCTCGAGGAACAGGCTCATGCCCGAGATCATGATCAGCGGCATCGCGAACCCGACGGCGCCCTTTACGAACCCTGCCGCCAGGGTGATCGAAACCGCCGCGATGAGGAGCGGGACAGGCAGGAGGTCGGCGATCATATCCATGCTTCGCCTCTAGCCTACAGCGCGGACGAGCGCACGCCGCCCGAGCCGCCGGCCGCATCGCGACACCAATCGTCCCGGGGGGCCGGGCGGCGCCCGGCCCGGGACGCCGCCGGTCCGGCGGCGGGGATGGGCGCGTGCCATTCGGCATCAACGGCCGCGGCCCGGCGCCGGCCGTCGCCCTGGGCGTGGTCTCGCGAACGCGTCGCGGTGCCGCACCTTTGGCGGTCAAACGGCCGGACCGTCCTGCGGACGCGGCGTCCAGCCCGCAAGGTCGCGCCGCATCCGCGCCATCAGGCGGCCGCGTGCCGGCGGCAGGGGCCTGTCGCCCAGGGCCGCGGCCAGCGACCGTTCCAGGAAATGCCCCGTCACGTCCAGGCCGGACAGCAGATCCGCGGCGTCGGCCGGACCGGCCCCCGTGAGCGCCGCAGGCAGAGGCAGCAAACGGTCGACCCAACGGCCGGCGCCCTGCCGCGACACCGCGTGTCCGGTACGGGGCGACACGAACGCCAGCCCTTCGGTGGCGCCGGTCACGGCGCAGGTCCCGAGATCCAGGCCGAACCCGGTCTCCTCCAACAGACGCATTTCCCAGTTCAGGTAGTCCGCCGGCCAACCGCCATCGGTCTCCAGCCGGTCCAGCAGCAACAGCGTCACGTCCAAGAGCGCCGGATGCGCCTCCCGTTCGGGCAGGGCAAAGGCCAGCAACGCGCAGACCGACGCCATTGCCGACAGTGCCAGGGGATCCGACAGCAGCGCCGCGCGGCCGCGCACCGGCTCGGCGGTGTAGGTGCCCAGGTGCGCGTCCAGTCGCGCGCGCCAGGTCAATGCCAGCAGCGCCCCGGGCTGGAGCACCGGCCCCATGCGCCGCCCTGCGCCACCCTTGACGACGCCGGCATGCCGGCCCTGTGCCCGCGTGAACGCCTCGACGATGGCCGAGCTTTCGCCGAAGGCGCGGACGGCAAGGACTATCCCCTCGGCGCGCCACTCGATCACCCGGGGATGCTCCGCGCCTGTCCGGGCAGCGCGAATGCGCGAGGCTCCGGTCCGGACCGGGTTCGGGGAAAAACCTGCGGGCCGGGGTCGGCGGGCGGGCGCCGTTCGCCCGGCAGGGCGGACCAGACCGTCCTGTCGGCCAAGGCCGGATCAGCCGCTGTGCAGGAAATGCAGCACGTCGCCGTCCTGAACCTCGTAGCCTTTACCCTCGACGCGCATCTTCCCGGCATCCTTGGCGCCCTGTTCGCCGTTCAATGTCACGAAGTCGTCGTAGGCGATCGTCTCGGACCGGATGAACCCCCGCTCGAAATCTCCGTGGATCACGCCGGCCGCCTGGGGCGCGCGGGTGCCGCGCGGGATCGTCCAGGCACGCGCTTCCTTTGGCCCGACGGTAAAGTAGGTCTGCAGGCCCAGCAGCGCATAGCCGGCGCGTATCAACCGGTCGAGCCCCGGCTCTTCCAGCGACATCTCCTGCAGGAACATCTCCGCCTCCTCGGGGTCGAGCTGGGCGATCTCCTCCTCGATCCGGGCGGATATGACGACCGACGCCGCCCCCTGGTCCTCCGCCATCGCGGCGACCCGTTCCGACAGGGCATTGCCGCTCGCCGCATCCGCCTCGGCGACGTTGCAGACGTAGAGGACCGGCTTCGACGTCAGCAGTTGCAGCAGCCGCCAGACCCGCAGGTCCTCGGCATCGACCGCGACCGTGCGCGCCGGCCGACCGTCCTCCAGTGCCGCCCGCGCCGCCGTCAGCAGCCGTTCCTGCACGACCGCCTCCTTGTCGCCGCCGCGCACCTTGCGCACCAGCCCCGCCAACCGCCGCTCGACCGAATCGAGGTCGGCCAGCATCAGTTCGGTCTCGATGGTCTCGGCGTCCGCAACCGGGTCCACGCGGCCCTCCACATGGGTGACGTCGCCATCCTCGAAGCAGCGCAACACATGGGCGACGGCGTCGCATTCGCGGATGTTGGCCAGGAACTGGTTGCCCAGTCCCTCGCCCTTGCTGGCGCCCCGCACCAGCCCCGCGATGTCGACGAAGGTCATCCGTGTGGGCACGACCTGCTTCGACCGCGCGATGCCCGCCAGCCGGTCCAGCCGCGCGTCGGGCACCGCGACCTCTCCCACGTTGGGCTCGATCGTGCAGAAGGGAAAGTTCGCCGCCTGCGCCGCCGCCGTCCGCGTCAGCGCGTTGAAGAGCGTCGACTTGCCGACGTTCGGCAGGCCGACGATGCCCATGCGAAACCCCATGTCGCCCTCTCCGTTTGCGCGCGCGTCCAGTTAGGCGGTGCCGCCCGCGTCCGCAAGACGACGGGCGCAGTGGGGCGTCAGAGGCGGCTAGTAGCGTTCGCGTCGGTCGGCGTGGGCCTGGTAGATGATGATCCAGGCCAGCAGGATGAAGATCGGATGGCCGAGGCCGCCCGAGAAGATGATGGCCGGCAACCAGAAGAGGAAGACGACGATGGCAAGGAACGGCCGGCCCGCAAGCAGGACCGACAGCGGCGGCAGGAGAAGTGCGATGACATAGTTCATGACGCCGATATAGGCGTGCCGGGGCCGTTGAACAATTCCCCCGCATGGCCCATCCAAGCCCCGCGCATCAGGAGGACCGCCATGGGCCGCATCTCGGACCGCTTCGCATCGCTGAAACGCCAGGGCCGCCCGGCCTTCGTGTCCTATACCATGGCGGGCGATCCCGATGCGGAAACCTCGTTGGCGGTGATGCGCGGCCTGCCGGGCGCCGGCGTCGACATCATCGAGCTGGGGCTGCCCTTCACCGATCCGATGGCCGACGGCGCCACCATCCAGCTGGCCGGGCAACGGGCCCTCGCGGGCGGGATGACCCTGGAGCGGACGCTCGCCATGGCGCGGGCCTTCCGCGACGGCGACGACGAGACGCCCATCGTCCTGATGGGCTACTACAACCCGATCTTCTCGGCCGGCGTGTCCCGTTTCCTCGACCGCGCGAAGGACGCCGGCATCGACGGTCTCATCGTCGTCGACCTGCCGCCCGAAGAGGATGCCGAGCTGTGCCTGCCCGCGCGCGCCGCCGGCATCGACTTCATCCGCCTCGCCACGCCCACGACCGATGACGCCCGCCTGCCGGCCGTGCTGAGCAATACGGGCGGCTTCGTCTACTACGTCTCGATCACGGGCATCACCGGCGCCGCGCAGGCCAGTGCCGCCGATGTCGCGCCCGAGGTGGCGCGGATTCGCGCCGCGACCGACCTGCCCGTCGTGGTCGGCTTCGGGATCAGGACGCCCGAGGCGGCCGAACGCATTGCGGGCGTGGCCGAGGGCGTCGTCGTCGGTTCGGCCATCGTCGAGAGGATCGGAAAGGGCGACTCGGTCAAGGACGTCCTGGCCTTCGTGCGGACCCTGGCCGACGGGGCGCATCGCGCGGGTACGGGCGCCGACGGTCAGTAATTGCGCGCCGGCGTCTCGCGCGCGGCGTCGAGGAACATGCGCAGGGTCTCGAGCCCCGGCATCATCGCCGCCGCGGCCTCGGGGGGCAGGGCGGCCTTCAGTCTTTCGAAGATCGGGGCGAGGTCCAGGATCGCCCGGTCGCGGAACGCCCGCCCCGCGGGGCTGAGCCAGACCCTCTTGGACCGGCCATCGTCGGGGTTCGGGCGGACCTCCACCAGACCGTGCCGTTCCAGACCCGCGATGGTATGGGTCATGGTGGTCTTGGGTACCTGGAACGCCCGGGCCAGTTCCAGCGGCGTGCAGCCGTCGGCCACCCGGATCAGGTGGCTGACGACCGCGAAATGGGGCTGGATCAGCCCGTCGGGCAGTCGCGCCTCCAGCATGGCCCGGCCAAGCTGGTCGATGATCGCGATCTCGTTGAAGAGCGCGAAATAGGCGCGCGTCTCGGCGCCCGGCGCCTTCGCATCGGGTCCGGGATCGACAGTCGTGTCAGCCAATCATCTTCGCCTCCAGTGGCCAGCGCGGGGTGCGGGGCGTCCGGGGGGCATAGCCCAGAAGGCCCAGCATTTGAACCGTGCCGCCCCGGGGCGCCGCGATGCGGTGCACCGCGTCGTACTGCGCGCGCATCTGCGGGAACTCCTGCAACGCCTGACTGACCGGGCGCAGGGCCAGACCCGCCCCCGTGGCCGCGAGGTTCAGGCGCAGCCAGTCGCGCCCGGCGGCGATCTGGTCCAGCCTTGTGTTGGTATGCGTGGTCTGCACGGCGAAGGCGGGCGCGCCCAGTATCGCGTCCGCCGTCTGCTCGACATTGGCGCGGGTGCCCGGATTGTTGGGGTCCGCAGCGGCTTCGTGCGTCAGCAGGCCGGTCAGGGCGAGGGCGTCCATCATCGGTCCGCCAAGGTCGATGCCGTCGGGGTTCGCCTCGATCTCGGCTCGGCCGATTCGCAGCAGGTCGATGCTTTCCTGGAACGCCTCGGGGGTCGACGCCTCGGTCAGCCAGGCGTCGTGCGCGATGTCGCGCAGGGCGTCGCGCACGTCGCCCCCCGTCTCGATCCGTGCGTACGGGGTGAGGGGGGCCGCCGTCGCCAGCGTCACCGCGCGGGGCTCGAATGCCTCCTTGTGGCTGCGACGCGCCATGACATGCGCGAAAAGAGGGTCCGGCGCGGCGGACCCGGCCACGAAGCGGCAGCGCGCGACGGCGGCGCCCTTGCCGGTGCCGTCGGGGAAGAGCTGCGTCTCCACCAGCGTTCCCTCCTCGGCTGCGGCCATCTCCATGAGGTCGATGAAGCAGCCCATGCCGATGGTCAGTTGCCGACCGAACGGATCGGTGACCGGCAGGTCGCGTGCGGGGTCGCGGTAAAGGATGACCCCATCACCGCCATCGAGTTCGGCCAGCCACGGCTGGCGGTTGTGGGGGTTCGGCGCCAGCAGGGCGAAGCTCAGCGCGCGCATCCGCGGGTCGCTGTAGGTCCCGGCCATGTCCCAGGGCGCCAGCGCCCGTTCGGGCGTCCGCGTCGTCACGAAGGCGGCGGCGCCGCCCGTCGCGGCCACAACCGCCCCGCCGCCGACCATCGCCAGCATCCTGCGTCTGCTCATCGTCATTCCGACCTCCATCGTCCTTTTAATACCATATTGCACTATATGGTTCGATATCGCACTACTGTCAAGCGTGCGATCCTGCCCGATTGAAGGCCACGGCCGTGGCAGCTAGACCTGCACGATCGCCGTCGCCCGGAGGTCCGCCATGCCCGTCATCACCGAGATCGAGGACCTGCGCCGCATCTACCGCCGCCGCGTGCCCAGGATGTTCTACGATTATACCGAATCGGGCAGCTGGACCGAGCAGACGTTCCGCGAGAACTCTTCGGACTTCGACCTGCTGCGCCTGCGCCAGAGGGTCGCCGTCGACATGGACGGGCGCAGTACCGCCAGCACGATGGTGGGGCAGGACGTGGCGATGCCGGTCGCCCTCGCCCCGGTCGGCCTGACGGGCATGCAGCATGCCGATGGCGAGATCCTGGCGGCACAGGCGGCCGAGGCGTTCGGCGTGCCGTTCACCCTGTCGACGATGTCCATCTGCTCGATCGAGGATGTGGCGGCGAATACGGAGAAACCGTTCTGGTTCCAGCTCTACGTCATGCGGGACGAGGAGTTCGTCGCCAACATCATCCAGCGGGCCAAGGATGCGGGATGCAGCGCGCTGGTCCTGACGCTGGACCTGCAGATCCTCGGGCAGCGCCACAAGGACCTCAAGAACGGGCTGAGCGCCCCGCCCAAGATGACGCCGGCCACCATCGCCAACCTGTCGACCAAATGGGGCTGGGGCCTGGAGATGCTGCGCACCAAGCGGCGCGGCTTCGGCAACATCGTGGGCCATGCCAAGGGCGTGGGCGACGTGACCTCGCTGATGACATGGACGGCCGAGCAGTTCGACCCCCGGCTGGACTGGGACAAGATCGCCCGCATCAAGGAGATGTGGGGCGGTCCGCTGATCCTGAAGGGGATCCTGGACGGCGAGGATGCGCGGCGCGCTCTGGACATCGGCGCCGACGCCATCGTGGTCAGCAACCACGGCGGGCGGCAGCTGGACGGGGCCCTGTCCTCGATCCGCATCCTGCCGGAGGTGCTGGAGGCGGTCGGCCACCAGATCGAGGTGCATCTGGACAGCGGGATCCGGTCCGGTCAGGACGTCCTGAAGGCGCTGGCGATGGGCGCGCACGCCACCTACATCGGCCGCGCCTTCATCTACGGCCTGGGCGCCATGGGCCGCGCCGGCGTCACCCGCGCGCTGGAGGTCATCCACAAGGAACTTGATGTGACGATGGCGCTCTGTGGCCGAAAGGACGTGCGCGACCTCGACCGCGACGTGCTGCTGATCGACGACGACTTCCACCGCTTCCGCCGCAACGTCTAGGCCGGTCCTTCGCGGGCGGCCATGTGCCGCCGCAGCCGCTTCGGCGGACATGGTCGTCCCGGCCGGACGCGCAGGCGCGTCGCGGCGGACGGTCCGGCAAGGCGCTCCCCCGCGCGTGGGCTATGAGGCGACGACTGAGACCGATACTTGCAGGCGCGTCCGCCGTAGCCTCCGGCCGCGTCGGTGCACGGCGGCGCCGGCCGGCCGTCATTGCCCACGCCACCTCGGGACCGCCGGTCGCGGGTGGGCCTTGGCACGTCGTGGCGGGCGGTTCGGCACGGTTCCGATCCGCCGCCCGGGGTGCTACTCCGCGCAGGCGCCTTGTTCCGGGGATCCCCATGACCTCACCGACCGCGACCGTCACCGACGACGAGCTCTTCGACATGCGCTGGCGGCGGGCCGAGCCGGATTCGATGGCGCCGCTGGAGCGGCTCTACGGCGGCCTGGGCGACGTGGGCGCGCTGCGCGACCGGCTGCGCGCCATGCTGGCGGAAAAGTGGGCCGAACGCCCCGCCGACCTGCGCCGCCTCGACATGGAGCGCGACCTCGACCCGGAATGGTTCCTGCACCAGCGCATGGTCGGCTACGTCTTCTACGTCGACCGCTTCGCCGGCACCGTCGCCGACGTGCCGGCCCGCACCCCCTGGCTGCGCGACCTCGGCGTCACCTACGCCCATTTCATGCCCTGCCTCGCGCCGCGCCCCGGCGACAGCGACGGCGGCTACGCGGTTATGGACTACGGCGCCATCGACCCGGCGCTGGGCACGATGGACGACCTGCGCGCCGCCACGGCCGAACTGCGCGCGGCGGGCATCTCGACCTGCATCGACATGGTGCTGAACCACACCGCCAAGGAACACGACTGGGGCCGCCGCGCCGCCGCCGGCGATGCGCACTACCGGGCGTTCTACCGCATGTTCGACGACGCAGCACTGCCCCGCGCCTACGAACGCACGCTGGTCGAGGTGTTCCCCGACCAGGCGCCGGGCAACTTCACCCACTATCCCGACATGGGGGGGCCGGAGGGCACATGGGTCTGGACCACCTTCAACGAGTTCCAGTGGGACCTGAACTGGGAGAACCCCGATGTCTTCCTGGCCGTGCTGGGCGTGATCCTCGACCTCGCCAACGCCGGCGCCGAGGTGATGCGGCTCGATGCCGTCGCGTTCATGTGGAAGCGGATGGGCACCGGCTGCCAGAACCTGCCCGAGGTCCACGACATCCTTCAGGCCATCAACCAGGCCACGTCAATCGCCGCACCGGCGGTGATCCACAAGGCCGAGGCGATCGTCGGTCCGAACGATCTGGTGCCCTATCTGGGACAGGGGCGTCATTCGGGGCGGGTCTGCAACCTCGCCTATCACAACAACCTCATGGTGCAGTTCTGGTCGTCCCTTGCCGCACGCGACACGGTGATGATGACGGACGTGCTGGCGCGCCACTTTCCGCCCCGCTTCCGCCACGCGACATGGGCGACCTACCTGCGCTGCCATGACGACATCGGCTGGGCCATCACCGAGGCGGACGCCGAACGGCACGGGCTGAGCGGCCCCGGCCATCGCGGGTTCCTCGCCGGGTTCTACCGCGGCGACCATCCGGGAAGCTTCGCGCGCGGCGCCGATTTCCAGGTGAACGATGAGACGGGCGACCGGCGCACCAACGGGACGCTGGCGTCGCTGGCCGGGCTGGAGGCGGCGGTGGCGGCGGGCGACGCGGGCCGCATCGACGACGCGGTGGCGCGAATCGTCATGGGACATGCGTTGATCGCGGCCTACGGGGGGATTCCGCTGATCTACATGGGCGACGAGATCGGGCTGACGAACGACGCTTCCGACCCGCGGCTGGCCGATGACGGCCGCTGGATGCACCGCCCGCCGATGGACTGGGCCCTGGCCGAGCGGGCGGCCGCCGGCGAGGGGCCGGAGGGCCGTATTCTGGCTGGGCTGCGCCACATCATGGCAGTGCGCGCGACCCTGCCGCAGCTTTCGGGCGACGTGGCGACATGGGTGGTCGACGCCGGCGACAGCCGCCTCTTCGCGGTGCGGCGCCCGGGCGACGACGGGCCGCTGCTGGCCGTCTTCAACTTCGCCGAGGCGCCGGCCTCGGTCGGGCTCGACGCGCTGGGCCTCGATCCCGGGATCGCCTGCGACGACGCGCTGTCGGGCCGCAGCGTCAGCGGCGCGCTTCACCTGCCGCCCTACGGCGCGGCGTGGCTCGTCCCGCGCCTGACCCAAGGCGGCGGCGCCGAGGGCGCGTGAACCGGTGTCGCTGCTGCCGGAGACCGCGCCGGATGAGCAGCCGGCTGCCGGGCCGGGGCTGCGGCCCGGACCTCTGACGCCATCCGCTGTTCCGCCCCGGGGCGGGCGGTTTCGGATCGCTGGACCGCCGCCCGAAGGAATATCCGTCCGCTAGGGGGCGGATGGGGTGGAAGGGGGCGCCGCATCGACTTCGGCGGCGGCGCCGCTGCGGGGGATGCGGCGCAGGGCGATCAGGGCGGGCAGGATCGCCAGCAGGACGCCGGCGATCACGACATAGGCGATGCGCAGGCCGAAGAGTTCGCTGAGGCCCCCCATCAGCGTCGGCGCCACGAAGAAGCCCAGGAACCCGATCACCGCGACGCGGGCGATGGCGCGCGTGCGGTGCCGCGCCTCGACCCGGCGTCCGACGAGGGCCATCGCCATCGGCGCCAACACGCTGATCCCCAGGCCCATCGCGGCGAAGGCCGCGTATCCCACGGCGAGGTTCGGCGCCGCGGCGGCTGCCACCGCGCCGGCCGCCGCGAGGAGCGCGCCCAGCCGCAGCACCGTCGCCTCGGGGACGCGGCCCGCGACCGCCTGGCCGGAAAACCGCCCGATGGCCATCGTCAGGCCCAGAACGGCGGGACCGGCCGCGCCCTCGGCCGCGCCGCCGCCCAAGGTACGCTCAAGGTGCAGGGCCGACCACGTCTCGACCGTGCCCTCGCCCAGAAACGCGATCAGCACCAGCACCCCGCCCCAGATGACGACCGAACGCGGGAACGACCCCGGATGCGTTTCGGCCTCGACCGGTGCCGGGACCTGGCGCATGGCGCCGGTCGCCGCCAGCCCGACCGCGGCACAGAAGGCGAACATCGACGCCGGTGCCAGCCCCGCCTCGCGCGCGGCCCCCGTGGCCAGAGCCGCGATCATGTAGGCGACCGAGAACATGCCGTGGTTGAGGTTCATGACCGACACGTCATGCGCCGCCTCGGTCTCGGCCACGCGGCTGTTCATCAGCACGTCGGTCGTGCCAGACGACAGGCCCACGCCCCCCATCGCCAGCGCGAAGGCCCACAGCGGCCCGCCCGTCTGCGCCACCAGCGCCACCGGCACGAAGGCGCACGACAGCGCACCGGACGCGATGGGCATCGCCAGCCGGCCCGCCCGTCCGTCCAGCCAGGGCGCGATCCAGACCGACAGAACCAGCCCCATGGGTGCGGCCAGCAGCGCCAGGCCGAACGCGCCGTCCGACGCGCCCAGGCCCGCCTTGATCTGAGGCACGAAGGCGGCGAACGTGCCCCAGACCATCCCCATCGCCGCGAAGGCGAGGATCGGCTGGCGGCTGAGACGGAAGGCGTGGCGGATGTTCATGCAGCCCGCATGCCTCCCGCCGACGCCGCTGGCAAGGCACATGCGCGACCGCCGCACGGCTGCCCGCCGGAACGCATGGCGGGCACCGCGCACCGGGGCGCCATGCGACCGCGCGGGCCGTCCACGCGAACCGGCCGCTGGGGCCGACCGCCCGGACCGGCGGCGAGGACGCCGCGCCGGCACCGGCGACCGGAGGGAAAACCGCTTTGCAAACCGGGGCGGGCGCGCTATGGGCACGCCTTCGCGGGGCAGACACCCTTGGAGGCGCCCGCGAACATGCAACACCAACGATAGGACCATGATCATGGCTGGTGAGATACCCGACATCACGGCCCTGGAACGGACGGGGACAGGCAAGGGGGCCGCCCGTCAATCCCGCCGCGAAGGCAACGTTCCGGGCATCGTCTACGGAGGCGGCTCCGACCCCGTCGCCATCAACCTGGAATACAACGCCCTGCTCAAGCGGCTGAAGGCGGGGCGGTTCCTGTCCACCCTCTTCAACCTCAAGATGGACGGGCACGACGACGTGCGCGTCATCGCCCGCGCCGTGCAGCGCGACGTGGTCAAGGACCTGCCGACCCACGTGGACTTCATGCGGCTCAAGCGCACGTCGCGCGTGTCGCTCTTCATCGCGGTCGAGCTGACGGACGAGGAGATCGCGCCCGGCATCAAGAGGGGCGGCGTGCTGACCATGATCCGCCCCGAGGTCGAGCTGCGCTGCACCGCCGGCGACATCCCCGAGAAGATCACCGCCAGCGTCGCGCACATGGAGATCGGCGACACGCTGACGATCTCGGACTTCGCGCTGCCCGAGGGGACGCGACCGACCATCGACCGCGATTTCGTCATCGCCAACATCCAGGCGCCCTCCGGCCTTGCCTCGCAGAACGCCGAGGACGACGAGGATCAGCCCGACGCCGACGCCGTGCCGACCACGGATGCGGACGATGCCGAGGGCGACGCTGCCAAGGGCTGAGCCCTTCGTCACGACAGGCCCCGGACCCTCGCCGCGAGGGCCGGGGCCGCCTCGCAAACCCGGGTCCGGCTTGGAAACCGGGACCGCCTTGCCGACCGGGAACGGTTGTCCGGCGGCCCCCGACACGCGCGGTGCCCGACACGCGCGGTGATGGTGCCGTGGACACAGGCCGATCCTGTCGCATGGCAAGCGGTACCCGTCCTGGACATCGAGTACGGGCCGACGCTTTGCGTCGCCCGTCACGGGACGCAGAGCCAGTCCGCACGACGTCCATGATCGAAGGCCGGCCCCACGTGACACGTTATGCCATTCCCGTCCCGCCGACCGTTGCTCTCCCCATCGCGGGATCGGAGGATTTCTTTCCCGTGCGGCGGGTCTACTGCATCGGGCGCAACTATGCCGCCCATGCGGTCGAGATGGGGCACGATCCCGACCGCGATCCGCCGTTCTTCTTTCAGAAGAATCCCGACGACCTCGATCCGTCGGGCCGGTTTCCCTATCCCTGCGGATCCTCGGACGTGCACCACGAGGCCGAGATCGCCGTCATGCTGCATTCGGGCGGCATCGACATCGCGACCGGCGACGCATTGGGGCATGTCTTTGGCTATGCGCTGGCGCTCGACATGACGCAGCGGGACCTCCAGGACGAGGCCAAAAGGCTGGCGCGCCCCTGGGAGGTCGCCAAGGCGTTCGAACGCTCCGCGCCGGTCGGGCCCATCCATCCCGCCGCCGATGTCGGCCATCCCGCCGATGGCCCCATCGTGTTGCGCGTCAACGGTGCGGTGCGGCAGAAAGGTGATCTGAACCAGATGATCTGGAAGGTGCCCGAGACGGTCGCGACCCTCTCGACACGGTTCCGCCTTGCGGCTGGCGACGTGATCCTCACCGGCACGCCGTCCGGTGTCGGCCCGGTGTCGCGCGGCGACGTCATGGAGCTGACCTGCGCACCCCTCGGCCGCCTGACCGTCACCGTAGGCTAGACCGCCTGCGGCGCACGCGGGCGGGATGCGGACCGATTGCACACCGGCAGCCGGGCCGCGCGCCCAGCGGGATGGTCAGGGTCGAACGCGGCCCGGACAGCGGCATCGCCCGGCCGGGACCGCCACCCCCGGCGCCGCTTGCCAATAGCCGCTGCGCGCGTTAGCTGCGGCGCACGGTCGGGCTGTGGCGCAGCCTGGTAGCGCACCTGCTTCGGGAGCAGGGGGTCGGAGGTTCGAATCCTCTCAGCCCGACCAGTCGAACGCTCATT
This sequence comes from uncultured Alphaproteobacteria bacterium, assembly GCA_963722905.1. GTDB lineage: Bacteria > Pseudomonadota > Alphaproteobacteria > Rhodobacterales > Rhodobacteraceae > CAVROT01. The sequence goes on along the minus strand of CAVROT010000003.1, from coordinate 37,844 downwards.
GATTGCGAGGGCGTGTTCTACCCCAGCGACGGCAGCGTCAGGCCCACCGGTGGCATCGCAGCATTCGCGGGCAAAGCTACCGTCCACCTCCCGGCAGGGTCATGCGAAGCCCGGTCCCCGGCCGGGGCGGTGTCACGATCGTGCGGGATCCGGTCGGGCCCTCCGGACAAGACGGGCGCGCCCGACGCACGGCGATTGCAAGCCGATCCGCCGCGCGGGAACCGCAATGCGGGAGGCAGACGCGGCAACGCTTGTCCTCAAGGCCGTCCCGGCGATCCCGTGCCGGAGCCGGAGCCGGCGCGTTGCGTCACCTTGCCTGCATGCGTTCCGCTCGCCTTGGCCCCCAATCCGGGGCTGTCGATCCCGAGGGCGACGGGCCGTGTGATTCCCGACACGCGCTGGAGAGATCGAAGGCCTTCCGGCCACGGTCAGGCGTGCCGACGTCCGGGCACCGCCCGGTCCGGATCGCTCGACGGCCGCAGGCTTACGACGAGGCATTCGCGCGGGGTGGAAGGCCTGCGGAACCAAGACGAAAGATGGTTGGCAGAACTCTCCGCATTCGGAATTCCCTTCGGTTCCAGGCCATAGATCCCTAGTCGACCTGTGCCGGCTTTCATGAGTGAGTGACCGCGAATGGAGCTGAGGCCTGGCATCGTCACGTCGGTCCTGCCAACCGCGACCGCCGGCGGCGCGGGTGCGGCCGCGATCGAGCTGAGCCCCGACGATGCGACGAGCGAGGACGTTTTCTTTTGCGCGTTCGCCGTGTCGGGGGTGTTCGGCATTCCTCCTCCGCGCTCCACCGACCTCGACATCGGGACCCTGAACCGTGCCGATCCCGACCCGCGCGACCCGGTGCCGGTCGCCAACTTCCTGCCGCCGTCCGATACCGGTCCCTTCATCCTCGACGGGGTCCTGCGCGCGCACGACGCGGGGTCGCTGACACAGTTCGATCCGGGTGGCGTGACCCCGGACAGCGCCATCCGGTCCGCGGCCTTCCCCCCGAAGGCGCTGCCCGCCTTGGGCGCCTTCCAGAGCCCGACGGCCGACAGTCCGATCGTCATCGACCTGCGCGCCGTGACCGGGGCGTGGGATGTGTCGACGCCGGCGCGTGACAATCCGCCGGACGTGTCGGACACCATCGCGGCCCCGTTCGTCCAGACCATTCCGACGGGCGCGGTCGAGTTCGAGATCACCGCGCCGGTCAAGGGCTGGCTGGTCGACCCGGACCGGACCGGAAGTCTGTGCCGGCATCGAATATTGAGCCTGTCTCATATGGTGGCTATGATCCGCTCCGTACGTCAAGGAGGGCCAACGTGGACGATGCGATCGACCTTGGGCTCTATCCGCTCGACCGGCCCGGCAGCCGCGGCTGGACGGCGATGGTGGACAGCTGCACCGCAGGCCTGGCGCGAGACGGTCTGTTCAACCTGCCGGGCTTCTTGCGGGACGCGGTTGTGACGCAGGCCGTGGCCGAGCTGGCGCCGGCCTTTGCCGGGGATGCCTTCGTGCACGCCCGGCGGCACGACGTCTACTTCACCCCGTCGGTCGAAGGTCCGGACCCGTCGCATCCCGCATTGCGCCGGTTCGAGACGTCGAACCAAACCGTCTGCGCCGACCGCATGGGCGACGGCGTCGTTGTCCGGCTCTATGAATGGCCGCCGTTCGCGCAGTTTCTGGCCGCCGTCATGGAGCGGCCGGTGCCCTGTACGATGGAGGACCGCCTTGCGCGGGTGAACGTCATGTCCCATCACGCGGGACAGGCGCTGAACTGGCACTTCGACCGCGCCGAGTTCACCACCACCCTTCTGCTTCAGGCGCCCGAACGGGGCGGCGTCTTCGGATACGACCGCGACCTGCGCAGCGACGCCGATCCGAACCACGACGGTGTCGCGGATCTGCTGGCGGGGCGCCGGACGCCTGTGCATATGCCGCTGACGGCGGGCACCCTCAACATATCCGAGGGCAGGAACACCGCCCACAGGGTCACACCCGTCGACGGGTCGCGCGCGCGGATGATCGCCGTCTTCTCCTGCTACGAGAGGCCGGGCGTGAACTTCTCCGACGGAGAACGCACGGGCTACTACGGCCGCGCGTCGTAAGGCTGGCATGGCATGGTGGGACAGGCGCGGATGACCCCGCTGGACGTCATCGCCGTCGGCCGCGCCAGCGTCGACCTCTACGGCACGCAGATCGGCGGGCGGCTTGAGGACATGGGATCGTTCGAGAAGTACATAGGCGGATCCCCCACGAACATCGCCTGCGGGACCGCGCGGCTGGGGCTGCGAAGCGCGCTCATCTCCCGGGTGGGGGACGAGCATATGGGCCGCTTCATACTGGAAGAGCTGGCGCGCGAGGGGGTCGAGACGGCGGGGGTGCGGACCGATCCCCATCGCCTCACGGCCCTCGTCATCCTGGGCGTCAGGGACCGAACGCGGTTTCCGCTGATCTTCTACCGCGAGGACTGCGCCGACATGGCGCTGTGCGAGGACGACATCGACCCCGACTTCGTCCGGTCCGCGCGGTCGATCGTCGCCACGGGCACGCACCTGTCGCACGAACGCACCGAGGCCGCCGTCCTGAAGGCGCTGGGCATCGCGCGGGCCGCCGGGCTGCGGACCGCGCTCGACATCGACTACAGGCCGAACCTGTGGGGCGTGGCCGGCCACGGTGCGGGCGAGAGCCGTTTCGTGGCCAGCGACGCCGTCACCGCCAAGCTGCAATCGCACCTGCACCTCTTCGACCTGATCGTCGGGACGGAAGAGGAGTTCCACATCGCCGGCGGGACCACCGACACTCTTGCCGCGCTGCGCGCCGTGCGTACGCTCACGGATGCCGCGCTGGTCTGCAAGCGCGGCCCGATGGGCGCCGTCGCCTTCCCGGGCGACATCCCCGCCGGACTGGACGAGGGTCAAGGCGGACCGGGGTTCCCGATCGAGGTCTTCAACGTGCTGGGCGCGGGGGACGGGTTCATGTCGGGGCTGCTGCGGGGATGGCTGGACGACGCGCCCTGGCCGCGGGCGCTGGAATACGCCAACGCCTGCGGCGCCCTTGCCGTGTCGCGCCACGGTTGCGCCCCGGCCTATCCGACCTGGGACGAACTGACGTTCTTCCTCGACCGCGGGGTCACGCGGCCGGACCTGCGCCACGATGTCGCGCTGGAACAGGTGCACTGGGCCACCACCCGCAGGGGAGACCGGGCGCGAATGCAGATTTTCGCCTTCGATCACCGCGCCCAGTTCGAGGAGATGGAGGGCGCCACGCCCGACAGGATCGGACGATTCAAGGAACTTTGCCTCGATGCCGCGATGCGGGTGCAGGCGGGACGGGCGGGCTTTGGCATCCTGTGCGACGACCGCCTCGGGCAGGACGCGCTGGACCGGGCCGGGGAACAGGGGCTGTGGATCGGGCGGCCGGTCGAATGGCCCGGTGCCCGTCCCCTGACGCTGGAGCCCGGGATCGGCGCCGACTGCGGAGGCCTGCGCGAATGGCCGCGCGACCACGTCGTCAAATGTCTGTGCCTGTGCCATCCCGACGACGATGCCGGGATGTGGCATGCTCAGGAACAGACCGTGCTGCGCCTGTTCCATGCCGCCCGGCGCAACAGGCTGGAGTTGCTGTTGGAGGTGATACCGTCCAGATGCGGCCCGGTCGACGACACGACGACGGCCCGCGTGATCCAGCGCTTCTACGATCTGGGCGTCTACCCCGACTGGTGGAAGCTGGAGGCGTCGCCCACCGAAGCCGGGTGGCGCCACACGGTCGCGGCCATCGAACGCAACGATCCGCGCACGCGGGGCATCTTGGTGCTGGGCCTCGATGCGCCGGAGGACGACATGGCGCGCAGTTTCGCGCTGGCCGCGCGTCAGCCGCTGGTCAGGGGGTTCGCCGTCGGGCGGACGATCTTCGGCGGTCCCGCACGGAACTGGATGCAGGGCCGGATCCCGGACGACGATGCGGTGGCCACGATGGTCGCGACCTTCGCGCGCCTCTGCCACAGCTGGGAGACCGCCAGAGCCGCTCCCGGCGCCGATGGCTGATCGCCGGCCCGGCTTTGGCCATGCGGCGCTCACGGGGACCCCCGACCAAACACCGCGTCGGCACCATCGCGCCTGACAAGGGCGGTGCTTCCCCCCAGGGCCGGACATCCCGGGCGTCCCGCTGTACGGGGTGCGCCGATCCCGGCGTGCGATCCGGGACATGCCGCCGAAGAGCATCGGGGCGGTCGGCGCCGACACCGTGCGCCGCTTTCTCGATCCGGTCTTCGGCCCGCTCCGGACTTCGGACACCGGACGTCGGTCGACTGCGATCGTCCGGTATCCCGACCCGGTGGTCCGGAGGGCTGCCGTCAGTAAAGCATCCTCACCAGCCCGAGCGTCAGGACCGGCGCGGCCACCAGGATCGCTACCCGCAGGATGTCCGTCGCCACGAAGGGAAGGGTGCCACGGAACGTCTGCCCGATGGGCACGTCGGGTGCCATCTGGTTTATGACGAACAGGTTCATTCCGACGGGCGGCGTGATCAGTCCGACCTCGACCACGATCAGGATCAGGATCCCGAACCAGAGGCCGAAATCCTCGGCGGACATGCCGAAATCGAGCGCTGTCATCACCGGATAGATGATCGGCACCGTCAGCAGGATCATCGAGAGGCTGTCCATCACGCAACCGAAAGCCAGGTAGAGCAGGAGGACCGCCAGCAGGATCACGTGCGGCGACACAGACAGTCCGCCGGCCCAGGCCGCTGCCGTCTGGGGAAGCTGGCTGAAGGCAAGGAACCCGTTGAACACCGCGGCGCCAAGCACGATGAGGAAGATCATCGCCGTTCCCGTCGCCGTCGCCAGCAGGGCGTCCCGCAGGTCTTTCAGTCCGAGGTTTCCAGAGACCATCGCCAGCAGGCCAGTACCCGCCGCGCCGACGGCCGCGGCTTCGGTCGGCGTGAAGATACCGGCGTAGATGCCGCCGACCACCGCCACGAAGATCGCGATGACGGGCCATGTCTCGGCCAGGGCCCGGCCGCGCGCACTCCAGCCGGCCCGCGGCAGGACCCGCCCCGCGCCGGTCGTCACGCGCGCGAGGATCGCGATGCAGGCCATGTATCCCGCCGCCGCCAGCAGCCCTGGCACCATCGCCGCGACGAAGAGCTTCGCGATGTTCTGCTCGGTCAGGATCGCGTAGATCACCAGGATCACCGACGGCGGGATCAGTATGCCCAGCGTACCGCCCGCGGCCAGCGTTCCCGTCGCCAGCGGTCCGGCATAGCCGGCGCGCCTGAGCTCTGGCAGGGCGACCTGGCCCATGGTCGACGCCGTGGCCAGCGACGATCCGCAGATCGCACCGAAGCCGGCGCAGGCCCCGATGGCCGACATCGCCAGCCCGCCGCGACGATGGCCCAGAAATGTCTCGGCCGCCTTGAAAAGCCCCCGCGACATGCCGCCCATAGTGGCGAACTGCCCCATCAGGAGGAACAGCGGCACGATCGACAGCGAATAGTTCGAGAAAGTGCCGTAGACCTGATGCTTGAGCTGGCCCATGACCATGGTCGTGCCGCCGCTCAGCAGCCACGATCCCGCGATGCCGCAGACCAGCATCGCCAGCCCGATGGGGATCCGCAGGAAGATCAGCAGCAGCAGTACCGGAAAGGCCCAGGATCCGATCTCGATGCCGGTCACGACGGGGGCTCTCTCAGGGTTCGAAGAAGGCAAAACGCCGCCACGGCGACGAAGACGCAGGCCGCCCCGAGGCATGCGGCATAGGCGGTCCAGACCGGCATCTGCAGGATGAACGTCGTCTCGCCATACGCCCGCTTGTCCGCCATTCCCGCGCCCAGGCGCCAGGCGATCAGCGCCGCGGCGGCCAGCATGGCCACGTCCGAGACGATGTCGACGGCCCGGTTGCCGGCGCGTCCGAGGATCGGCTGCAACAGATCCACACGGGCGTGGCCGCGGGCGTAGGTGCACCACGGCAGGAAGGCGAAGATCGCGAAGCCGACCCCGATCTCGATCAGTTCGAAGTCGCCGGGCACGGGCCCCGGCCCCCATGGCAACGTCGCCCGCCCGGCGATCGAGGTGCAGGTCATCGCGATGAGCCCAAGCAGCACGACACCGCCGCACAGGGCCGATGCGACCGCGATCCCGCGCGCCCACCGGTCGAGCACCGCATACATCAGCCCGCCCCCCGGTCCGGTGCGGCAACCGGCGCGGAGAAATGCCAGACGCTGTCCTGCCGCCACGGGGCTCCCGGCCGCAGGACGATACCGGGAAACCCGGGGTTCGCCATGGCGTCGGGCCAGAACTGCGGCTCGATAGCGACGCCGGCATGGGGGCCGTAGGGGTGCGGGTGGTGGGTGGGCGCGTCGGCGCAGTCGATGTGCCCCATGCCGAAGATCTGGACCCCGGGCTCGGTCGTCCCGACCTCCAGGCGGACGCCGCTGCGCCCTTCCAGAGCCACGGCGGGTCGCAGCGGTCCGCGCGCGTCGGCGAGGCAGAAGTTGTGGTCGAGCGGCGGCGTGCGTCCGGGCGAGATGCGAACGCCCGCCCGGAAATCGTGCCCGGTGCCCGCGACCGGCGCGACCTCGCCCGAGGGCAGCGACGTCGCGTCGGTCGGCAGCCAGCGGTCGGCGTGGATCTGCAGCAGATGCCCCTCCCACGTGGGCGCGCCGTCCATCGTCCAGTACCCGTGGTGCGCCAGGTTCATCGGCGTCGGAGCGTCGGTCACGGCGGTCAACGTCAGCGACAGGGACGCGCCTGTCACGGCATAGGTCGCCTCGATCCGGCGCGTGCCCGGAAAGCCGCCCTCGCCATCCGGCAGCGTCACGGCCAGGGTCGCGCGCGCCGGACCGGCCGCAACCACCTCCCACAGCTTGCGGTGCGTGCCGGCCGATCCGCCGTGCAGGCAGTGGCCGTGGGGGGGCCGCGGTTCGAACCGCAGCTCGCGGCCGTCCAGGATGGCGCGGGCGCCGCCGATCCGGTTGGCGACGGGTCCCATGACGGCGCCGAAACTCGCCATCGGCCCCAAGTAGGCGGCAAGGTCCGGCGACCCCAGTGTCAGCGCATGGGCCACTCCGGCCAGCCGCACGTCCTGCAGGATGGCGCCCAGCGTGAGGATGGAGACCGAGAGCGGACCGTCCGACAGGTGCAGCACCTCGACGTCACGTCCGTCGGGCAGCGTGCCGAAGCGGCGTGTCATGCCGCCACCCGGAGGACGCCGGCCGGCGGGACCGCGAGCCCGTCCACCTGCGCCGGCGCCGCGCCGTAGTTGAACCAGTAGCGCGATCCGCCCGCATCGCGGCACCGTAGCCCACCCGACAGAGCCAGCGCGGGCAGGCCCTGCGCGCCGCAGGCCCGGGCGACGATCCGGTCCCAGATGGCGTCGTCCGGCCATCCTGCCAGATAATGCAGCCGGCCGGCGGCGACCATCGCAGGGCGACCGTCGGCCGTGACCTCGACGACGTGCGCGGTGCCTTCCAGATGCTCGAACCAGCGGCGGAACGCTCCGCCTTCGGCGAGGGGGACGTCGACACCGGGTGGCAGGCTCTCGACGCGGGCGACCGTCGCGTCCAGTCCGGGCAGGGCGGGCGGCAGGGGCACCGGCGTCGCCATCTCGGCCGTGCACGCGCCGGCCCGGGGCCCCAGGATCGCCGTGCCGCCGTGGGACGCGAGCGCCGACACGAAGGCCCCCGAGGGCGTCGCCAGACCCGGCGCGAGGACGATGGCGTGGTCCGACAGGTCGCCGGTGTCGGGCGGCAGGATATCGACGGACAGGCCGGCCCGCCGCAGCGCCCTGTAGGCGTCGAGGCAGAGGGCGAAATAGTCGAAGTCGGCGCCCTGCGGCTGCGTCTCCCACGCCCAGGCGGCGGCATAGTCGAAGATCAGCGCCGCCGGCGACGGCCCCGTCGCGACCTGCGGGGCGTCCGCCAGTTCGTCCGCGACGGCGCGCATCTCGGCCAGCGCGGGGGCGGGGGCGGCGTCGGGGCGCAGCAGGCCGGCGTGATGCTGTTCCTGCCCGAAAGGAGCCTGCCGCCAGCGGAAGGCGCAGACCGTCTCGGCGCCGTGGGCGAACGCCTCCCAGGCCCAGAGGCGGACCATGCCGGGCAACGGCGCGGGGTTCCAGGGCGCCCAGTTCACCGGGCCGGGCTGCTGCTCCATCACCCACCACCGGCCCCGCCCGACGGCGCGGTAGAGGTCGTGGTGGAAGGCCTGCATGTCGGGATCGCCCTGCCGCGCGAAGGCTGTCATGTGGGCGTCGCCGGCCCCGACGCGGTCCCTGAGGAACCCCAGCGGATAGCTGTCCCAGGAGGCGACATCCAGGTCGGCGCCCAGCGCGAAATGGTCGAACCCCGTCTCTCGCCCCATGTAGTTGTGGATCAGCGGCGCCTCCGTATGACGGCGCAGGACCTCGGTCTGGGCGCGGTTGAAGGCCGCGACCTGATCCGAGCTGAAGCGGCGGAAGGCCATCACATGCGCCGGGTTCGGCTCGGTCACGGTGAGGTGGGGCAGGTCGATCTGGTCGAAGTCGTCGTACTCCATCGACCAGAACACGTTGCCCCAGGCCCGGTTCAGCGTCTGCGGCGACTGATAGCGCCGGGCGCACCAGTCACGAAAGGCGTCCCGCGCCGCCGGCGAATAGCTGAGCGTGGTGTCGTGGCAGCCGTATTCGTTGTCGATCTGCCAGGCAGCCACGCGGGGGTCTCGGCCGTAGCGTTCGCCCAGCAGGCCCGCGATACGCACCGCTTCGGCGCGGTAGCCGGCGTGGCTGAAGCAGTAGTGCCGGCGCGACCCGAAGCCGCGCGGGCGGCCTTCGGCGTCATGGGCCAGCATGTCGGGATGACGGTCCAGCATCCAGCGCGGCGGGGTGGCGGTGGGCGTGCCCAGCACCACACGCAGCCCTGCGTCCGCCAGTACCCCGACGGCGCGGTCCAGCCAGCCCCAGTCCATCCGGCCGGGCGCGGGCTCCAGCCGGGACCACGCGAACTCGCCGATCCGCACCCATGTCAGCCCGGTGTCGCGCATCAGGGCGGCGTCGGCGGGCCAGCGGTCCTCGGGCCAGTGTTCGGGATAGTAGCAGACCCCCAGCGTGCGTGCCGTCAAAGGACCACCCGGTATTCCGCGACGCCCCGCCCGGCGCCATCGATGGCGAAGGTCCGGCCGTGATCGCGTCGCGGATCGTGGCTGCGCCCCGCACCGTCGGGATCGGTGTGGGCGGGATAGTCGGGCGCGCCATCGTCGGCCGAGGTGCAGAACATCGTGGTGAAATCCTCGCCGCCGAAGGCCGGGCAGGTGGCCTGCGTCGCCGTCACCTCGACGGCGCAAAGGAAGGCCGCGTCCGCGCCGTAGCGCGCGATCCGGGCGCCGCCCCACTGGGCGTTCCACATCGCCCCCTCGGCGTCGATCACGGCGCCGTCGGGCTTCCACCCCTCGCCGCGGAGATCCAGCCAGACGGCGGGCTCTGCGCTGGGCCAGCCGTTGCCGTCCAGCGCCACGCGCCGGATCAGCATCGTGTGGGTGTCGGTGAAATAGGCGTGCCCGCCGTCGTGGTCGAAGCAGATGGCGTTCGGGATGTCGATGGGCGCGAAGAGCGTCCGCAGCTCGCCCCGGTAGTAGCGGTGGATGGCGCCGAGGCCCGGTTCGGCCGCCTTGCCCATCGTACCGATCCAGAACCCGCCGTGCGGATCGGCGCGCCCGTCGTTCGACCTTGTGGCGGGGTTCAGCGCGTCCAGCGGCACCACCGTCTCCAGCGCGCCGGTGGCGAGGTCCAGCCGGCGCAGTGCCGACTCGGTCGCGACCAGCAGAGTATCGGCGTCGATCCAGCCCGCAGCAGAGGCGCGTTCGCCGATCTCCCACCGGCGCAGGGTGCCGTCCTCGCGCGCCAGCAGGCAGTCGCCCAGGATGTCGAACCAGTAAAGCGTGGCGCGTTCGGGATGCCACAACGGCCCCTCGCCCAGCGCGCAGCGGGTGTCGTCGTGCAGCGTGACGGCCGGGGTCATGCCGCCACCGTGCCGGTGCTGGCCATGTCCCACGCCTCGACGATGGTGCGGGCACGGCGCCCGACGGCGCCGGCGTCGTCGCCCGGCCGGTAGAGCGCGCCGCCGATGCCGAATCCGCTGGCCCCCGCAGCGATCCATTCCGCGAAGGTCGCGGGTCCGACGCCGCCGACCATCAGGACCTCGGTGGATGGCGGCAGCACTGCGCGCAACGCGCCCAGCCCCTCGGTGCCCATCATCGTCGCGGGGAACACCTTCAGCCCCGTGGCACCCGCCGCCAGCGCCGCGAAGCATTCCGTCGGCGTGAGGACGCCCGGAAAGCTCTGCATCCCGGCCGCCACTGTCGCGGCGATCACGTCGGGGTCGGCGTTGGGGGACACGACCAGCCGCCCGCCGGCATCGCGCACGCGGGCCACGTCGTCCACGCGGATCACCGTGCCCGCCCCGATGAGCGCCCGGTCGCCGCAGGCGGCGGCCATCGCCGCGATGCTGTCGAACGGATCGGGAGAGTTCAGGGGCACCTCGATCCGGTCGATCCCGGCGGCGATCAGCGCCTCGGTCACGGCGACGGCGTCGGGCAGCGCGATGCCGCGCAGGATGGCGACGAGGGGGCGGGTCATGGCGGGGTCTCCTATGTCGGCTCGGTCGTGGCGAAGCAGCGCCGGGCAGGGCGCCACGCGGCGGCGGAAGGTGTCACGCCGCCAGCCCATCATCGTATGCGGCGCGCAGGCCCGCCAGCGTCATCGCATCCCCCTTCGTGCGGATCGGCGTCAGCCCCTGTGCGGCGAGCGCGATGTCGTAGAGGCGGCAGAGAGCGGGGGCGCCGATCAGGGCGACGGCGCGGCCCAGCCACCAGGCGCGCGTCGCCGCAAGCTCGGCGCCGATGAGGTCGCCGGACAGCCGGGCGCGGGCCGCGGCGGGGGGCAGGTCGCCCAGCAGTCCCTCGGCCCGGATCTGGAAGAGGCGCAGCGCCAGCCCCTGCGGCATCGCGATGGCATCGTCCAGCGCCGCGCGGAAGGCGTCGTCGTCGGGCGTGTCGCCGGCTGTGTCGTCGGGCGTGTTGGCGGGTCCCAGCGAATGGCGCAGCACCGAATGGGCCGCCAGCGCGGCGAAGACCTCGCCCGTCATGGCGGTGCGGAACCCGACGATCTCGCCCGCGCTTGCGTGTATCCATTTCGTATGGCTGCCGGGCAGGCAGATGACGCCGTCATAGGACGGATTCAGCGACAGGAACCCGGCGACCTGGGTCTCTTCGCCCCGCATGACGTCTGCGGGGGACGACTGGCTGAGGCCGGGCACGATCCGCACCGCGATCCTCGGATCGCGCACCGGAGCCGTCACGCCGCCGCCCGCCAGCGGCGTGCAGGGCACCGCGCGATAGCCCGCGTCGATCCATCCCTGCCGCGCGCCCACCATGCCGCAGGCCACGGCCGGAATGCACCGCCCGTCGCGCAGCCACGGGCCGACCAAATCCAGCAGCGCCGGCTCGAAGCCCGCGGGCGTCAGCGTGCCCATCCCGGCGGGGGACCGCGCCTCGGCCAGCACGGTGCCGTCCGCCGCCATCGCCCAGGCGCGGCAGTTCGTCGTGCCCCAGTCGAGCGCGATCCAGTCGGGCGCGATCCGTCGGGCGCGATCCAGTCGGGCGTCGTCCGTTCGGGTGCCGTCATCGACGGCTACGCCGCGCGCGCCAGGCGCGCGAAGCCGGGCAGCCAGTCGCCGTGCGCCCGGCGAAGATCGTCCACCAGAGCGCGGATCTGGCGCAGGTCCAGCTCGGCGGCGGTGTGCGGGTCCATCATCGCGGCGTGGTACACATGCTCGACGTCCTGCTCGATCAACGCGCGGACGGTCAGCTCCTGCACGTTGATCTGGCTGCGCATCAGCGCCACCAGTTGCGGGGGCAGGTCGTCCGCCACCGTGGGCTGGCAGCCGTTGGCGTCGACCAGCGTCGGCGTCTCGACCACCGCACCCATTGGCAACTGGGGAAGCTGGCCACGGTTGGGCAGGTTGCCGGTGATGCGAAGGGGCACGTCCGTTACGACGGCGTTCATGATCTCGGCCGCGAATTCGTGGCTCTTGGCCACCGACACCGCATCGCCGGCGGTCGCCCGGAGTGCGCCGGCCCCCCAGTCGGCGATCTGTTCCTCGCACCGGCGGGGATATTCGTCGATGGGGATGCCGAAGGCCCCGATCAGGTCCGGCCGGCCGCGCTTTATGAACCAGGGCACGTATTCGGCCAGATGCTCGGAGCTTTCGGTGCACATGTAGCCCAGGTGCTCCATCACCTCGTAGCGGACCTTGTTGGGGCAGCGCGGCATCAGGAGCGGCGGTTTGGGCAGGCGTCCGGCACGGTAGCCGTCGCGCAGGCGGGGATAGAGGCTGACCCCGCGATGCTTCAGGTCCAGGAAGAACGCTACGTGATTTATACCTGCGACGCGGTGCCGTATCTCGGACGCGGGAATGCCGAGGTCATGCGCGATCTCGGCCACGGTGTTCTGGACCGAATGGCACAGGCCGACGACGTTCAGCGCCGGATGGCGCTCGGCCAGCGCCCAGCAGTTCATCGCCATCGGGTTCACGTACTGCAGCATCAGCGCGCCCGGGCAGAGCCGGGCCATGTCGGCCGCCACGTCCCAGAGGACGGGCACGGTCCTGAGCGCCCGCATGACGCCCGCCACGCCCAGCGTGTCGCCGATGGTCTGGGTCAGCCCGTGCGCCCGCGGGACGTCGAAGTCGATCACCGTGGACGGACGGTAGCCGCCGACCTGGACCGCGGTGACGACGAAGTCGGCCCCGTCCAGCGCGCGGGCGCGGTCGGTCGTGGCCTCGATGCGCGCCCCGGCGCCCGTCGCGGCGACCATGGCGCGCGCGACGCTTTCGGATTCGGCCAGCCGCGTGGCGTCGATGTCCATCAGCGCCACGGTCGCCTCGGACAGTGCCGGCGTGAGCAGCGCGTCGCCGACGATGTTCTTCATGAAGATCGTCGATCCGGCGCCGATGAAGGCGATCTTGACCATGCTAGGGGCGCCCGCGGCTCATTTCACCGCGCCCAGCGTCAGGCCGGCGATGAAGTGTCGCTGCATCGCGAAGAACATGGCGACGGGCGGCAGGGCTGCGACGATGCTGCCCGCGCTCATCAGGTGATAGGCGGCGCGGTACTGCGCGTTGAAGCTGGTGATGCCCGCGGTGACGGGCTGGCTCTCGACCCCCTGCGTCAGCACGACGGCCCAGAAGTAGTCGTTCCAGATGAAGGTGAAGACCAGCACGGCCAGCGCGGCCAGGGCCGGCTTCATCAGCGGCAGGACGACGAACCAGAAGATGCGCCATTCGGCCACGCCCTCGACCCGCGCCGCCTCGATCAGCTCGTAGGGGAGGGCGCGGATGAAGTTGCGCATGAAGAGGGTGCAGAACCCGGTCTGGAACGCGATGTGGAAGAGGACCAGCCCCGTCTTGGTGTTGTAGAGGCCGAGGTCCAGCGTCAGGTCGCGCACCGGCACCATGAGGATCTGGAAGGGCACGAAGTTGCCCGCGACGAACATGAAGAAGATCCACAGATTGCCGCGGAACCGGTAGACCCCAAGAGCGAAGCCGGTCATGGAACTGAGCACGATGCAGCCCAGCACCGTCGGCACGGTGATGAAGACCGAGTTGAGCAGATAGCGCGGCATCTGGGATTCGAGGAAGACCTTGGAATAGTTCTCCACCCCCTCGAAGGACGACGGCCAGCCCCAATAGTTCGCGTTCGAGAAATCGGCATCGGGCCGGATCGAGAACACCGCGACCGCGATGAGCGGCGCCAGCCACAGGATCAGGGCCAGCGGCAGCAAAGACTGGTAGGTCAACTGCCAGGTGCGCGAGGTCTTCGCTATGGGGGTGGGGAACATGCCGCGTGCGCCCTAAGCCATGGCCCGTGGGCCGGTGTGTGGGACCGGCCGTCTGCGCGCCGTCGAGAGGTGGCGCGCGCTCATGTCCCGGCCCCGTCACGCTGCGGCAGGGCGTCCTGCGCCTTTCTGGTAAGGCCCGACCGAACGGCGTCGTAGCTGACGGCGATGCGGTGCGCGGCCTCGTCCGCGTCCAGCGACGGGATGTCGAGGCTGACCCAGGCGCCGCGGAAATAGGCCGGCTTGCCCGCCGCGCCGGCGTCGATCAGCATGCGCGCCATCTCGGCGTCCGCGCAGCGCACGACGACGTGGCCGGTGTTGTCGGCGCGGGTGTCGACATGGCCGAAGCAGGCGAACATCTTTCCGCCGACCTTCCATGCGTCCAGCTCGCCCGGCCCCGACAGGACCGCGCCGGGGTGGGTGGCGCAGAGCGCATTGACATCGGAGCGGGTCATCGTCCCCGGTCCTCGCGCCACATCGACCACAGGAAGTAGGCGATGAAGACCAGCATGATGAGGAACAGGACCACCGCGATTGCCGCGCCATAGCCCATGCGGAACCCGTATTCGCCCAGCGCCACCTCGAACATGTAGAAGGACAGCACGCGGCTTTCCCCGAAGGGCCCGCCGTTGGTCATGATCGAGATGAGGTCGAAGCTGCGCAGCGCGCCGATGATGGTGACGACGAAGGCGATGAACGTCGCCGGGCGCAGCTGCGGCAGGACGATATACCACAGCATCTTCCATCCCTTCGCGTTGTCGAGGCGCCCCGCCTCGATCTGCTCGGGGTTCACGGCGTTCAGGCCGGTCAGGTAGAGGATCATGCAATAGGCCGTCTGCGGCCACAGCCCCGCCGCGATGATGCCGAAGGTCACGTAGTCGGGGTCGCCCAGCACGTTGATCGGCCCCGCGCCGACCCATCCCAGCATGACGTTCAGCAGGCCGAATGCCGGGTCGTAGAACCAGGTGAAGACCAGCCCGACGACAACCTGGCTGATGACGAAGGGAAAGAAGAACAGCGACTTGTAGAGGCGGATCCCCGTCACCGTCTGGTTGAGGAACAGCGCGATGAAGAGTCCCGCCGGGATCGCCAGCAGATAGAGCACCAGCCACCAGACATTGTTGCCCAGCGAGGTGTAGAACGCGGGGTCGTCCGCCAGGTCGCGGTAGTTCTGCATCCCGACGTAGGTGGCCTCGGACAGGCCGTCGCTCTCGTAGAGCGAGATGTTGAAGCTCTGGAAGATGGGGTAGATCACGTAGACGGCGAAGAAGAACATGCCGGGCGCGAGGAACAGCCATGGCGCCAGACCGATCTGGTTGCGCCGCCACCAGGACCGGCTGCGGGGATGGGTGTCTGGCAGTGTCGCGTGTGTCATCGGTCCCCCGCCGGCCCCGTCTCGGTTGCAGCTTACACCCGCCCGCGGATTGATCAACGCCGCCCGGAGCGGGTGCGTCCCCCGGCCCAAGCGGCGATCGAAGGTCCGCCGACGAGGCTACATTGCAGGCGGCGTCACCCGCCGAACCGGTAGTCGAATCGCTCGATCAGATCGGCGTTGCGCCGCCGGACGATCTCGCGTGTCTCGTCGGTGTAATAGTCGGTGTAGGCATCGCGGTCCGAACGGTTCTGGTGTGGCAGCTCTATCGGGGTGCCCAGACGGTCGCATATCCGCTCCCAATCGGCCTGGAGCCGTTCGAACTGGGCAAAGAACGCGATGGGCGCCCAGCGCTTCCTCAGGCCCAGAGACAGATGCCCGGACTGTGTGATCTGGGTATGGTAGGCGACATGGACAGAGGCATCCCGGTACTTCCTGGGATGCGGGTTGTGCGCCAGACCCGTCCTCCAGCCGCCGCGGACGAAGTCGGCGAAGTCGGGCGCGGCGTCGCCGTAGGCCGGCTGGTTCCGCGTCACGTGGATGTATCCCGATACGGTCCAGTCCCACGGGTCGCGCAGGAAGCAGAAGCTCCAGCGCCTCTCGAACGTCCTGCGGCCGATCCTGCGCGCGAGGTATTCGGCGGCGCCATGCGGGCGGCGCATGTCGCGGGTCGGATGGTCCGCCGTATCGGGAAGCGACGTTCGCAGGGCGGTCGTAATCGAATATCCCGCCGTCTTGGGAACGTGGACGAAGACCGCGTTGGCCGACGGGATGTCGATGCTTGCCATCAGCGGACCCGGGGCCGTCTGGTCAGCGCCGCGGCCAGCGCGTGGATCAGGCGGCCGACGACGGGCTGGTGGCGCCGGCGTGCGATGCGGGCCCGCAATCCGCCGGCCGCCTCGGCCGCGGCAAGGGGGCGGTCCCTGAGGTACTCCGGCGCCTCGCGGAACGCCGCAATCATCGCCCCGACGTCCAGATCCGCAACGTCGCCCAGCGGTGGCTTCTCGGTCATGCCGGCGGGGATCAGCACAGCATCGAACGTCCCCGCATAGCCGCGCAGGTCGATGGATATGGATTCGTCCCGCCGGGTACCTGGACGCGGCGCATAGCGGTCGATCATGCGGAATATCTTCAGCGACCAGAGCGCCACGCGCAAATCCGCGTCGTCTTCGGCCATCCGGGACCAGTAGCGTTCGCAATAGGTCATGAAGCGGTCGTGTTTACGGCCGTGCGTGAACACCTTTCGGAAGATGTCGGCGAAGGCCTGCTCGTGGTCGTGCAGCCCGACCATCGTGTCGATGTCGCGCCAGGGATGCCCCGCGCGGCGCATGGCGTGCTTCAGATGCGTCTCGGGGCGCCCCTTGGCTGCATCGAAGGGCCCGATTTCGAGAGCCTGCGGCAGATGCCGGGTCCGGTAGAGCGAGTTTCCGGCGGTCCTGACCTGGCCCAGCAGCTTGTCGGCGACGACACCGCTGATGCCCAGATGGTCGGGGTCTTCGCGTGCGATCGCGTCGGCGGCGGCGACGAGGTCCGAAATTGCTCCTGGTCGCAGCAGCACGTCCGCGTCGAGGCAGAGGGTCCACCGCCGATCGGCCGTTACCCCGCGCGCCAGCCCGGCCTTCAGGGCGCGGGCGAACGGAACCTCGCGGATCGTGGTGACATTTGCGTCCCCCACCTCGGCCGCCGCCAGATCGCGGCAGGCGGCAGCCGTTCTCTCACCGGCCTCCCGGACGACGACATGCACGTCAGGCGGAGGGCCCTGCGGAGGCGACGGTCTTGTTCTCGTCAAGGCGGTCGCCTCCGGGGTCTCGGTAATCGTTACTTCAGTAAATACGTCCGCGTGCCTTCTCCAGGCGGTCGAGGATCTGGTCCAGGTTGTCGGGCCGCACCATGAACTCCTGAAAGCCTTCCATCGCCACCTGCGCCATCTCGGCAGGCGCGTCGCGGTCGAAGAACTGCGCGATGCCGCCCGGCGCCTTTGCGGACAGGACCTCGAACCCCTTTTCGAGGAACTTGTCGTCGCCGACCGACGACGCGGAGTTCACAGGAAGCTGCCCGAGGCCCGGCGTCACGACATTGCCCGACCCGTCCGACTCCTCGGCCGCGTTGATGATCGTCTGGTTCTCGGCCGAGGTCACGAACTTGAGAAACGCCTTGGCGTTGTCCTTGTTCTGGGCGCCGCTGGGGATGTGGAACGTGTCGGTGGGCGCGTCCTCGCCCATCTCGACCCCCTCGGCGATGGCCGGGAACTGGTAGTAGTCCAGCTGGTCGTCGCTGAGCCCCGCCTCGCGCAGCGGTGCCACGGCGAAGTTGCCCATCAGGTACGCGGCGGCGTCGCCGTTGACCATGAAGGGCAGCGCCTCCTGCCAGGAATAGGCGGTGTGGTCGTCGATGAACGCGCCCATGTCGATCAGCTCGCGCCAGTTGGCGAAGGTCTGCTTCACGCCGTCGTCCGTCCACGGGATCTCGCCCGCGGTCAGCTGCATGTGGTACTCGAACCCGTTGGTGCGCATGTTGAGGTAGTCGAACCAGCCGCCGGCGGTCCAAAGGAACTTGGTCCCGATGGTGAAGCACTTGACGTCGTTGTCCAGCAGCGTCTGGCAATTGGACTTGAACGTCTCCCAGTCGGCCGGTTCCTCCAGTCCGTATTCCTCGTAGAGATCCTTCCGGTAGTAGACCCCCCAGTTGTAGTAGGTGTAGGGCACGCCCCACTGCTTGTCGTCCATCGTCAGCGCCGACTTGGTCGATCCCAGTTCCTCGGACATCTGCTCGTCCCAGACGTCGCTGACGTCCTCGAAGAGGCCGGCATCCACGTAGGGCGCCATGCGGTTGCCGGCGTACCAGTTGGCGACGTCCGGCGCGTTGGCGCTCAGGAAGTTGCGGATCTGGGTCTTGTAGGCCTCGCGGTCGATGACCGTCAGCTCGATGCTGAGGTCGGGGTGCATCTCGCCGAAGCGCGCGACCATGTCCTCCATCACCGCGCGGGGTGCGGGGTTGGACATGTCGGAGAAGATGACGAGATCGCCGGTCAGCGGCCCCTCGTGGGCGGCTGCGAACGCGCCGCCCGCCGTCAGGATCAGCGCCGTCGCGGCGCCGCTCAGGTAATGATGCATGGTATCCTCCCGTTTGGTCCGGCCCTTCGGGGCCTATTATTGACGTTGAAACCGGGGGGGCGCCGCGTCATGGTCGCGGGGCATGGCGGCGGCCGCCGGTTCATGGCCGCATAAGACGGCGCCGCCCGGCCAAGATCAAGCCCGCCGATCTGGGGAGGACCGCGATGTCTGGCGTCACGCTGTCGAACGTCGTCAAGAAGTACGGCGAAACGCAGGTGATCCACGGTGTCGATCTGGAGGTCGAGGACGGCGAGTTCTGCGTCTTCGTCGGCCCCTCGGGCTGCGGCAAGTCCACGCTTCTGCGCATGGTGGCGGGGCTGGAGGAGACGACGGCGGGCACCATGCGCATCGGCACGCGCGACGTCACCCGCGAGGATCCGGCCGAGCGCGGCGTGGCGATGGTGTTCCAGACCTACGCGCTCTACCCCCACATGACCGTGGCCCAGAACATGGGCTTCGGCCTCAAGATGACGGGGCATCCCAAGGCCGAGGTCGCCGCCAAGGTCGCCGAGGCCAGCCGCGTGCTGAAGCTGGACGACTATCTGGCGCGCAAGCCGGCGGCGCTGTCTGGCGGCCAGCGGCAGCGCGTCGCCATCGGGCGCGCCATCGTGCGCGGCCCCGAGGTGTTTTTGTTCGACGAGCCGCTCAGCAACCTCGACGCCGAGCTGCGCGTCGAGATGCGGGTCGAGATCGCGCGCCTCCACAAGGAGATCGGCGCGACGATGATCTACGTCACCCACGACCAGGTCGAGGCGATGACGCTCGCCGACAAGATCGTCGTGCTGCGCGCCGGGCGGATCGAGCAGGTCGGCGCCCCGCTGGACCTCTACCGCGATCCCGACAACCGCTTCGTCGCGGGCTTCATAGGGTCGCCCGCGATGAACTTCATTGAGGGGCGGGTCGCGGGCGGGCGCGTGGCCGTGCCGTCGCTGGGCGCGGACGTGGCGCCGCCCGTGACGATCCCGGCCGACGGCACGCCGGTCGTCCTGGGCCTGCGCCCCGAGCACCTGTCGCTGGACCCCGGAGGCAGCAGCCACCGGGTGGAACTGACCGAGGCGCTGGGCGGCGTCTCCTACGCTTATCTCGTTGCCGACGACGGCACCCGGACCATCGTGGAAGAGCGCGGCGACGACCGCAGCACGGCCGGCCAGAGGGTCGGCATTGCCTTCGACGCGGGCCGCGCGATGCTGTTCGACGAGTTCGAGCGGGATGCGCATTCGCTAGATCCGCCGCGTCGATCCTCAGCCGATCAGCGCGATCTGGATGTCGGCGACGTTGGTGCCGGTGGGACCCGTCACCAGCAGGGCGTCCGCCGAGGCGAGTGCCGGGTTGCTGTCGTTGCGCCTTGCAGCCTCAGCCGGATCGATCCCCGCGGCGGCGATGCGGTCGGCCGTGGCGCCGTCGACGATACCGCCAGCCGCGTCCGTCGGTCCGTCGCGCCCGTCGGTTCCCCCGGACAGGAACGTCCATCCGGATCGTCCCCGCAGTGCCAGCGCCACCCGCAGGGCAAGCTCCTGATTGCGCCCGCCGCGCCCGTCGCCGCGCAGCGTGACCGTCGTCTCGCCCCCCCAGACCAGCGCCGTGCCCGGGGGCGCATCGCGGATGGCGGCCGCCACGACGGCGGCGGCATCCGCGACGTCGCCGGTCAGGGACGCGCTGCCGGATGCGCTGACGGCCGCCGCGGCTGCCGCGGCGCTGCGGGCATTCGACCCCACGATCTCCAGCCGCACCCCGGGGGTCGGCGGGGCGGGACGCGCGGTGCGGAGATGGTCGAGCACCGCGCGCGGCAGCCGGTCCTCCAGCCCTGCGGACCGCAGGAGGGCCAGCGCCGCCGACGGCGGTCCAATGGGAGGCGCCGCAGGGCCCGATCCCACGACGCGCGGATCGTCCCCCGGCACATCCGACAGCGCAAGGCACACCAGCGTCGCCGGCGCCGCTGCCCGGGCCAGCCCGCCGCCCTTGAGGCGCGACAGCGCCTGACGCACCATGTTCGTCTGGCCGATGTCGAACCCCGCCGATAGAAGGAGGTCGTTCACGGCGATCTTGTCGTCCAGCGACACGCCCGCGACCGGCGCGGGCAACATCGCCGACGCACCGCCCGACAGCGCCAGCACGATGAGGTCGTCCGGCCCCGCGCCCTCGGCCAGCGCCAGAATCCCGGCCGCTCCCCGCGCCCCCGCGGCGTCGGGCGTCGGATGGCCGCAGATATGGACGCGCGCGCCCGCCACCTCGGCGGCGACATGGGTGGCGACGATGGCGTCGTCCCACCCCGTCGGCATCAGCGCCCGGGCCATGGGCGCCGCCGCCTTGCCGGCCGCGATCAGGATGCGGCGCCCGGCGACGGCCGGCAGCGGGCGCGCGGCAAGTGCGACGCGGACCGCCGCGCCAGGCTCCGCCGCGGCGACGGCGGCAGCGAAGGCCGCTCTCGCGGCGCGCGCCCGTGCCTCGTCCGTCATCGTCCCGGGCCGGGCGGGGTTGCGGCGCCGGTGGACGACATGGCGTTCTGGCAACCGATCATGCCTTCGACCTGACCGGCCGCGGAGCCCGCCGTCAACCCTGCCGCCATTCCGCGATGGCCTTGATCCGTCTTCGGTCCGTTCGCTATGCTGCGCGGGCGATGAACCCGCGATCCTTGCCGTTGGACGCATCGTCGGAGCGGTATCCCCGCTCCTCGAACCGGAGCCGTGAACCGCAACATGCCAACGTCCGCCCGCCGTCCGCCGTTCCCCGCTGCCAGGCGGACGGCGCAGCCACACGCCGGCGACGCGGTCGAGCTGAACCGGATCATCCTGAATTCGATCGTCGACCATGCCATCGTCACGCTGGACCGGGACGGCCACGTGACCAGCTGGAACGAAGGCGCCGAAAAGATTCTCGGCTGGACCGAGGGCGAGATCGTCGGCAGGTCCGCCGATGTCTTCTTCACGCCCGAGGACGTCGCCCTCGACCGCCCCGAGACCGAGATGCGCCTGGCGCTGAGCGAAGGACGCGCCGACGACGAACGCTGGCACGTCCGCAAGTCCGGCGAACGTTTCTTCGCCAGCGGGCTGATGATGCCGCTCGTGTCCGGGCCCCCGGACGGGCCGGGGGACCCGGGCGACCACCACGGCTTCCTCAAGGTCTTCCGCGACCAGACCGCGAAGCACATCGCCGACGCCAAGATCGCCCGGCTGGAAAGCCGCACGGCGCTAGCGCTGCGCGGATCGTCGGCGATGGGACTGTGGGATTGCGACCTTCACGAGAACCTCGTCACCTGCGACGCGGCGACCGCCGTCCTGCACGGAATGGAGCCGGAGCACGCGCGGGACGGCGCGCCGACTGAGGATTTCATGGCGCGCGTCTATGACGAGGACCGCGTGGCCCTGCGCGATGCCATGGCGGACGCCGCGGCCCGCGGCAGCGAGATCGACGTGCGCTACCGGATCGCGGGCGACGATAAACGCCCGCGCTGGCTGCATACCCGCGGTGTCGTCCAGAAGGATTCGTCCGGCCGGTTCGCTCGGCTGTCGGGAATCGTTTCGGATATCACCGCCGACTGGGAGCGTCGGCGCCTCCAGGACGTGCGACTGGCGTTCAGCGACGCGGTGCGCGAGGAGACGGGTATCGACGCCATCCGTCAACTGGCGGCGCGGACGATCGGAGAGGCTCTGGGCGCGTCGACCGTCGTCTATGTGCGGATCGACGGCCCCGACAGCGCTGCGACGGCTGTTCCCGGACGGTGGACCGACGACGGGTCCGGCGACGCGGCGGTCCCCGCGGATGCCATCGGCCGCGCGATGCCCGATCTGCGGCGCGGTCGGATCGTGGCGGTCGCCGGGGACGATGCCGAGGGCGGCTGCGGGGCCACGGGCCGGGCCGGTGCACGTTCCGTGATGATGGTGCCGCGTGTGAAGTCCGGTACGCTGCGCGGAGTCCTTGCGGTCACTGACGGCGATGGACATGCGTGGACCGAGGATGAAACGTCCTTCGTCCGGGCGGTGCAGGACCGGGCGCAGGCCTCGGTCGACAGCGCGAGGAGCGGGCAGGAACGCGACATGATGGTCGCCGAGCTGTCGCACCGGATCAAGAACATGCTGACCATCGCGCGCATCGTCGCGATGCAGAGCCTGCGCGCCGCTGCCACCATCGACGACGCCCGGACGTCCATCGCCGCACGACTGGGCGCGCTGGCCCGGGCGCAGGACGTCCTGACCCGGTCGCACCAGTCCGGCGCGCCGATCCGCGCCGTCGTGCAGGACGTCCTTGCCCCGCACATGCCGGCCGGCGACCGCGTGAAAGTCGCGGGGCCGGATCTGCGCCTGGGTCCCCAGCAGGTGATGGGCCTGTCGCTGGCGCTGCACGAGCTGGCGGTGAACGCGGCCAAGTACGGCGCCCTGTCCGTTCCCGCGGGTCGCGTCGGTATCGATTGGTCCTCGGACACCGCGAGCTTTGCGTTCCGCTGGCGCGAGACCGGAGGGCCGACGGTCACGCCACCGCAGCGCACCGGCTTCGGCACGGTGATCCTCGACCGGATAGCGGGCGGCTACTTCTCAGGCACGTCTCAGGTGCGTTACCGGGCCGAGGGCATTGCCTTTGCCATCGACGGACGTCTGGACGGCGACCGGATTGAATGACAGCGGGCGGTCGGCCGAACGTCCGGTCCCGGCGGTCCGGTCGGTCGACCATTCCGGGACTTCAGGTACGCCTTCGTGGGCCGACAAGCGCGGGGGTCGCCTCACTCACCCAAAGGGGATGGCCGGGTCGTCCGATGGCAGAGGGCCGCGCCCGGCCATGGCGGGCTCCAGCAGCGTGACGCGGTCGTCGAAGCCGAACGCGAGCACGGCGGGCACGCGGCCGTCCTTCGTATAGGCAGCGACGAAGCTGCCATCGGCACCGGGGTCGCCCGAGATGCTGTCGAAGCCCTCGGCATGGCCGGTATAGGTGTAGGACCCCTTGGCCTGCTGCATGGTCCAGAAGAACGGCGTCCCCTCATAGGCGCGCGCCTGGCCCAGCATGTTGCGCGCGGCCAGTTCGCCCGTCTCCTGGGCGAAGCGCCAGTGCTCGATGCGGACCTTGCCCCATGGGGTCGGCAGACGGGCGATGTCGCCGGCGATCCAGACGCCCGGCGCGGCCGAGAGTTGGGCATCGACCTCGACGCCGCCATCCCCTCCGGTCGCAAAAGGCAGCCAGCCGGTGCGCGGCGCGGCGCCCACCGCAACGATCACCACGTCGGCCTCCACCGGGCCGGACCCGTCCAGCCGCACTTGCGAAACCCGGCCGTCGCCGTCGAAGCCCGTCACCTTCGCCTCGGTGACGAAGCGAACTCCGGCCGCGCGGTGCTCGGCCAGCAGCCGGTCGGCGAACGCCGTGCCGAAGAGCCTGGCCTGCGGCTTCGCCTCCGCCAGGATCACCGCGACCTCGACCCCGTCGCGTCCCGACAGGGCCGCCGCGGCCTCGAGTCCGACGAAGCCGCCGCCGACGATGGCCACGCGGCACCGGCCGCCGGATGCGATCCGCGACAGGTCGGCGTCGAGCGCCCGTGCGTCCGAGAGGGACCGGAGGGAGTGGACCCCCGGCAGGTGCGCGCCCGGCACGTCCAGCCGGCGGGCGGCGCAACCCGTGGCGACCAGCAGCGCATCCCATGGCAGCGTCTGGCCATCCACCGTCAGGGTCCGTGCATCCGCGTCCAGAGACTGCGCCGTGCCCTCAAGCACCTCGATTCCCATCGCCGCAATGGCGTCTTCGTCGCGCATCCATGGCGCCCCGGCGTCCGCGCCCTTCAACTGGGCCTTCGACAGGTCCGTCCGGTCGTATGGCCGGGCGCCGTCGTCGCTGACGACGGTGACGCGGCCGGCGAACCGCTCGCGCCGCAGCGTCTCGGCCGCACGCCAGCCGGCGGCACCGGAACCCACGATCATGAAATGGCGCGGGTCGCCGCCTCTGCCGGACATATGGGGAAGGGGGTGCGGCTGGCTGCTCCGGGGCAGCGTCACATGCACGTCGTCGCCGTCGATGCGAACCTCGTAGACGGCCAGACCCTCGCAGGCGGGCGGCGCCGTCGGCTCGCCGGTCGAAAGGTCGAAGGCCGCGCGATGCGCCGCGCAGACGATCCGGCCCTGCGCCACGGCGCCCTTCTCCATCGGGACGCCCTTGTGCGGGCAGGCACCGGCCAGCGCATGCACCCGGTCGCCCTGCCGGACCAGCACGACGGACGTGCCGCCCGCGTCCACCCCGTGCGGCTGGCCCTCGGCCAGTTCGCCCATCTTGGCCACTCTATGCTCGGTCATGTCCGGTCCCCCGACGTTGGCAGCGCGGCGTCCCACGAGGTCGCCCTGCCGCGCAAACCTGTCGTTCCGCCGTCCGAAGTCCAGCCCGCGGGGGCCGCGACGCCTAGAGGTGGTCTGTCTGCGGCATCCCGAGGACGTGGAACCCCCCGTCGACGCGCACGATCTCGCCCGTCGTGCAGGCGCCGAAGTCCGAGGCGAGGTAGACCGCCGTGCCGCCAACGGCCTCCAGCGTGGCGTTGGCGCGCAGCGGCGCGTTCTCGCCAGTGTGCTTGTAGGTGCGGCGCGCGCCCCCGATGGCCGCACCCGCCAGCGTCTTCATCGGACCGGGCGATATGGCGTTCACCCGGATGCCGTCGGGCCCCAGATCGTTGGCGAGGTAGCGGACGGCCGATTCCAGCGCCGCCTTAGCCACACCCATCACGTTGTAGAACGGCGTGACGCGGTTCGACCCCTGATAGGTCAGCGTCAGGATGGTCCCGCCACGCGGCATCAGCGGCGCCGCGCGCCGCGCCACGTCGATCAGCGAATAGCACGAGATCTGCAGCGAATTGGCAAAGTTGGCGCGGCTGGTGTCCTTGAACCGCCCCGTCAGCTCGGCCTTGTCCGAAAATGCGATGGCGTGCACCACGAAGTCCAGGCTGCCCCAGCGACGGGCCAGCAGCGCGAAGGCCGCGTCCATCGACGCGTCGTCCGTCACGTCCACGTCGACCATCAGGTCCGACCCGACGCTTTCGGCCAATGGTGCCAGTCGCTTGCCGAACGCCTCGCCCTGGTGGGTGAAGGCCAGTTCGGCGCCCTCGGCATGGAGGGCGCGCGCGATCCCCCAGGCAATGGAGCGTTCGTTGGCGACGCCCATCACCAGCCCGCGCTTGCCGTCCATCAGGTTCGCCATGGCCCTAGCTCCGCAGCCGCGACAGCAGCATCGACCCGTTCGTGCCGCCGAAGCCGAAGCTGTTGGTCATCACCGTGTCGAGGCCGGCGTCGTCCACCCTCTCGGTCGCGATCTCGCCCGGGCGAATGGCCGGGTCCAGCGTCTCGACGTTGATGGAGGGGGCGATGAAGTCGTCCTTCAGCATCAGCAGGCAGTAGATCGTCTCCTGTGCGCCGGTTGCGCCCTGGCTGTGGCCGGTCATGGACTTGGTCGAGCTGATGGGCGGGTGCCCGCCCCCGTCCTCGCCCTCGCCGAAGACGCGGCGCACCGCCTCGACCTCGCCCACGTCACCGACGGGGGTGCTGGTGCCGTGCGCGTTGATGTAGCCGACGCGCCGGCCCTCGCCCAGCGTCCGCAGTGCGCCGCGCATAGCCCGCTCTCCGCCCTCGCCCGACGGCGCCACCATGTCGTGCCCGTCCGACGTGGCGGCGAAGCCCGTGATCTCGGCATAGACGCGCGCGCCCCGGGCCTGCGCTCGTTCCAGCGTTTCCAGCACGACCATGCCGCCGCCGCCCGCGATGACGAAGCCGTCTCGGTCGGCGTCGAAGGCGCGGCTGGCGCGTTCGGGGGTGTCGTTGTACCTGCTGCTCATCGCGCCCATCGCGTCGAAGAGGCACGACAGCGTCCAGTCCAGCTCTTCCCCGCCGCCGGCGAACATCACGTCCTGCGTCCCCAAGGCGACCTGCTGCGCCGCCATGCCGATGCAGTGCAGCGAGGTCGAGCAGGCCGAGGTGATCGAGAAGTTCATCCCCTTGATCCTGAACGCCGTGGCGAGGTTGGCGCTGACCGTGGAGGACATCGTCTTGGGCACCGCGAAGGGGCCGATCCGCTTGGTCGCGCCGGTCCTCAGCATGGTCTGGTGGGCGGCCAGCATGGCGCTGGTCGACGGCCCGCCCGACCCCGCGATGAGTCCGGTCATCGGGTCGGAAACTTCGGCCTCGGTCAGACCGGCGTCCGCGATGGCCTGCTGCATGGCGATATGGGCATAGGCAGCACCCGGCCCCATGAACCGGAGCGCCCGCTTGTCCACGTGATCGGCGACGTCGATCTTCAGCGTGCCCGCGACCCGGCTGCGGAACCCGTGCTCGGCCATCTCCGGCGAGGCCTCCACACCCGAGCGCCCGGCCTTCAGCGCGGCCGCGACCTCGCCCGCGGCGTTGCCGATGGGGGAGACGATGCCCAGTCCCGTGATGACGACGCGGCGCATGGGCGCTCCTCTGTCAGTTGCGACGTCCGGTGTAGGTCAGTCGAAGGGTGGGGGGCAACCGGGAAGGAACGGGCTGGAGGCGGGGCCTCGAATGTCTGCTGGGAGCCCGAAGCCGGCCTTGGTCCACAGTGGTGCCCCTTTAGATCCTCGTGACATCGAAATTACCGCAGGCCGAATGAGTTGGATGCTCCGATGACGAAAACGCCTGATCAAAGCGGAGCAACAAATATATTGACGGTATGGCTTCCCTTTCCGGGGGCTATAACGGGTTCTCTTTAACGGATGTCGCGGCATCTAAGATGTCATCAGATATAGACTGCACAATCTTCATAAACACCAAGCCACCCATATCAATCTTTGGCACTTGAAGGAATGTCACGGTCATCTGCATTAGCGAAATTGCAGTCATCTGAATTGGATCGGAGAGACCAGAATTGCTCGCTCCCACTTGGAAAATAGGCTCCTTCGCTTCGGACTGCCCCAGTAAACGGTCTGGGAGTACAAAGCCGCCGTGTATGTGCTGGCAAGCCCATTGAACGCGTGGCCGCCAATGATCTAGATCGACCGCCTTTTCTAAATCGGCAAAGTTTGGTCGCCTTTTTTTAACTGCCTCAGCTGCCCAGTCCCAATCGGTCTCTAGAGCCCTACCAAGCTGCGTTTGAGCGACATCGCGCATTCTTGCGATATCAGTGAAGTCTTCGTCATTGATGGGCGTTAAACGAGCCCGCTCTGCGTAAGTGTTGCAATTTTTTGCTCTGCGTTCTGCTGTGAACCAGACGCTAAGACGGTATGGAAGAGCCACTCTTTCACCATGTTGTGCGATGAACATCGCGACAACGATAATTTCATGGAGTGAGCGCCAGCGAGACAAAGCTCCATCTGCGAACCCGCCACGCAGAAGGCACATTATCTCACTTGCAATGAGTAAAGCCCGCGGATGCAAATGTGCCAAGGTGTCGAATACTAAAGGGTCCACCTCTCACCGCACCGACTGCCCTCGCAGGCGATGATGCACTCCGGTGGCATCAGCACCGTGATCCGTGACGCTATCAGCGTAAATGCTAAGGACTATCCGCCAGCCGAAATCGAGAGGCTGATGCAGAACTTTCGACCGACAAGGTTCGGAAGCTCTTACAGACGAGGCAGACTTGGATTGCCCTCGCCAATGGATCGATAGTTGGCACTGGAGCGCTCCAAGGTTTTGAAGTAAAATCGGTTTTCGTTTCGCCTGATTGGCACAGGAAAGGTATTGGCGCTGCTTCGGTGAGGACGTTAGAAGAAACCGCAGAGCGCAAGGGAGACGTCCAGACCTAATGATCGCCTGGCCTAGGGTTCTTGACGTCCCCACTATCTGCGACCGACTTACCAGCTGGGTTACGTAGCGAAGCTTGCGGAGTTCCAGCGAAAAGTAGTTCCGCGTCTTCGAACCCAACTCGGCTCGCCGTCTCATCCGCTAACATGGAAGGTGCGGATTGCATTAAGGCATTACGCAGCTCGGATGCGCCATCTTTTAACAAGACATCAATCAGTTCTTCGACTTGTTCATCGGACAAGTCATTCTCAGAGATCGCCTCAAGCACAGGGTATATCATTGAGCGAAGAAAAGATGAGCTTTGCATATAAAATTCTAGTCGTGAGTAAATTTTATTAATGGCTGCCGTCCTACGCCAGATAACACTGCGTGACGGCTTTGTCCGCCGTAGCGGACACATCGCGCCTCTCACCCCTCGCT
This sequence comes from uncultured Alphaproteobacteria bacterium, assembly GCA_963722905.1. GTDB lineage: Bacteria > Pseudomonadota > Alphaproteobacteria > Rhodobacterales > Rhodobacteraceae > CAVROT01. Next base: position 9,367 of record CAVROT010000003.1, on the reverse strand, counting down.
CAACGCGACCTTCATCCCCGTCACGCGATAAATCTCCTCACCATCCGCCTCGACCGTCCCGTCGGCGACGCCCATCGTCAGGCGGCGGGACTGCACGGCCTTGGTGAAGTCGACGCGGTAGGTGAGGAGCTTGCGGTCGGGCCGGACCATGCCGGTGAGCTTCACCTCGCCCACGCCCAGCGCGTAGCCGCGGCCCTGCCAGCCGCGCCAGCCGAGGTTGAAGCCGGTGAGCTGCCACAGGCCGTCGAGCCCCAGGCAGCCGGGCATGATGGGGTTGCCGGGGAAGTGGCAGTCGAAGAACCACAGGTCGGGCGCGACGTCGAACTCGGCCGCGACGTGGCCCTTGCCGTGCGCGCCGCCGTCGGCGCTGATGTCGGTGACGCGGTCCATCATCAGCATCGGCGGCAGGGGCAGCTGCGCATTGCCGGGGCCGAAAAGCTCGCCCCGCGCGCAGGCCAGCAGCGCGTCGCGGTCGAAGCTGGTGGGATATGCCGTCATGGGTCCGGCCTCCTCGGGCGCGGCGCGGCCGCCTGCCGCCCGATCCGGCGCACCCCTATCATCGCGACCTGCCAGCGTGCAAGCAACGGGCGCTGGGCGCTCCGGCGCCGGCCGGGACGACCAGATCGCGCAGATCGCGGGGCGGCATTGAAACACACCCGCGCCATACGCTATATACAGGCATCATGAACGACAGAACGACCTCCGCACCCGACCTGACCGCACGCCTGCCGGGCGCGGGGCTGCCTGGCTTGCGCGCGCTGATCTGCGTCCGACGCGTCAGCGCCTTTCCTTGGCCACTCTTCTCGTGGGCGACGGGCGCGACCGCCATGTCACGGCGGAAAGCCTGCATGCGGCCAGCCGCTCGGGCGACGCGACCGTATCGCTTGCCACGGTCTACAACACGCTGCGGGCCTTCTGCGACGCGGGTCTCATGCGCGAGGTCACGGTCGACGGGGCGAAGTCCTATTTCGACACCCGCACCGACGATCATCCGCATTTCTACTGGGAGGATTGCGCCACGCTGACCGATGCGCCCGTCGGCGAGCTGGAGATCGCGCGTCTGCCTGCGGCCCCCGAGGGAGCCGAGATCGCGGCGGTCGACGTCGTCATCCGCCTGCGCCGGACCTGACGCGCGGCGGCCCACGCCCGTTGGAACGTTGCGGGTCGGCCGCCGACGCTGTAGCAGCCGGCATGCATCACCCGTCGCTGCCGGAGCGGACATGACCCAAGCCAGCAAGACCGCGGCCCGCAAGCTGTTCGTGCGCACCTACGGGTGCCAGATGAACGTCTACGACAGCGAACGCATGGCCGAGGCTCTGGCGACGCCCGAGGGCGGAGGATACGTCCCGACAGACCGGGCCGAGGATGCCGACCTTATCCTGCTCAACACCTGCCATATCCGCGAGAAGGCGGCCGAGAAGGTCTACAGCGAGCTGGGGCGGCTCGCTCCGCTGAAGGAGGCGAATCCCGACCTCCGCATCGGCGTCGCGGGCTGCGTCGCGCAGGCCGAGGGCGCCGAGATCGCGCGTCGCCAGCCCGCCGTCGATCTGGTCGTCGGCCCGCAGGCCTATCACCGTCTGCCGGATCTGGCCGCGCAGGCGCGGGCGGGCGGACGCGCGCTCGACACCGATTTCCCGCCCGAGGACAAGTTCGATCACCTCGCCGCCCGTCCGCTGGCGAGGCGCGGCCCGACGGCGTTCCTGACCGTGCAGGAGGGCTGCGACAAGTTCTGCGCCTTCTGCGTCGTACCCTACACCCGCGGCGCCGAGGTCAGCCGCCCCGCCGACCGCGTGCTGGACGAGGCCCGAGACCTCGCCCGGCGCGGCGTGCGCGAGGTGACGCTGCTGGGCCAGAACGTGAACGCTTATCACGGCCACGCGGGTGGCCTCGCCGGGCTGATCCGCGACCTCGCCCGCGTCGAGGGGATCGCGCGAATCCGATATACCACCAGTCATCCCAACGACATGGACGACGCGCTGATCGCGGCCCATGCCGAGGTGCCGGCCCTCATGCCCTATCTGCACCTGCCCGTGCAGTCCGGCAGCGACCGGATCCTTCGCGCAATGAACCGCAAGCACACGGCAGACGGCTATCTGCGCCTGATCGAACGGATCCGGGCGGCGCGGCCCGACATCCTGATCTCGGGCGACTTCATCGTCGGATTCCCGGGCGAGTCCGACGCAGATTTCGACGCGACGATGGCCTTGGTGCGGGCGGTGGAATACGGCGCCTGCTACAGCTTCCGCTACTCGCCGCGTCCGGGCACCCCCGCGGCCGAGCGGCGCCAGGTCGATCCCGCCCTCGCCGCGGACCGGCTGTCGCGCCTCCAGGCCCTGCTGACCGACCAGCAGCGCGCGGTGCAGGACCGCATGGTGGGCCGCAAGATCGACGTCCTCTTCGAAAGGTCCGGCCGCGAGCCCGGGCAGATGACCGGCAAGTCGGACCACCTGCATCCGGTCTTCGTCACCGGAGACGTCCGCGTGGGCGACCTTGCGCGGGTGCGCATCACCGGAACCGCCGCCAACTCCCTCGCCGGTACGCTGGTCACGGCTTAGCGCGAACGCCCCGGGGGCATCGGCGGCGCCGCGCGCGCCGCCCTACGGGCCAGACGTCGGCAAGGCGCGGCATGACGGTTGGATGACCCCGCGCCTGAGCCCTTGCGGATCGGGTCCGCGCGGGCCACGCTGGCGTCGATGGTTTCACACGGAGCACCGATTGATCCGCATGCCCCGCACCGCCCACCGGGCCACCTCTTGAACGAAGCCGCGGCGTCCGGCGCCGCCGAGGTGGTGCTGGAGTTTCCCGACAATCGGCTGTTGGTCGATCTGTGCGGGCAGTTCGACGCCAACCTCGCCACCATCGAATCGGCCCTCGACGTCCAGATCAGGCGGCGCGGTAATCTTCTGTCCGTGACCGGCGACGGGGCCGCGCAGGAGGCCGCGGAGGTCCTGCGCCACCTTTATGCCCGTCTGGAATCGGGCCGCAGTGTCGAGGCGGGGGACGTCGACGCCGCGATCCGCATGGACACGGCGCCGCCGTCCGAGGGCGGGCTGGACGGCGACCAGATGGAACTCTTCCGCGGCGGCCGGGTCGAGATCAAGACCCGTCGCAAGCTGGTCGAGCCGCGCACCGACGCTCAGAAGGCCTATGTCCGCTCGCTCTACGCCAAGGAGCTTGCGTTCGGCATCGGCCCCGCCGGTACGGGCAAAACCTACCTGGCCGTGGCCGTGGCGGTGAACATGTTCATCGAAGGCCATGTCGAGCGGATCATCCTGGCGCGCCCCGCCGTCGAGGCCGGCGAGCGCCTGGGCTTCCTGCCGGGGACGCAGGAAGAGAAGATCGACCCTTACATGCAGCCCCTCTACGACGCGCTGAACGATTTCCTGCCCGTCAAGCAGGTCGCCAAGCTGAAGGAGGAGAAGCGGATCGAGATAGCACCCCTCGCCTTCATGCGGGGCCGGACGCTGTCGAACGCCTTCGTGGTGCTGGACGAGGCGCAGAACGCGACCGGCATGCAGATGAAGATGTTCCTCACCCGGCTGGGGCAGGGCAGCCGCATGGTCGTCACCGGAGACCGGACGCAGACCGACCTGCCGCGCGGCGTGACCAGCGGCCTGGCCGAGGCCGAGCGGCTGCTGACGGGCATCGACGCCATCGCGTTCAACTACTTCACGTCGAAGGACGTCGTGCGGCATACCCTGGTCGCGCGTATCATCGAGGCGTACGAGGCCGCCGGCGCCTGACGCCTTTCGTCCGCTTTGTCCGGCGGGAAGACAGGCCGCCCCTGCCGGGACGGCCCGCCCGCCGCACAACGTTCACTGGTAAAGAACCTGAGTGGGACCCGGCGCGGACAGGGTGCCCGCGCCCTTGTGGCACCCCCCCGTCGATCGGGCCGACGGGGCCCCGGGTCCAGAAATTGCGTCATCCGCCAAGCGATAGTTTCGGCGCCGGACCAGAACGTCAAACGTTCCGGGTCGTCGGTCGTGCAAGTCGGCGCCGGATGGGCACGATCCTGCCGGCCGGGTCGGCGGTCGGGCGCCGGTTTCGTCCGGGCGGATCGCATCCGGCCGTCCCCGGCGGGATGATGCCGGTGGCGACCGACCTTCGACATCGTGATCCTATGTCGCCCATCGGCACCGTCCCCGACGTCCATGCGCCGTTTCCGGCGATCCCTGTCCCGGGCCGCGCATCGCATGTGCCGATGGCAACGATCCGGGGAGATGCGATGAGACGGTGCAACGTGCGATGTCGTGCGTGCTCACCGGAGCCGGGCCCGGTGCCGGTCGGTCGCGCGCGTTGCTGCCCGCGCGAAGCGATCCGGCGCTGTCGGTGCGGCGGCGACCCTTGACCGCGGCGACCGGGTGACGGATGCCGCATCGCATGGACGCCGCACATGTCGATACGGTCATCGAGGACGACAGGTGGGACGTCCTGGACCTGCCGTCGCTGGCGACGCGGGCCTGCGACGCCGCGCTGTCGCACCTCGGGGCCGCGGGCGGCATTGCGGTGCTGGGCTGCGACGACACCCGGATCGCCGCGCTGAACGCGGGCTTTCGCGGCCGACCCGTCGCCACCAACGTGCTGAGCTGGCCGTCGGCCGAACGCGGCGCCTCGCTGCCCGGCGGCCCGCCGGAGCCGCCGCACGGGGAGGATCTGGGCGATATCGCCATCGCCTACGACACCTGCATCGCCGAGGCGGCGGCGGCGGGCCGTCCGGCGGCCGATCACGTGACGCATCTGCTGGTCCACGCGACGCTGCATCTGCTGGGCTACGATCACGAGGGCGACGCCGACGCCGCACTCATGGAGCGAACCGAGGTCGCGGTACTTGCCACCCTGGGCCTTCCCGATCCATACGACGCCCGATAGCGGCACCGCCGTTGCGACCGGAAAGGGACCATGACCCACCCAGACCCCACGTCCCGCGGCGCGGACGACGAGGACACCGCCGCCTCGGGGCGCGACCTTTCGGAGCCCGAGCATCCATCGGGGCAGCCCGAGGGACAAGAGCCGCCGTCCGGGCAGACCGGACCGGCCGACGATGCGGCCCGGACCGACGATAAGATCGTCGACGAGGACGAAGATGACGACGAGGCCGGGCGAGGCGAGGACCGGGGCTTCTTCGGGCGCATCATCGACGCCTTCGCGCCGCCCGCACCGGCTTCGGACGCGCCGCCCGCCGCCGGCAACGGGACCCCGGTGATCCGTGGCCTTCCCCACCTGCGGCGCATGCGCGTGGAGGACGTCGCGATCCCCACGGTCGAGATCGTGGCCGTCCCCGACGACATCGACATCGCGCGGCTGGTCGAGACCTTCCGCGAGCACGGGGTGACGCGGATCCCGGTCTATCGCGGCACGCTGGATCACCCCCTGGGGCTTGTCCATCTCAAGGACTTCGCGCTCAAGCACGGGTTCGACGGCACCGGCGACGCCTTCGACCTGCCCGCGCTCGTACGGCCCCTGATCTATGCGCCGCCCTCGATGCCGGCCTCCGTCCTGCTGACCAAGATGCAGGCCGACCGCATGCACATGGCGCTGGTGATCGACGAATACGGCGGGGTCGACGGCCTCGTGACCATCGAGGACCTGATCGAGCAGATCGTGGGCGAGATCGAGGACGAGCACGACACCGACGACGACCTCTCCTGGACGGTCGAACGTCCGGGCGTCTACCTGGCCCTGTCGCGCACCCCTCTGGACGCCTTCGAGGCCGAGATCGGACGCAGCGTCACCGACCCCGCCTCCGACGAGGAGATCGACACGCTGGGCGGGCTGGTCTTCACCCTGATCGGCCGCGTGCCCACGCGGGGCGAGGTGATCGACCATCCCGCCGGCCTCCAGTTCGAGATCGTGGACGCCGATCCCCGCCGGATCAAGCGGATGCGCGTCCGCACCGGGGCCGGGCTGACCGGCACGGACGCGGCGCGGGCGCCGGCCGCGCCGCGCGACGCCGGGGCCCGCGCGGATGCCGCGCGGGACGGAGGGCATGGCTGACGCAATTCCAGCGCGGATGCGCCGGTCGCGGCATCCCCGAACGACCGAACGGACGCCATGACCGAACGCCCGGTCCCCGCCGCGGCGGGTCGCCTGTGGTCCGGGCGGCGGGGCCTTGCCTTGGCGGCGCTGGCGGGTGCGGCGGCGGGTCTGGGGCAGGTGCCGTTCTCGCTTGTGCCGGTGGCCTTGGCGGGCCTTGCCGCGGCCTGCCTAGCCTGCATCGCCGCGTCCGGCTGGCGCGCGGCCGCCCGGACCGGCTGGGCCGTGGGGACGGGCTACTTTGCCGCTACCCTGAACTGGATCGTCGAGCCTTTCCTGATCGACCTGCCGCGCCATGGATGGATGGCGCCCTTCGCGCTGCTCTTCATCGCGACGGGGTTCGGCGGGTTCTGGGCCGCCGCCTTCGCCGCGGCGCACCGGGCCGGGCGCGGATCGGCCTGGCGCACGGCCCTGGCCTGGGCCGCGGCGCTGGCGCTGGCCGAATGGCTGCGGTCCACCGTTCTGACGGGGTTCCCCTGGGCGCTGGTCGGCTACGTCTGGTCCGAGGGCCATGGCGCGATACTGGGCGCCGTCGCCGGGCCGTTCGGCCTGACGGGTCTGACGCTGATCCTCGCGGCCGGCATTGCCCTGACGGCGCGGCGACGGCCGGTGGCTGGCGCAGCGGCGCTGGGGGCGGCGTGGGGCCTGCCTCTGGCACTGGGGGCGGCGCTGCTCGCCGTCACGCCGCAGCCGCCGCCCGGCCCGAAGGTAACCGTGCGCCTCGTTCAGCCCAACGCCCCGCAGGAGCGCAAGTGGGACCCGGACCACGCCGCCACCTACTACGAACGCGCGCTGGCCTTTACCGCCGCACCGGGCGAGCCGGACCTGATCCTCTGGCCCGAGACGTCAGTGCCCTACCTTCTGGAGCCCGGGCACCCCGCCTTCGCCCGCATCGCGAAAGCGGCCGGCGGGGCGACGGCCATCGTGGGCGCGCAGCGGCTGGAGGGGCCGCTGGCGTTCAACAGCCTCGCCGTGCTCGACCCCGGGGGCGGGATCGCGCAGCTTTACGACAAGCACCACCTCGTCCCCTTCGGGGAATACGTCCCCCTCGGCGGGCTGGCGTCCCGGCTGGGGCTGCGGGGCTTCGCCGCGCGCGAGGGATTCGGGTACTCGGCCGGGCCGGGGCCGCGGCTCCTGGACCTGGGCCGCGCCGGCACGGCCCTGCCGCTCATCTGCTACGAGGCGATCTTTCCGCGCGGCGTCGCGAACGCGCCCGCGCGGCCCGGCTGGCTGCTGCAGATCACCAACGACGCCTGGTTCGGCACGTTCTCGGGGCCCTACCAGCACCTCGCGCAGGCACGGATGCGCACCATCGAGCAGGGGCTGCCGATGGTGCGCGTCGCCAATACCGGCGTATCGGCCGTGATCGACGCGCGCGGCCGCATCGCGGCGTCGCTGCCCTTGGGCGAGGCGGGGTTCCTCGACCATGCCCTGCCGCCCGCGATGCCGCCCACGCCCTATGCCCGCTGGGGCGACCTTCCGGCGCTGGGCGCGCTGCTGCTGGCGCTGGGCATCGTTTTCGCCGGCGCGCGCACGGTTCGCGATTGATTAGCCCCCGTCAGCCCTATAGGGGCCTTTGGTCCTTCCCGCCCCGCGCAACGGCTTCCTGACGCGCGGTGGCCCCTCGTATCGGAGCCTCCTTCCATGACCCGCAAGAACTACGTCTTCACCTCGGAATCCGTGTCCGAAGGCCACCCCGACAAGGTCTGCGACCGCATCTCGGACGCCGTACTGGACACGTTCCTGTCCGAGGAACCCGAGGCGCGCGTCGCCTGCGAGACCTTCGCGACCAGCGGGCTCGTGGTGATCGGCGGCGAGGTCGGGCTGCGCAACCAGGAGCGGCTGAAGGACTACATGGGACGCATCGGGCAGATCGCGCGGGACTGCATCAAGGAGATCGGCTACGAGCAGGAGAAGTTCCACTGGAACACCTGCCACGTCCTCAACTTCCTGCACGAGCAGTCGGCGCATATCGCCCAGGGCGTCGATTCCAGCGGCAACAAGGACGAGGGCGCCGGCGACCAGGGCATCATGTTCGGCTATGCCTGCCGCGAGACGGACGAGCTGATGCCGGCCCCGATCCAGTACGCCCACGCGATCCTCCGCCGGCTGGCCGAGGCCCGCAAGTCGGGCGCCGAGCCCGCGCTGCGCCCCGACGCCAAATCGCAGGTGTCGCTGCGTTACGAGGACGGGCGCCCGGTCGAGGTGACGTCGATCGTGCTGTCGACCCAGCACGAGAGCGTCGACCAGACGCAGGACGACATCCGCGCCATCGTCGAGCCCTACATCCGCGAGGTGCTGCCGAAGGACTGGATCACGCCCGCGACGGAATGGTGGGTGAACCCGACGGGTACCTTTGTGATCGGCGGTCCCGACGGGGACGCGGGGCTGACGGGGCGCAAGATCATCGTCGACACCTACGGCGGGGCCGCCCCGCATGGCGGCGGTGCGTTCTCTGGCAAGGACCCGACCAAGGTCGACCGCTCGGCCGCCTACATGGCGCGCTACCTCGCCAAGAACGTGGTCGCCGCCGGCATGGCCGACCGCTGCACCATCCAGCTGAGCTATGCCATCGGGGTATCGAAGCCGCTGTCGATCTATGCCGACACTCACGGTACCGGCAGCGCTTCCCCCGAGGAGATCGAGCGCGCCATCGTCCGGTCCACCGACCTCACGCCGCGCGGCATACGCGAGCATCTCGGCCTGAATCGCCCGATCTACCAGCGCACCTCGGCCTACGGCCACTTCGGCCGCGACCCCGAGGCTGACGGCGGGTTTTCGTGGGAGCGGACCGATCTGGCGGACGCGCTGAAGTCGGCCTGATCCGATTGCCAAAGGAGAGGGCATCGTGTGGTCGGTGCTTCCCGGGGTGCCGGCATGTGCCCGCCACGCTAACCGGCACTTTGCCACTGATCATCCGCGGCGCTTGCGCGACAAGGTCGCCGGGTGGGATGAATGGCAGCGGGCGCTCTGGGATGCCGGACAGCGGATCGACGGCCGGCCGGATCGTCTCGTCGAAGAGAACGGCACGTTCGCCAAGAAGCCCGAAGAGCGTATCGGCAGGCTGGAACTTGCGAAGCCGGTACTGCCACCAAATGCCACAACCGAGCGCCCGGGCAAGGCAACCGACAGAGGGCGCATAGACGCCTTGTCGGAACCTCCGTCAAAGCCTGATGGAAAAGGCAGAAATGCCTCACGCGATGCCTGGCGATCAAAGCCGGGATCGGCACGTGCGGGGCCTCCCACATGCTGCCGGAACAAAGCGCAGGGAGTACGAAGCCTACCTTTACCCTTCAGGGCATCGGGGGATCGTACAAGCCGGGGCGATAATATG
>CAVROT010000002.1:0-170964 GCA_963722905.1 uncultured Alphaproteobacteria bacterium | reverse complement strand
CGGCAGCGTTCGAGCTGCCCGCAGGGGTCCGGCTCGAGATCGGCGGCGACGCGGATGCCCGCGCCTCGACGCTCAACAATCTCATCGCCTCGCTCGGCCTGATCGTGACCCTATCCATCGCCGTGGTCGTGCTGACGTTCCGCAGCTTCCGCCTCGCAGGCGTGGCCCTGGTCGTCTCGGGCCTGTCGGCGGGGCTCTCCATGCTGGCGCTCGCGGTCTTCGACTATCCGTTCGGGATCAACGCGATCATCGGCCTGATCGGCTCCATCGGCGTGTCGATCAACGCCGCCCTCATCATCCTGACCGCCTTGCAGGAAGACGAGACCGCCGCCACCGGCGACCCGGACGCGATGACCGACGTGGTGATGGACTCCTCCCGCCATATTGTCTCGACCACGATCACCACCGCCGGGGGGTTCCTGCCCCTGATCCTCGCGGGAGGCGGCTTCTGGCCCCCCTTCGCCATGGCCGTCGCCGGCGGCGTGGCCCTGTCCACCATCGTCAGCTTCTACTTCACGCCGGCGGCGTTCCGGCTGGTCTATGCCCGGAGGATGCGTCCCCGCGACGCGCATGGCGAGATCGTCGAACCGCAGCGTCCGTCCCTGGCCCTCGCAGCGGAGTAAGCTCCTTGGGTTTCGCTCCCGGCAGGTTCGCGCGTCTAGGGAGCGGACGTCATATGGGACCCGCAAATGACCGTTCTGCCCTGCGGTGTGGGCTCCTCGGGATCGAGAGGCCAAGGTCCGCTCCAAGCCCTCTCTTCCTAATGCTGCAGGGACGACGAATGGCTGCACTGGGCAAGCCAGTCTTAATCAACAGATGCATTTCATTCTAATCTGGGTCCGCACATGCGTCAGGTTCTGGTGCTGGACGGATCGTGCTGACGTTCACTGGTTGGTTGGAAGTTCCTGCAGAGAGAACGCGAACGCGGAAGCCCTTCGCATACGTCGTTGACATGTGACCATATGGTAACGTATGAAGCGTCCATGGACTCGATCTTCAAGGCTCTGGCCGACCCTACCCGCCGCGCGATCCTTGATCGACTACGGATGGAAGGTGGCCTGACTTCATCACAGTTGGAAGAAGGCTTGGACATGACACGCTTCGGCGTCGCCAAGCATCTCAAGGTCTTGGAAGAGTCGACCTTGGTCGTCTCGTCTCGCTCAGGGCGATTCAAGTACCATCACCTCAATGCGGTGCCGCTCCAGGAGGTCATGGACCGCTGGATCGAACCGTTCACCCAAGGCCCGGCAGCGCGGACGATGCTCCAACTCAAGGCCAAACTGGAGAATGTCATGACCAAACCCGACTTCGTTTCGGAAACCTACATCCGTGCTGACTCCATACGCGTCTGGAACGCGCTGATGAACGAGGAGGAAGCGTCCCGCTACCATTTCCTGCGTGCGTCCTTGAAGACGAACGGAGCCAAGGGAGGCCGCTACGATCAGTTCCGCCCCGATGGCTCGCCCATGGTTGACGGCGAGATCACCGCTCTGGACGAGGGCCGCAGCTTCGAGACGACGTTCGTTCCCCGCTGGATGCCCGATGCGGAGGCCTCATGGGTGCGTTATGAGATAGAGCAGGTCGGCGATCTCACCAGATTGCGTGTCTCCCATTTCGACATTCCCAACGGTCAGGACGGGGTGAAGGACGGCTGGGTGCGCTACCTCGCCAGCCTGAAATCCTACTTGGAGACGGGCGAAGCTTTGAACTTCTCGTCTGGGGAGGCCGCGTGATGGTCCCCGTATCGATGACGATCGAACTGAACGTGCTCCTCTTCATGACGTTAATGACGGCCAGTCTCTGGATTCCTTACATCGTCGGTGTGAACACCACTCCCTATGCGGGAACGGAGGACACGTTCGTTCGTCCGCCTGACCAGTCACTAATGGAACCTTGGGTTCATCGCGCCCATCGCGCGCAGGCCAACCTGTTGGAGCAGTTCGCGCCTTTCGCAGTCGTCGTTCTGATGGCGACTTTGCTTGGAGTTTCCAATGCCTGGACCGTCGGCAGCGCTATCGCGTTCCTCGTCCTGCGCGTGTTGCACGCCTGGGGGATGATCGCCGGTTGGGCCCGGCACCCGCTGCGACCGGCGATCTTTACACTGAGTTGGATTGCGACAGTGATCTATGCTGTCGCCATCTGGATCAACTTGTAAATCAACTCCGCAAATTCATAAGTAGTTTTCCAAGAGGATTTCGGAGCGAACGCCGTTTCGTAGGCCGCGCCGGATTGAAATAGCAGGAAAGTCGAATGACTTGGCTATGTCCACAATGCTATTGTGGTGAACGGTATCGATCATCTCGCGCACCTATGATCTCACGTTACGAACAGACTTTCGGGACGCCCGAACGAAGGTAAACTCTGTCCGCATTGTGGCTGATGCTGCGAACGCACATCGGATCTCGGGTCGTAGGGCGACATCACGGCGCGCACGGTCCGATAGCCGTGTCGGATCGGCCAGCTTCGCCAGGTGATCATCGTAGGTGGATCGGGCGATCGGCAGCACCCTGCAGATCGGCTCGACCCCATGCTCGCCACGATGATCGGCGATGGACCCGACCATCACTTCGACCGGCGGTCGAGCTCCGCCATCGCAAGATAAGCTGATGCCTTGCGCAGGATCTCGTTGGCCCCGCGCGGCTCCCGGTCCTCCCGCTCAAGTGCCTTCATCTTCTCGGACGTCTATCTCAAGTTATCTGCACGCTTGCCGCTGTCGACCTCGGCCTTTCTGATCCAGTCGTTCAGCGTGTTCGCCGAGCAACCGGTCTTCGCCGCAATCGATGTGATCGTCTGCCAGCGAGAACCGCGTTGGCCTTCGCTGTGGAGAACCATCCGCACGGCGCGCTCGTGGACGTCTGGGGAAAACTTGTTCGTGGACTTCTCCATGGTGGCCCCATCCTGCTCAGGAGTCCGAGCCTCCGGCAGACCCGGTGCGGTTCAATGCCGGTCGAGGTGGCTCCTTTCGGGTGGACGGTTACTCGGCCGCTACCCTGCCCCGTCCCAGCATGGGGCGTAGATATCGGCCTGTGTGGCTGGCCGCTACGTCGGCCACCGCCTCGGGCGTGCCGGTGGCGACGACCTGACCGCCGCCGTCGCCGCCTTCGGGTCCGATGTCGATGATCCAGTCGGCGGTCTTGATGACGTCGAGGTTATGCTCGATCACGATGACCGAATTGCCCTGGTCCACCAGCTCGTGGAGCACTTCCAGCAGCTTGCGGACATCCTCGAAGTGCAGGCCGGTCGTCGGTTCGTCCAGGATGTAGAGCGTGCGGCCCGTGCTGCGCTTGCTCAGCTCCTTGCTGAGCTTCACGCGCTGCGCCTCTCCGCCCGAGAGCGTCGTCGCCTGCTGGCCGACCTTGATATAGCCCAGACCCACACGGACCAGCGCATCCATCTTCTCGCGGATCGACGGGACGGCCTTGAAAAAGGCCTGCGCATCCTCAACTGTCATGTCAAGGACGTCCGCTATGCTCTTGCCCTTGAACGCGATCTCCAAAGTCTCGCGGTTGTAGCGCTTGCCGTTGCAGGTCTCGCACGTGACGTAGACGTCGGGCAGAAAGTGCATCTCGATCTTGATGACGCCGTCGCCCTGACAGGCCTCGCACCGCCCGCCCTTCACGTTGAAGCTGAATCGCCCGGACTTGTATCCGCGTGCCTTGGATTCAGGCAAGCCGGCGAACCAGTCGCGGATCGGCGTGAAGGCGCCGGTATAGGTGGCGGGGTTCGACCGCGGGGTGCGCCCGATGGGCCGCTGGTCGATGTCGATGACCTTGTCGAGATGCTCCAGCCCCTTGATCGTCTCGCAGGGCGCGGGCGTCTGGCGGGCGCCGTTCAGCGTCATCGACGCCGTCTTGAACAGGGTCTCTATGGTCAGGGTCGACTTGCCGCCGCCCGACACACCCGACACGCAGACGAACTTGCCAAGCGGAAAGTCGACCGAGACCTCGCGCAGGTTGTTGCCCACCGCCTTGACCACGCGCAGTTTCTTGCGATTTCCCTTGCGCCGCGTCGCCGGCACCGGCACCGACCGGCGCCCCGCAAGATAGTCGCCCGTCACCGATTTGGGGTCCGCGACGATATCGGCCGGCGTGCCGAAGGATACCACCTGCCCGCCATGCACGCCCGCGCCGGGGCCGATGTCGAACACCCAGTCGGCCTCGCGAATGGCCTCTTCGTCATGCTCGACGACGATGACGGTGTTGCCGGCGTCGCGCAGGTTCTTGAGCGTTTCCAGCAGTCGGTCGTTGTCGCGCTGGTGCAGCCCGATGCTGGGCTCGTCGAGGACGTAGAGCACGCCCTGCAAGCCGGAGCCGATCTGGCTGGCCAGGCGGATGCGCTGGGATTCACCGCCCGACAGGGTGCCGGCATTCCGCGACAGCGTGAGGTATTCCAGGCCGACGTTGTTGAGGAACCCCAGCCGTTCGCGGATCTCCTTGAGGATGGCATGCGCGATCTCGTTGCGCTGCTTGCTGAGGTTTGCGGGCACCGTCGCGCACCAGTCGGCAGCCTCGCGGATGGACATCTGCACCACCTGCCCCACGTGCAGCAGGGCACCCGGCCCGCCCTTGGCAGGACCGATCTTGACGGCCAGCGCCTCGGGACGCAGGCGAAAGCCGCCGCAGGTGCCGCAGGGACGGTTGTTCTGGTAGCGCTCGAACTCCTCGCGGACCCAGTTGCTGTCGGTCTCGCGGTAGCGCCGCTCCATGTTCGGGATCACCCCCTCGAAGGGCCGCGAGACCTGGTAGACCCGGCCGCCTTCGTCATAGCGGAACTTGATCTCCTCCTTGCCGGAGCCGTGCAGGAAGACCTGCTGGACATGCGGCGCCAGATCCTTCCAGCGGGCGCGCTGGTCGAAGCTGTAGTGCTCGGCGATGGACTGGATCGTCTGGAGGAAATAGGGCGATTTGCCCTTGCGCCAGGGTGCGAGCGCCCCGTCCGAGATCTTGAGGTTCTGGTCGGGCACGACGAGGCGTTCGTCGAAAAAGAGCTCGACCCCCAAGCCGTCGCAGACCGGGCAGGCCCCGAAGGGCGCGTTGAACGAGAACAGGCGCGGCTCGATCTCGGGGATGGTGAAGCCGCTGACGGGACAGGCGAACTTTTCGCTGAACGTGCGCCGCTCGGGCTCCGGCGCGACGTCGCTTTCTTCGGCGCGCGGCGCGGTCTCAAGGATGGCGATGCCGTCGGCGAGGTCGAGGGCGGTGCGCAGCGAATCCGCCAGCCGGGTCTCCAGCCCCTCGCGCACCACGATCCGGTCCACGACGACGTCGATATCGTGGCGGAACTTCTTGTCGAGCTTGGGCGCCTCCTCGATCTCGTGGAAGGCGCCGTCGATCTTGACCCGCTGGAACCCCTGCTTGCGCAGCTCCAGCAGCTCGCGGCGGTACTCCCCCTTGCGGTCGCGCACAATGGGGGCCAGCAGGTAGCCGCGCGTCCCCTCCTCCAGCCCCATGATGACGTCCACCATGTCCTGCACCTGCTGCGCCTCGATGGGCTTGCCGGTGGCCGGGCTGTAGGGCTGGCCGACGCGGGCGAAAAGCAGGCGCAGGTAGTCGTAAATCTCGGTCACCGTGCCGACGGTCGAGCGGGGGTTCTTGCTGGTGGTCTTCTGCTCGATGCTGATGGCGGGGCTCAGCCCAGAGATGTGGTCGACGTCAGGCTTGCCCATCATGTCGAGGAACTGACGGGCATAGGCGCTGAGCGATTCGACATAACGGCGCTGGCCCTCGGCGTAGATCGTGTCGAAGGCCAGGCTGGACTTGCCCGAACCCGACAGACCGGTGATGACGACCAGCTTGTCGCGGGGAATATCGACATCGATGTTCTTGAGATTGTGCTCGCGCGCGCCGCGGACCTCGATGTTCTTCAGCTCGGCCATTCTGCGCCCTCCGTGGTCCGCTGTGAAGATAGGCGAACTGCCGGGAATGACCAATGGGGAAACGTGAACGAAGTAAGAACTCGCAAGTGCGGACAAAAAAGGGCGGGGTGTTCCCCCGCCCCTTGTCGTCATGAGATGACTTGCTGGAATCAGGTGCGTCGGCGACGCAGGGCGCCAAAGCCGCCCAGACCGGCCAGAAGCAACAGGGCCGAGGCGGGCAGCGGCACCGGCGCGATGTCCGAGGGCGCGATGGCCAGGCTGGTGTAGCCCGATCCGATGGCGCCCAGGCGCGTGGCCGCGATGCGCCCGTCGGTGGCGTCGAGGCCGAAGCTGTAGAGCACCGACATGCCGTCCATGTTGAGCAGCGCGAAGGCCAGGTTGTCGTCGGGCCCGACCGACAGGATATCCAGCCCCGCGATGTCGCTGATGTCGATCGCGTCCATGCTGTCGCCGGTGAAGAGCTGGCCGACGGTCGTCAGCGTGCCGGCGTTGTTACCCAGCGTCCCCAGCGTATCCCGGTCGCTGTCGAGGACGTACTGGACAAGGCCCAGCGTATTGTCGACGCCATCGTCCGGCGTCGGCTCGGCGAAGGCCGATTGCGGCAGCGCGTTGGTATAGGCGTTGGCCACGATGCCGGGGCTCATGCCATCGGCGCCCGGATCGCCGTCGACGTAGAAGAGGTCGGTTGCGCGGATGACGTTCGGGGCGGCGGCCGGATCCGTCCGCTCGGGGAAGAAAACGAGGTTCTCGACGTTCTGGGTCACGATCCGGGCGGCGTCGAGCTTGTTGTTGAAGTCGAAGCCCAGGATGCCGGTCGTGGTCGCGACGGCCTGTCCGTCTGCGTTGACGCCCATGCCGGTCACGATCGCGGACGCGGCACCGGTCATGACGTTGACGGAGTAGACGGTGTTCGACGCGCTCTGGTAGCCCACGTAGGTGCCGGTATTCGGGCGATAGGCGATGGCGTCGAGGGAGAACGGCCCGGCCGCGCCGTCGAGCGCGATGTCGACCGTGCCCGACGTCGTCGGGTTGCTGAGATCCATGATCTTCGAGATCTGGGTGCCGTTGTTGCCCAAGACGTAGCCGATGCCTTGGTCTGCGGTGGCGGCCTGAACCGCCCCTGCCGTCAGCGCGAGGACCGCGGACGTGGACATGAAGTTTCTGAATGCCGACATAGAAAATCTCCCTGGATTCGGTTACTCTCAACTAAAGTTAACGGCAGCAGGGGTTTACCTCTATACCAATTAGTTTATTTATTTGCGGCGCCTGGTGAAACTTGTGCCGGACATGCGCCGTGGTTCACCTGATCGGGTGTAGCGCGACAGCAGCGTGAAAGCCGTTTCTGCAGCGTTTTACAGCTATTTCTGCTCCAGAGCGTTTTTCGCGTCTCGATGCCTGCCGGGCGTTGGAACCGCGATGCGGCGCTCACCCCGCCGGTGCGCCCGGACGGCGTATCGATGCCAGGCCGGCGCGGCTTGTCGGGCTTGTCGATCGCCCCCCGGCAAGGCCGACACCCCGACCGAGGTCAGCAGCCGCCCGACGAAGCTGGTGGTCTGGGACGTCTCGACGCCGCCGGCGGTCAGCGCGCAGGCGGCGGCTGACATGGCGGCGCCGATGGTGGGCTTCAGGCGGGTATCGAGGCGATCCAGTCGCGTGCCGTGCGGACCGCGCCGTCCAGCGGTCCGCCGTTGTCCAGCGTCAGGACCGGCAGTCCCGCAGGGAATTCGGGCGCCGGACGGGCGAGGCGCGCGGCGATGGCGGCCTCGTCCTCGCGTCCCCGCGTCGCGAGGCGCCGCGCGAGGACCGCCGCGGGCGCCGTGACCGACAGGACGGCAAGTCGCGGCAGGGACGCCCCGGCGCGGTTCAGCACACCGCGCGACAGGTTCACCAGGCCGGTCTCGCCCGGGCCGAGGGCCTCGATCTCGGACCGGGGTACGCCGTAGCGCAGGCCGTGGGCGCCCCAGGACAGGGCGAAGGCATTTTCGGCCTCCATGGCATCGAACCGGTCGGAGGTGACCGAACGGAACGGCTCGGTCCCGTCGGCCGGACGGGTCACGACGCGGCGCAGCGGACGCATTGCCGGTTCGGCCGCCGCCAGGGCCGCGATCAGACTGTCCTTGCCGACGCCCGAGGGGCCGACGACCGCCACCACCCGGGGGCGCGCCTCCGGCACGGCCGATGATGTCGGGACACGCGCCTCCGGCGAGGCCGAGGCGTCCATTGCGCGCGCCTCCGGCACAGGAGAGGCAGACGCAGTGTACCCCTCTGGCGTGGACGTGGCATTCGACGTGCGCGCCTCCGGTATGCTAGACGTCTCCGTCGGGCGCGTCTCCGGCGGGACGTGCGGTCCGGTCATGAAGCGAAGGCCGCGACGTCGACCTCCCGGTCGGCGACGGCCGCGCGTGCGGGTGCGTCGTGGAAGATACCGACGACGGCGGCGCCGCGCGCCTTGGCCTCCCGGATCAGGTCCAGAACGACGGCCCGGTTGACAGGGTCGAGCGATGCCGTGGGTTCGTCCAGCAGCAATACGGGATAGGGATGGACGAAGCCGCGGGCGATATTGACGCGCTGTTGCTCGCCCCCCGAGAAAGTCGTCGGCGAAAGCTGCCACAGCCGGTCGGGCAGGTTGAGACGTGCAAGCAGCGACCCCGCCCTGTCGCGAGCCTCGTCATCGGGCGTGCCGAGGGTCAGCAGAGGTTCGGCCACCACATCGAGGGCGGGAACGCGGGGAACCACGCGCAGGAATTGCGACACGTAGCCAAGCGTGGCACGGCGCAGCTCCGACACCTCGCGGGCCGAGGCTGTTGCGAGGTCCAGACCGCCGACGACAAGCGACCCGGCCCCCGGAACGTAGTTGCCCTGCAAAAGGCGCAGCAGGGTGGACTTGCCAGACCCGGAGGCGCCGGTCAGCGCCACGCATTCGCCCGGCTCGACGCTGAGGACCGCGCCCCGCAGCACGGGGATGCGTACGCCGCCCTGGTTGTGCAGGACAAAATCCTTCGACAGGTCGCGGACGGCGATCATGTCGGCAGCACCGAGGCGACAAGGAGTTGCGTATAGGCATGCTGCGGATCGTCGAGCACCCTGTCCGTCAGTCCCGTCTCGACCACCCGCCCGTCCTTCATCACGATCACCCGGTCGGCCAGAAGCCGCACCACACCGATGTCGTGCGTGACGACGATGGCCGCAAGGCCCATCCGCCGTACCAGACCGCGCAGCAGGTCCAGCAGGCGCGCCTGAACGCTGACGTCGAGGCCGCCCGTCGGCTCGTCCATCAGCACCAGCTTCGGCCCGGTCACCAGCCCCCGCGCGATCTGCAACCGCTGCTGCATGCCACCCGAGAATTGCGATGGCCGGTCGTCGATCCGCGACGGGTCGATCTCCACCCGCGCCAGCCAGTCCTCGGCCGTGGATCGAATGGTTCCGTAGTGCCGCGCGCCGCCCGCCATCAGACGCTCGCCCACGTTCCCACCTGCGCTGACGTTCATCCGCAGCCCGTCGCGCGCGTTCTGGTGGACGAAGGCCCAGTCGGTCCGGGCGAGCCTGCGCCGATCGGGCTCGGGCATGGTCAGGACGTCGATACCCCGGTAGGCGGCCGTGCCCGCATCGGCCGACTGGTGGCCGGCGAGGCAGGCCAGCATGGTGGACTTGCCCGATCCGCTTTCGCCCACCACCCCCAGAACCTCGCCTGGCCAGAGATCGAGGTCGACCTCCGCGCAGCCGATCCGCCCGCCGTAGGATTTCGTCAATCCCCGCACCGTCAGCAGCGGCACGTCGACGTCCGCCGCCACGTTCATGCCCGCCGCTCCGCGCAATAGTCGCTGTCCGAGCACTGGAACCGGCGCGTTCCCGCGTCGTCGGCCACGATCTCGTCCAGATAGGTCTGGGCGGCCCCGCAGAGCGCGCAGCGTCCCTCGGCCTTGGACGCTTCGAACGGATGGTCGTCGAAATCCAGGCTGACCACCGACGTGTAGGGCGGGATCGCGTAGATCCGCTGCTCGCGACCCGCGCCGAAAAGCTGGATCGCCGCGCTTTCCAGCTTTGGATTGTCGAAGCGCGGGATCGGCGACGGGTCGAACACGTGCCGCCCGTTCACCAGCGCGGGATAGGCGTAGGAGGTCGCAATGGCGCCGTGCCGCGCGATGTCCTCGTAGAGTTTCACGTGCATGAGGCCGTATTCCTCCAGCGCATGCATTCGCCGCGTCTCGGTCTCGCGCGGCTCCAGGAAGCGGAGCGGTTCGGGGATGGGCACCTGATAGACCAGGATCTGGTCGGCGCGCAGCGGCGCCTCCGGGATGCGGTGGCGTGTCTGGATGATGCTGGCCTTCGCCGTCCGCGTCGTCGTGGCCACGCCGGCCACCCGGGCGAAGAAGGCGCGGATCGACACCGCGTTCGTCGTGTCGTCGGCGCCCTGGTCTATGACCTTGAGCGTGTCGTCCGGCGTCAGGCAGGCCGCCGTCACCTGCACGCCGCCCGTGCCCCATCCGTAGGGCATCGGCATCTCCCGGCTGGCGAAGGGCACCTGATAGCCGGGCACGGCCAGCCCCTTGAGGATCGCCCGGCGGATCATCTTCTTGGTGGGTTCGTCCAGATAGGCGAAGTTATAGTCGGTCATTCCGCGGCCTCTTGGACCTGTGCCGCTTCGCGCCGGAGGCGGCGGATCAGTTCCAGCTCGGCCTGGAAATCGACGTAATGGGGCAGCTTGATGTGCTCCAGAAAGCCCGTTGCCTGGACGTTGTCGGCGTGGGAGAGGACGAACTCCTCGTCCTGCGCCGGTGCGCCGATGAAATCCTCGCCAAGCTCGCGCCATTGCAGTGCCCGGTCGACCAGCGACATCGAGATCGCCTTGCGTTCGCAGGTGCCCAGCGTGAGGCCGTAGCCGCGCGTGAACTGCGGCGGCTCGGTCTTCGATCCGGTGAACTGGTTCACGGTCTCGCATTCGGTGACGACGATCTCGGCGAAGGCGATAGAGAAGCCAAGCTCGGGCAGGTCGATCTCGACCTCCACCGCACCGACGCGCAGCTCTCCCACGAAGGCGTGGGTCCGCCCGTAGCCGCGCTGGGTCGAATAGGCCAGGCCCAGCAGGAACCCCTCATCAGCGCGCGCCAGCGCCTGAAGGCGCAGCGCGCGGTTCGCGGGAAGCTCCAGCGGCGTGCGGGTCAGGTCGGGGGGCGCGGCGTCGCCCGGCCGTTCGTCGCGCAGCAGGCCTTCGCGGCCCAGATGGTCGGACACACGCGGACGTACGTCCGGCGCCGCGGCGGCCATCGCCGCGGGATCGGCGCCCGCGGCCTCGGCGAAGTCGATGAGGCGGTGGGTATAGTCGAAGGTCGGCCCCAGGACCTGCCCGCCGGGAATGTCCTTGAAGGTGGCCGACACGCGGCGGTCGCAGGACATCGCGCCAGTGTCGAGGGGGCGGGTCGCGCCGAAGCGCGGCAGGGTCGTGCGAAAGGCCCGGATCAGGAACACCGCCTCGATCAGGTCGCCGCGCGCCTGCCGGACGGCCAGCGCGGCCAGTTCCGGATCGTAGAGCGACCCCTCGGACATCACCCGCGCCACGCTCAGCGCGAGTTGCGAGGCGATCTGCTCGACGTCCAGAAGCGCACCCTGCCCCCGCCGTTCCTCGGCGAGCCAGCGATGCGCGGCGGCGATAGCCGCCTCGCCGCCCTTGGCCGCGACGTACATCAGGTGTCCTCCGGATGGACGCGGGTCGACCGGGGCAGCGCGGCCAGCCGGTCGCCGCAGGTCAGGATCAGGTCGACGCCCAGCGGATAGCGCGCCGCATTTGCCGCGAGGGCCTGCGGATCGGGCAGTGGCAGCCGCATCTCCGTCTCGATCCCCGGGCCGGTCAGCCGGGTGCCGGGACCTTCGAGATCGGGCACTTCCACGATCAGCGTCGTGCTGCGGTCCGGGTAGTCGGGCGTGCCCACGGGCCAGCCGTCCAGTGGCACGAGATCGCCCCAGGCACCCACCGCGAAGGCGGCGTCGGACCGGTCCGCGACAGTCGGCGCGCCGGTGTGGAAGACCAGCCAGTCGCGGCCGCGCGCCGTCCAGACCGGCGTCGTCGGATCCGCCAGCACCAGCAGGACGGCGGCGGCGGCGGGCGACAGTCCGTCCGGCGCGGGCGCCGATACCCGATGGACCGTGCCCGGCCGCGCCATCGCCTGCATGATCGCGCGGAAGGCCACAGCGGACTGCGCGGGCGGATCCGAAAACGCCGGCTCCATCAGTCCTCGCCCCGCGTCATCGTCTCGAAATCGACGCGCGTGGCCTCGGCCTTGCGGGCGCGCGTCTCGCGGCGACGGACTTCGGCAGCGGCGAGCGGGCCGAGGACGTCGCGCCGCGTCGCCTCGGCCCGGTCGGTCTGCATCAGGGCGTCGATCCAGGCGGCACGGGTCGCATGGGCGGCGTCGCGGCCCTGGACGAAGGCGTGGCCCTCGACGGTGCCGTGCCGCAGGGTGCAGCGGGTCGCCGTGACCTCCCCTAGGTTGAAGGCCGCCCCCGTTCCGCCCGCCGCCCCGCGCACCATGACGCTCCCGGTCTCGGGCGGCCGCAGCCAGTCGGGGTCGGGCAGTTCGCCGACCGCGTCGAAGAGCGACGCGAGGTCGGGCGGAGGCGTCCGGGCCAGCAGGCCGATCCAGTCGGGGCGGGTCATGGTGCGATCTCGACAACTCGACAACTTCTCGGAACCGTTCTAGACCCGTCCCGGGGGAGAAGGCCAGTGACAGTTCGATGACGAGAACGCCGGTCTGGGCGACCATAGCCGATGCCCTGCGCCAGGAGATCGCCGGCGGCGCACGGCGGCCGGGCGACCGGCTGCCAACCGAACGCGAGCTGTCGGTGCGTTTCGGGGTGAACCGACACACCGTACGGCGGGCGCTGGCTGATCTCGTCGCGGGCGGGCTGGTGCGGACGCGGCGCGGATCGGGTGCCTTCGTGGCGCAGGCCCCGGCAGAATATCCGATCGGCGCGCGGACGCGGTTCCGCCGCTCGATGGAGGCGGCGGGGCGGGTGCCGGGCAAGCGGCTGCTGGCGGTCGAGACGCGGCCCGCGACCGCGTCCGAAGCCGCGCCGCTGGGTCTGGCGGCGGGCGATCCGGTCCACGTGACCGACGGGCTGGCGCTGGCGGACGGAGAGCCGGTGGCGCTGTTCCACGCGCTCTATCCAGCCGCCCGCCTGCCGGACCTCCCGGCGGCCCTGGCACGAAAAGGATCGGTGACCGAGGCGCTCGGGGCCTGCGGCGTGGCGGACTACGTGCGGGTCTCGACCCGGATCATGGCGGCGACGGCGACCGCGGTCGAAGCCGGTCATCTGAACCTCGCGCCCGGTGCGGCGCTCCTGGTGTCGGAGGCGGTGAACGCCGACCTCGACGGGGTTGCGGTGGAGTTCGGTGTCACGCGGTTCGCGGGCGAACGCATCGTGCTGACGCTGCGTCACGCATAGCGGTCCAGGAAATCTTCGGCCGGGAGGGCGCGAAAATCGTCCAGCGCCGCGCGCAGCCGGTCGTGCGGCCAGTCCCACCACGCCAGCGCCATCAGCCGCGCGGCGGTGGCCTCGGGCAGGCGGCGGCGCATCGGACGGGCCGGCACGCCGGAGACGATCCAGTAGGGTTCGACATCCTTCGTCACGACAGCACCGGCGGCGACGACCGCCCCGTGGCCGACCGTCACCTCTGGCTTCACCATCGCCTGCGCGCCGATCCACGTGTCATGGCCCAGCACCGCCAAGCGGCCGCGGCGCCGGGCGAACCAGTCGGCGTCGTCGTCCGCATCGTCCCAGTAGTCGGCCGAGCGGTAGTGGAAATGATGCAGCGACGCCTTCTCCATCGGGTGGTCGGTGGCGCCGATGCGGGCGTGGGCGGCGATATTGGCGAACTTGCCGATCCGCGCGTTGGCGATGTCGGCATAGCGGTCGCAATAGGAATAGTCGCCCCACGTCGAATGGGCGACGCGGCTGCCGCGCCCGATCTCGACATAAGCCCCGAAGGTGCAGTCGTCCGTGATCTGCGTGTCGGGGTGGAGGAATGGGGCATCGGGGGACAGGCGGGGCATGATCGAACCTTCATTGGAGTGGACGCACGACGGACCGGACCTGACGCGGCGCTGGGCCTCAACTCCGGCTGTCGCGTACACGGCGGCCTTCGCCCGGCACCGAGGACGTGTTCGCGATGCGGCAAGCGCGGTGCGCATGGCGACAGGCGGCCCCGGGTGCCTAACCGCGGATGAGCCGACGGCGCAGCCGACCCGAGAGGCTGTCCATCGCAAAGACCATGAGGACGACGAGGACGATGTAATAGGTCACCTCTTCCCAGTCCTTCTGCGTGTTGATGGCCTGGGTCAGCAGCAGGCCGATCCCGCCGCCGGTGATCGCGCCGATGATGGTGGCCGACCGGGTGTTGGACTCGAGGTAGTAGAGCACCTGAGCGACGAGGACCGGCAGCAGCTGCGGGATGACGCCGAACCGCGCGCGCAGCACCGCACCGGCCCCGGTCGAACGGATGCCCTCGATCTGGCGATTGTCGACGTTCTCCAGCGCCTCAGAGAACATCTTGCCGAAGGTACCCGTGTCGGTCAGCAGGATCGCCAGAGTGCCCGTCATGGGGCCGGGGCCGAAGGCGCGGCTTAGCACGATGGTCCAGATCAGCCCGTCGACGCCGCGCAGGAAATCGAAGAGGCGGCGCGAGACGAACTTGACCGCCGCCAGCGGCGTGAAGCCGCGTGCGGCGAGAAAGGACAGCGGAAGCGCGATGAGCGCCGCGCCCATCGTCCCGAGGAACGCCATCAGCACCGTCTCGAACAGTGCCCAGGCGACCTCGGCGTGGCGCCACATGTCGTTGGTCCAGAAATCGTCCCAGATGGCGCCCGCCTGCCCGCCCAGCGCGGCGGACGCGAGGGCGCCCGGACCCATCCCGTGGAAGGGCGAGTCGAGCGTGAAGAAGAACAGCTCCCACCCGGCGAAGTAGCGGAACACCTCCGTCCGGTTGCGCGTGACGGTCAGGCGGCCCGCGTCGGTGAAGACGACGACGCGGTTGCGGCTTGCGTTGATCCAGCCCGGCACGGGGCCGTCGGGCAGGGTCACGTTGGCACCCTCGCTGCGCGACGGCCGGGCGGTGATCGTGCCATAGCCGGGAATGGCGAAGGTCGTCAGGTTGTCGGGGCCGAAGGTGACGACCGCGCCGTCCCCGAGGTCGATACTGGTCGTTTCGCCCAGACTGACCCATTCGGGCGCCTCGCCCGCCGGATAGCGGCCCTTGCGTTCGCCCTCGACCGCGACCTCGACCGTGCCGTCGCGATTGTCGCGCGTGACGTGGACCTTGTGCGAGACCATGTCGGACATCAGGATGACGGCATTGTCGCCGTCGGCCTCGCGCAGCAGCGCCAGGCCCTCGAAGGCGAAGAAGATGTAGATCAGATAGGCCAGAAGCAACGCCGGCACGCCGAGCAGCCACATCCGCGCACGCGCGAAACGGCGGTCGGCGGCGGCGTGGTGGTCGGTGCGGGCGACGGCGGCGGTCACGGCGCGGCCCCCTTCGTGAGACGCTCGCGGATGGCGGACCCGATCTGGTCCACGACGACGATGGTGGCGAAGAGCAGCAGGAAGATCGCGGCCGCCTCGGCGAAGCGTCCCTGTCCGAAGGACATCGCGTTGCGCAGATCGTAGCCGATGCCGCCCGCACCCACGAAGCCCAGGATGGCGGACGCGCGGATGTTGATCTCGAACCGCAAAAGACCATAGCTCAGCCAGTTCGGCGCAAGCTGCGGAAGCACGCCGAAAAGCATGCGCTGCCCCCAGGTCGCCCCGACCGAGCGCAGCCCCTCGGCGGCGCCCAGCGGCGCGTTCTCGGCCACTTCGGAGAAAAGCTTGCCCAGCGCGCCGACCGAGTGCAGCGCGATGGCGATCATCGCCGGGACGGGCCCGCCGCCCAGAACGAAGATCAGGACGAGGGCGATGATGATCTCGGGGATCGCGCGCAGCGTGTCGAGAAGGCGGCGTATCGGCGCGACGAGCCAGGGCACCGGGGCCAGCCCGCGGGTGACGAGGAAGGCCAGCGCGGCCCCCCCCGCCGCGCCGATCAGCGTGGCGGCGGCGGCGATGTTGACCGTCTCGATGAGCGACGGGAGGTATTTCAGGATCAGGCCCGGCAGCTCGCCCGCCCGGTCGGCGGCCTCCGCGACGACGTCGGCGGGAAAGTCGAAGACGTTGGGCAGGCCCTGCAGGAAGCCCCCCGCGTTGCGGTCGTTGGTCGTCAGGAACCCGGCGACCAGGAGGAGGGCGAAGATCAGCAGCCCCGTGCCGTTCCACAGCCGTTTCGCGCGCAACTGCGCGTCGTAGGCGGCATGCAGATCGGTCGTCGATGCGGTCATGGGGCGGCCTTGCAGGAGGGGAGCGGCGCGCGCCGGAAGGTGGGCGCGCGCCGCCGTGGCGGATGGGGTGGGATCAGCCGCCGATCTCGCGCTTGCGGACCTCGACGATGGTCTCGTAGGCGTCGTGCGTGATGGGCTTGAAGCCCGCCGTTTCGCCCGACGCGACGCCGTAGGCACAGTCCTTGTCCGTCTCGATCAGGCCGGCGACGAGATCGGTCATCTTCGACTTCACGTCGTCGGGCAGCGACGAGCGCAGCACGATCGGACCTTCCGGGATCGGGTTCGACCGCCAGATCTCCTTGATGTCGTTCATGTCGACGATGCCCGCGTCGGAGGCCTTGCGCAGCGCGCCCGAGTTGTAGCCGTCCTCCCAGTCGCCCAGACCGTCGGCCCAGGTCACGCCCGCGTCGACATCGCCGTTCGCGACCGCGACGATGGTCTGCTCGTGACCGCCGGTGAACTTCACCTCGCCGAAGTAGTCGCCGCTGTCCATCGTGCCGCCCGTGGCCGCGGGGATCTCGACCGAGGGGATGAGGTAGCCGGAGGTTGAGTTGGGATCGCCGAAGCCGAAGGACTTGCCCTTCATGTCGTCGAGCGTGGAGATGTCCGAGTCCGTGCGCGCGAAGCCGATGGAGAAGTAGTTGAACGATCCGTCGAGGTTGGTCTTGACCAGCACCGGCTCGACCGCCTCGGGATCCTGGAGGTAGATGGCGGCGTAGGACGAGGCGCCCAGCCACGCCATGTCGAGCGTGCCGCCCAGCAGACCCTGGATGACGCCATTGTAGTCGGCGGGCGTGAAGATCTTCACGTCCGACGCATCGAGGCCCAGCGCCTCTGCCGTGTACTCGGCCAGGCACTGGTTGGCGGTCATGCGGTCCTGCGCGTTCTCGCCGCCCAGCACGCCGATGTTGAATTCGGCGACGCCGTCCTGCGCGAAGGCGGTGGCTGTCATCGCGGTGGTGGCGGCAAGGGCCAGAAGTGTCTTGGTCATGTCTCTCTCTCTGGTCGGGGGAATGCCCCTTCGGGGGGCGGGTTCACCGTCAGACGGCGGCCTCGGCCTCGCGGATGAGGGCGTCGGCTGTCGTCTCGGTATCCTTGATCTCGGTCGAGGTGGCGGCCTCGGAGAAGCCCGCGCCGGCGCCGTAGATGTCGCGGGCGACCCCCGTCGTCAGCTGCTCGGGCGTCCCGTCGAAGACGACGCGGCCGGCCCGCATCCCGACGACGCGGTCGCAATAGCGGCGCGCGGTGTCGAGGGTGTGCAGGTTGCAGATGACGGTGCGGCCGTCCTCCTCGTGGATGCGGCGCAGCGCCTCCATCACGATCTGCGCGTTCATCGGGTCGAGGCTGGCGATGGGTTCGTCGGCCAGGATGATGCCGGGGTCCTGCATCAGCGCGCGGGCAATGGCGACGCGCTGCTGCTGGCCGCCCGACAGGGCCTCTGCCCGCTTTGCGGCGTGGTCCTCGATGCCCAGCCGGGCGAGGATGTCGATGGCCCGGTGCACGTCCGCGCGGGGCCAGAGCGCGAAGAGCGCGCGAAAGGTCGACCGGCGGTTCAGCGTGCCGTGCAGGACGTTCGACACGACGTCCATCCGGGGCACGAGGTTGAACTGCTGAAAGATCATCGCACAGTCGGCCTGCCAGGCGCGCGCCGCCGCACCCCGGAGCGCCGTGACCTCGCGGCCCTCGAACCGGATGGCGCCATCGGTCGGACGCTCCAGCAGGTTCAGCATCCGCAGCAAGGTGGACTTGCCCGCGCCCGAGCGTCCGATCACGCCGATCATCATCGGGCGGTCCACGCTCAGCGACACGGCGTCCACGGCCGTGGCGGCGCCGAAGCGCTTGGTCAGCCGGTCGATGCTCAGCAGATGCATGAGGTCCCCTTCATCACCCGACGACAGGTGCAGCGGGTTGGCGAAGGGTGCGTAACGGTTCGTTGAAGAATTCATGACGGACGCGGCCCGACCGAATGCCGTTCCGTACCGCGCCGGCCTTCTGTCACGCTTCCGTTAGAAATCGCCTCTAGCCCTCCACCCTGCCGATCCCCGCCGCGGCCGCGCCGGGGCCGATGGATCACCAGGGAGATCGCCAATGCACATTCGCCTCATCGCCGCCGCCATCCTGTCCGCGGGCCCCGTCCTTGCGCAGGACGTCGTCATGGCCGTCACCGACGTCGAGGGGCTGGAACAGCTCCAGCAGGAGTTCGGCGCCGTCGAGGCGGCGCTGGAACTGTCGACGGGACTGGACGTCGACCTCTTTGCGGTGTCGTCGCGGACCGCCGCCGTGGAGGCGATGCGCGCGGGCCAGGTCAATTTCGTGCTGACCGGCCCGGCCGAGTACGTCGTCATGAAGGAACTGGTCGACCCGCAGATCGTCGTGGCCTGGCAACGGCCCGAATATTATGGCCAGATCGTCGTGCTGGCCGACGGCCCGATCGGGCGCGCCGCCGATCTGGAGGGAGAGACCGTGGCCTTCGGCTCGGTCGGCTCGACCTCCCAGCAGCTTGGCCCCGCGCAGGCGCTGGCCGACCTCGGGCTGGCCTACGGGCGCGACTACGACAGCCAGATCATCCAGCGCAACGTCGCCGTCGAGGCGCTGATCAACGGCGACATCGCGGCCGTCGGCATGAACCGCAGCCACCTGGAGGGCGTCCGCGAGGCCTATCCCGAGGTCGCGTTCCGCGTCGTCGCCCGCGGACCGGACCTGCCCAACGACATCCTCGTGGCCGCAAGCGACGTCGACCCGGCCGTCTACGACGCCGTGCGTTCCGCCTTCATCGAGGACGGCGAGGCGATGATGCGCGCCGTTCTGGAGGGCGAGGACAACGGCAAGTACGAGGGCGGCTTCTTCCTCGGGGCGGTGGACGACGCGGATTACGACTACGTGCGCGACATGTACCGCAACATCGGCGTCGAGGGCTTCGGTGCATTCGTCGGGGACTGAAGGTCCGGCCCTCGCGCTGTCCGTGCGGGGGCTCTCCGTCGATCTGGGGGGGCGGCGCGTGCTGGGCGGTATCGACATGGATGTCGGGCGCGGCGAGCGTGTCGCGCTCATCGGGCCCAACGGAGCGGGCAAGTCCACGCTGCTGCGGGCGCTGACCGGGCTGGCGGCGTGCGATGGGTCCGTGACGGCGTTCGGCGCGGACGGATCCGACCTCGGGCGGGGTCTGCGCCGGCGCACGGGGATGGTGTTCCAGCATCACGCCCTGGTGCGGCGCGCCTCTGCCCTGTCCAATGTCGTCCACGGTCTGATGCACCGTCCGGGCGGCTGGAGGGCGTGGCACGAGGCGCTGGCGCCCGAGGCCTTCCGGGTACTGGCGATTGCGGCGCTGGACCGGGTCGGGCTGGCGGACCGTGCGCGGGTGCGCGCCGGCCATCTGTCCGGCGGTCAGGCGCAGCGCGTCGCCATCGCCCGCGCCCTGGTGCGCGACCCCGATCTGCTGATCGCGGACGAGCCCGCCGCCTCGCTCGACCCTGCCGCGGGGCACGAGGTGATGCGGGCGCTGGCCGAGACCGCCGGGGGCCGCACCCTGATCTTCACCTCCCACGACATGGAGCACGCGCGGGCCTATGCGACGCGCATCGTCGCGCTGGACGCGGGGCGGATCGTGCTGGACGCGCCGGCCGGTGCCACGGACCTCGCTCACCTGCACACCCTCTTTCCCGAGCGCGCCGCGTGACGCCGCCCGCGCGGCTGGAACCGGGCGGCGCGCTGCGGTTCGCCCTCCTTGTGGGCGCCGCGGCGATGGTGGTGGCGATGATGGTGCCCGTCACGCCCTCGCCCGAGCGGCTGGCGAACGGGGTGCCCCGCCTGGGCGCGCTGCTGGGCCGGATGTGGCCGCCCGAGACCGATCCGGGCTTTCTGTCGCGCATGGGCTGGCGGCTGGTCGAGACGATGCAGATCGCGCTGGCCGGAACGGTGCTGGGCGTCGCCCTGTCGCTGCCGGTCGCCTGGCTGGCGGCGCGGCGGTTGTCGCCCGTCCCCCGGGCGACCTTTGCGTTCAAGGCGCTGGTCTCGCTCTTCCGCACGGTGCCGGACCTCGTCTGGGCGCTGATCTTCGTCGTCACCGTGGGGCTGGGTCCGGTGGCGGGCACGATGACAATTCTCGTCGATACGGTCGGCTTTTGCGGGCGCTTCTTCGCCGAGCACATGGAGGACGCGGACCCCGCGCCGCAGGAGGCGCTGGCGGCCGGCGGCGCGGGGCGCGGGCGCGTCCTTATGGCCGCCGTGATCCCCGACGCCCTGCCCGCGATGACCGGCACCGCCCTCTTCGCACTGGAAAAGGCTGTGCGGTCGTCGGTCGTCCTCGGTCTGGTCGGCGCGGGTGGGATCGGGCAGGAACTGAAGTCCGCCTTCGACCTCTTCCAGTACGACAACGCCGCCACCATCATGCTCGCCATCTTCGCCCTGGTGCTGGCGATGGAACGGCTGACCGACATACTGCGCCGGAGACTGCGATGAGCGTGACGATCGAAGGGGCGCGGCTGCTGACCGAAGGCGGGCTGGAGGACGCGCCCCTGACCTTCGCGGACGGCGTGATCGTCGAGGGCCGAGGCGACGCCAGCGTCGACGCGCGGGGCCTTGTCCTCGCGCCCGCCCTGATCGACGTTCACGGGGACGCCTTCGAACGGCAGGTGTCGCCGCGTCCGGGCGTGTTCGCGCCGCTCGACGTGGCCATCATCGACACCGACCGCCAGCTGGCCGCGAACGGCATCTCCACTGCCTATCACGCGCTGACGCTGAGCTGGGAGCCGGGCCTGCGCTCGGCCGACCGGGGACGGGAGTTCGTCGCCGCGCTGGACCGGCTGGCACCGCGGCTCTGCGTCCAGAACCGGCTTCAGCTTCGGTGGGAGACCTTCGCTTTCGAGGCCGAGGACCTCGTCCGCGACGCGCTGGCCGGGCGGCTGACCCCGTCGCTGGCCTTCAACGACCACACATCTATGGCGATGCGCGCCATCGGCACCGCCGTGCAGGACCGGGGGTTCGAGCTGTCGCCGGATTTCGGCACGGCGTCTCTGTCCGACGACCGGCTCCGGCAGCGGACCGCGAAGAACGCCAAACGCGCCGGGATGACGGACGAGGACTATGTCGCTCTGCTGGGGCGGGTCTGGGAACGGCGCGGCGACGTCCCCGATCGTGTCGCCGCCCTGGCCGGGGCGGCGCGCGCGGCCGGGGCGCCTATGCTCAGCCATGACGACACCACCGCGACGACGCGCGCGTGGTTCCGGGGTCATGGCGCCCATGTGGCCGAGTTTCCGATGGTGATGGACGCGGCAGCCGCCGCGCGCGCGGGCGGCGACGCCATCGTCATGGGTGCGCCCAACGTGATGCGCGGCGGGTCGCACATCGGGTCGCTGGGGGCGGCCGACATGGTCGAGGCGGGGATGTGCGACGCGCTGGCGTCCGACTATTTCTACCCCGCCCTGCTGGCCGCCGTGGCGCGGTTGCACGTCGAGCGCCGTGCGCCGCTTGCCGACCTCTGGTCGCTGGTGTCGTCGGGCCCGGCGCGCGCGATGGGCCTGCACGACCGCGGCACGCTGGCGCCCGGGCAGCGCGCCGATCTGGTGCTGCTCGACTGGCCCGAGGGCCGGGCCCCGGCTGTCCGTGCTCTCTGGGTCGCAGGCCGCCCTGCCCTGACGCTCGTCCCGCCGTCGGCCTGATTTCGCACGAATGCCGCCGAGTAGCGGTCCGGAAACCCATTCCGTCGCGGCCCGGGGACGCCGCCGTCGCAGGCCGGTCGGGCCGTCCCGCACCCATCGGTCCGCCGCGCCCGTGCGCCGGACCGCGCCGTCCGGGCCGCTCCCGGACGGCGATGCATCGGCCCGGTGCGGTCGCGCCGCGGACGGTCAGGACGTCGGACACGTTCGATCCCACGGCATTCCCTGGCAGTCCGTCGAACGCAACCCGACCCGTTCCTGCCCTTGCCCCGACCGGCACCGGCCGAAACCGTCTGGCCGGTGCAGCGCGTTTGCGCCGTCGCGTCGGGCCGCGCAGGGCGACGAAGGACCGGCCTAGATGGCGAGCGGTTCGGTCATCCCGGATGCCTCAAGATCCCATGACGCCGTCCAGTCGCCGCCGCACCGCGACAGGACGAGATAATTGCGCTCTGCCACGAAAAGCCCGCGCTGTCCCGGGAGCGGCCGCATCCTGATGGGGTGGCCGGACAGAGGCGCATCGCCCAGGCGGGACAGGAGGCCCAGAAAGCGCGCCCAGCTGCGCGGCGGGGCCCGGTGCGAGATCCCCGAGGCGGTGAGCTGGTGAAGCATCCGGCCCGCTCCGAGGTCCATCGTGGCGCGCGCCGCCAGATGGATCTCTCCCGACAGGGCGGCGATGGCGCCGGTCCCGGACGGCCCTCCGGCGGCCATGTCCCTGACGAGCACCAGCATCCTTTGCCACTCCGCACGATGCGCCCGACTTTGCCATTGGTCGCGCAGATCGTCCTCGTACTTGAGAAACCTGGGGTGGAGCCGCATGAACCGTTCGAGAAGCGACAATCGCGGACCCAGCAACGGCACGGAGGACATCAGCAGCGTTCGCCCCGCAAAGGCGTCGGCGCCGGCGGCCTGCATCATCGACCAGCCGCCCTCGCCCATGATCCGCCGCCGGGTCCTTTCGGACCGCAGGTCGGGAGCCAGCAGGCGCAGGCCGGGCAACTCGATACGCCAGCCCAGATGCGTTCCGCCGGGATCGGCGAAGCGTCCGGGCAGATCGCCGTCGCATGCCGCATGCTGGAACCCCAGCGCCATCTCGCGCGCGACCTCGAATACGACCCGGCCGACGGGACTGTCGATGCGCGACCGCGGCAAGGACCCCCAGCCGTCGCAGATGTCGTGGTCGTCCCATTGCATCAGCGACGGGACGCGCGCGCAGAGCCTCGCCATCTGGGGGGTCGCATAGACCGCGACGTACCGATCGAAGAACGCCTCCCTGAGATGGCGGCGCAGATCGTCCAGCCCGGCCGGGGACGGGTCGCGCGGAATTTCGTCCGGCCAGCCCGCGCTGAGCGGATGGTCCGCGGTCGCCTCGTCGGCGTAGACCTGATCGCCGCCGTGAAGCAGCAGCGCGAAGGGCCGGCGGTCGTGTTCGTCCGCGAGGCGCGCCCACATGACGTTGCGCTCGTCCCCGTCGCGGTTCAGGTCGCCGCTCTCCTCGCCGTTGCACGAGACGAATGCGATGCGCAGGTCCCCGCACGGGCCTGCGCCTATGTCGTGACGGCGCCCGTCCCATCGGTAGGAGGACGGCCGGTCCGCCGCCACGATGAACCGCGCCCGCCACAGCGCCCGGTCGCCGCAGCGCAGAAGGCGCGCCGGCACGATCCGCGCCCCGCCGACCTCGACCGGCGGCGGCGGCGCGTCGGCCGACCCGACGAAGAGGGCGGAGAGGCGCATTCCATCGGTCCCGATGTCGTCGAGGACGAGGATCGGTCCGATCTCGCGGGATCTGGCGGTATCGGCAGTCATGGGCATGCGCAGTCCACATAGGATCTCCACGGCGGATTGCACCCTCTCCGGCCCGGCCGCATGCCGCACCTGCGAATTCGCGCAAGGCCGGTGACGTCGGTCCGACGGCCGCGACGTTGCGGCGGGCGCTGTACGTGGCGGCACGAGGCGCGGCTGTTTTTTGCGCGGGCGGCTCTAGCGGTCATTCGATAGCCCGCGATGCGGGACCTGCACAGTCCGAACACGGCTTGCAGCGGTACGACCGCGTCAATCGATGCCGGCACACATTCGGACCGATCGCGAACCATGGGGTCCCCGGGGGGGGGGGCGGAAAACCGATCGCGCGGCCCGACACCCGAAGGGGCGGGACGCGGGCATGCGGCCTTCGGCGATGTCCGATGATTAGAATACAGCCGAGGAACGAGGGTCCGACGGGACGCCGCACGCGGAATGCCTTGATCCCGCCGGCAATCGGCGTGCTATGGTATTTCCTATGCGGCCTCTGATCGCCTTGATGACGTGTGCACTGGCTCCCTTGCCGGCTTCGGCCCAGGGCGGGGTGCCGGAGTGCTACTGCACCGATACGGTCGGCGCTCGGATCGAGCTTGGCGATACGATCTGCCTTGAGGTGGGCGGACGGGCGTTCATGGCGCAGTGCCAGATGTCGCTGAACGTGCCGATGTGGCGTGAGGTGTCGCAAGGGTGCCTGTCATCATCGCTGGACCTTCCGGCGATGACCATGACGCCCACGACGGGCTGAGGCCGGGCCGGCGCCTCTCAGTCCAGCGCGAAGAGCAGCCAGACGATCGACAGGGCCAGAAACGCCATGCCCACAGCCTCGCGCCGCGCCATCCTTTCGCCGAAAACGAGGGCCGAGACGGCCGCGGCGAAGACCAGCTCGACCTGTCCCAGAGCCTTGACGGCGGCGGCATTCTGCAGGGCGAAGGCGGCGAACCAGCAGTAGGATCCCAGCATCGACAGCATGCCCATGGGCACCGCGATGCGCCAGGCGCGCGCGACCGCGGTCAGCTGCCCCGGCTCGCGCCAGGCCAGCCATGACGCCAGCGCCACCGACTGCATCGCGGTGACGGCACCCAGCGTGATGGCCGCGCGCAGGGCGACGCCGCCCTCGGGCAGCGCAAGAGCCGCGGTCCGGTAGCTGACGGCCGACACGGCGAAGAGCGCGCCCGAGGCGAGGCCCAGCGCGGTCGCCCGGGTCCGCACCTCCCATCGCCCCGAGGCGAGGCGCCGGGCCGACATCGCCAGCACCGCCGCGAACCCGGCCGCCATCGCGCCCACGGCCGCCCACGGCAGCCGGTCGCCCAGCACCAGTGCGGACAGCAGGACCGACTGCAGGACGGCAGTCTCCGACAGGGCGACGCCGACGGCGAAGTTTCGGAACGCGAAGAGGGCGACGACGCACATGGTGGCCAGGATCTGCGCGGCGCCGCCAATGGCCGCGGCGCTCCAGAAAGCGGCCGGAGGCCATGCGGGAACGAGGCCGCGAATGATGCACCAGACGGCGATCCCGGCAAGGACGACGGGAGCGGCGAAGGCGAAGCGCGCGAAGGTGGCGCCGCCGGTCGACAGGGCGGTGACGCGCAGGTGTCGCTGGGCCGCGAACCGCAGGGTCTGCGCCGCCGCCGCGATCAGGGTGATGGGGATCCACGCATCCATCCGGCCTGCGTCGCATGGCCCTCGCCCGGACGCCAGCGGCGGCGCGCTGACCGGGGCGAAGCGACAGGGCCGGTCGCCGCACCCGTGCGTTGCCACCGTCCAGGCATCGGCGGCAGGTCACAGCATCGGGGGTACGGCCGTCGATATTGCAGATGGAGGCATCGCGACGCCCGCCCGATCGAACGAGGTGGTCGCCCCGACACGATTGCGACGCCGCGGTTCCTGCGCCCGCAATGCCCGCGGCGGGGTGACGGGGTTCGGGGACGGCACTGCGCCGCGACGGCGCAGGGGATGGGCGACCGGGTCCTTGGCGCGCAGCAGGTGGCGGCGGAAGACGGCGGCGTAGGAGGGAAAGACATATCCCTCGTTCAGCGCCGTGAAGCGGTCGCGCCCCCGGCGGTACAGCGACGGCAGCCGGTACCACGCCACGCCCGGGTGGGCATGGTGGACGACGTGCAGGTTGTTGTTGAGAAACAGCAGGGCAAGCGGCCCGCGATCCTCGATGATGACGGTGCGCGCGCGGGCATGCTCGTGCGCGCGATGCTCGGCGAAGGTGCGGATGCGCATCAGCGCCAGCGCGGCGTAGACGGCGACGAGGTAGGCCCAGACCGGCATGGGCGACAGGACGACGACCGCCAGCACCGCCGCCGCGGCCGGAACATGCAGCGCCCAGCCTCGCCGGACGGACAGGTCCCGCCGCGCCGACCGCGCCTCGCCCAGAGCGAAGGTCAGCGTGCCGATCACCGGTCCGATCAGCAATCGGCCGGCCATCGTGTTGTTCGCCCGGAGGATCTGCCGCACCGGAGCCGGCAGCCGTTCCCATACGGCGGCGTCGAGGTAATTGGTCTCGGGGTCGTCGTATGGGTCGGTCAGGTCGGGATCGTGGTGGTGGGCCAGATGGGTGGCGCGGAAGCGGACGTAGGGAATGACCAACGTCAGCGGCGGCGCGACGACGGCCGCGTTCAGCCGCCGGTCCGCGAAGGGGTGGCCGTGGATCGCCTCGTGCGTCAGGGAGGCATGGAACGCGATGGCGATCGCGGCCAGCGGTATCGACATCCACGATGGCCAGCCCGCC
This sequence comes from uncultured Alphaproteobacteria bacterium, assembly GCA_963722905.1. Lineage (GTDB taxonomy): Bacteria > Pseudomonadota > Alphaproteobacteria > Rhodobacterales > Rhodobacteraceae > CAVROT01. The sequence continues at coordinate 144,540 of CAVROT010000002.1, read as the reverse complement.
CAGAGCGCGACGGCCCACAGCAGGTAGCATCCCGCCAGCGCGATCAGCGTCGGCCATTCGATACCGCGGTTCACAGGCACGGTGCCACACTCCTGATTTGTCATGCCGCAAGGTTGTCACCGTCTCATGCGTAACATAAGGCAATGAATGATTAACGAAGCGTGCATGCGGTGAGCGGTATCCACATATGCTGACGAAAGTCGACAAACGCGACCGTGCCGACACCTTCCGCACCCGCCTGGCCGTCGCCATGGCAGAAAAGCGGCAGAGCCAGGCCGCGCTCGCCCGCGAGACCGGCGTCGACCGCTCGACCCTGTCGCAGCTGCTGTCCGGCGACACCGCGCGGCTGCCGGGCGGGCAGCTGGTCGGCGACCTTGCCGCCGCCCTCGGCGTCTCGGCGGACTGGCTGCTGGGCCTCAGCGACCGCCCCGAAAGCGCAGCCGACCTGCTGGCGGCGTCGCTGACCGTGACGCGGGCGCCCCGTGCGCTGGTGGACGAGCAGATCTTCGGCTGGCACCGCGAAGCGGCGGGCTACAAGGTGCGCCACGTGCCCACCGGGCTGCCCGACATGCTCAAGACCGAGGACGTGATGCGGTGGGAATACGCGCCGCACCTGGGCCGCACGACCGGTCAGGCCATCGGCGCCAGCCGCGACCGGCTGGACTGGATGCGCGAGGCACAAAGCGACTACGAGATCGCGATGCCGCTCTACGAGATCGAAAGCTTCGCCCGGGGCGAGGGATACTACCGCGGCGTGCCGCGCGCCCTGCGTCTGGACCAGATCGACCAGCTGCTGACGCTGAACGACCAGCTGTTCCCGCGATTGCGGCTGTTCCTTTACGATGCGCGCGCCGTCTTCTCGGCGCCGGTGACGATCTTCGGGCCGCTCATGGCGGTGCTCTACCTGGGTCAGCACTACCTGTGTTTTCGCGACCGCGCCCGGGTGGCCGCCTTCGCGCGCGACTTCGACCAGCTGGTCCGCGTCGCCAAGGTGTCGGACCGCGACTTCCCGGACTACCTGCGCGCGCTGCGCGCCGACGTCTGACGGGGGCCTAGCGCGGCGTCGGGACCATGCGGGAGAGGTCGTAGCCGTAGAACTCCAGCACGTCGCGCGCCGCCGCCAGACGGTCGGCCGGAATGTCCGGCGTCCGGTTCAGGATCCAGCCCGCGCGCCCCGAGGGCACGCCGACGACGGCGGTGCGGTACCCCTCGTCGACCCAGAGGACCCAGTAGGGCGACGTGAGGAACGGCACGCCGTCGAACCGCACCTCGAGCCGGCCGGGGCCCGATGGCGTGGCCGTCCCCTCGATCCGGGCGGTGCGGCCGTCGCGTTCGCAGGTGTTGACGATCCCCAGCGTCCCGTCCGACCGCGGCGTGTAGACGGCCTGCGTCGCCCGGCATCCACGCTGGAACGGAACGGGGTAGGACGCGACCTCGTGCCAGCGTCCGGCATAAAGCGCCGGATCGAAGGACGCGATAGAGGCGAAGGGCGCGCCCGGGTCGCGGTAGGACGTCGCGGGCAGCAGCGGCGCCTCGGTCGAGCATCCGCCGGCGAGGGACAGGACGGCTCCGGCCAGCGCCGCCGCGACGCGGCGCCCGGGCGCGGCAGGTCGATGCGGGGCATGTACGGACCCTGTCCGGCGTGCCGGACGGGCCGCCGCCCTTGCCGCGTTCTGGTCGACGCCAGAACGCCAGGCGATCCGCCAGCCGCGCGCGCGGCCGAGCCAGGAGCCTCCGGCGGGCATGTTTATGGGACCCGAGGGGAGGCGGTACCGGACCCGGCAGAGGTTGCGCAGGTGGAATGCGGCGGTCAATAGGGCATGGGGTGGTGGCGGTGGACGGCAGAGATGTCGTCGAGCGCCTCGGTCGACAGCGTGACCTCCGCGCCGCCGAGCGCCCGGTCGAGTTGCTCCATCGTCGTCGCGCCGAAGATCGGGATCGTCGGGAACGGCCGGCTGCGCGTCCATGCCAGCGCCATGTGGACGGGATCGAGTCCATGCCGTTCGGCCACCGCCAGATAGGCGTCCACGGCGGCGAAGGCCCGGTCGGTCCGTCGCCCGCCCAGCGTTCCGTTCAGCGACATGCGGCTGCCCTCGGGCACCGCGCCGTCCTGATACTTGCCGGTCAGCAGCCCGGCGGCGAGGGGCGAGAAGGCCAGCAACGTCACCCCCTCGTGATGCGACATCTCGGCCAGGTCGCTGTCGTACTGGCGGCACATCAGGGAGTATTCGTTCTGCATCGCCGAGACGGTCGGCCCGCCCCGAGCCTTGGCCGCGTCCAGCCAGCGCATCGTGCCCCAGGTGCTTTCGTTGGACAGGCCAAAGGCGCGGATCTTCCCCTCGGCGACGAAGGCGGCAAGGGCCTCCGTCACCTCGGCCATGTTGTCGGCGACCTCGGCCGTGACCTGCCCCGAGGGATCGAACTCCCATATCTGGCGAAAATGGAACGACCCGCGATTGGGCCAGTGCAACTGGTAAAGGTCGATCACGTCGGTCTTCAGCCGCCGCAGCGATCCTTCGAGACCGTCGCGGATGGTCTGCCCGTCGATGCCGCGCCCTTCGCGCACGAAGCCGCCGTTGGCACCCGACATCTTGGTGGCCAGCACGATATCGCCGCGCCGTCCCGTCCGCTCGATCCAGTCGCCGATGATGGCTTCGGTATCGCCGACCGTTTCGGCGGCCATCGGGTTCACCGGATAGGCCTCTGCGGTGTCGATGAAGTCGCAGCCGGCGTCGAGCGCGCGATCGATCTGGGCGTGGCCCTCGGCGGAGGTGTTCTGGCTGCCCCATGTCATGGAGCCGAGGCAGTATTCCGATACCTCGATGTCGGTCCGGCCAAGGGGGATGCGGCGCATGCGGGTCTCCTGTCGCGTTCGGTCGGTTGCGGTGGCCTCGGCCCGGGCGTCGCGATGTCTATGCCGGCGAAGGGGGGCGGCATCCGGGCGTCCGACGGGTATGGCGGGCCGAGGCTCGGACGGAACGGGGTTAACGGGCGTACGCGGGATGGCAACCGGAAAGACGATGGGGATTGAGAACATATGGTGAACATGTATCCTGTCGCCATGACGATCCACACCGCCGCACAAATCCTGACCCGCGACACGCACCGCGCCCGGCCGGGACCGCGCCTTCCTCTGGCGGGCGATCTGGATCTGGTCGCGGGCCGCGTGCACGAGTTCTGCGGCCTGTCGCGGCGGACGCTGGCGCTGTCGCTGGCGGGGGCCGCCACGGGGCCGGTGATCTGGATCGCGCCCAGCTGGACGCGGGGCGGCCCCTGCCCCGACGGGTTCGCACACATGGTCGCACCAGGGCGCCTTACCTTCGCAGCGCCGGACCGGGCGGAGGACCTGCTGTGGTGCATGGAAGAGGCGCTGCGCTCGGGCGTGGTGCCGGTCGTGGTGGCCGACTTGCCGGCCCCGCCCGCCCTCACCCCGGTGCGGCGGCTGCACCTCGCCGCCGAGACCGGCGCGCGCGAGGGGACATGCACGCCGCTTGGCCTGATCCTGACCCCCGAGGGTGCGGCGCCCGGGGTCGAGACGAGGTGGGCCTGCGACCCCCGGCACGGCACGGCGCCCGCGCAAGGGGACGCGCGGAGCGAGACGTGGGGCTGGCATCTGCGGCGCCTGCGCGACCGCACCGCCCCGGTGGCGGACTGGCACGTGACGGACGCGCCCGAGCGGCCGATGCGGCCGATCCGCCCCGCCGCCGCACGACCCCATCCACACTGATCAGCGCGCCGCCAGAACGACGCTACGGAAACGATTCTCCCGATTAGAACTCTCTCTTCGTATTCCGCATGGAATTGGCCCAGTTTAAAAGAAAATGTCGAAACCGGAAACGGTCGCTGACTATCGGAGGACGATAGATCAATTCCAAGTTGAATCAATCGCGGCAGCACCCGCGCAGAGCTACGTTATCACGGGTATTTTACATAGATATCATCTACTTAATAATAGGTTAAACCGTTCACTCATTGCCACGAACATGGTCGATCCTTACTGGTCACGCATCGAAACCGTCGCAACTCAGTCGAATTTATTTCGTTGATAGGATCGGGACGGCAGCCTTCGGATCCGGCGCGCCGTTAGCGTCGTTCCAACCAATAGAGTAACAAAGGGAACAATTATGACCATCTTCAACATGCCGACCATTTTCGCCGCCGGCGTTGCCGTTCTGGCGTCGCTCCCCATGGCCGCCTCGGCGGTCACGGTCTTCGAGACCGACATCATGGTCAATCAGGACTACACCGTCATCGGCCGGGTCATGCCGAACGAGACCACCGAGTTCAAGTTCAACGTCAAGGACGATCTCCAGATCCTCGACATCGCGATCGCCGGCACCGGAACCAACGGCTCCTCCGACGTAAGCAACGTGACCTTCACGCGCGACAATCCCGTCCTGGCCGCGCAGGGCTTCGCCTTCACCATCGGCAGCGGCCTGCCGAACTCCTCGGGTGCGGGCAACAGCATCGTGGCGGGCGCCAGCTATATGGATGGCGAAGCCTTCACCATCTCGTTCTTCGACGGCATCGATGACGTCGTCGGCCTGACCCTGTCGTTCTCGACCTTCGCGCCCGATACCATCGCACCCGTTCCGCTGCCCGCGGCCGGCGGAATGCTGTTGCTGGGCTTGGCCGGGCTGGGCGCCATCTCGCGTCGCAAGGGCAAGGCCGCCTGATCCTCCGACGATCACGCGCAAGTTGACCATGGGGGCGGCGCCGGCGATCCGGCGCCGCCCCTTTTCGCGCGGCGCTGGCCACGCCGCGCATGCCGGTCTATCCCCGCGGCAGCACCCCGAGGCGCGGACGGACGGCATGGCACGCATTCTCATCACATCGGCGATACCCTATATCAACGGGATCAAGCATCTGGGCAATCTCGTGGGCTCGATGCTGCCAGCCGACCTCCACGCCCGCTACCGGCGCGCACGCGGCGACGAGGTGCTGTTCCTGTGCGCGACTGACGAGCACGGCACCCCGGCCGAGTTGGCTGCCAAGAAGACGGGCGAGCCGGTGTCCGCGTACTGCGCGCGGATGTGGGCGGTGCAAAAGTGCCTCTATGACGGCTTTGCACTGAGCTTCGATCATTTCGGCCGGTCGTCCTCGCCGCAGAACCATGCGCTGACGCAGCATATGGCGGGGCGGCTGGCCGATGCGGGCCTGATCGCCGAAGTCGACGAACGGCAGGTCTACTCCGTCACGGACGGCCGGTTCCTGCCGGACCGCTACATCGAGGGGACGTGCCCCAACTGCGGCTACACCAACGCGCGCGGCGATCAGTGCGAGAACTGCACCAAGCAGCTGGATCCGACCGACCTCATCGATCCGCGCTCGGCCGTGTCGGGCGCCACGGACCTCGAGGTACGCGAGACGCGGCACCTCTACCTGCGCCAGTCCGCCATGCGAGACCGGCTGGCCGCATGGATCGACGCCCAGAACGACTGGCCCGTCCTGACGACCTCGATCGCGCGAAAATGGCTGAACGACGGCGACGGGCTGCAGGACCGCGGCATCACGCGAGACCTCGACTGGGGCGTGCCGGTACGGCGCGGAATGGCTCCGTGGCCCGGAATGGAAGGCAAGGTCTTCTATGTCTGGTTCGACGCGCCCATCGAATACATTGCCTGCGCCGGCGAATGGGCAGAGGCGCACGGGCTGGACGACGACGCGTGGGAGCGTTGGTGGCGGACCGACCGCGGCGCCGCCGACGTGCGCTACGTCCAGTTCATGGGCAAGGACAACGTGCCGTTCCACACGCTGGGCTTCCCCACGACGATCATGGGGGCGAACGCCGACGGCGCCGAGGCGTGGAAGCTGGTCGATTACATCAAGGCCTTCAACTACCTCACCTACGACGGCGGGCAGTTCTCGACCAGCCAGGGCCGCGGCGTGTTCCTCGATCAGGCGCTGGAGATCCTGCCGGCGGATTACTGGCGCTGGTGGCTGCTGAGCCATGCGCCCGAAAGCGGCGACAGCGCCTTCACGTGGGAAGAGTTCCAGGCCGGCGTCAACAAGGACCTCAGCGACGTTCTGGGCAACTTCGTCAGCCGGATCACCAAGTTCTGCCGCGCGAAGTTCGGCGCCGAGGTCCCTCATGGCGGCACCTTCGATGCCACGGACGAGGCGCTGATCGCCGACATGGCGACGCGGGTGCGCGCCTACGAGGGCCACATGGACGCCATCGAGCTGCGCAAGGCGGCGGCCGAGCTGCGGGCGATCTGGGCGGCGGGGAACGAGTACCTCCAGGCAGCCGCTCCCTGGGCGGTCTGGAAAGACGATCCCGACCGCGCCGCCGCCATCGTGCGCCTGTCGCTGAACCTGGCCCGTCTTTACGGCGTGCTGTCGCGGCCCTTCATTCCCGACACGGGCGCCACGCTTCTCTCCGCGCTGAATGCCGGAGACGACTGGCCCGACGACATGGTGCAGGCGCTTGCCGCCTTGCCGCCAGGCCACGCCTTCGAGGTGCGAGAGAACCTCTTTCGCAAGATCACCGACGACGAGATCGTCGATTGGCGCCAGCGCTTTTCCGGCGCACGAACCTGACGCTGCGGCTGGACGGGCGCGGCGGGCGCGTCCCTACGCGGCCAGCCAATCGGACAGCGCGGCGTTGACGGCGTCCGGCCGCTCCAGCACCGGCAGATGGCCGGCCCCCGGCAGGACCCGCAGTGTCGCATGCGGCATGAGCCCGGTCATCTCGACATGGTTCGAAGGCGGGCAGAGGGTGTCGCGTGCGCCGCACAGGACCAGGACCGGAACCGAAACGGAGCGCAGGACGTCGCGGTAGTCGGGCCGCGCCATCAATGCGCGGGACTGCGCAGCGAAGACAACCGGTCCGGCGTCCAGCGCCATGTCCATGCAGGTGGCGAGGATCGCATCGCGGCCCGGACCCGCGATGGCGCCCAGATAATGCGGCTTCATCTCGTCCCGCATCACCGCGCGCAGCCCGCCGTCGGCAACGCGCGCGATCTGGGGGCCGCGGCGGGCGGCGACGCGCGGTGTCTCGGCCCGCGCGTTGGTATCCAGCAGTGCCAGCCGCGTCACCCGTTCGGGCGCGGCCGCCATCACGGCCATCGCGACGATGCCCCCCATGCTGAGCCCTGCCAGCGCGAACCGGGGCGGCGCGGCCGACAGGACGGCGCGGGCCATGCCGGAGATGGTGTCGGACGCGCCATAGATCGGCACTGCGCCCCCCAGCGCGGCCACCTGCGGTGCCCAGAGGCGGGCGTCGCACATCATACCGGGCAGCAGGATCAGCGGCGCGGTCACGTCGGCAGCGCCGGGTCCGCGGCCGCATACCCGCTGACGGCGGTATCGACGTCAGCAGTCATCGCCGCCCCGCAAGCGTCGTACACGTACGCACCGCCACGTTCGCGGGCGACGAGGAACCTCGCCACCGCCCGGCTGCACGGCAGGCTGCCGGTATGGTTCGGCATCGGCATTCTGGCACCCTCCCTATTTCAAACGGCGGAACGCGGAGCCGTCCCAACCCCAGTAGAATATGCAATCGTTCGGGTCGGCCGCGTCGCCGCAGGTGGCCAGTCGGCCGACAAGGGCCAGCTGCGCCAGCCCGCCGGGGGCCTGCACCAGGCTGACGGCCGCTCCGTAGAGAGACTCGGGCGCGCCGGTCCTGGGATAGACCGACGAGAGAAAGGTATCGACGGCGCATTGCGAGGCGCCGCAGTAGGGCCGCCCAAGGGATCCGTTGCACTGCACGCCGTCCCAGGCAACGACGAGATCCGGCGTGCCGTCGCCGTCGATCTCGCCCGCGTGCAGCCAGCCGGGGGATGCGGTGAAGCTACCGTTGCAATTGTCCTCAACATGGGCGTCGACGGCCGCACGCAGTCCCGACGCGGGCGAAGGCGCAGCAGCGGTTGCAGGCGCCATGTCGGCGCTGACAGGTGGAGGCGGCAGGCCCAGCGCCGCCCAGCGGGCGCCGCAGAAGGCGACAACGTCGGCCAGTGCGTCGGCCAGCCCGTCGCCGGGCAGCGACAGCACCGGCACGCCTCCCAGACGCACTTCGACCGGAGGGCCCGCGACGAGCGCACGCACCAGGCCGTCGCCCAATTCCAGCGACTGCACCCAGTGATCGTCGGTGAGGACATCCCAGCGCAGCGCGGGCAACGTGTAGCCCGCCGTGCCGATCACGACCATCGTATCGCCCGGTGTCGGCGCCCCGTCGGCCCCGCGCGGCATCGGCGGCGCCTCCAGCAGCAGATCCAGCTGCCATGGGCCGGTCAGGTTGGGCTCGTCCGTCGCAGGAAGCGGCTGCCCCGTCGGAGACCGACCGCCGCAGCCCAGCGAGATGCCACGGCCGTCGCCGACGGACGCCTCGAACCACGCGCCGTTGTCGAAGGCGGCGGACGTCCACTCGGCGGCCGCCGGGACGGCCCATGTCAGAGCCAAGGCAAAGGGGATCGACCGGCCTGCGAGGCGATGTTTGCGCGCGACGCGGACCGTCGCGGGGATGTTGTGCCGGCCTGTGGGCGCCATGTCGCACCGGAGGGGTCGTCCATCGGGGCGGTCAGGCGAGGCGCCTCCCCGTCCGACATCGAATGTCGAACGCTGATGTGCGGGCCGGCCGAAATTGGCATCGGGGTGCCGGGCGCAAAGAGCGTCTGGTTTCCCCTCCCTGTGCAGGTGCACTTGGACCGAAACGGGCATGACCCCGGACCATCGGTCGTGCCGGCCCCGATGGCACCTTGAGCTGGCATAGGCGCCGAAGGACGCCGTGGCCGAGCGTCGCGGAGACAGAGAGTTGCGGCAATGCGGCTGGCCGACGGCGCCGATGCCGGACCTGATAGTGTCTGCAACGTGGCTACGCCGGTCGACGCCTTCGGACGCGCCGCCGGCCACGATGGCGAAGGTCTCCGCTTGGTCGCCACCCGTCGTGCAAGCGTCGACGAAGGCTGTCCTGCACGGGATCGGTTCGCCGTGACGCACGATCCGCGGGGAGCCTGCAGATGCCGCACCGGTCTGCGGCGCCTCGGTTGCACTCATCGTCATGGCAGGGCTCCTACCCGGTCGGCCTTGGGGGTGGCCGAAGGGATACCGCCGACGTCCCGGCGGAGCCAGACCGCACGGCAACCGGACCGGAACTTCGGTGCCGGGCGAGGGGCGATCCCGGGCGCGCGATGGCCGTGCCGAACGGCGCGGCTAAGGTCTGCGGACCCCCCGAACGATGTCGTCCGGGATATCCGATCCGGTGTCGGGGAGGCTCAGCACGGTCCTTCGGCCTGAATCGCGTGCCTGGTCGTTCCCGGCCGACGGGGGACGCTGGTTGTAACCGGTCCCCGGCAGATGCTCGGGCCTTGCCGCCGGAGGGGGGCTTCCGCCCCCGCTCGGTCCAGGCTCCCCCGAGGATGTTTGCGAACCCCAGGGGGGGAAGGGGAGCGATGACGGGGTACGGCGTGCTACTGCGACCGGGCGTCGCCTCTGCGGATCGATCGGCGGTCCTGTTTCCTACGACCATGAGCGCGCTGCCCGTCACCAACGCGGCGGCGTCGGAGGCGGGTAAGACGGCCACGCCCATGATGTCCTCGTCCCGGCCGGTGCGGCCCAGCCTGATCTCTTCCTCCAGCCGGCCGACGCGGTCGAGGTCGGGGCCGGTCGGTTCGGTCAGCGGCGTTCCGATGAAGGTCGGGCAGAACGCGTTCACCCGGATGCCGAGCGCGCCGCATTCTATCACCATCGACTGGATGGAACCCTCGACCGCGTGCTTCGTGGCGGAGCAGACGGACCGGTCGATCCCGTCGACATGGGCCATCTGAGAGGAGACGTCGATGAGCGACCCCGGCAGGCCGGTCTCTAGAAGGCCCCGCGCCACGATCCCTGTGAGGAACAGCGGGCCACGGACGTCGAGACCGGCCGCCGCGTCCTAGTCCGCGCGGGTGAAGGGGGCGATGTATCGGGGAACGCGGAGGCGGGGTGCTCCGGCAGCAATCGATAAGGATCGTCGTGATACAATGATGTATGTAATGATAGCTTATTGACCGAATTGCAGCAGGGCCAGGGCAGCGGAACCTCGGATACCGGGAGGCGGACCGGCCGCAAGTTCGGACCTGACGAGGAATTGACGATTCAACTCTGTAATCCTTTCGGGCTCATTGAACTCTGCTACTTCAGACACACCGAAAATGCGCTGGGATCTCTCGCGGAACTCCGTCAATTGCTGTTCGATAGGAAGAGCGCCAAAACTCTTCGGAAGACCCAGAGCGGCCTCGAAGACTTTGCGAAGGGGTGGCGTCGCCATGACTGTGTACCACCTCGCATTGTCTGATAGGCTCGTCCGTTCGGCGATGTTACCTAGGTCGCGCTCCAGCCCCATTGCCAGACGCAAGTCGGGGTTCTGCTCGCCAACGGCAAATTCGAACTGTCTATCTTTGTAAGACGTTGTGATTCTTTCGGCAAAATCCGACGCCACGATACTTGCCCCACCCGTATCTCCAAAGCCGAAAGCCTTGGCGAAAGCGAGATATCTTTTATCGGACAGCCGATTAGCCAGCGATCGGGGATCGCTCGTGTCCGATTCCAGGATCTTTTCGATGTAGAACTTGTTGCCGAGATCCCCGTCGAGACCGAATGCCCCGAGGGCGACTTCGAGAAGTTGTCGGTCGGCAACAAGTTCCTGCGCGGACAAGACGTTTCCGATCTTAGCCTTGAAGTATTCGGTATTGCGGCTCAGGCGAGGTGACGTGTCATGCGCTTCCTGCTGAGCCTCCCTGGTGCGCTGGAGGAACGACCAGCCCAGGTTGCCCGAAAAGGGAACGACGGGTATGAAATTCATTGCCTTGCCAATGCAAAAAGTTCTGCCTCGCGGGGGAGAAGCTGGCGAAGCGCCTTGAGGACGTAATAGTGCTGATCACCCTTCACCGCCTCGGCGGCACGGGCCAGAATTTCTCGGCTTTCGGGGTCGTCGAGTACGGCGCCGAGTTGCGAGATTCCGTTTGTCAGCTGGAGCCTTGCCAGGTCGACGTCGGCTTCACCGGAGAGGACAAGCTGCGCAATGTAGCAAATGCGCCGGACCGGCGTGTCGACCTCGTCGGGGTGAATCGCATCGCGAAGCCTGAGGATGTGAGCGCCAGGCGTGACGATGTTGAGCCGTCCGCGCCGATTTCCATTCTCGATCACCGCGCCGTTTATCAGCACGCGCTCGTTCGGTGCGAGTTTGAGGACAAGGCCTGTCACGACACCACCGGCCGCTGGCTGAGGCCACGCATGACGGCGGTGTTGACTTCTATCAGGACGTCCACTTGCGCGGATCCGGCCAGCACCCGGCTGGTATGGTGGTTCGTGAATTCGGCGAGGTAGAAGATTTGGGCCCTCAGCGGCGCCGGCAATCCGTTCTCGGGGTCCGCGACGTCCGTGGCGAGAATGGTCCACAGGGCTCGGTTGCGGTGAAGGGCGGTGGCGACCGCGCCCGGTGTCCGAGCCGACTTGATCTCCTGCGTGATCCTCACGAAGGCATCGTATTCGGTGCCGCGCGCGGAGCGGAGCGAGGCATTTCCGGGGGCATACGCATTGTGGGCGAGCTGGGCAGCGTTCACGTCTTGTCCTTTTCGAGACGGGCGTGGTCAAGGCCACGATGTGGAGACATGGATACCGGGGCGCGGCGTGGTCGCTCCGCGCCCCGGGTGGTTATCTTAGCGGAAGAGCGACAGGACCGACTGCGGCGCCTGGTTGGCGATGGACAGCGACTGGATGCCCAGCTGCTGCTGGACCTGAAGCGCCTGCAGTCGCGCCGAGGTCTCTTCCATATCCGCATCGACGAGGCTGCCGATACCGGCCTTCAACGAGTCGGTGAGGTTGGACACGAAGGTGGCCTGCGTCTCGATCCGACCCTGGACCGAACCGAAGGATGCCGCCGCGTTGATCGCCACGTTCAGCATGTCGTCGATAGCGCCCAAGGCGACGGCAGCGCCGGCGGCGTCCGAGACGTCGAACGCGGCCATCGCGGCCAGGTCGCCGGTCCCGGCATTCTTGTAGCTGCCGGTGACGGTCATGTCCGCGGTGCCGCCGTTGGTGAAGTCGAGCGTGCCCGGCGTGCCGCTGTCGTAGTCGACAGTGAGATCGGCGATACCCAGAGCGTCGATCTTGTTCTTGAGTGCGACCGCAACGATGTCGGCCGTCGTGGTGGCCGCCGCATCCGACGCACTGACGGTGTACGAAACCGACTGCTCGCCGATGCGGACCGAGAACGTTTCGCCCTCGACGAACGCCGTGCCGTTCTCGGCTATCTCGAGCTGCTCGTTGCCGCCGCCGTTGTCGAGGGCGAAGGCAACGCCGTCGCCGTCGCCCGTGGCGCCGGTCGAGGAGCCGGAGAAGACGTCATTGGCCACGTACCCCCCGGTCGACAGGTTCACGCCGGTCACGGCGATGCTCGAGGCCGTAACACTACCCGCCGCATCGCGGTCGAGCGAGGACAGGATCTCGGTGGCCAGCGCGGTGCCGTTTACGAGATTCTGGCCATTGAACTGGGCGGCGGACACGACCGAGGAAATCTGTTCGCGCAGGGCTGCGACGTCGGTCTGAATCTTGGCGCGGTCGACGTTGTCCTCCTGGGACGCGACGATCTTTTCCTTCATCTGCGTCAACAGGTCGGTCACCGACTCCGCGGCCTGGCGCCCGACGGCGACGGTCGATTCACCCAGCGCAAGGCTCTGCGAGATCGCCTTGAAGCCGCGGACGTCGGAATCCATGACCTTCGAGATGGCCCAGATGGCGGAGTTGTCCTTGGCCGAGGCGATGGACTTGCCCGTGGAGATTTCGCTTTGCGCCTTTTCCAGACCCATGTTGGTCGTGCGCAGGGTCTGCAGGGCGACCATCGCGCCGGTGTTGGTGAGAATGCTGGACATATCGTTTCCTTGAATGGGTAAGGGCGCTTTTGCACCCGGTACTGGACCGCCGGCATGGCGGCCCCCTGTTGGCCCGTTCTGGATCCCCGCACCGTCATGGCCCGCTGTCGGGCTCGTGCGCTATCCTGCTGGATATGGAGACTTCATCGCCTGCCGAAGCTAACAACTCGCTAACTCCGGCCGGTCGGATACGGGACATTTGAGGCAATTGCGCGCGGCCCGTCCCGCGTCAGGCCCGGCGGTGCAGGCTGCTGCGGACCGGTGCGATGTCGGTGCGTTGCCCGCGTGCCCCGTACGTCGCCGCCGGGGTTCCTGCGCGCAGCACCTCGAGCCTCTGGCGTGCGGCCGCGATGCCTCCCATGACGGCTTGGTAGAGCGAATCGTTGCGCCGCGCCGACTTTCCCAGGACGGCCAGCTCGGCCTGATCCGCGGAGTCGAATGCCGTAGCGGCGATCCGTTCGAGCAAGCGCGTCTTTTCGGCGACGCTGGTGGCAAGGCCGTCGACATCGGCACGCAGCAGCATCTGCCGCTCTCTCTCCAGCAGGCGCGACAGCCGCTGCACGTCACGCCCCGCCATCGGACCGCTCCTTGAGGGACTGGAACAGACGTTCGGCCAGGCCGATACCACCGGAGGCGACCATCGATTCGGCCTGTTCGCGGCGGAGGAAGGACGCAAACTGGTCCTCTCCGATACCGCCGCCAAAGGAGGTCCGTGCCTTTCCCAGGCCCGCCGATTTCAGCATCGCGTCCAGAAACGTCACCTCGAGTTCGGCCGCGACCTTGCGCAGCGGGTCGACAGGGGGCGGCACGGCCGCAAGCGGGCGGGGATCTGTCGCGGGCGTGATGTGCATCGAAGGCTCCTATGGGCAACTGCACGGGCGAAGAAACGTCATGGCGGTAAAGATCAAGTAACCAAAGGCGGGGATAAGGGGGGCAATCTCGCGATTCGCAGGAGTCCATCGGAATGATTTCGTCCACCCAGCTTTCTGCCGCAGTACCGGCGGGTCCGACTGCCGGTCCTGCGTCGCGTCCGGCAGGGAAAGGCGACGTCTCTTTCGCATCCCTCGTCGACAACGAGGCTCCGGGGGCCTCGACGGGGCAAGCATCGGCCGATTCCGGTGGTGCACAGATGCGGGGCGAGGAGGATGCGGCGACGGCGGCCGCATCAGACGGCCCGCCTGCGGATGCAGGGCCCGCCCGGCATCCCGAGGTCCGGGGCTCCGTCACCGCTGCGCAAGCACCTTTGGTCGGCACCAAGTTGGACGGAGCGGCCCCCGAGGCGGTCGATCCATCCTCTGTCCCGACGCGGGGGGGCGACTCGGCCGGCGATGACGATGCAGCCCGTCTGCCGGCGGGCGACACCGATCCGCGCGGGTCCGCCGCTGCCGCAGCAATAAATCTGTCCGGGGAGACGGCAAAGGTCGCGCAAGACGGGAAGTCCCCCTTCCAACCGGACATCCGGGTCGACCGGGGGGCGCCGCAGACCGCAGCGGGCAGCGACATGTCCGCGATGGCAAATGCGATGCACCGACCCGAAGCGATGCCAGGGGCATCTGGCGCGGCCACGGAGAACGCACAGGTGGTCCGCCAGGATCGGCCCCCGCTCCCGGCCGCCCAGGCAAACGGACCGACACCGAATGCCGCCATTGCGCCCGCTTCCGTGGCAAACCCGCGCGACGCGGTCGCTTCGTCAGCCGCGGTCGCGATCGAGGCCAGAGGCGCGGCGGCCCCGGACGGCAGTGTTGGAATGCGAACGTCCGACGGGACATCGCGTGCCCCCTTGGCCGATGTCAGGGCAGCCGCGGCCCAGGTCTCGTCTTCACCCGCGTCGCCGCCACCTTCCATGCCAGTCGAGATGACATCCCGTACGGCATGGCCGCGGCTTCGTACGTCGCACGACGCCCCCCTCGAGGCGCGGGTCGGACCGACGCCGACGGACAGGACGACCTATTCCGTCAGGACGTTCGCAACGCCGCAGCCCGCCGCTGCGGGAACTTCCGCCCCGATGATCCTGGCGGGCCAGAGCGGCCCGTCATTGGCCGGGGACGTCGTATCGACCGCGAGATTGCCGATGGACGGCACCAGGCTTGGCGATGGGGCGCCCGATCTGTCGTCACCGGTCGCCGCTGGAGCGAGCCCGGCGACGGCGGCGGCCACGGGACGATACGTCTCCGCCAGCCCGCTGCCCATCGTTCGCCAGATTGCCGATTCGGCACCCACCACACCCGGCGCCTCCATCGAAATCACGCTTTCGCCGGAAGAACTGGGGCGGGTGCGCATGACCATCGTCGCATCGGACGCCGGGATGGTCCTGTCGCTCCACGCCGACCGCGACGAGACGCTGGCGCTTTTGCGCCGCCACGCGGACGCACTGGCGCAAGAGTTCCGAAACGCCGGGCTGCCCACGCCGAATTTCGATTTTGGCGGCGGCGGCAATGGCCGGCGCACCTCGAGCGAAGGACCACCTGCCGGGGTTGCCGGCATGAGAGCGGGATCCGAACAGCACGCCGGCAGCGACAGCATCATCGCCGGTACTCACGCGCGGTCGACGGACCGCCTCGACATCAGGATGTAGGAACATGGACATCACGACAACGACGCCCAACGCGGCGACCTCCCGACCCGAGGTGAACGCTGGTGCGGCCGGCGACGGTTCGAACACGTCGTCCAAGGGGACCATAAGTTCGGACTTCGACACCTTCCTGAAGATGTTGACGGCGCAGATCAACAATCAGGACCCCCTGTCGCCCATGAAGACCGAAGAATTCTCGACCCAGCTCGCAACTTTTTCCGGAGTCGAGCAGCAGGTCCTTACCAACGAGCTGCTGGAGGGCCTATCGGCCCGGATGGGCTCCGGCGACCTGTCGCAGATGGCATCCTGGGTAGGGATGGAGGCCCGGGCACGGATGCCCGTCCAGTTCGACGGCACGCCCGTCACGGTCGATCCCGAACCGCCGGCGGCGGGCGAACGCCACCATATCGTGGTGACGGATGCCTACGGCGCAGAAGTGGACCGCCGCAAGATCGCGGCGAACGGCGCTCCCTTCCAGTGGGACGGCATCGGATCGGCCAGCGGCGCTCAGCTTCCCAAGGGCACGTACCGCTTCTCCGTCGAAAGCTTCGACGAAACGGGCAAGCTCGTCGCGACCGAACCGGCCGAGACCTACGGAAGGGTCGTCGAGGCACGGTCCGGCCGCGATGGCGCGACGCTGGTCTTCGCCGGCGGCACCGAGGTCGTGTCCGACGATGTCACGGCTCTGCGCCAACCGGTCAGCGCACTCTGACCGGACCGAGCCACGCGGCGTCCGCACGAAGCAAAATGCCGAAAGACCCGGGTGTTCGGGCGCTTCAGATCGCCTGTGCGAACCATATCATCGCCGCCATCGCCCCGGCACCCAGCGCGACGAGCAGTGCATCCATACGCCAGCTTCGGCGTTGCGGCAGCGGCTCCGTCCTGGACTGGCGCATCAACGCCGCCTCGGCCAGCTTTGGCAGTTGCGGACCGAAGCGGGACAGCACCTGCGCCGTTCGCGTGAGGTCCCTCAACAGGGCCCGCGGCCCGATATTGTCGCGGACGTACTCTTCTACGATGGGTCGCGCGACCTGCCAGATGTTGATCTGCGGGTAGAGCGATCGCGACACGCCCTCGACCACGACCATGGTGCGCTGAAGCAGGATCAGCTCGGTCCGCGTCTCCATCCCGAATCGCTCGGTGACCTCGAAGAGATAGTTCAACAGCCGCGACATGGAGATGCGCGTGGCGTCCATGCCGAAGATCGGCTCTCCGACGGAGCGCAGGGCGCGCGCGAACTCGTCGACGTCGCGGTCCGCCGGCACATAGCCCGCTTCGAAATGTACCTCGGCCACGCGGCGGTAATCCTGCCGGATGAAGCCGAAGAGGATTTCGGCGTAGACCCGGCGCGTATATTCGTCGAGCCGCCCCATGATGCCGAAATCAAGCGCGATGATGTCGCCGTCGGGACCGATCTTCAGGTTCCCCTGGTGCATGTCGGCATGGAAGAATCCGTCGCGAAGCGCATGGCGCAGAAAAAGCCGCAGCACCCTTTCGCCCAGCGCGCGCCTGTCGTGACCCGCAGCGTCGATGGCCGCGATGTCGCTGGCGGGGATCCCCTCGGCCCAGCTCATCGTCATGACGCGACGCGACGACAGGAACCATTCCGCACGGGGCAGCCGGAACCCTTCGTCGCCGGCAGTGTTCGCCGCAAATTCGGCGGCAGCGGCGGTCTCCATACGCAGGTCGAGCTCGCCCAGAACCACGCCTTCGAAATGCTCGATGACGTCCATGGGCCGCAGACGACGGGCCGACGGGGCCAGCAGATCGATCATGCGCGCCGCCAGGTAGAAGGCGTCGACGTCGCGTCGAAACGCCCGCTCGATCCCGGGGCGCAGAACCTTCACGGCCACGTCGGCGCCGCCGTCGCGGAGGGTCGCGCGGTGAACCTGCGCGATGGACGCGGCAGCAACCGGCTCGGAAAAGCTGGAGAATACATCGTCGACGTCGATCTCGAGCTCTCGCGTCACCGTCGCGCGGGCCTCGGCGATGCTGAAGGGCGGCAGCTTGTCCTGCAGGACCCGCAGCTGTGCGGCCAGCTCCTCGCCCACTACATCGGGACGGGTCGACAGGACCTGTCCGAACTTGATGTAGGCGGGGCCCAGCGCGGTCAGCGCGCGCGTCGCAGGCGGCTGCGACGGGTCGCCCTCATAGCCCAGCCAGCGGAACGGCACGCCCAGCGCACGGGCGGCGAACCGCAGCGACGGGGGCGCGCGGAACGCATCCAGCACGACGTCCATGGCGCCCGTCCGCTCCAGCGTGGCGCCGGTGCGGATCAGCCGCCAGATGTTGTGCGGGCCCCTCATGCCCCCGCCGTCACAGCTTCCACCCGGAATGCAGCGCGGCCACTCCCATCGTGAGATCGCGGTAGCGCACCTGGTCGAAGCCGGCCTGCCCCACCATGCCGGCGAACGTCTCCTGATCGGGGAACCGCCGGATGGACTCCACGAGGTAGCGATAGCTGTCGCGGTCGCCGGTGATCGCCTGTCCCATCGCCGGGATCACGTTGAAGGAATAGCGATCATAGGCCCAGCGCAGCGTCGGCACCGGCACCCGGCTGAACTCCAGCACCATCAGCCGTCCGCCGGGGCGCAGGACGCGGTGGGCCTCGGCCAGGGCATCGGCGATGCGTGTGACATTACGGATGCCGAAGCTGATCGTGTACACGTCGAACGCGGCGTCGGGAAACGGCAGCGCCATCGCGTCGCCGACCACCCAGTCGAGGCGGCCGCCCAACCGTCCGGCCTCGGCCCTTGCGCGGCCTTCGGTCAGCATCGGCTCGGTCAGGTCCAGCACGGTGGCATGGGCGCGCGGCGCCCGGGCCAGGAACCGGAAGGCAACGTCGCCGGTGCCGCCCGCCACGTCCAGAAGGCGCTGGCCCGGGCGCGGCGCGAGCCAGTCCATCATCGCGTCCTTCCACAACCGGTGGACACCGCCCGACATCACGTCGTTCATTACGTCATAGCGCGACGCCACGGAGGTGAAGACGCCGTGAACGCGGCCGGCCTTTTCGTCCTCGCGCACGTCCTCGAACCCGAAATGCGTCGTGCGTTCAGCGCGCGGGGGGATGGTCGTGCGATCGTTGCGCGGAGGGGTGTCGGACATCGGGTCTTGCGATCCTTGCTGGTCGCGCTGACTTATAGGCCACAGGCCGGGGCTGACAATGCGCCCCCCGATCCGCGGAGATGCGGCCCTTTGCCCGAACTGCCCGAAGTCGAGACCGTGCGCCGGGGACTCCTGCCGGTGCTGGAAGGGCGGCGGATCGTCGCGGCCGACGTTCGACGGCCGGATCTGCGCTGGCCCTTCCCCGAAAGGATGGCCGCGCGCCTGACGGGCCGCCGCGTCCTGCGGCTGTGGCGCCGGTCGAAGTACCTCCTCGCGGACCTCGACAGCGACGAGACCCTGCTGGTGCATCTGGGCATGTCGGGTCGCCTGACGGTGTCGGGCGCGCAGATGGGCGCGTTCCATCACCCGCACGGCGCGCTGAAGACCCATGACCACGTGGTCCTGGACGTCGAAGGCGGCGCGCGCATCGCCTTCAACGACGCGCGCCGCTTCGGCGCGATGGACCTGATGCCGACGCAGGCCGTCGCCGACCACCGGCTGCTGGCCCATCTGGGCCCCGAGCCGCTGAAGGCCGGGTTCCACGCGGCCCATCTCGTCGCTGCCTTCGCGGCGCGGCGCAGCCCGGTGAAATCTGTGCTGCTGGACCAGCGCGTCGTGGCGGGCTTGGGCAACATCTACGTGTGCGAGGCGCTTCACCGCGCCGGCATATCGCCGCGACGCCACGCCGCGCGCATCGGCGCGGCGCGTGTGGCGTCCCTGGTTCCCATCGTGCGGACCGTTTTGAAAGAGGCCATCGCGGCGGATGGATCCAGCCTGCGCGACCACAGGCAGGCCAGTGGCGACATGGGGTATTTTCAGCACGCTTTCCGGGTCTACGGCCGGGCCGGATCCCCCTGCCCTGCGCCCGGATGCGGCGGCACGGTCCGGCGGATCGTCCAGTCCGGGCGGTCGACCTTCTATTGCGCGCAATGCCAAAGATGACTTGATCCGCGCCTCACGGGTGATAACGCTGCCCTCCTGACGCAACAGCGAGAGCCCTGCACATGGCCTTCAAGACCATCGTCGTCGAGACCGCGGACCACGTCGCCCTCATCCGGCTCAACCGGCCCGACGCGCTGAACGCGCTGAACGCGGCCCTTCTGGACGAGCTTGCGCAGGCGCTGGACGAGGCCGGCGCGAACGAGAAGGTGCGGTGCATCGTGTTGACCGGATCAGAAAAGGCCTTCGCCGCCGGCGCCGACATCAAGGAGATGGCCGAGGCCAGCTACGTGGATGCCTTCGGCGGCGATCTCTTCGCAGCGCCCGCCGAGGCCTTCGCGCGATGCCGCAAGCCGGTGATCGCCGCCGTGTCGGGCTACGCCCTGGGCGGCGGCTGCGAACTGGCGATGATGTGCGACTTCATCATCGCGTCGGACACCGCCAAGTTCGGCCAGCCCGAGATCAACCTCGGCGTCGTGGCAGGAATGGGCGGCACGCAGCGGCTGACCCGTTTCGTGGGCAAGTCGAAATCCATGGAAATGCATCTGACGGGCCGCTTCATGAATGCCGAGGAGGCCGAGAGGGCAGGCCTCGTCAGCCGCGTCGTGCCGGCGCGCAAGCTGATGGAAGAGACGATGGCGGCCGCGCAGAAGATCGTGGCGAAATCGTCGCTGACGGTTATGGCCGTGAAGGAGGCCGTAGATCGCGCCTACGAGACGACGCTGGCCGAAGGCATCCTGCACGAGCGCCGACTGTTCCACGCCTGCTTTGCGACGCACGATCAGACCGAGGGCATGCAGGCCTTCCTCGACAAGCGCGAGCCTCAGTTCCGGGACAAGTGACCGGCCGGGCCGCCGCCCTTGCGTGTTGACTTCGCGCCGACCCGGCCCTAGTGACGCCACTCGCAATCAATCCGACGACCGACCACCGAAAGAGCAGCATGGCCAACACGCCCCAGTCCAAGAAGCGCGCCCGCCAGAACGAGGCCCGCTTCGCCATCAACAAGGCGCGCAGGTCGCGCATCCGTACTTTCTTGCGCCGCGTGGAAGAGGCGATCGCATCCGGCGATACCGACACCGCCCGGGATGCGCTGAAGTCCGCCCAGCCCGAGATCATGCGCGGCGTGACCAAGGGCGTTCTCCACAAGAACACGGCCGCTCGCAAGATGTCGCGCCTGTCGTCGCGGGTCAAAGCGCTGGCCTGACGCCGGGCTCGGCGGCATTCGACCGGGACTGTATTCGGATCATGGGACACGCCTTCCGGGCGTGTTCCTTTTCGTTTCAGATTATTGGAATGTCCGAATCCTGCGATCTTCGGACCTCGCCGGATTCTGACTAGTCGAAAGCCGGGGTCAAGGTCATAGTTCGGTTGCGCGGGCGTCGAACGCGTTGGTACGTTGATCCTGCGATTCACTTCTTCGGGGGGACATGGGGCCGGACACGTAAATCCGACGTAGACCTGACCGGTTGCCACTATCGGTCAGTTATACCTAAGATTGCATCGTCAGCTCCTGGATCGTACGACCTTCCGCCATGCCACGGCGGACGGTCTGCGATCGGTTTCGGGGGATTCTCCCGGAAATGTCCGGACTTTCAGCGCCTTGGGGCGCCCTGTCGACGTCGGTCGGGATGTTCTCCCGCGCCGCCATCGGCAGGGGCGTCGCCATTGCCGTCACGCTGGCCGCCGGCCGGCGCCGCTCGTCCTTTTCGGGGACGACCAGCGTCACCGGCATGTCCGCGCCGAAGTCCCGGTGCATCGCGGAACGGATCGGGGCGTTCCGGGGACCGCGACACGGTACGCCGGGATGCCGTTCATGCGGCACAGGACAGGGCGGTCGACGTTGATGACGAACGAGGGTTGGGGCAAGGTCCGCAAAGAGCTGCGCAAGGCAGTCGGCGACAACAACTTCACGACATGGATCGAGCCGATGTCCTTCACCGGGCAGCTGGACGACGTGGTCACCTTCACGGTGCCCTCGCATTTCCTGGGCGACTGGGTCCTGCGCTATTTCGGCGAACGCATCATCGAAGAGATCAACCGTGCCGGCGGCGACGCGCGCCGGCTGGCCTACGACGTGTCGCGTCCGGCGAATGTCGGCGCGGCACCGGCGCCGAATACCGCCAGGGCGCAGACCGCGCCCGTCGCGACCGGACCCGACAGTCGGGGACTGGAGACCGCGGGCTCGCCGCTCGACAGCCGGTACAGCTTCGACAGCTTCGTCGTCGGCAAACCGAACGAGCTGGCCCACGCCGCCGCGCGTCGCGTGGCCGAGGGTGGGCCGGTGACGTTCAACCCCCTGTTCCTTTATGGCGGCGTGGGCCTGGGCAAGACGCACCTGATGCACGCCATCGCGCTGGAGATGCGCGCGCGCGACCCCGGCGTCCGCGTACTATACCTCTCTGCCGAGCAATTCATGTACCGCTTCGTGCAGGCGCTGCGCGAACGGCAGATGATGGATTTCAAGGAGCTCTTCCGCTCGGTCGACGTGCTGATGGTGGACGACGTCCAGTTCATCGCCGGCAAGGACAGCACGCAGGAAGAGTTCTTTCATACCTTCAACGCCCTCGTGGACCAGCGCCGGCAGATCATCATATCCGGCGACAAGCCGCCCGGAGAGATCCAGGGGCTGGAATCGCGCATCGTCAGCCGGCTGCAGCAGGGGCTTGTGGTGGACCTGCACCCCACCACCTACGAGCTGCGGCTGGGCATCCTCCAGCAGAAGGTCGAACAGTTCGCCGACCAGTTCGGCGGCGCCACCCTCGATCCCGGCGTGCTGGAGTTCCTGGCGCACCGCATCACGTCGAACGTCCGCGTCCTCGAAGGCGCGCTCATGCGGCTCTTCGCGTTCGGGTCGCTGATCGACCGGCGGATAGACATGGCCGCCGCGCGCGAATGCCTTGCCGACATCCTGCGCACCCACGACCGCAAGGCCAGCATTGACGAGATCCAGCGCAAGGTCAGCGATCACTACAACATCCGGCTGGGCGATCTGGTCGGACCCAAGCGCACCCGCATCTACGCGCGGCCCCGTCAGGTCGCGATGTATCTGTGCAAGAAGATGACCGAACGGTCCCTGCCCGAGATCGGGCGCCATTTCGGCGGGCGCGACCACACCACGATCCTGCACGGAATCAGGCGGATCGAGACATTGCGCACGACAGACACGCAGATCGACGAGGATCTCGAGATGCTGCAGCGCGCGCTTCAGGGCTGAACCGCTGACGCCACGACATATGCGCTTGCGCGCCCGGCGGATCCGGATAGCGTTGCCGCCCCGGCCGGGTCACGCGTCAGGCCGGGGCATATCTATGCCGGCCGCGGCCGGCCGGCCGACACAGGCCCCGATCCCGACGGAGACGACATGAAGATCAGCATCGAACGCGCCGCCCTCCTGCGTGCCGTCGCACAGGCGCAATCCGTCGTCGAACGCCGCAACACGATCCCGATCCTGGCCAACGTCCTGATCGAGGCCGGCGAAGGGTCGGTCAGCTTTCGTGCGACCGACCTCGACATCGAGGTCGTGGATGCCGCCCCGGCCGAGGTCGGCCGACCCGGCGCCACGACGGTCAACGCGGTCATGCTGCACGAAATCGTCCGCAAGCTGCCGGACGGTGCGCTTGTCGAACTGTCCGACGATGCCGCGGCACAGCGCCTCACGGTCCGCGCTGGCCGGTCCAACTTCACCCTCGCCACCCTGCCCCGCGAGGATTTTCCGGTGATGGCCACCTCGGAATACCAGGTGGAGTTCCGCATGGCCGCCGGCACCCTCAAGCGGCTGTTCGAGAAATCGCGCTTCGCCATCTCGACCGAAGAGACGCGCTATTACCTCAACGGCGTCTACATGCACGTGGCCGACGGCGGCGGGGCGGCGGGCGGCACCCGGACCCTGCGCTGCGTCGCCACCGACGGGCACCGGCTGGCGCGCATCGACACCGACCTGCCCGACGGCGCCGAGGGGATGCCCGGCGTCATCGTCCCGCGCAAGGCCGTGGGCGAGCTGCGCAAGCTGCTGGACGACGACGCGGCCGAGATCGGCGTCGCGGTGAGCGAGACCAAGATCCGGTTCGCCACGCCCCGCATAACCCTGACCACCAAGGTCATCGACGGGACCTTCCCCGACTATTCCCGCGTGATCCCGCAGGGCAACACCCGCCGGTTGGAGGTCGATGCAGCCGAGTTCGCCAAGGCGGTCGATCGGGTAGCCACGGTCAGCAGCGAACGGTCGCGCGCGGTCAAGATGTCGATGGACGACGACCGACTGGTCCTGTCGGTGAACGCGCCGGACTCGGGCGCCGCCGAGGAAGAGCTGGGCGTCGCCTATGCCGACGAGAAGCTCGAGATAGGTTTCAACGCGAAGTACCTGCTGGAGATCGCCAATCAGGTCGACCGCGAGAATGCCGTGTTCCTCTTCAACTCCTCCGGCGACCCGACGCTGATGCGCGAGGGCGATGACATGTCGGCCGTCTATGTCGTCATGCCGATGCGGGTCTAGGCCGGCACGACCGCGACCGCCGCCGCCATGGCCGGCATGGCACTGCACCGCCTCCGGCTGTCGCATTTTCGGTCGCATCTGGATCTGGACCTTGCGCTGGACGCGCGCCCGGTGGCGATCCACGGGCCGAACGGGGCCGGCAAGACCAACCTGATCGAGGCGATATCGCTGTTGTCCCCGGGCCGCGGGATGCGGCGCGCGCAGGCGGGCGAGCTTGCGCGCCGTCCCGAGGCGGTGGGCTGGCGCGTCGGCGCCGAGGTGGCGACGCCGCGCAGCGCCCATGAAATCGACACCCGGGCCGATGGCGGATCGCGCGCGGTCCGCATCGACGGGAAGGCGACGCCGCAGTCGGCGCTGGGACGGATCCTGCGCGTGCTTTGGCTGGTGCCGTCGATGGACCGCCTCTGGACCGAGGGCGCCGAGGGGCGGCGTCGGTTCCTCGACCGTCTCACGCTGGGGTTCGAGCCCGGGCACGGCGACGCCGTCTTGGCGTGGGAGCGGGGGATGCGCGACCGCAACCGCCTGCTGAAGGACCGGTCGGACGACGCTGGCTGGTACGACGCGTTGGAGGCGCGGATGGCACTGGCCGGCGCGGCGATCGAGGCCAGCCGCGCCGCCGCCGTCCTGCTGGTGGCGGCGGCGCAGCGCCGCGCGGCGACGGCGTTCCCGGTGGCCGAGCTCGACATCGTCAGCCCCGATCCCGGCACCCCCGACGCCGAAGGACTTGCGCGGGCCCTGCGCGACGGCCGCAGCCGCGACATGGCCGCGGGGCGCACGCTGACCGGCCCCCACCGCACCGACCTTGCAGCGGTCTACGCCGACAAGGGGATGGCGGCGGCGCAGTGTTCGACCGGCGAGCAGAAGGCGCTGCTGATCTCGCTGATCCTCGCCAACGCCCGCGCGCTGGCGCTGGAGTTCGGCGCCGTGCCCATCGTTCTGCTGGACGAGGTCGCCGCACATCTGGACGCGGATCGCCGCGCGGCGCTCTACGACGAGATATGCGCGATGGGCGCGCAGGCCTGGATGACGGGCACCGAAGAGCCGCTGTTCGACGCCCTGGGGGACCGCGCGCGGCACCTGCGGATCGAGGATCGCGGCGGCCTCTCGATCACCACGGGCTAGACTACCAAATCTTGTGGGGACCGCGTGACAACCGCCGGCAAAACCACTATATTTATCCAAGATAACAACCCGGAAAGCCGCCATGAACCAGACCGCCCAGACGCCCGATACCTATGGCGCCGATTCCATCAAGGTTCTCAAGGGACTGGAAGCGGTGCGCAAGCGTCCGGGCATGTATATAGGCGACACCGACGACGGCAGCGGTCTGCACCACATGGTCTACGAGGTCGTGGACAACGGCATCGACGAGGCGCTGGCCGGCCATGCCGACGCCGTGACGGTGACGCTGCATGCCGACGACAGCGTGTCGGTCGCCGACAACGGGCGGGGCATCCCCGTCGGCATCCACGAGGGCGAGGGCGTCAGCGCGGCCGAGGTCATCATGACCCAGCTGCACGCCGGCGGTAAGTTCGACCAGAACAGCTACAAGGTCTCTGGCGGCCTGCACGGCGTCGGCGTCAGCGTCGTCAACGCGCTCAGCGACTGGCTGGAGCTGCGGATCTGGCGCGACGGGTCCGAGCATGTGGCCCGGTTCGAGGGCGGCTTCACCGTGGAGCCCCTTCGCGTCGTGGGCCCCAGCGACCGCACCGGCACCGAGGTGCGGTTCATGGCCTCGACCCAGACGTTCAGCAACCTCGACTACATCTTCAAGACGCTCGAGGCGCGGCTGCGCGAGCTGGCGTTCCTGAACTCGGGCGTGCGCATCGTCCTGAACGACGAACGCCCCGCCGAGGCTCTGCGCTCCGAGCTCTACTACGAGGGCGGGGTACGCGAATTCGTCAAGTATCTGGACCGGTCCAAGACCGCGATGATCCCCGATCCGATCTTCTTCACCGGCGAACGCGACGGCATCACCGTCGAGGTCGCGATGTGGTGGAACGACAGCTATAACGAAATGGTGCTGCCCTTTACCAACAACATCCCGCAGCGCGACGGCGGCACCCACATGGCGGGCTTCCGCGGCGCGCTGACCCGGACGATGAACCTCTATGCCGGCTCGTCCGGGATTGCCAAGAAGGAGAAGATCAACTTCACCGGCGACGACGCCCGCGAGGGGTTGACCTGCGTTCTGTCGGTAAAGGTTCCCGACCCGAAATTCTCCAGCCAGACCAAGGACAAGCTCGTCAGCTCCGAGGTCCGACCGGCGGTCGAGGGGCTGGTGAACGAGAAGCTGGCCCAATGGTTCGAGGAAAATCCGGCCGAGGCCCGCGCCATCATCACCAAGGTGGTCGAGGCCGCGCTGGCCCGCGAGGCGGCCCGCAAGGCCCGCGAGATGACCCGCAAGAAGTCGTCGCTGGACGTGGCCAACCTGCCTGGCAAGCTGGCCGATTGTCAGGTCAAGGACCCCGCGCAGCGCGAGGTCTTCCTGGTCGAGGGGGACAGCGCCGGCGGGTCGGCCAAGCAGGGACGCGCCCGGTTCAACCAGGCCGTGCTGCCCCTGCGCGGAAAGATCCTGAACGTGGAGCGTGCGCGCTTCGACAGGATGCTGGGATCGGACCAGATCGGCATGATGATCACGGCCTTCGGCACCGGCATCGGACGCGACGAGTTCGACATCGCCAAGCTGCGCTACCACAAGATCATCATCATGACGGATGCCGACGTCGACGGCGCCCACATCCGCACGCTGCTGCTGACGTTCTTCTTCCGTCAGATGCCAGAGATCATCGAGGGCGGGTTCCTCTACATCGCGCAGCCGCCGCTCTACAAGGTGGCGCGCGGCAAGTCCGAGGTCTATCTCAAGAACGAGGACGCGCTGGAAGACTACCTGATCCAGCAGGGGATCGAGGGCGCGTCCCTTCGGCTGAAGTCCGGCGAGGAGATCGTCGGCGCAGACCTCGCCCGCGTGGTCGAGGAGGCCCGGGAGGTGCGCCGCATCCTCCAGGCCTTCCCGACGCACTACCCCCGCACGATCCTCGAACAGGCCGCCATCGCCGGGGCTTTCGCGCCCGGCCGCACGACCGATCTGCAGGGCACGGCCGATGCCGTCGCCGCACGGCTCGACCTGATTGCCGTGGAGTACGAAAAGGGTTGGCAGGGCCGCATCACGCAGGATCAGGGGATCCGCGTCGCCCGTTTCCTGCGCGGGGTCGAGGAGGTGCGCACCCTGGACGGCGCCGTCCTCCGCTCGGGCGAGGCGCGGCGGCTCGGGTCGCACACCGAGCCCCTTCACGACGTCTACCTCCAGCCCGCCCGCTTGGTCCGCAAGGACCGCGAAACGCCGATCAACGGCCCGCTGGGGCTGCTGGACGCGATCACGGCCGAGGGCGAGAAGGGCCTGACGCTGCAACGCTACAAGGGCCTGGGCGAAATGAACCCCGACCAGCTGTGGGAGACGACGCTGGACCCGGAGGCGCGCACCCTCTTGCAGGTCCGGGTCGAGGACGTGGCCGAAGCCGACGACATCTTCACCAAGCTGATGGGCGACGTGGTCGAGCCGCGCCGCGATTTCATCCGCTCGAACGCCCTGAACGTGGAGCATCTTGATATCTGACCGGCCCCGGTGTGGCGAAGGTTCCGGGTCAGAAGAGCGTGCCAAGGGCCTGAAATTTCTCGAATCCGGATATCTCAACCGGATTTCGGGCGATCCAACGGACCGCTTGCGCGACGCGACAGGAGGCCCCCGGGTCCGCGTTGCGGTCGGCTCATCCAGTGCAACCGCGTCACGACCGGACCACCGCCGCGGTCTCGCCCGTCGGCTGCAGGGCGGCTCGATCACGCAGCGAACCGTGCTATGGTTCCAACTGCGAATATCGGAGACACCGTCATGCGCCTTGCCCCGCTCCCCCTGATCTGCCTCGCCACCGTCGCCGGCGCCGAGCCCGCCCGATACGAGCTCGACCCGGCACACACGACCGTAGCTTTCCTCGTCGACCATGTCGGATATGCCAAGACGCTCGGCCTGTTCGCCCAGACGTCGGGAAGCTTCATCTACGATGTCGAGACCCAGGACCTTTCGGACGTCGTCGTCGCCGTTGCCACGCCCGGCGTCGGGACCATGGACGACGCGCGCGACGAGCATGTCCGCTCGGGCGATTTCCTGAGCGTGGAGGCCCACCCCGAGATGATCTTCACCGCCACCGGCGGCACGCCCGCAGACCAGACGACGGGGACGGTGACGGGCGAGCTGACGCTGCTGGGCCAGACCCATCCGCTGACGCTGGACGTCACGCTCAACAAGGCCGAGGTCTACCCGTTCGGCCACGGACGGTTCACCCTTGGCCTGTCCGCGCGCGGCAGCCTGAAGCGCAGCGACTGGGGCATGGACTATGGCGTGGCGAACGGTCTGGTCGGCGACGAAGTCACGCTGATCGTCGAGACCGAGGCGATGCGCGTCGAGGAATAAACCTGCACTTCGCCCGTTCGCCCCTCAGAAGGTCCGCAGGACCTTCCGCCGCCTTCGGCGGGCCGGCGCTGCCTGCGGCCCGGGGCTTCGCCCGTTCGCCCCTCAAAAGGTCCGCAGGACCTTCCGCCGCCTTCGGCGGACCGGCGCTGCCTGCGGCCCGGGGGCTTCGCCCGTTCGCCCCTTAAAAGGTCCGCCGGACCTTCCGCCGCCTTCGGCGGACCGGCGCTGCCTGCGGCCCGGGGCTTCGCCCGTTCGCCCCTCAAAAGGTCCGCCGGACCTTCCGCCGCCTTCGGCGGACCGGCGCTCACCCCTTCACGGCGCCGGAGACAAGGGCCGACACGATCATCCTCTGGAGCATCGCGAAGACGGCGACCGCCGGCATGACGGCGACGAGGCAGGCCGCGGCCAGAAGCTGGGTCGTCGACGCGCCGACGGAGCCCGCGAAGCTGAAGATCGCGACCGAGATCGGCCAGTCGCCGTTCCGCTCCAGCAGGATGAAGGGCACCAGGAACTGCGACCAGTTGGTCACCATCGCCAGCACGAAGGCCGAGGCGAGGCCGGGGCGCGCCAGCGGCAGCGTGATCCGCGTCAGGACCTGGAGCCGCGAGGCGCCGTCGACGATGGCCGCCTCCTCGATCTCGACCGGGATCGCGTCGAAGGCGACCTTCAGCAGCCAGACGGCCAGGGGCATCCCCAGCGCACCATATAGCGCGATGACCGAGCCGTGCAGGTTCAACAGGTCCAGCGCCCCCATCCAGCGGTAGAGCGGAACCAGAATGACGAGCGGAGAGATCATCTGCACGGCGAGGATCGCGATGAGCGCGGCTTCCTTCCCCCGGAACCGGAGGCGGCTGAAGGCATAGGCGGCCGGGATCGCCAGAACGACGGCCAGGGCCCCGCCCGCCACCGACAGCTTTACCCCGTTCCAGAGGTAGATGAGGAAGGCCGGGTCCGACAGGACGGTCGCGAAGTTGCCCAACGTCGGCGCGTCGGGGATCAGGCGGGCGGCGCCGAGGTAGACCTCGGCCGGCGTTCTCAGCGCCAGGCTCAGCATCCACAGGAACGGCGTCGCGAAGAACGTGGCGAGAAGCGCCAGACCGCCGTATGTCGCGATGTCGCCCAGCCGCGCGATCACCTTGCGCGACCCAGCCGGCCGTGGACGAGGACGGCGAGCGCCATCGCGGCGGCGAAGAGCAGAAGGGCAAGGACACTGCCCCCCGCGAGGTCGAGATTGTTGAAGACGGTGTTGAAGGTGAAGAGGGCCAGGACCTCGGTCGCGCGTCCCGGTCCGCCGCCGGTCAGGGCCAGGATCGAATCGAACGTGTTGAGCGTCTGCACCGCGACCAGCACCGTGTTGACGGCGATCGCCGTCCGCAGCAGCGGCAGCGTGATCGACCGGAAGGTCCGCCATGGCGATGCCCCGTCCAGCGCCGCAACCTCGTAGACGACCGGGTCGATCCCCTTTCGCGCGGCATAGAACACGATCATCGAGAAAGCCGTCCCCTGCCACAGGTTGGCGATCACCGCCGAGACGAGCGCCATGCCCGGATCCGACAGCCACGCTACCGGCCCCAAGCCGGCGGCGCCCAGCAGCGAGTTGAGCGTGCCGTAGGGCGCCTCGTCGAAGAGCATCTGCCAGATGAGGCCGTTCGCGATACCCGGCACGACCCAGGCCGCCAGAACCAGCGTGCGGAAGGCGGTCATCCCGCGCAGGCCCCGCGCCTCGCCCCGCACGAGGGTCAGCGCGATGACGAGGCCGAGCGACTGGAGGGCAACCACGTTCACCACCGTGAAGACGACCGTGGTGCCAAGCACCTGCGGCAAGGCCGGGTCCCCCAGCACGGCGCGCAGCGCATCCGTCGTCCAGCGCTCGGGCGGGCGGATGAGGGTCGCATCGCTGAAGGCCAGCCGCAGGACGTCAAGAACCGGCACCGCGTAGAACACCGCCAGCATGGCCACCGCGGGGACCAGCCAGGGCCAGGGGCGTCCGTCCGCAGGCCCCGGCCCCCGGCCCTGCCTCCGGCGCGACCCCTGCGCCGCCGCTCTGCCCGGCCCCCGCCCGACGCCGGGGCCGTCACCCCAACGGCCCCCGCCCCCGCCCCCGCCCGTGTCACTGCCGCGTCACTGCCGCGTCACTGCCGCGCGTGGGCCGCCTGCGCGGCCTCGAAGGCGGCGTCCAGCGCGGCCTCGGGCTCGGCCGCGCCGGACAACACGTCGCCCAGGACGATCTGGATCTGGTTGGAGATCTCGGGGTAGATCGCCGCGCCGGGCCGGGCGACGCCGTTCTCCAGCGCTTGCGCAAAAAGGTCGAACTCCGGCCCGTCATAGGCGTCGTAGGTCTCGTAGAGCGCGGCGGAGGTCGGCAGCAGGCCCTGATATGCGTTACCGGGGCCCGCGTAGACTTCCTTCGCCATCTCGCCGCATAGCGCCCGCTTGGCCGGATCCTCGGTCAGCGCGGCGATAGCCCATCCGCCGGTCCCCGTCGCGCGCCGATCCGCATCCGGTCCGGGAAGCTCGGACACGGCCCAGTTCGCGAAGTCCTCGGGCGGCAGGGTCGCGCGCAACTGGCCGTATTGCCAGTTGCCGCCGACGAACATCGCCGCCGATCCGGCGGCGGCGGCCGCGTTGAACGCATCGTAGTCGGTGATCGACGTCACGCGGCCCGGCGCCGCGCCGCTTTCGACAAGGTCCCTGTAGTAGGCCACCGCGTCGAGGAACTTCGTCCGATTGTCCCCCGCGCCGAAGACCGGCGCGCCGGCGTCGTCGACCAGCCGGCCGCCCTGCGCCCAGAAATTCGCCAGCCAGTCGAAGGCCGTCCCCTCCCAGCGTCCGGCGTTGAAGAGGATGCCCTCCTTGCCGGCCTCGGTGGCAGCCAGCGCGGCCATGCGGGTCTCTTCCCACGTCGCGGGGGCGTCGGGGACGAGGCTCGTGTCGCGGTAGAGAACGCGCAGATCGGTGAACCACCACCATGCCAGCACGTCACCCGCCTCGTTCGTCACGGCATCCCGGACGTATGGGAAGAGGTCCGCCACCTCTGCCTTGGAGAACGTTTCGTTCATGGGCTGCAGCACGCCGGTCTGCCGGAACAGCGCAAGCTGGCTCGAATCGACCATCGCGCAATCGGGTCCACGGCCCGCCTGCGTCTGCTGAAGCAGCCGCGCCTGCTCCTGCCCGATGTTGCCGGTCTGGAGCTGCGTGTCGATCCGCCAGTCCGGCCGCGCCCGGATGAACTGCGCAAACAGATCCGCGAAGGCATCGGCCGTCGCGGGGTCCGCAGAATAGAGATCGTAGGGCGTGAGCCGGAAGGTCATCGCGTTGGGCGCGTCCGGCAGGCCGACGCGGTCGCGCGTCACAAGGTCCTGGGCGGGCGCGGCAAGGGGCACGGCGGCAACGGCCGCGGCAAGGATCGATGGTCTCATCAAGGCTGCTCCTGTAGGGGGGTCTCGAAGATCGCGGTCATGATCGCGCGCAGATCCTGCATGGGCAACGTCCTTCGGTCGGGTGCCGGGATCAGACCGGGGCCGAACACCTCTGCCGGCAGGCGCGCCAGCAGGGCGGGATCGTCGGAGATCACGTGCACCGGCACGTCGGGCGACGCCCCGTCGCCGGTCAGAAGCGGCGCGGGCTGATGATCGCCCAGGACGACGAACACCGCGCCGTCGCCGCGCGTCGCGACATACTGGCCCAGCACCTCCAGCGCATAGTCCAGCGACAGCGCGTACTGGTCGCGGATCCGGTCGCGGTCGGACCAGACCTGCCGCGGGCTGTCGCCGGACCGCCGGCTGCCGTCGAACACCGCCCCGTCGCCGACGTCCTCCCATGGCACGATGTGCGGCAGCGGGGTCCAGGGGGCGTGTGAGGTGATCAGCGCGACTTCGATCATCGTCGGCGCATCGCCGCGCAGGTCGCGGTCGAGCGCCGTCCAGGTGTACTGGTCCGGCATCGTCACCCAGTCGAACGGCTCTCCTGCATAGCCGAGGCCGTCGCCATCCAGCAGGGTGTCGTAGCCGTACCAGGCCGCCTCGGGCCAATCCAGCGTGATGGCCGGCATGGCCGCGCCCGTGCGCCAGCCGGCATCCCGAAAGAGCGCGTTGAGGGACGGATGGCGCGACGTCATCAGCCGGTCGTAGCGAATCTGCCGGTCCACAAGGAGGCCCGAAAGCAGCGTTGCATGGCTCAGCCAGCTCTGGCCGCCGCGGGTGGGCGCCGCCAGCCAGCCGCTGCGCACGCCCCAGCCCGCCGCCTCCAGCCGCGCCCCGACCGCGGCGAGCCTGGGGCGCGCCACACCGGCGTAGCGCGGATCCTCGACGAAGCTGCGGCCGTAGGATTCCACGAAGGCCAGGATGACGTCCCGCCCCTCGAGTGCGGCGAAGCGCGGCCGGACGTCGGGGGCGGCGCGCAACGCCTCGGTGAAGACGGCCAGGCCGGCGACGCCCGCGCTCATCCGGCCGACCTGCAGGACAACCGACGGGGTCACAGCGAGCGTCGTCCAGCCGGGAAGGATCAACGCGGCGAGCGTCGCCGCGAGGGGCAGAGCGGCGACGGCGCCGCGCAGCCCGGGCGAGAGCCGGGCGATCCGTCCAAGGCAGGCCCAAAGGATCAAACCCACCACGGCCACGACGCCGAGGCCGCATGAGACGACCGCCATCGCCGTCCCGCGCCCGACGCTTCCCGAAAGCAGTGCCCAGCCGGAGACGAGCAGGTGCAGGTCGAGCAGGGGGTTAAAGTCCCGCTCGAAGGCAAGGTGCGACCCCAGATCGGCGGCCCGCAGGACCAGGAGGGCAAGGGCGGCGCCGATAGCGGCCGCCCGCACCCACCGCCCGCGGAAGACCGCCAGCACGACAAGCGCGACCGGAAGCTCGTATGTCGGCCGGACGACCTGGGCCGGGGTCAGGCCCTCGGGCCGGGACGGCATGACGAGAATAGCGTGCAGCAGGGTCACGGCGGCAAGGGCGGCCAGCACGTCGAGCACGGCCTTTCGGGTCATCGGGTGCTGTCCGATGCCGGTCCATGCGCGACGGACCGCGCGTGTCCCGACCGTCGGTCGCCGACCGTTACCGCTACGCCGGGGAGGACCGATATCAGGACGACCGCACCGAACGCGATGCCGGCGGCGACGCCTGCGTCGGAGGGGGCTCCGGCGACAGGAAAGAGTGCCGCCGCCGCCCCCTCCCGCCAGCCCCAGCCGCCGACGGTGAGGGGGACCAGCATCGCCGTGAGGATGAGCGGCACGAGGACCAGCGCGGCGCCGGGCCCGAGGACGGTGCCGGTGGCCCGCGCGCAGGCGGCGAACGCCGCGACGTTCAGGGCCGCGGCACCCATCGACAGCGCGGCATGGGTCGCGACCAGGTCGCGCGACGGCAGGCATCGCCGCACGATGTCGGCGCCGTCGCCGCGCCGCGTCAGGGCGACCGTTGCCACGGCAATCGCCGCGATCCCCGCCACCATGCCGACGGCCAAGGGGGTCGGGGGCGCAAAACCACCGGGCGCCAGAAGCGCCCCGGCAAGCCCGATCCCCGCCACGGCGACCAGACCGATCTGCCCGGCCGCCCTCTCGATCACGACGGCGTGTGCGGCGCCGCGCATCCCGCCTTTCCCGTCGCTCGCGCGGACCGCCCGCGCCGCATCGCCAAGGACACCGCCCGGCAGCGTCGCATTCACCAGCTGCCCGGCCAAGTATTCGCGGATCGCCCAGGCCGGCGCCATCCGGGTGCCGAAGCCGCGCGCGACCAGACGCCATCGCAACGCCATCAGAACGGTCTGCGCCAACAGGGCCGCGACCGCGACCGACAACCAGAGCGGATCGGCCCCGGCCAGCCGCGCGGCGATGGCGCGAGCATCGAGCAGCCAGAGGCACGCGCCCAGCAGGACCAGCCCGGCAATCAAGCGGAGCGGCGTCATCGCGCCGCGGCCAATCGCCGGATGTCGCGCGCGAAGGACCAAGCGACCAGGACCGCCACCGCCAGGGCGACGGGGCGGGTCGCTTGATCCGGCAGAAGAGGCGTCGCCAGAAACACGAGCCCCCCGATCTGCACAACGCAAACGGCCTTGCGCCGCAAACTCGGCGTCAGCGGCGCGGCGAGCCAGGGCAGCACCGCCGCCGCTGCCACGAAGGCGTAGCGCGAGAAGCCCAGCACCAGGAACTCGGCCCCGACGCGGCCCTCGGACAGCACCATCAGCGCAAGGCAGGCCGCCAGGGCCGCATCGACCTCCATGTCGTAGGCGGCGCCGAAACGCGAGACGAGCCGCCCGCGCCGCGCGAGCCACCCGTCGGCCCCGTCGAGGACCAGCGCAATCGACGCCAGAGCGGCCGGCAGCCACCCCGCCCCGCCGCCGATCCCAAGTGCCGCAACCCCGGCGACGAGGGCCATGCGCAGCGTCGTCACGGCGTTGCAGGCCCCCATGCGCGCATGTGGGTAATCGGCCGACATGCCCCGCACCGCAATCGCCAGACCGACCAGATAGGGGACCACGGCGGAAACGGCCACCTCCGGCGCCACCAGGCCGACGCCCACGGCCAGCCCGCAGCCAATAGCCAGTCCGGTTGCGCCCAGCCGCCGCGCGGGCGACGCGTCCGCATGCGACCCTGAGACTTGCCCGGCGTTCATGCCGCACACCTGCCTGCCGCGCGCGGCGGCGACGGCCCGCCACCCGATGCGTCGCCGAAGGACGACGTTCCGCAGACCGGCGGTCCCGACGCGCGTACCGCCCGGGTCCGATCCCCCGATGTGTGATCCAATCGTCCCGTCACCCGATCCATCGGTGGCAAGATAGGCCACCGTCGGCCCGGGCCCATGGGATGCCATCTAGAACGGCGCCGCACGCGCCCGGCACCGGCATGGAGGGCCGGCCCAACGGCGAAAGCGGGTCCGGCTCCCGCCGTTACCCCCACGGCCGCGCGGGCTCCACGGTGCCGCGTAGAGGGTTAGCGCACCGCCGTCCCGAGCGATCGAAAAAGATCATACACCGGATACGCCCGTGCATCGACACTCCTGCCCGGCGCGAAATGCCCCGGTCGTCGCCACGTCCGCGACAGCCATACGGGGGAGGCATGACCATGGCGATCATCGACCGAGTACCGGACGATGCGCCGCAGAAGCCGCGCCTCGACGGACCCGCGACCGGCACGGCGGGCTATGGGTGCCAAGGCCAAGCGGACGGGGACGCGCCGGTCCTCACCGTCTCGGCGGGTGCGGTGGAATTCGGCGCTGGCAAGACGATCCGGCGCGACACAGACCTGAACCGGGTCACGGGCCACCAGATCCGCGGATCTGAGGGCGACGACGAATACAACGCGAAGATCGGCGCCGATGGGCGCGCGGCGCTCTATTCCGGCGGTGCGGGCGAAGTCCTCGTGGGAGAGTTCGACTATGCGTATTCCGCCGACGGACGCACCATCGAGCTTGCCGTAGACCGTGCGCTTCCGGGCGGCATCGCGCGGTTGCGCGACCTCGCCGCCGCCAATGACACTATAACCTTGCCCAACGACTACCCCAATATCGACGTCTTCGCCCCTTCCCCCGCCGCCTGCCGCCGCCGCCCCGGGCCTGCAGATCGGGATCGTCAGTTCCCGGACCGCCGCGGACAACTTCTAGTTCCACTGGCCCGAGGACAGCTCGTCATGTCGGCGCAGAACCAGGCCATGCAGGCCGGCATCCCGTTCGACCTGCCAAGCGAGACCGACCTGAAGGATACCGCAGGGGTTGCAGCCTACGATATTCCGGTGTTCCCCGGCTTCTTTCACGTGAAGGCGGCCGACCTGGCCGAGAACGCGACTCCGCCAAAGTCGGCGCAGGCGCCCTACGGCACGGGATTCCTCGTCGCGGGCAGCTTTCTGACCGACGACGAGACCGGCGCAGCACTGCCCCGCGACTCCGATGCGCTGATGAAGTCGCTCCTGGGGGTGACGCCGCAAGGCCCCGGGCCGACGGTCGGGGTCCTGCTGCGGGCATGCGACGCCGCCCACCCGATCCTCGAAGGCGGCACGGCCGGCGCGACGGTCGCTCCCTAGGGCAACAGCTCTTCACCGAACTCACCGGCGCCGGTGGGGTCCTCTTCGCTGTCATCGTGCAGACGCCCTTCGGCGGGACCCGACGGCACGGCGCCGTCATCGTCACCCAGACCGGCGGGCGAAACGTACATGTCGCGACCGAACCTAACATCGGCAACAACAGCATTCTCAAGAACGCGATCGCCCGGGCCGCGGCGGACGTCGAGCCCGACGTGAGCCTCCTCCTCACGCGGCAGACCGCGCCTTTTCCCCGCGCAACGACATGGACCAGTCGCAAGGGGCGTCCGACGTCATCGACACCGGCCCCGGCATCTACGACGCGATGCTGCCCATCCCTGAGGAATACTGCGTCACCTGCGGCTTCGTCATGTCCTGTCACATCGACGTCGGCGCCTTCGGCCCGGACCAGAGAACGGACCGGGCCGTCTCGAAACCCTACTGCGACGGCCGGCTTGCCGTAGAAAACGATATCGGATCGTATTCCAACACGCCCCCGTCGGACACCAACCCGCTGCCGCCCGACACGGTCGAGCAGGTGCCGATTGACCAGCGAGTCCCGGCCTGCGCCGACATCGGCGAACACGGGACCGTCCGCTCGTGCCCGTATTGCGTGCACGACGATGCCAGCCACGAGGTTCTCGACGCCTCGGGAAGCATGACCGCCGCCCGGATCAACACCGACCTTGTCGACGCCCAGGCCCGGACAGACCCGGCGGAACCCGATGCCGTCGACGCCGCAATCGCGGATCCGGTCGGAAAGGCGGTTCCCGAACCATCCTGCAGTTCCCAATTCGACCATTCTGCAATCTTGAT
Organism: uncultured Alphaproteobacteria bacterium; assembly: GCA_963722905.1. Classification (GTDB taxonomy): domain Bacteria; phylum Pseudomonadota; class Alphaproteobacteria; order Rhodobacterales; family Rhodobacteraceae; genus CAVROT01. The sequence continues at coordinate 107,292 of CAVROT010000002.1, read as the reverse complement.
CGGACTTGAGGCGGGCACAGATGTCGCGAACGCGGCGGTGCCGGCATGCCCGAGCGGATAGAGGCGACGCGCAAGATCATCCGATACTGGCATTATATCTCCGGCGGTTGCTTGGGGACCGGCGCCGGCTATTCCGGTGCGTTCGCCTTTCTGTCACCGGACGATACGGAAAGGGTCTACCGGGCGCCGGACACGGCGCTGGCGGGGTTCCAGCGGCTCGACCCCGCGGCGGCGCAGGCGGTCTGGCTGGCCGGATACGAATGTATCACCGATCATGCGACGACGCCGATCACCGCGTTCCCCTGTCTCGACTTCGGACTGGCCGACCGGAATATCGGCTCGGGGGGCGATGGCTATGCGGAAGAGATGTTCCCGGCCGTCATCGCGCCCACCCATGCCGACGGGACCGAATCCGTAACCGGCGCCGACCTCGTCACGCGGATCGCGGGCTTCGTCTCCAGCTCGCTCACGGCCGAAAGATCGAGCGACGTGCCGGCCGTGACCGTGGGCTCGACCGATGCCGGCCATGTCGCGCTGGACGCGTCGGCCTCGGGACGGGTCGCGTCGGTCGCCGACTGCTACGTTTCGATCACGGGACAGGTATTCCTGCCGTTCGGTGGCGGCACGTTCGAGGTGACGCCGGGCGTGCCGGCAGTCGAGACCCACCTGACGCGGCCGGGACAGCGTGCCAACCTGCTGGACGCCTCGGGGAACGGCTCGGACCTCGATCTGGCCTTCGTGGGCGGCGGGACAGCCGGGAACGACCTGCGTATGCCGGGGAACGACCGGGTGCGCATCTCCTGGGCCGACCGCACCGCCGTCCCCGGCGAGGGGATCCGTGAAGCTTGCGTTCGAGACCGTTGCGCCACGACGTCGCGCTGCGCTGCGAAGCTGTCGGCGGGATGATGACCGCCTCGTCGGGCGGCGAGATCCTCCCGGGCGGCGGTGCCGCGGACCGTCCGAGGGGCGGCACGGGCGACGATATCCTGCACGGCGAAGGCGGCCGCGACGTCGTCATCCTCCGCGCATCTGCGGGCCCGGAAGTGATCCGCGATTTCGAAGTGGGCATCGACCGGATCCGCCCTGGGGGGGGGGGGGCGATTTGGCGATAGCCCTGCCGCGGTCGCCGGTCTCGACGCGACAGACGACGGGGCCTGGCTGGACCTCGGGACTGGCAATGGCTTTAGGCTGTCCGGGATCGACGCCGCCCTCGTCACGGCATCCGAAATTCTGGTCTGGTTCGCCCACCCGGCAACCGTCGAAACGCGCAAATGCCTGCCGGTCCTCAGCGACCTGCTGTCATTTACTCTATCGGGATGGACGGCAGGCGTCGGCGAAGGACCCCGTTCGGGCCGGCCTTACCTTACGGCATGGCATTCCAGCCGAACTCTGACTTCTAACGGTTCACACCGCGGATGCATGTGATCAGGCGGGCGGCATGGGCATGCCTTCCCCCGCCCGCTGACGCGCGACGAACCGGTCCGGCCCTGGCGCCGCTCGGCGCGGGCGCGGCTGGATACCGATCCGGGCAGACGGGGAGATGGCCCGGCTGGCCCCGTACGAAGGCCGGCCGAGCCGCCCTGCCGTCGTCCGCGATGCCGCCATGCGGTCCTGCCTCTCGACCGGGGCGCTCTTCGAGCTGCCCTTGCGGCAGACCGCGGGCATGGTGGCCGCCCCGCTCCGGCCGGCGGGGCCGGACCGGTCCGTCCCCGATGTCGGCACCCCCCTTGCCGCGGACCGAAGACCCCGGCCGTCCGGATCCCCTAACGGCGCACCTATGGCCCGCCGAACCTGCCGGTCCCCTCTCGGGCCACGCTGACCGATACCCTGCCGGGCGGCGGACGGCACCGGCCACCTGCCGAGCACGGCCCCGCCGCTGCCGATGTCCCGGACGGCGCGTACGTCGCAACGGAACGCGAACCGGACCGACGCGCCGCCTGGACCGCGTCCGTCCCGGATCGGGGAACGCTTCGGCACGACCGAGAGCAACGGGCCGTCGGCCGGGCGGTGCAATCGGATCCGGTCGCCCCGGGACCGAATACCCGGTCCGCACGTTGGACGGCATCCCCCGTTTCGGGCCCATGAACGAAAGCACCGGATGATCCTCGATATAGATGCCCGCCTCCGATACGCCCTTTCGGCGCCCACGGAGATCCTGCTGCAGCTCGAAGCGGCGCAGACGTCCCGGCAGACCGTCCTCGATGCGCATATCGACGCCGGGAACGGCGGCCATTTCGCGCGCGTCCCGGCCGAAGAGCATATCGGCGAACGCATCTGGCTGCGCCGCGAGGGAGAGCTGCGCTGCGACTACCGCGCAAGGGTGCGGATCGATCGGCCCGATCCGAACCTCGCCAACCTTGAGGCGACGCCGGTCCATCTGCTGCCCGGGGATATCGTGAAGTATCTCATGGCCTCGCGCTACTGCCCGTCCGATGAATTCCAGAGCTTCGTCTCGGCCGAATTTTCCGACAGCGCGGGCGGTGCCCGCATGGCCGCGCTGTCGACCTGGATCGAGGCGCATTTCGCCTATGTCCCCGGGTCCAGCAATGCCCAGACGACCGCACTGGACACATTCGTCCAGCGGCAGGGTATCTGCCGGGACTTCGCGCATGTGATGGTAACGCTGGCGCGCGCCTCGGCGGTGCCGGCGCGGGTCGCATCGGTCTACTCGGCGAAGGTGACGCCGCCCGACTTTCACGCCGTGGCGGAGGTCTACCTCGACGGCGACTGGCATCTGGTCGATGCGACGGGGATGGCGAAGGCCAGCGAGATGGCGATCATCGGCGTGGGGCGCGACGCCGCGGACATCTCGTTCATGACGAGCTACGGCCTTGCCACGTTGCAGGAACAAAGTGTCATGGTCACCGAATCCGCCTGACGACGATCCTTGCGACCGGCCGATCCGCGGCGTTCCTGCGACGTGGGAGGCCGCACGGTCTCAGCGGCCCTCGAATCGGGCGGGCCGTTTCTCCTGGAACGCGACGACGCCTTCCTTGAAGTCGTGGGACTGTCCGCATTCGCCCTGTAGCCGGCCCTCCAGCGCCAGTTGCTCTTCGAGGGTGTTTGAATAGGAAGACCGCAGGGCCTGCTTGACGCGGACGTAGGCGGCGGTCGGCCCCGAAGCCAGCGCGCTGGCGCGGGCGTGCCAGTGGGCCGCGAAGTCCGCGTCCGGCACGGCCTCCCAGATCATGCCCCAGTCCGCGGCCTGTCGTGCCGTCACCCGTTCGGCGAACAGCATCGCTCCCATCGCGCGGGCGAACCCGATCTGGCGTGGCAGCCAGTAGGTACCGCCCGCATCGGGGATCAGGCCGATGCGGGTGAAGGCCTGGAGGAACACCGCGCTTTCGGCCGCGATCACCACGTCGCAGGAGAGGGCCAGGTTCGCCCCCGCCCCCGCCGCAGCCCCATTGACGGCGGCGACGGTGGGAATGGGGCAGTCGTAGATCGCGGTCAGCATCGGCATGTATTCGTCGCGCAGCGTCCGTTCCAGGTCCATGTTCCCGACGTTCGACCGGTCGCCCAGATCCTGCCCCGAGCAGAAGGCCCGCCCCTGCCCCGTCATCACCAGAGCCCGCGCGTCTCGTGCCGCCGCCCTGACGGCATGGGTGATTTCGGCTCGCATCTGCGTGTCGAGCGCATTCATCACGTCGGTGCGGCGCAGGGTGAGGACGGCCAGACCGCCCCGCTGCGTCAGGCGGATGGTCTGGTAGTCCATGGCGGCCTCCGGGTCAGTTATCCTGAGCCTACCTAGCCCCGCCGCCGTTCCGGCGAAAGCGTCGATGGATCAGACACGACCTCCCGTCGACGGCAGTGGCGCCGGTCCTACAGCCATCGGCGCCGGTCACGTGAAAAGGGCCGCGTACCTTGCCCCCGGACGTCGCGCCTACCGTTCCAGAAGCCGCGCGAGGCGCTCGGCCTCAGCGCGGTCGAGCTGCGTCGCGGCCTCTTCGTCGGCGGTTGCTGCACCGGACCTCCCACGCAGATACGCGGCCGCCACGCCGCCAGCGGCCACAAGCGCCAGGGGACCTGCCAGCCACAGCAGCAGGTTGGCGCCGCGCACGTCGGGGCGCAGCAGGACGTATTCGCCGTAGCGGTCGGTGACGTAGGCCAGCACCTCGGCGTCGGTCTCGCCTGCGACGAGTCGCTCGCGCACCAGAAGGCGCAGGTCGCGCGCGATATCGGCGTTGCTCTCGTCGATGTTCTCGCTGCGGCACACGACGCAGCGCAGCCCGGCCGAGAGCGCCCGCGCGCGCGCCTCCAGCGCGGCGTCGGGCAAGACCTCGCCCGGCTGCACCGCCGCCGCCGGGGCCGCCGCCGCCAGAAGCGTTGCGACCGCCACCGCGCGCGCGGCCCTCATTCCGCCGGCACCGCGTCCATGCGGCGCGGTGCGCCGGCCGCGACCCGCATCCGGCGGTCCGACAGCGACAGCACGCCACCCAGCGCCATGACGATGCAGCCGGCCCAGATCCATCCCGCGAACGGCTTTACATAGGTGCGGACGGCCCAGCCGCCGGCGTCCTGAGGATCGCCGATGACGAGGTAGAGGTCGCGGAACACGCCGCTCTGGATCCCCGCCTCGGTGGTGGGCATGCGGGCCACCGGATAGAACCGCTTTTCAGGTAACAGCCGCGCGACCACGCGCCCATTGCGCGACACCGTCATCGCGGCCTGCGTGGTCAGGTAGTTCGGACCGCGACCGTCCTCGACCGAATTGAGCGTCACGTCGTAGCCCGACAGCGACCAGCTGTCGCCGACACCCGCGACGCGGATGTCCTCGGTCTGCCAGGCTGTCAGGGCGGCCACACCGAAGATGGTGATTCCGAACCCCGCGTGCGCGAACGACTTGCCCCAGTCCGAGCGCGGCAGCCGGACGAGGCGCCGCGCACGGTCGCCCAACGGTCCGCGCCCGGTGCGCAGCGCCAAGTCTGCCGCGGTTCCCAGGATCAGCCAGGCCGCCAGCACCGCGCCCAGCGGTGCCAGGATGCTGCGCCCCGTCTGCACGGTCCAGACCGCCGCACCAAGCACCATCGCCAATGCCAGCGCCGCGCCTAGCGGTGCCGTGATGCGGCCTGGTTTCGCCCGCTTCCACGGCATGACTGCGCCGATGGGCAGGATCGCCGCCAGCGCCACCATGAACGGCGTGAAGGCCGCGTCGAAGAAGGGCGCGCCGACACTCAGTTTGCGGTCGAAGAGCATCTCGGCCACCAGCGGCCAGATCGTTCCCACGAAGACGACGAAGCACGCCACCGCCAGCAGGACGTTGTTGGCCACCAGCGCCGTCTCGCGGCTGGCCAGACCGAAGACGCCCTTGGCCTCCATCGCACCGGCCCGCAAAGCATAGAGCGTCAGCGCGCCCCCCATGAAGACGCCCGTGATGGCCAGCAGGTAGACGCCGCGCTCAGGGTCGTTGGCGAAGGCATGCACGCTGGTCAAGACGCCCGAGCGGACGATGAACGCCCCGATCAGCGAGAACCCGAAGGCGAGGATCGCCAGCAGGATCGTCCAGGACTTCAGCGCCTCGCGCTTTTCGACCACGATGGCGCTGTGCAGCAGCGCCGTAGCGATGAGCCACGGCATGAACGACGCGTTCTCGACCGGATCCCAGAACCAGAAGCCGCCCCAGCCCAATTCGTAATAGGCCCACCACGACCCCAGAGCGATGCCGACGGTCAGGAACAGCCACGCGGCCAGCGTCCAGGGCCGCACCCAACGCCCCCAGGCCGCATCCACGCGCCCCTCGATCAGGGCCGCGACGGCGAAGGAAAACGACATGCTCAGCCCGACGTAGCCGAGGTAGAGGAACGGGGGATGGAAGGCCAATCCCGGGTCCTGCAGCAGCGGATTCAGATCCTCGCCGTCGAAGGGCGGCATCGCCAGCCGCGCGAAGGGGTTCGACGTGAGGATGAGGAAGGCAAGGAAGGCGGTGCCGACCGCCCCTTGCACCGCGAGCACCCGTGCGCGGAGGGTCTCTGGCAGGCCGCCGCCGAACCATGCGGCCATGGCCCCGAAAAACGCCAGGATCAGGCACCACAGCAGCATAGACCCCTCGTGGTTCCCCCACACGCCGGAGACCTTGTAGATCAACGGTTTGAGGGTGTGCGAGTTCGCGGTGACCACCGCCAGCGAAAAGTCCGAGGCGACGAAGGCCCATGTCAGCGCACCGAAGGACACCGCCAGCAGCGCGACCTGTGCGGTCGCCGCCGGCGCGGCAGCCGCCATCCATCCCCGCCAGCCCATCTGTGCGCCGACAAGCGGCACCACGGTCTGCACGGTCGCGACCGCCAGCGCGAGGATCAGCGCAAAGTGTCCGAGTTCTGCGATCATGGGGGAACGATAGTCCCCCCCGGGCGCCGTGCCAATGGCCCGCGTCGCTATGGCACCCCGCCGGGCGCGCGGCCGCCGGGCGGCCGGTCAGAACGCCGCGAGGATCACCGCCGACGCCGCAAGGGCAAGGCCCACCGGCGCCATGAAGATCACCGAATGATAGCCCAGCGACCGCTGGATGACCGCGAAGTGCAGCGTGGCCCCGGTGATGTAGAACGACAGGAAGACCAGGATCAGCGGATTATCGACCATCCAGTCGGGCTGCCCGAGGACGCGGAACGTCCACCACCACCCCATGACCGACGCCGATCCCGCCCAGCTGAACGCCATCCCGAGGGCCAGCGGCGTCGCGCGCGCCACCCACAGCCAGGCGAAGGTCAGCGCGATCACCGCGCCCATGATCGAGATCGCACCGAACCCGACTTGCCACGACGTGGCGAACCCCTTGACGGCACGCAGGACCGCGAAACAGCCCAGCGTGACCATGAGGATAAGCAATGCCTGCTTCATCGTTTCGTTACCTCTCGAACCGCTGCGTCCAGCCGGGCGGCCGCCGCGCGATTGCGTTCCATCGCGATTTCCAGATCGCGCCCGCGGAGCCACCGCATCAGCGCATTCAGCCACGCCGCGCGCAGGGCCATCAGTAGCGCCCCCCGTGCCGCAGACGGTCCCGGACGAGGGTCGTCATCTCGATCAGGACTTCGGTGTTCTTGTTCAGCGCTGCGCGTGTCGCCTGATCCTTCTGAACGTCGCGGTAGAGAAGGTAGAAGACCAGCAGGACCCACGGCCCGTGTTCGGCCACCAGTTTGAGGATCAGGTCACTTACCATGGGCCGCCTTCCAGTCGTCCAGCGCCCAGTTCCGCCAGGGATCGCGGGCGCGGCGGCGGGCGGTTCTTGTCCGTCCGGTCCGAACCGGGCGTCCCAGGGTCGGCTCCACCCGGATCGGCCCTGTCCCGGTCGGCCTTGCGGCCTCGGGCGCGGCGCCATCGCCCGTCGCATCCGCGGCAGCCTCGCGCCGCGCCGCGACGGCGGGCGCCAGCGCCAGCGTCTCGGCGATGGAGCGCTGGAAGTCTTGCCCCTTTGCCTGATGCCGTGCGCCGAAGTAGAAGGACACGATCGCGCCCAGCAGCCACCACAGCGGCTCGGGGACCAGCGCGATGCCCTCCATCCGGCTGGCGAACCACACCGGATCGACCATCGCCGCCACGAAGAGCGCCAGCGTTCCCATCGCCAGTGCGGGCCGCGGCAGACGGTTCACCCCGTCCATGACCCTGTCGAACCAACCGCTGCGCGGCACCGCGAACTCGGCCGCGAACTGCGCTAGCGCGGCCTCGCTCAGCCGGCCGTCGCGCACGCCGGCGGCCTCGGCGTTCTCGCGGAACACCTCGGCCGTCTCCTTTATGACGTTGCCACTGCCGAAGAGCAGGCTCATCACCCGGCCCAGGGCGCCGGCCATCACGCCCATTTGGCGACCCTCCGGCGATGCTCGTCCGCCGTCAGGTGGTAGCGGGGCGACACGAACTCTTCGGCGCGGACGATCCAGCCGCCCTTGCCGCCGTCGCGTCGCCTGGCGAACTTGCGCAGGCTGGGGCGCGCGTCGCCCAAGCCGTAGTAATAGTTGCGCCGCGCGATCCCATAGGCATCGATCAGGTGGCGCGGCGCGGCCGCCCTCGCCCAGCGCGCCGCCTCGATCGTGCGCGGCCCGATGGCGCCGTCAACGGGCAGCGTCTGCCCCATGTCGCGCAGCACGCGCTGGAGGATCTTCACCGCATTGCCGCCGGCGTTCACGTACATGTCGAAGACGCTGGGCTGCAGATCCTGCGGCAGCGCGTCGATCCGCGGGCGGGCGTAGTAGTGCTCGACGAATATCTCGCGTGCACGCCCAGGCGTCATCTTCCGGACATCATCGGTGTCCACGCCGCCGTCGCCGTCAAGGTCCAGCCCGAGGCGCCGCATCGTGCCGATGGAGACGCCGTATTTGGTAGCCCCACCCGGATCGTCGGGGTCGTTGACGTAGCCACCCTCGCGGGCGACGATCTCATCGGCGATATCGATGACGGAGCGCATGTCCAGCCCTTTCCCAGCACGTCTAAGCGTGTGGGGAAGGTCGGACAGATCGGTTAATTCGTGGAAACCACCCCGGACGATGGGTCCGAAACCGGCGGCGGCGACGCCCCCGGAGCCTGGTAGACGCCTTGTTCCTTCAGGGCGTCGATCACTTCGGCGGGCATGTAGCTTTCGTCGTGCTTTGCCAGGATCTCGTCGGCCTCGAAGCGGTCGTTGACCCACCGTCCGGTGCCCACCATCCCTTCGCCCTCGCCGAAGAGGTCCGGCAGCACGCCGGTATAGGCCACCGGAACGGTCGCGGCGCCGTCGGTCACGGCGAAGGTCACGGTCGCGCCCTGACCGCGCACCAGCGTGCCATCGGCGACGAGCCCGCCGATGCGGAAGGTCTCGGCCGGTCCGGGCGGGTCGGCGACGATCTGAGCGGGCGACCGGAAGAACGCGATGCCGTCGCGCATCGCCCAGCCGATCAGTACGGTCGAGCCCGTCAGAGCCACCGCCGCCAGCGCGATCACCTGCATCCGGCGGCGTTTCTTCAGACCCTTCATCGCGTCCTCACGGATAGAGCGGGGCGAACGTCAGCCCCGTCGTCTCGGGCTGACCTAACATCAGGTTGGCGTTCTGCAACGCCTGCCCCGATGACCCTTTCGTCAGGTTGTCCAGCACGGCGACGATGACGGCGCGGCCTTCGCGACGGTCGCCGATGACGCCGATATGACAGTGGTTCGAACCCCGCACGTGGTGGCTGGACGGGGCCTGCCCCATCGGCAGGACGGTCAGGAACGGCTCGTCCGTATAGGCGCGCGACAGGGTGTCGTGAACGGCGGCCGGGTCGCCCTTCACGTAGCAGGACGCGAGGATGCCGCGCGTCATCGGCACCAGATGCGGCAGGAACTGAACCGCCACGGGCCGGCCGGCGGCGGCAGAGAACTCCTGATCGAACTCGCCCAGATGGCGGTGCGTGCCGGCCAGGCCGTAGCCCGTCACGCCCTCGCTCACCTCCGAGAAAAGAAGGTTCTCGCGCGCCGACCGGCCAGCGCCGCTGACCCCGGCCTTGAGGTCGATGACGATGTCGTCGGCATCGACGACACCGGCGGCGATGACGGGCCGCAGCGCGTAGATCCCGGTCGCCGCATTGCACCCCGTCCCGGCGACCAGCCGGGCACGCGCGATGTCGTCGCGGTAGAACTCGGTCAGCCCGTAGATCGCCGTTCGCTGAAGCGCGGGCGCTGCGTGGGGCTTGCCGTACCATTTCTCATAGGCGACGGGATCGCGCAGGCGGAAGTCGGCGCTGAGGTCGACGACCCTGAGATCCGTCGGCAGGTCGGCGATCACCGCCTGCGAGGTCGCATGCGGCAACGCGCAAAAGCACAGGTCGATGCCGGAGAAGTCGATGTCCTCGATCCGCTCCAGCACGGGCAACGTCAGGTGGCGCAGATGGGGATAGACCGCCGCCATCGGCTCGCCCGCGCGCCGGTCGCCCGAGAGGGCGGCGATCTCCATCGCGGGGTGGCTGGCGATCAGGCGGATCAACTCGGCGCCCGTGTAGCCCGATGCGCCGAGGATCGCGATACGATGTGTCATCGGGTCCGTCTCCTTGGGGTGCGGACGTCGGGAAGGGCCGGAATGCGGCGGCGTCAGGCAGCGTCGAACGCGATGCCGCGTCGCAGGAATTGCGTGGCCCGGTCGGACACGCGCCCCGGATCGCCGGTCGTCAGGAATGCCGACGCGCCGCCGCCGGCCATGCCGGGATGACGGCCCAGATAATCGGCGAGGCTTTCGGCCACCAGGCCGGGCTGCGAGTAGACGTCCACCTCCGGCCCCAGAGCCGCGCGGAACACGTCCTCGACCAGCGGGTAGTGGGTGCAGCCCAGCACGGCCGCGTCGGGCTGCGGCATCTTGCGATGCAGCGCGTCGACATGCGACCGCACCAGCGCCTCCGCCAGGATCATGTCGCCGTCCTCGATCGCGTCGACCACGCCCGCGCAGGACTGCGCCTCGACGTCGACGCCGATGGCGCGGAAGGCCAGTTCGCGCTGGAACGCCCGGCTGGACACCGTGGCAGGCGTGGCAAAAAGCGCGACATGGCGCACCGCGACCTCGCGCGGGGGGCTGTTGTCGCCCCAGCGCCGTTCGGTCATCGCCTCGATCAGCGGCACGAACACGCCCAGAACGCGGCGGTCCGCGGGTACCCAGCCCTCCTGCATCCGGCGCAGCGCCGCCGCGGAGGCGGTGTTGCACGCAAGGATTACCAGGTGGCAGCCCGCATCGAACAGGCGCTGCACCGCCGCCGTGGTCAGGTCGTAGATGTCGCCCGGCGTGCGCACACCGTAGGGCGCATTGGCGCTGTCGGCGAGGTAGACGAACGGCACGTCCGGCAGACGGCGCGCGAGCGCGTCCAGCACCGTGAGCCCGCCCAGCCCGCTATCGAACACCCCCACCGCCATCGGCCGTCGCATACCTCGTCTCGAACTCGAATCCGTAGGCCAGCGATTTCAGCGGGCTCGGGGAAAGGGCATAGGTCCGGCACCGCAGGAAGTCCATCATCGCGCGGCTGTCGCCGGCCCGCGCCGCCATCGCCTCCGGCTCGATCGGGGTACCGACCACCAGCCGTACCGGCCGGTCGAGACGGGCGCGGAACTCCTTGATCAGAAGCGCCATGCGGAGCGTGCAGTGCAGATGGCTGGCCAGCTGGAACAGGCGCGAGTTCGTGCCGTCGAAGTAGATCGGCACCACCGTGGCGCCGGACCGCGCGATCATCTTCGCCGTGAACCCTCTCCAGACGGGATCCATGGCCGGCGCGAAGGGCCGCGATCCGGTCGAGACGGTCCCGCCCGGAAAGACGCCGACGGCCCCGCCCGCCCTGAGGTAGCGCAGCGCCTCGCCACGCATGGCGACGTTGGCGCGCCGGGCCTCCGGCGTCCCGTCGAAGGAGACGGGCAGGATCACCCGGTCCAGGTCGCGCGAGGCGGCGAAGACCTTGTGCGCGAGGATGCGGAAGTCGCCCCGCACCGCCGACAGCAGGTACCCCATCATCAGACCGTCGAGGATGCCGTAGGGATGGTTCGCGATCATGACCAGCGGCCCGTCGCGCGGGATGTCGGCGAGGGACCCGCCAGCGACGTCCAGTGACAGTCCGTACCGCTCGACCATGACCTGCCAGAAATTGCGCCCCTCCGCGACCTCTTCGGCATAGCCCGTCGCGCGCCGGATCAGGCCGGGGCGGCCCGAGAGGTTCTCGGTGCATCTGATGACGGCGCGCCCCAGCGGGGTGCTGGCCGAAGCGGCATAGCTGATGTCGCGGGCGACGCCGGAGGATATCGCATCGGTTCGGGACATCGGATTGCATCCGGCGGTTGCGGCAGGCCGGTCGCCGGCATGGACCGACGACGTAACGGCTTCATGACAGCCGGGGCGAGAATTCCGGCGGCGATCGGGGCCGCCGCGCCTTCGGCGGCGCCGCATGCCTGCGCCGGGTCGACCCCGCACGACCGCATGGCGGATGGTGCCACAGCGCATGAAGGAAGTCCCGGCAAGGCTTTTCGCGCCGACTGACCGGACCGCGCCTCTGCGCTACTCCGCCGCCTGCCGCCGTCCGGCGCCGCCGGACCGGATGACCGACAGCAGCTCTTCGCGGCGTTTCTCGGCCATGGCGACCGACGCCTCCTTGACCGGGCCGAAACCCCGGATCTGCTCGGGCAGCGCCGCCAGCGCGACCGCGGCCTCGTGGGTCTCCGGCGTCACGACGGGCAGGACTGCGTCCATGTCGGCCTCGTACTGGGCGATCAGCGCCCGCTCCATCCGGCGCTCGGCGGTCCGGCCGAAGGGATCGAACGGCGTGCCGCGGAGAAACCGCGCCTTGGCCAGAAGGGGATAGGCACGCTCGATCCAGGCCCCGAACGCGCGCTTGGCCGGGCGCCCGTCCGGGCCGGTGCGCGTCAGGAACGGCGGTGCGAGGTGATAGGTCAGCTTCAGATCGCCGGCGAACGCCTCGCGCGCCTGCGCGCGGGTTCCGCGCAGCAGCCGCGCGACCTCGTATTCGTCCTTGTAGGCCAGCAGCTTGGCATAACCGCGCGCCATGGCGTCGCGAAGGGCGTCGTCGGGGGCGCGATCCAGCAGAGCGCGGTAGCGCCGCGCCAGCCTGCGCCCCTGATAGGCCACCAGATGCACCTCGCGCACCGCGATCTCGTCGGCGGGCGTCCGCGGCAGCGTCACGACGTCGTGGGCCGCCACACGGGCGGCGGCCGCAGGATCGTGTGCCGCCCAGCGACCGACCTCGAACGCCCGCAGGTTCGCCTCGACCGCGGTGCCGTTCATCTCGATGGCCCGGCGTACCGCCTCCGGCGACAGGGGCACCAGCCCGCGCTGCCACGCCGCGCCGAAGACGACCATGTTGGAGAAGATGGTATCGCCCATGACCGCGCCGGCAAGGTCCGTCGCGTCCAGCAGCATCAGCCCGCCCTTCAGCCGCGCCTCCAGCGACAGGCGCAGCCGGTCGGCGGGGATGCGGAAATCGGCGTCGCGGGTGAAGTCGCCGGTGACGATGTCGTGGCTGTTCACCACGGCTCCGGTGCGCCCCGCGGCGGTCAGGCCCAGCGTCTTGCCACCCGCGCTGACCACCAGGTCGCCGCCGATCAGGACGTCGCATTCGCCCGTCGCCACGCGGATCGCGCTGATGCCGGCGGGCGAGCGGGCCAGCCGCAGGTGGATGTGCACCGCTCCGCCCTTCTGCGCCAGGCCCGCCATCTCCATCATGCCGGCACCCATTCCGTCCAGATGGGCGGCCATCGCCATGACGGCGCCGATGGTCACGACGCCGGTCCCCCCGACGCCGGTGATGACGACGTTGCACGTGCCGTCGATGGCAGGCAGCGCCGGGTCGGGCAAGGTGCCGATGTCGACGCGCGCGGTCGCCTCGCGGCGCGGTTCGGCCCCCTCGACGGTCACGAATGAGGGGCAGAACCCCTTGATGCAGCTATAGTCCAGGTTGCAGGTCGACTGGTCGACTGCACGCTTGCGGCCCAGCGCCGTCTCGACCGGGACGAGCGAGACGCAGTTCGACTGGACGCCGCAATCCCCGCAGCCTTCGCAGACGTCGGTGTTGATGAAGATGCGCTTGCCCGGGTCGGCGAACGTCCCCTTCTTGCGCCGGCGCCGTTTCTCGGCCGCGCAGGTCTGCACGAAGACGATGGCCGAAACGCCCGGTACGTCGCGCATCGCCTCCTGCACCTGGGGCAGCGCGTCGCGCTCGTGCCATTCGATGCCCTTGGGGAACGCGTCGCGCGCGGGCTCTTCCTTGGGGTCGTAGACCACCGCGATGCGCGCGACGCCCATGGCCTGCAACTCGCGCACGATGCGGTCGGGGGTCAGGCCGCCCTCGTTCGCCTGACCGCCGGTCATCGCAACGGCATCGTTGTAGAGGATCTTGTAGGTGATGTTGGTGCCCGCGGCGACGGCGGCGCGGATGGCGAGGATGCCCGAGTGGTTGTAGGTCCCGTCGCCGATATTCTGGAACACGTGGTCGCGCGTGCTGAAGGGCGCCTCGCCGATCCAGTTGGCCCCCTCGCCGCCCATGTGGGTGTAGCCGCTAGTGTCGCGGTCCATCCAGAGCGCCATGATGTGGCAGCCGATCCCGGCGCCCGCGCGGCTGCCCTCGGGCACCCTGGTCGAGGTGTTGTGCGGGCAGCCCGAGCAGAAATAGGGCGTGCGCGCCGCAAGCTCGGGCGCGTTGTCGGCGCGGCGCGTCTCGGCCAGCCGGCCCAGACGGCCGCGCAGTTCGTCGGTGCCGCGCCCCTCCTCGATCAGGATCTCGCCCAGACGCTCGGCGATCATCACGGGGTCAAGCGCCATGCGCGTCGGAAAGAGCTCCAGCTTGCGCCCGTTTTCCCACGAATCGCCCTTGTGCCAGCCGTAGACCCGGCGGCCGTCGCGATCGTCGAAGATCGTCTCCTTGACCTGCACCTCGATCAGCTTGCGCTTCTCCTCGACCACCACGATCAGATCCAGCCCGGCGGCCCAGTCGTGGAAGCCCTCGGCATCCAGCGGGAAGGTCTGCCCGATCTTGTACGTCGTGAGGCCCAGCCGCCGCGCCTCGTCCGCGTCGATGCCCAGCAGCGACAGCGCATGCACCAGGTCCAGCCAGTTCTTGCCGGCGGCGCAGAGACCAATCCGCGCGCCCGGCTGCCCCCACACCCGCCGGTCCATCCCGTTGGCGCGCGAAAACGCCTCGGCGGCGAAACGCTTGTGGTCGATCATCCGGGCCTCCTGCTGGACCCAGTGATCGCCCAGCCGGATGTTCAGCCCGCCCGGCGGCAGGGCGAGGTCGGGCGTGACGAAGGACATGCGGTGCGGATCGCCGTCCACCACCGACGTCACCTCGACCGTGTCCTTCATCAGCTTGAGCCCCGCCCAGACCCCCGCGTAGCGGCTGAGCGCATAGCCGTAGAGCCCGTAGTCCAGGATCTCCTGAACGCCCGCGGGCGACAGGACGGGCATGTAGGCGTCGACCATGGCCCAGTCGGACTGGTGGCAGGTGGTGGAGGATTTGCCGGTGTGGTCGTCGCCCATCGCCATGAGGACGCCGCCGTGGGGTGACGTCCCGGCCATGTTGGCGTGCCGCATGACGTCGCCCGACCGGTCCACGCCCGGCCCCTTGCCGTACCACAGGCCGAAGACACCGTCATAGCGCCCCTCGCCGCGCAACTCCGCCTGCTGGGAGCCCCAGATCGCCGTCGCGGCCAGATCCTCGTTCAGTCCCGGCTGGAACGTGACCTGCGCCGCGTCCAGCATCCGACGCGCGCGGGACATGGTGGTGTCGACCGCGCCCAGCGGCGACCCGCGGTAGCCGCTGACCAGCCCGGCGGTGTCGAGGCCCGTCGCCGCATCGCGCGCCCGCTGCATCAGCATCAGCCGCACCAGGGCCTGCGTCCCGTTCAGCAGGACCTGGCGCTTCTCCAGGTCGTAGCGATCGTTCAGGCTCACGTCGTGACGCATCGCCCCGCACTCCATCAATCGACGTCCGATGCGAATATAGGGCAGAAAAGCTGACCTAGAAACCGTATTCTATCGTCCCACGTCGGTTGTGAATCGCCGTAAGGGAAACCATATCGGTCGCATTACCATATCGAGTTGATCGCGGCGTTCAGCGACGGGCAACCTCACCGGAGGACGGACCATGGACTGGGACAAGCTGCGGATCTTTCACGCCGTCGCCGATGCGGGCAGCCTGACCCATGCGGGCGACGCGTTGCATCTGTCGCAATCGGCCGTGTCGCGCCAGATCCGCGCGCTGGAGGAAACGCTGGACGTCACCCTCTTCCATCGCCACGCGCGCGGACTGATCCTGACCGAACAGGGCGAGCTTCTGCACGACGCGACCGCCGCCATGTCGCGCCGCCTCGACGCCGCCGCCACCCGCATCCGCGACAGCGAGGAGGAGGTGTTCGGCGAACTCCGCGTCACCACCACGACCGCCTTCGGATCGCTGTGGCTGGCGCCGCGCCTGTCGAAGCTCTATGCGCGCTACCCCGAGCTGAAGATCGACCTGATGCTCGAAGAGCGCGTCCTCGACCTGCCCATGCGCGAGGCCGACCTCGCCATCCGCATGAAAGAGCCCAGCCAGGCCGACCTGATCCGCAAGCGCCTCATGACGGTGCGCATGCGCCTCTATGCGACACCGGGATATCTGTCGGACGCGGGCACGCCGCAATCCATCGCCGAATTGTCGACACACCGGCTGATCTGCCAGAACACCAGGTCGCATCAGGTGGCGGCCGGGGCGATGCTGGTCCAGACCCTGATGGCGCAGAACATCGTGTCGACGCTGACGGTCAACAACTACTTCGGCGTCCTGCAGGCGGTGAAGGCCGGACTTGGGATCGGCGTGCTGCCCGACTACGTGGCCGAGCACATGCCGGAAACGGTGCGGGTCCTGCCCGACGTCGAAAGCGCGGAGGTTCCGGTCTTCCTCGCCTATCCCGAGGAACTGCGCCAGTCCAAGCGCATCTCGGCCTTCCGGGACTTCGTGCTGGAAGAGCTGCTGATCCAGCGCAATCTTGCGCGGGCGGCACGCGAGGCGGCGTGATGTCGTGCCGCCAGGCACCGCGTGATTCGCGCATTCATCGAATCCTAATCTTCTGAACCGTACTCTGGTTGTCGAGGGGCGGCGCCTGGCGCGCCATTCCTTACCTCCCCGTTGAACTCGGCCGGATTTCGATCCGGCCGTTTTTCCATTCCGCCTTCCACGATTGCGTCATGCCGGCCACGGTGGCGGCGACGCCGTATCGCATCCGTACCGGATGGCGTCGTTGCGCCGCCCGACGCCTGCGCGGTTGAAAACGCTTGACCCGGCGGACCCTTTGGGTGCCCCCCTGTCACCAATCCGTTACTTTCGCATCCCGCGAACGACGGATCGGCCGGCGTCGCCGGCCCAAGGTGAAGGAGGGACCGCATGTCCGCCAAGCTCTTGATAGGATTGGACGGTAGCGGGTCGGGGGACCGGGCGCTTGCCTATGCGTCCGGCTTGGCCAAGCTGATCGGAGAATGCCAGCTGGTCGTATGCTACGTCATCGAATGGTCGCCCTACACGTTCCAGACGCCCGAGGAGAACGAGGAACGCCATAAACGGCGCGAAGAGGAAATCGCCGTCGCAAAGGCGCGCGTGGTCGAACCTGCCGTCGTCCGACTGGCCGCCGAGGGCTTCGACGCGGTCCCCGTCGTGCGCCACGGCGATGTCGCCGACACGCTGATCCGCACCGCCACCGACATGGGCTGCGACCAGATCGTCGTCGCCCGGTCGTCGGACGCGGGATTCGTCCAGCGCCTTCTGGGAACGTCGACCGCCAATCTGGTCATGACCGCCCCCGTTCCCGTCACGGTCGTCGCATGAGGATTTCCGACATGAAGCACCCCACCCCCTCCGCAATCGCCGGGGCGGCCGCCGCGGCCTCCCTCTGGGCCATGACGGCCGCGCCGGCCCTCGCACAGGCCACCGCGCCGTCTGAGGCCCTGACGCTGGACGAACGCGTCAACAGCGCCTTCGCTTCGGCCACGGGCCCCTTCGTCAACCTCATCTTCGCGCCGCTGCCCGGCACGGCCTTTCCCTGGATCGTGCTGTGGCTGGTCGTCGCCGCGACGATCTTCACCTTCTACTTCGGGTTCATCCAGGCCAAGGGTTTCGTCCACTCCATCCAGCTGGTGAAGGGCGACTATTCGGATCCGAACGACGCGGGCGAGGTCAGCCACTTTCAGGCGCTGACCACCGCGCTGTCGGGCACCGTGGGCCTTGGCAATATCGCGGGCGTCGCGGTGGCCGTGGGCATCGGCGGGCCGGGTGCGACGTTCTGGATGATCCTCGCGGGCCTTCTGGGCATGGCGTCGAAGTTCACCGAATGCACCCTCGGCGTGAAGTATCGCAACGAATACCCCGACGGCACCGTTTCGGGCGGGCCGATGTACTACATGAAGAAGGGATTTGCTGAACGCGGCCTGCCGGGCGGCAAGTTCATGGCGATCCTGTTCTCGGTCTTCTGCATCCTCGGTGCGCTGGGCGGCGGCAACATGTTCCAGGCCAACCAGGCCCATGCGCAGATCGTCGGCATCGTCGGACCGTTCTCGGGTCTGATCACCGGCTTCATATTCGCGGGGGTCGTCTTCGCCGTCATCGTCGGCGGGATCAAGTCCATCGCCAAGGTGACAGAGAAGGTGGTGCCGTTCATGGGCATCCTCTATGTCGGCGTCGCGCTGATCATCCTGATCGTCGAGTTCGACCAGATCGGGACCGCGTTCGGCCAGATCTTCGCGGGCGCCTTCACCGGCCTCGGGGTCGCGGGCGGCTTCGTCGGCGCGCTGATCCAGGGGTTCAAGCGGGCGGCGTTCAGCAACGAGGCGGGCGTCGGTTCGGCCGCCATCGCGCACAGCGCCGTGCGCACCAAAGAGCCGGTGACCGAGGGCTACGTGTCGCTGCTGGAGCCGTTTATCGACACCGTCGTCATCTGCACGATGACCGCGCTGGTCATCACCATCTCGGGCCAGCTCATCACCGACCCCGAGACCGGGCTCTTCGTCCTGAACGAGGCGGGAACCGCGATCGCCACCGTCGGCGACACGTCGGGCGTCGCGCTGACCTCGGCGGCGTTCGCCACGGCGTTCTGGTGGTTTCCCTACCTGCTGGCCATCGCGGTGATCCTCTTCGCCTTCTCGACGATGATATCGTGGAGCTACTACGGGCTGAAGGCATGGACCTACCTCTTCGGCGAGGGCCGCACGACCGAACTGGTCTTCAAGGTGATCTTCTGCATCTTCATCGTCATCGGCGCGGCGGCCAGCCTGGGGCCGGTCATCGACTTCTCGGACGCGGCGATCTTCGCCATGGCGGTGGTCAACATCACGGCGCTCTACTGCCTGATGCCCATCGTCCTGCGCGAGCTGAAATCGTACAACGCGAGGCTCGCGTCGGGCGAGATCCGGCGCTTCAAGGGCGGCGTCGCCGCCGAATAGACGCTGGCGTTTCACGACCGCCGAAGGAAATGGACGGCAGCTATTGCGGAGCCATTCCGCACTGTGGGGCACGGGCGGCAGGAAACTGTCGCCCGTTCTCCGTTTCCAGCCATCATCGACCCTGAAGTTTTTCCCACACCGGCGTGCCGTGGAACAGCCACGGTCGGTAGAGAATCCTGGCGAGGTCGGGCAGGTGAGAACGGCCGTCCCGTCGGCGGTCCGGCTTCTTCTGGTTGGTTCCGCGAGATATTTCCTCCTCTCTGGCACTGTCCCTTTCCTGACCCGTGTCCTTCGGTGGCGACGGCCGATGGACTTCCATCCATATTGTCGGAGTAGTCCGGACGACCTTGTTGGCACGCCTTTTCGGCACGAGTATCGCCTTGTCTGTACCCGGCACCGGGATGCGCCTGAGCTGTGGGCCTTTCTCAGCTGACACGGTTGCATTCTCCCCGCCATTCGCCTCCGCGACCTCGGCTGGTGCTACCTCCGCCTCCGCGCCTTCCGGAGGTGACGCGTCTGCCGCCAGAGGCAATCTGTAGAGCCTCCAGTCGAGGAAATTGTAGTGCACGCGTCATATGTTCATCAGGGCGATCAGGACGCGCGGATTGTAGGCGGCGCCGTTGATGTATGTGGTGCCCACACGAAAGCTGCGACCACCCGCACGCTGGATGATACCGTTCCTCTCACGGATGGCGTTCATGAGTGTGGAGGTCGGCTGGATCGTTGCGTGGACGACCGAGCAGTCCAACTGCATGATCTTTCGGTCGATCTTTGTCTGCCAGTTCACGCCGACACAGATGTCGCCGTGGGCGATGCGGGTGTGAATGTAGGGCTTGCCGTCCTCGATGCGCTGCCGTTCAACGCGCTTTCGCCATTCCGTAAGTTGCGCCGGTCCGTAGGCAAGAAGCGTTCGCTCCAGCCAGAAGATGCGGTTGTAGAGCCTGGACATTCCCGGCTCCGTTTCGCCTCTCGGTGTGCGCAGGATGCGGCGGATGTCGTGGAGGCCGGTGCCGTTGGCCAGTAGAGACAGGGTCTCGAAGTTCTCGTCGCGCTTCTTTTGGCGACGATGCTCGCACGAAACCGTTAAGCGGGCTTTAGGCAGCCCCTGGCAGGGCTTGTGGATCACCCGGACAGAACGCGCACGGAATACAGATCCATTCTTGCGGCCGACCTTTCCCGACGGCTTGCCTTTGGCACCGTTGAAGATGAACTCCTCCAGCTTTTCCAGGTAGGCGGTGCCGCAGTTGCCGCAGAAGGGACCCTCCAACGCACCGTTCTGGACCCATAGTCGATGTCGCTCTTCCTCATAGATTTCGTTCGAAGATCGGCCGGGTCCGAACACCGCATTCCGAGTTGCCTCGGAGATGCTGACAGATCAGAACGCGACCGTCGTTCCAGGCAACCGGGTCGCCAGAAACCTCGAACGCATCAGTCTTTCGGTGAAGGCTGCCGCCGCTTTCAGCCTCGATCTTGTAGCGACCGACACCGCGCTTGATGGTGGGATCGGCTCTGGCAGCTTTCGCCCGTCTGTCGGCAGCGCCACGCCCAACGAAGGCGTGCTTCGTCAGAGCCGGCTCGACGCCGTAGTTCCCGCAGCCGGGATCACCGCAGCAGTTGAGATATGTATCGCCCGAGACACGAGGGTATACTTTCGCGAAAGTAAGATTCTCCAGGCTATTCACCTTATCCGGTCCTTTAGTCCGTTTCTGGGTCGATAGCGCGCGCACATCAAAGATTGGCCGGTATGGCCAATAACGAAATCGAGCGGGCGTAAGTGCGCTCTCGCCTGGGGAGGTTCGAACTTCCCGCGATTCCGTCTGTGATGGCGGGAAAATCAGACGAGATCAGGGCGATAAAACAAAAGCCTGCCGACCTCTCGATCGGCAGGCAGGTAGGTCGCGTGTCCAACAGTGCGGAATGGCTCCGGGCATCGCGCGCAAGGTCTGCCGTTCGGGGATGCGGCCTTAGTCCGCGTGGGCGGCCGCCGCCTCCAACGCGTCCGCGAGGCCTGCGACGTCCGACAGGAAGGGCGAATGGTCGGCGTCCAGCTCGATCACGTGGTCGATGCCCGCCGCCGCGATCATGTCGCGCTGCAGCTCGATCGAGATGGCGCCGTCGCGCAGGCAGGCGACGTAGCTGCGCGGCACGGCCGCGAACCCGTCGCCCAGCACCACCTCCCCCTCGAACGGCGCCAGCGGCTGCGGGGTGAGCCGCGTCGCGATGGCCGAGAGATCGCCGTCGACCTCGCCGTAGAAGAGGTCGCGCAGCCGGTCCTCGGGAATCGTCGCGGTGCCCGAGGGCGCGTCCACCACAAGCGCGGGCGGCACGGTGGGCCGTGGGTTGCGCCCCTCGATGGCCAACAGGCTCTCGCCGTCGCGCGGCGCGAAGGCGCAGAGGTATACCAGCCGCGCCACCCGGTCGGGACGCTGCCCGGCCGCCGCGCTGACCGGCATCCCGCCCATCGAATGGCCGACCAGCACGACCGGCGCCGCGGCCGCGTCCAGCGCCTGCACCACACGGTGCACGTAGTCGTCCATCGTCACCGCGCCGCCGCGAAGCGTCTCCGCCCCGTGCCCAGGCAGGTCGAACGCCACCGTCTCGTGGCCACGCCGGCGCAGCTCGGCCTCGGCCTCGGCCCAGCACCATGCGCCGTGCCATGCGCCGTGAACCAGCATGAATGTCGCCATTGTCTTGCTCCCCTGATTGCGATCCGGCCCACGATCACCGAGCAGCGGGCGCAGGTCCAGCCTTTCCCCCTGCCGCGCCACCGCCTATCACCGCGCCATGCCCGATCCCGCCATCACCCCCGACCTCGTCTCCGCCCACGGCCTCAGCCCCGAAGAATGGGACCGGTTGCTCGGGATCGTCGGCCGGCCGCCCACGTTCACGGAACTGGGCATCTTCTCGGCCATGTGGAACGAGCACTGTTCCTACAAGTCGTCGAAGAAGCACCTGCGCACGCTGCCCACCACCGGCCCCCAGGTCATCTGCGGCCCCGGAGAGAACGCCGGCGTCGTTTCCATCGGACCGGACGCAGACGGGCACGAGCTGGCGGTGGTCTTCAAGATGGAGAGCCACAACCACCCCTCCTACATCGAACCCTACCAGGGGGCCGCCACCGGCATGGGCGGCATCCTGCGCGACGTCTTCACCATGGGCGCGCGCCCCGTCGCCGCGATGAACGCCCTCAGCTTCGGGCGGCCCGATCATCCGCGGACGCCCAGCCTCGTCGCAGGGGTCGTGGCCGGGATCGGCGGCTACGCCAACAGTTTTGGCGTGCCCTGCGTGGGCGGCGAGGTGCGGTTCGACGCCTCCTACGACGGCAACTGCCTGGTCAACGCCTTCGCCGCCGGGATCGCGCCGGCCGATGCGATATTCTATTCGGCCGCGTCGGGCACGGACATGCCGGTGGTCTATCTGGGCGCCCGCACCGGACGCGACGGCGTCGGCGGGGCGACGATGGCGAGCGCCGAGTTCGACGACAGCATCGCCGAGAAACGCCCCACCGTGCAGGTCGGCGACCCCTTCACCGAAAAGCGGCTGATGGAGGCCTGCCTGGAGCTGATGGCCACCGGCGCCGTCATCGCGATCCAGGACATGGGGGCAGCCGGGCTGACCTGCTCGGCGGTCGAGATGGGCGACAAGGGGGGCCTCGGGATCCGGCTGGACCTCGATGCCGTGCCGGTGCGCGAGGCGGGCATGACCGCCTACGAGATGATGCTGTCGGAAAGCCAGGAACGCATGCTGATGGTCCTGCGCCCCGAGCTGGAGGCAGAAGCCCGAGCGGTATTCGACCGGTGGGACCTCGACTTCGCCATCGTCGGCCGGACCATCGCCGAGGATCGCTTCGTCGTCGTCCACCGGGGCGAGACGGTCGCGGACCTGCCACTGTCGGCCCTGTCGGGCAACGCGCCCGAATACGACCGTCCGTGGGAGCCGACGCCGCCCGCCGCCGCCCTGGGAGCGGTGCCCGGCATCGACCCGCTGGACGGGCTGCGCGCGCTGATCGGCGACCCCCGGCACGCCTGCAAGGCGTGGGTTTGGGAGCAGTACGACACGCAGGTCATGGCCGACACCGTCCGCACCCCCGGCGCGGGCGCGGGGATCGTGCGCATCCACGGGACATCGCGGGCGCTCGCGTTCACGTCGGACGTCACGCCGCGCTACGTCTTCGCAGACCCGATCGAGGGCGGACGCCAGGCGGTGGCCGAGGCGGTGCGCAACCTCGTCGCCGTCGGCGCCCGTCCTCTGGCGGCGACCGACAACCTGAACTTCGGCAATCCCGAAAAGCCGCGGATCATGGGGCAGCTCGTCGGCGCCATCGCGGGCATCGGAGAGGCGTGCCGCGCTCTGAACCTGCCCATCGTGTCGGGCAACGTGTCGCTTTACAACGAGACGGACGGCAGCGGCATCCTGCCCACCCCCACCATCGGCGCCGTGGGCCTGATCGACGATATAACGCAGATCGTGCCGGCGGCCCCGCCACCCGGCAGCGTGGCGCTCGTCATCGGCGGCGTGGGCACGCATCTGGGACGCTCGGCCCTGCTCGCCTGCGCCTGGGGTCGCGACGAGGGTCCGCCGCCCCCCGTCGATCTGGCTGCAGAACGGCGCCATGCCGAATTCGTCGCCGACCACCAAGACCTCCTGTCGGCCGCGACGGACCTCTCGGACGGCGGGCTGGCGCTCGCCGCATTCGAGATGGCGGTGGCGGGCGGCACCGGCATCACATTGGACAGCGACGACATCGCCGCTCTCTTCGGTGAGGATCAGGCGCGCTACCTCGTCGCCTGCACCGGGGACGCGGCCGATGCGCTGATGGCCGCCGGACGGACTGCCGGCGTCCCGGTCCACATCGTCGGGCGCTTCGGCGGCGATGCGGTAGCCTTCGGCGGCGATACCGCCCCATTGGCGGAGCTGGAGCACATCTGGCGCAGCGCATTCGCGCGTTCCGTAGGATGACGAGAGGGCTTGGAACCGCTATCTGAGGCGAGCGTTCGCTTCTCCCTCGAAGTCTCCGAACCGCTGTCGAGTTCCCGGCCGGACCGCTCCTGATACAGCCATGCCGCGCGGTTCTCGTCCATTGCGCGACCTTGCAGCATTGCCAGCCGGTCTCTACATCGGTGGCATCGCAGCGAGGAACCTGACATGGCCATGCAAGCCCGCCAGATCGAGGACCTGATCCGCGCCGCCTTTCCGGACGCCGCCATCACGATCACCGACCTGCGCGGCGACGGGAATCATTACGCCGCCGAGGTGGTGGACGAAAGCTTCCGCACCCTGAACCGGGTCCAGCAGCAGCGCGCCGTCTATGCCGCCCTCAAGGGCCGGATGGACGGCCCCGCTGGCGAGTTGCACGCCCTCGCCCTCACCACGCGCGCGCCCGACGTTCCCGCCGCCTGACCCTGCGCCTGACCCCGGGCCCGACCTTGAGGATGACCACATGACCGATACCGAAACCGCCGATCCCGCCCAGGCCCGCATCGCCCAGACCGTCGCCGCACATGACGTGGTGCTGTTCATGAAGGGCAACAAGACGATGCCGCAATGCGGGTTCTCCAGCCGCGTCGTCGGCGTCCTGAACTACATGAGCATCGACTATGCCGACGTGAACGTGCTGGAGGACGAGGGCGTGCGCCAGGGGATCAAGGAGTTCTCCGACTGGCCCACCATCCCGCAGCTCTACGTGAAGGGCGAGTTCGTCGGCGGCTGCGACATCATCACCGAGATGACGCTGTCGGGCGAGCTTGACGCGCTGCTGGAGCAGAACGGCGTCGCCTACGACAAGGCCGCCGCCGAGAAGATTCGCGAATCCAACGCCTGACGGGTCGCGCGCGATCGCGCGTGGCACGAATTCGCCCCGCGCATACGCCTGCCTGAGCCCCGGGACCGTCCCGCGCGACCGGTGCCTGCAGGCCTGCCCGACGCGTGGCGGCCAGCGTGTCAGCCCTGCGCCACCTTGTCGTCGATGGCGTCTGCGATGGCCTCGGCCCGCGCGGTCATCTCGGCCATCGTCTCGATGACGGACGCGGGGATGACCGGGACTTCGACACGCTCGGGCGGCGTCTCCGGCCGGTTGCGCGCGGCGGCAAGCTCGGCCTCCAGCTCGGTCAGCCGGGCTTCGGCAAGACGCAGCTGTTCCTCGAAACCCGCGGTCTTGTCGGCCAGCATCAGCCCCGACATCAGCAGCATCCGCGGCTCGGGGACCCGGCCCAGCTGCGAGATCAGGCTTTCGGCCTCGGTGTTCAGCAGGTCGGCGGCGTATTGCAGGAACTGCTCCTCGCCAGGCTGACAGGCGACTTCGTAGGGCCGGTCGCCCACGGTGATCTTGAGGTCAGGCATCGCTTTCGGCGTCCTCCAGTATCGGTGCGAGCTCGTCCAGCAGCGCCTCGATCTCGGCGCGGTCCGTCAGCCGGGCGGCGCGCAGCCCTTCTATCTCGGCTTGCAGGGCCTTCGAGGTTTCGGCGGCCTGCCTGGCGGCCGCCAATGCTTCCTTCGCATCGTCCAGTTCGGCCGTGCTGCGTTCCTTCAGGGCGCGCAACCGCTCTTCCAATTGCGCCGTCACCTCGCGTTCGGCGTCAAGCTGCGCGGACAGGACGGCCGTGTCGGGCGCATCGGGATCGACCTCGGGCTCTGCGCAGACCGGCTGGAGCCCGGCAATTCCCGCCCCCATCCGGTCGAGTGCGGCCGTCAGCCGGCGCTCGAGCTCATTCAGATCGTCCATCGCATCTTCCTTTACGTCAGGCCCGGCCGTTAGATAAACTCCAATCCATCCGGCGTCGGCGCAACCGGCGGAATGGCCGAGCCGTGCAGCGGCCCGGCGTCGAATCGGATTACATACAGCTAATCACACAAGTCTTTATCATTTCAGCCCTCTCTCAGCCCGTTGGCGACGAACCGTGGGCGGCTGTTGCGAAGCGGGCAACGGCTCGGGCGGGAGAACCCGTCCGGTGGCGCGCTTGAACTCGTGCGGAGGGCTGGTATCACGCGCTCCGACGGTTTTCCCCTGCGACAAGGATGGGCACGTGGACATATCGACGCTTCGCGAACGCAATTCGGATCACTGGCAGATGGCCTGCGCGATCCGGGCGCTGACGCTCGACGCCGTCGCCGCGGCCAACTCGGGCCACTCGGGGATGCCCATCGGCATGGCCGACGTCGCTACCGTCCTGTGGGAGCGTCACCTGAAATTCGACGCCGCCGCCCCCGACTGGCCCGACCGCGACCGGTTCATCCTGTCCAACGGCCATGGCTCCATGCTGCTCTACGCCCTCCTGCACCTCACCGGGTTCGCGGACATGACGCTGGACCAGATCCGTAACTTCCGCCAGCTGGGTGCGTCCACCGCGGGCCACCCGGAGTTCCGGCATGCCAAGGGGATCGACACCACGACCGGCCCACTGGGGCAGGGCCTGGGCAATTCGGTCGGCTTCGCCATCGCCGAGGAAGCATTGCGCGCGCGCTTCGGCCGGGACGTCGTGGACCACCGCACATGGGTCTTCATGGGCGACGGCTGCCTGATGGAGGGCATCAGCCACGAGGCCATCGCGCTGGCCGGGCATCTGAAGCTGGGGCGCCTGACCGCCTTCTTCGACGACAACGACATCACGATCGACGGCAAGGTGTCGCTGACCGACAGCGTCGACCAGCAGGCACGCTTCGTGGCCGCCGGCTGGCACGTGCAGGAGGCCGACGGCCACGACCCCGAGGCGATAGACGCCGCCATCCGCGCCGCGCTGGAGGACGACCGGCCGTCGATGATCGCATGCCGGACGCATATCGCGCTGGGCACCTCGGCGCAGGACACGTCCAAGGGCCACGGCGCCCTGACCTCGTCCGACCTCATCGCCGCCGCGCGAGAGGCGTGGGACTGGCCGCATGCGCCCTTCGACATCCCCAAGGACCTCAAGACCAGGTGGGAGGCCATCGGCAGCCGCGGCATCGCCGCCCGCGAGGCGTGGCAGGGCCGGTTCGACAAGATGACGGACGCCCGTCGCGCCACGTTCGACCGGATGCTGTCCGGCGAGCCGCCGCGCAAGCTGGCCCCGACCGTCCGTGCCCTCAAGAAACAGGCAAGCGCCAACGCCCATGCCGTCGCGACCCGCAAGTCGTCGGAGATGGTGCTGGAGGTGGTCAACCCGATCCTCCCCGAGACGATGGGCGGATCGGCCGACCTTACGGGCTCGAACAATACGTTGACTTCCGACCTCGGTGTCTTCGATGCCGAGAACCGCAAGGGGCGCTACCTGCACTACGGCATCCGCGAGCACGGCATGGCCGCGGCGATGAACGGCATGGCGCTGCACGGCGGGGTCCGGCCCTATGGCGGCACGTTCCTGACCTTCTCGGACTATGCCCGCGGGGCCATGCGGCTGACTGCGCTGATGGGCGTGCCGGTGGTCTACGTGATGACGCATGACAGCATCGGGCTGGGCGAGGACGGCCCGACCCACCAGCCGGTGGAGCATCTGTCGGCACTGCGCGCCATTCCGAACATGCTCGTGCTGCGTCCGGCCGACACGGTCGAGACGGCCGAGGCGTGGGAAATCGCACTGACCGAGATGCGCCGTCCGACCGTGCTGGCGCTCAGCCGCCAGAACCTGCCGACCGTGCGCCTCCAGCACAAGACGAAGAACCTGACCGCGCAGGGGGCCTATGTCCTGGCCGATGCGATCGACCGGCGGCGTGCGGTGCTGATGGCCTCCGGATCCGAGGTCTCCATTGCGATGGCAGCGCGCGACATTCTCCAGAAGGACGGGATCGGCACCCGCGTCGTGTCCATGCCGTCGATGGAGCTCTTCGCCGAACAGGACGACGCCTACCGCCGCCGGATCCTGCCGCCCGGCCCCGTCCGCGTCGCCATCGAGGCGGGCGTGCGCCAGTCCTGGGACCGCTGGCTGACCGGGCAAGGCGGGCGCGAGGCGAAGGCAGCGTTCGTCGGAATGGATGGCTTTGGCGCCTCCGCCCCGGCGGGCGAGCTCTACGACCACTTCGGGATCACGCCCGAGGCGGTGGCCCAGCGCGTCCGCGACATGCTTTGACGGCGGGGCCCAGCCGGGCGCGATGTCGGCGAAGAGCCCGATGGGCCCAAGGCGGCCCCGATCTCCATAGCCACGTGCCCGTGCGCTCCGGCACGTCCCTTCGGCGCCGTCGCGCACGGCTCCATGAGCGTTCGGCGCCGCCTTTCCCCGGTCGCAGCCGTCGGCGGGGTTCGACGGGCCTGACGCGGCATGCGTCCCGGCCGGGGCCGGCCTTGCGGCGACGTCACCCCCGGCGCGCGGGCACGTGCGAGGCGGCATAGACCAGCAGCCCCCCGGCGATGGCCCAGTTCTTGACGAATATCGACATCTGCCAGCCGTCCGACGGGACCAGGTGGAACCAGCTCGTCGCGATGCAGTAGGCGGCCAGGGCCAACCCCGTCCAGCGCCGCCGCCACCCGGCCACCAGGGCCGCCGCGCCCGCGGCGTTCGCCGCCAGCGCCGGCCAGACGAGGCCTTCCGGCAGGTGCGACCCCGCCAGCAGCGCCTCGGCCTCGCCAGGCGACGCCAGCTTCTGCGCCGTCCCGGCGGCGAACAGGCCGGCCAGCAGGATGCGCCCTACAAGGTCGATGGTCCTGCCGCCCATACGCGCCTCCTCCTCCCGGCGCGCCGCGACGCCGCGTCGCCGCGGCGACCGCGCGGTGCGGCGGGTGCCGCCCGGCGGTCATACCGCGGCCAGCGCGTGCGGCCCCCGGCCCAGGCCAGTTGACGCACGGCGCGAGACGCGGTTCAAGCACGCGAAGGCCCGGCCCGACCGGACCCCTGCCCCCAAACCTACGGAAAGTGACGCCATGACCGTGAAAGTCGCCATCAACGGATTCGGCCGCATCGGCCGCAACGTCCTGCGGGCCATCGTCGAATCCGGCCGCACCGACATCGAGGTCGTGGCGATCAACGACCTGGGCCCGGTCGAGACGAACGCCCACCTGCTGCGCTACGACAGCGTGCACGGGCGCTTCCCGGCCGAGGTGACGACGGGCGAGGACAGCATCGACATCGGCCGCGGCCCGATCCGCGTGACCGCGCTGCGCGACCCCGCCCAGCTGCCCTGGGGCGACGTGGACGTCATCATGGAATGCACCGGCATCTTCGCGTCGAAGGAGGCGTGCCAGCCCCACCTCTCCACCGGCGCCAAGCGGGTCCTGATCTCCGCGCCCGGCAAGGGGGCGGACAAGACCATCGTCATGGGCGTCAACGACGCGACGCTGTCGGCGGACGACCTCGTCGTCTCGAACGCCTCCTGCACGACCAACTGCCTCGCCCCCGTGGCGATGGTCCTGAACGAGACGGTGGGCATCGCCCGCGGCTTCATGACCACCATCCATTCCTACACCGGCGACCAGCCGACGCTGGACACGATGCACAAGGACCTCTACCGCGCCCGCGCCGCGGCGCTCAGCATGATCCCCACCTCGACCGGCGCGGCCAAGGCCGTGGGCCTCGTCCTGCCCGAGCTGGACGGGCGGCTGGACGGCGTGGCGATCCGGGTGCCGACGCCCAACGTCAGCGTCGTGGACCTGACCTTCACCGCCACGCGCGAGACCAGCCCGGACGAGATCAACGACGCCATCCGCACGGCGGCCGACGGCAAGCTGAAGGGCATCCTCGGCTATACCGACGAGAAGCTGGTCAGCAGCGACTTCAACCACGATCCGCTGTCGTCGATCTTCGCCACCGACCAGACCAAGGTGCTGGAGGGGACGCTGTGCCGCATCCTGACGTGGTACGACAACGAATGGGGGTTTTCGAACCGCATGTCGGACACCGCCGTGGCCATGGGCAAGCTGATCTGACCAGCACTCGGGGCTGTGCGCCTTTAGTCGGTCGCGGCTAGGACGGAATCGCCGGCCCGCGGCCGGGGCGAGCCATGAAGGATCGGTGAACGAGCGGTGGTCCGAAGCCGATCCCGTGCGCCCTGTTGCATATACCGCACGGGTCGCGACCGCCCCGACCCCGCAACTGCAGCATGGCGCGCAACATGCGCGCTCGGCAGGCATTTCCGGGCGCCGAGCCTTGCAGATGCTGCAAGGCAGCATCGCATAACCGTCTATTGTTGGGCGCTAACACAAGGCGCATATCGGGGGCACGGGCAAGACGCCCGGAGATGAACCGAAGCAACGAAAGACAATGACGATGAAACTCATCCAGACCCTCCGCGCCCGTGCCGCCCGCCGTGCCCAATACAACCGCACGCGCCACGCCCTGGCCTCCCTGCCGCTCGACACGGCGCTCGACCTCGACATCTACAGCGGAGACGCCGACCGGATCGCCCGGCAGGCCGTCTACGGTGCCTGATAGCTCCGGCACCCAATCCACGCCGGAGGAAACGCCTCCGGCCCAGAATTGAGGCGGGCAAGCCAGGACAGCTTGCCCGTTTCTCGTTTCAGGAGATGCGGAGCCTCAGCCCCGGGCGTGGCCCACGGCCTTCCACAAGGCCGGCAGCAGCAGCGCCGCCAACGCCAGCTTCAGCGCATCGCCCACCAGGAACGGATAGAGACCCCACGCCAGGATCGGCTGGTCCCAGCCGTAGAGCGTGCCCAGCCAGACCAGGCCGGGGATGTAGATGGCCAACGTCCCAAGCGCCATCGCCGCCGCCATCCAGCCAACCGACCGGTCCCAGCCGCGCGAAGCCAGCACGCCCAGCAGGACCGTCGCCGCGACATAGCCGACGAGGTAGCCTCCCGTGCCGCCCATCATGTAGGCCACGCCGTTCAGGTCGGCGGTCGATCCCTGGAACACATCCCATCCCAGCATTCCGACGATCATGTAGCCCAGGATCGTCGCCAGCCCCAGCCGCGTCCCGTAAGCCGCCCCGATGCACAGGACCGCGAAGGTGCCCATGCCGACGGCGACGGGCGATCCGGGCACCGGCACCTTGAACTTCGCCGCCACGGCCAGCGCCGCGATCCCCAGCGCAACCAACGCCACCCGCTTGGCCGCCAGCCCCGCTCCGGCCGCGGGGCCCACCCTGTCGATCAGTACGGCGTCTCTCATGGCCTTGCTCCCTTCTGTATCGGTGTCACCTTCTTGCCTGCCGGTTTGCCCCGCGCCCCGGTCCCGCGCAAGTCTCATCGCCGACGAGCGGCGGGTCCGGGATCGCCCCGCCGGGGGGCCTGCGCCGCTACCTGACCGCCAACCTTGAAGCGCTGCCCGGTGCGGTCTAGGACGCCGCTGCACCGCTCTCCCCCACGCGAAGGCCGCACCATGATCCCCCGCTATTCCCGCCCGGCGATGACCGAGATCTGGTCGGCGCAGTCGCGCTTCCGCATCTGGTTCGAGATCGAGGCCCATGCCGGCGACGCGATGGCCGACCTCGGCACCATCCCGCGCGAGAACGCCGAGGCTGTGTGGAAAGCGCGCGATGCCACCTTCGACACCGCCCGGATTGATGAGATAGAGGCGGTGACGAAGCACGACGTCATCGCCTTCCTCACCCACCTGGGGGAGATCGTGGGCACGGATGCCGCGCGCTTCGTCCATCAGGGGCTGACCAGTTCGGACGTGCTGGACACCGCCCTGTCGGTCCAGCTGGTGCGGGCCACGGACCTGCTGCTCGCCGGCATGGACGGCCTTCTGGCCGCGCTGGAGGCCCGCGCAAGGGAACACAAGTCGACCCCCCGGATCGGCCGCAGCCACGGCATCCACGCCGAGCCGCTGACGATGGGGCTGACCTTCGCCCGCTTCCACGCCGAGATGCAGCGCAACCGCGCCCGGCTGGTCAACGCGCGCGCCGAGATCGCGACAGGCGCCATCTCGGGCGCGGTGGGCACCTTCGCCAACGTCGACCCGCGGGTCGAGGCGCATGTCTGCGCCAAGCTGGGCCTCGTGCCCGAACCCGTCAGCACGCAGGTCATCCCGCGCGACCGCCATGCGATGTTCTTCGCCACCCTCGGTGTCATCGCGTCGGGTATCGAGAACGTCGCGACCGAGATCCGCCACATGCAGCGCACCGAGGTCCGCGAGGCCGAGGAGTTCTTCTCGCCCGGCCAGAAAGGCTCCAGCGCGATGCCGCACAAGCGCAATCCGGTCCTGACCGAGAACCTCACCGGCCTCGCCCGGCTGGTGCGGATGGCGGTCACGCCGGCGCTGGAGAACGTGGCGCTCTGGCACGAACGCGACATCTCGCATTCCTCGGTCGAGCGCGCCATCGCGCCCGATACCACCATCACGCTGGACTTCGCCCTTGCCCGGCTGACCCGCGTCGTGCGCGAGCTGGTGATCTACCCGGACGCGATGCAGGCCAACCTCGACCGGCACCGCGGCCTCGTGATGTCGCAGCGGGTGCTGCTGGCGCTGACGCAGGCCGGGGTCGGGCGCGAGGACGCCTATGCCATCGTGCAGCGCAACGCGATGAAGGTGTGGGAGGCGAACGTGGATTTCCGCGCCGCGCTGGACGCGGATCCGCAGGTGACGGAGGCGCTGGATTCGGCCGCGCTGGACGACCTCTTCGACCTCGCCCACCACATGCGGCACGTCGACACGATCTTCACGCGGGTCTTCGGCGCAGAGTTGTCGCCCAAGGATTAGGCGGGGGATGCGACACTCCAGCGCGCCCGCGCGGATCGCGTGATTGCGACCGGCCGGCGCCGTGCTACCTTGCGTCACCGCAACCGAACGGAGTGACCGACATGACCCAAGCGAAGCTCACCCTGACCGCCCTGGTGCTGACGATGGCGCCGGGCCTGGCCATGGCCGAAGGCTGCAACTGGATGAAGCAGCAGACGGCGATGTCCTGCGCCGAGGGCAGCGTCCTCGACCCCGCCACCGGCACCTGCGTGCCCCAGGTCACAAGCTGACCGACCCGGCCCGGCGACGCACCGTTCGCCGGGCCACTCCTCCAATCCGCTTCACGAATGGCCCGGTGCGCCTTGGCGTAAATCTTCTTCGTCGCCGGCGACGCCACCTGACGCGCACCGCATCTTCGAATTTTCACCGCGCTAGGCACCGATTAACCCCGACATGCCAGTATGCCCCCAGGTTACGGGATTCGGATCGCCGGTGCGGCGACGGGGGGCGGACGCGCATGGAACTGGCGACGATGGACACGCGGGCGACGCATGCGCACATGCCCGGCGGATCGATGTCGGTCACGGCGACGACCGCCGATCTGCCGGGTCATCCCGGCGCCGCCGGTCGCAACCGCGCTGCCCTGAACCGCCGCCAGAAGGCAGCCGTCGTCGTCCGCTTGCTGATTGCCGAAGGGGCCAGCCTGCCCCTCACCGAACTTCCCGAGGCTCTTCAGGCTGAACTCACGGCCCAGATGAGCCAGATGCGCTACATCGACCGCATGACCCTGCGATCCGTCATCGACGAATTCGCGACCGAGCTCGACAGCATCGGCCTGTCCTTTCCGGGCGGTCTGGAAGGCGCGCTGAGGCTGCTGGAGGGCACGATCAGCCCCGACATGGCCGCCCGGCTGCGTCGCCAGTCCGGCATGGTCTGGCACGACGACCCGTGGGAGGCCATCGCCAAGATGGAGCCCGACAAGCTGCTTCCGATCCTCAAGCGCGAGGCGCCCGAGATCGGCGCCGTGATCCTGTCGAAACTGAAGGTCTCTGGCGCGGCCGAGCTTTTGGGCCGCCTTTCGGGGACCGAGGCGCGGCGCCTCACCCTCGCCATGTCCGAGACGGCCGACATTTCGCCCGAGGCGGTGCGCCGCATCGGCGTCACGCTCGCGGCCGACCTCAACGCCAAGCCGCCCCGCGCCTTCACCCTCGAAGCGGTGGAGCGTGTGGGCGCGATCCTGAACATCTCCGCGGCCGACACGCGCGACGATCTGCTGGCCGGGCTGGACGACGACGATGCCGACTTCGCCACACGCGTCCGGCGCGCCATCTTCACCTTCGCCGACGTGCCTGCCCGCCTGTCGCCGCGCGACGTCGGCCCGGTCCTGCGAAGCGTTCCGCAGGAAGACCTCATGGTCGTCATCGCGGGCGCGTCCGAAGAAGGCGATCCCACGGTCGATTTCCTGCTGGCCAACATGTCCAAGCGTCTGGGCGAAGCCTTGAGGGAAGGTGCGGGAGAGCTCGATGCGCCCAGCCCGAAGCGGCTGGAGGCTGCCCGGACCGCCATCGTCAGCGGCATCCGCAACACGGTCGATTCGGGAGAGATTTCGCTGATCGAAGAGGACGAGGACCAGTAGCGCCTCTTTGCCAGCGGCCGGCCGGAACCGGGAAGCCGGCACTACCCGGATCCGCCGGACGTGCTCCCACGGGATCGCGACCCGCCTGGTTGTGAAAACGCCCGATCAGTGCGATCGCAGCGCCATCTGCAACGTCACGGTCGCCGTCACCTCCAGCGCGCCGGCGGCGATGGCGCCGCCGAAATCCGCGGCGGCGGCCTCGCGCATCATCGGTAGGGGCGATCCCGCCCGGCCTTCGGTGATGGCGACGACCGGCCCGGGGGTCTGTCCGGCAGCCCGGGCGATCACGCCGGCCTTGCGCAGTGCATCGCTGACGGCGGCCCGCAACGCCGCGTCCTCGGATGGCGCCGCGTCCGAAAGACCGAAGCCGATCCCGTCCAGTCGGTTCGCGCCCTGCGCCACCGCAGCGTCGAGAACGCCGCCCAGCCGGTCGAGGTCCGACACCGTCACCGTCACGCCGGTCTCGGCCTCGTAGGCGACGATCCCGGGATCTCCGCCTGGCCGTTCGGGCTCGGCATAAACGGGGCGGAGAGACATGACGCCGGTCTGGATGTCGCGCGCCTCGAGCCCGGCCCCGGACATCGCGGCCAGTACCGCGGCCATCGCGACGTTCATGTCGCGCACCGCTGTCCCCGGCACGTCGCCGCGCGCGACCACGCCCAGACGCACAGTCGCCATGTCGGGCAGTACCGATACCCGCCCCTCGCCGACGACCGCGATCACCCCGTCCGGAACCGCGATACCGGACTGAGCCGCGGCGGCCCACGGGTGCGCAACGATGGTGATTGCCAGCACCGCCGCCAAGCGAAATCCGCGCATCTCTATCCCTCTCGCGATTGCCGCGGGATCCTAGCAGTCACCGCCGGATGGCGACAACCTGATGACTGCAACACCCCCGGATATCGTTGCGACCGGACCGGATCGCCTGTTTGTCCAAACCGGCGGAAACCTGCTATAGCGACGGGAATTGGTTGTGGTGGGGTATGCGCCCCGCCTGCCGCACATGATAGACCGCCGCCATGAAGCCAAACTTCTCACTCGATCTCGCGCATGACGGGGTCCGCCTGCTTCACCTCGGACCGGACGGCTCGCGCGTCGTCGGGTCGGTTGCCTTCGACGATCCGCAGGCCGACACGCGTCTGGCCGACCTGCGCGCCGAGGCGGTCGAGCTCGGCGGCGGGGATCTGGCGACGCAGCTGATCGTGCCTGCGTCGGAGATCCTGTTCACACGGATCGAATGCGCCGCGGAACCCGGCGCCGTGCGCGCGGCGATGGACGGGCTGACACCCTACGACGTCGGAGAGCTGGTCGTCGACTGGCGCCGCGCCGGCGAGGGCAAGGTCGTCGTGGCGGCCGTGGCGCGCGTGACCCTGGTCGAGGCCGAGACATTCGCCGCCGCGCACGGGTTCAACCCGCAGTCGTTCACCGCGAAGGCCAAGAGGGGCCTTTTCCGCTCCCGCCCCAAGTTCGGCGCGACGGAGTACTCCACCCGCCCCATGCCCGATCCTGACAAGCCCGACGACGCGGACGCGCAACCGGCACAGGGCGCGTCGCGGACGGCAGCGATGGCCCCGTTGCACGGGTTCGCGGAGGACCGCGCGAAGCATGCAGATGCGCCGGAGGGCACGTCACCCCAACCGTCGAACGATGCCGCCGATGCGCCGGCCCCCGTCTTTGCGGGCATCGGAGCCGAACCGCCGGTCTACGCCGGACCCTCCGAGGGCCCGGCCTGGAGCGGTTCCGGCGAAGCGGTCCGTTCGCCCGGCCAACCGGCGTCGGAGCCCGCCGATGGCCCGGCACTTGCCGCTGCGCCAGCCCCGTCCCGCGCATTCTACGACGACGTCCCGCCGCCGTTGCCGGCCTCGGGCTATCGCCGCCCTCAGCGGGCAGGGACACCGGTATCGGACGCCGCGGAACACGCGGCCCCATCGCAGGACCCGTCCCGATCGGGTCTCGCCGAACGACCCGATACCGACCGCGAAGATGCGGTAACCCGCCGGACCCGAAGCGAGCCCGCGATCCTGCGGCGGCCGGCGGACGTCGGCGAGGTCGCGGCGCCGGTCGGTCCCGCGCCGGGGCGCGCGTCCGAACCGGAGGGAAACGTTCTGGCCGACCCGCTTGCGGTGAGTTCGTCGCCGGAGGGTATCGCGCCCGATACCGGCCGCTCGGGTCCCGTCGTCCCTTCCCTGCCTGCCGCCGGTGCGGGTTTGCGGATTCCGGCGCCAGGGCACGACGACGGGACCGTTCGCTTTTCGTCGCGCCGGGTGGCCGCAGCGCCGATTCCGTCCGGTTCATCGGGTTCGGTGGATCAGATCGGGACGGACCGGCTGGGCGGGATCGCTCACCGGATTTCCCAGTTGCCCAACGGAGGCGCAGGCCCCAGGCAGCGCAGGTTGCGGCACGCGGCAGCGCCGGGCAGCGCGGCATCGGTTGCCGGCGCGACACCGGATCCGGCACGACCGGAACCGCACGGTCCGGCCGCCGGGACCCGGGACCTGCCCGACGCCGCGGATGCCGCCGCAAGCCTGACGCCGGGCGCGGCCGCCGGCGCGTCTTCCGCCAATGGGGCCGCGCAGGGCATGCTGTCCGAAGCCGACGCGATGACGGTATTCGGCGCCCGCAAGAAACGCAAAGGGAGCGCAGGACCCGCTATACTGCCCGTCCTCATCGGTCTGGTGGTGGCCGCCATGCTCGCCATCGGCATCTGGGTGGCCGTCGCGACATTCGGTCCGGCCGGTCTGGTCGGCGCCGGGCCCGATGGGTCCGGGCCGACGGGCGCGATGTCACCGTCGGGTGCGGGGCCGCCGGTCCCTGCGTCGTCGACCGACGGCGTCGTGGACCCCACTCGGCAGACTGCGGTGTCCGAACGTCCGCCCGCCGACGGTTCCGCACTGCGTGCGGCCCCGGACATCGCCGGGGCGGCTGGCCCAGATGCCGACGATCAGGCTGCGCGTGCGGAGACCGCGATGCCGGTCGAACCCGTGACCGCAGGACGGAATGCAGCGCAGGCGGGTCCGGACGACGGTGGCGGCGATGGAGACATTCGGGCGACCGGGCCGGCCCTGCCGGCCGCGCCCCCTCGCGAAGCTGCAAAGCCGGACGTGCAACCGTCGCCCGTTCTACCCGGCACCGACATCGCCGCTCCGGCCGGTACGGTACGGCTCGCGGCCGCCCCTGCCGCGCCGGCCATGCCATCGGCCGACCGCGCGCCGGGCGACGCGCCCGCGCCCGCGCCCTTTGCGGCGTTCGACACCGATCCGCTGCGCCAGGCCGCATCGCCGGACGACACGACGCGTCGGTACGAGGTGACGGGCGTCTGGCAGTCCGCTCCGGTGCCGTCGCCGGCGCCGCGGGCCGACCGCCAGTCGTTGGCGCCCGCAACGTTCGAAGACGGGATGCTGATCCTCGCCGCGGTGCAGGTCCCGGCCCCTCCGGAGACGCGCAACCGGGCGTCGACGGCGCTGACTTCGCCACTGCCGCCAGCGCCGGCCGGCACAACCTTCGATTTCGTCGCTCCCGGCATCGTCCGTGCGACCCCGGACGGCGCGCTTTCGCCCGACGGCATCGCCGTAACGTCAGGCGTCCCTCCGCGCACGCCGCCCGCGCGCGGCGAGGAGACGGCAGGTGAACGGGCCCCCGCCACCGCACAGGACACGGGAAACGCCGTGCCGACGCGCGAGAGCCGCCCCCGGTCTCGTCCAGCCAGCGCGGCGGCCAATGACACGGGGACGGCGGCTGGCGCGCCGGCGCCGTCCGAGATCGACGCCGTTCCGGGCCGCGAAGCCACCGACCTGCCGTCTCCGGCCGGACCTCGACGCGACCAGGCGGACCGGATATCCGACACCGCAGTCGAAGGATCGACGGATGCGAGACCCCAAGGCGGGCGGGGAGCACCGGCCAACGGACCCACCGTTGACGCCGACACCAACGGCGCGACACGGAGCGCATCGGTCTTTTCTGGGGCCGGCGGCGTTTCGGTCCGCCCGCGACGCGCCCCCTTTGCGACGGCGCCACCGGCGGAGGCTGCGGCATCTGTCGGTGATCTGGACAGCGAAGGCGCCGTGCCGTCCGTGGCCGATGTGCAGGCCATCTCCATAGCGGCGGCTGCCGCGGCGCAGCTGTCGGTGCCGGGCGGCAACGGCAGCGCCGCCGGCCCGTTGCTGGGCGCGGCAACGCGTCCCCTGGCCGCACCCCGGACCGGCCTGCCGGAGATCAACGCGCCCGCAGACGTCGCAGCGCCGGTCGAACTGTCCGCCGTCAGCAACTTTGCCGTGCCGCGTTCGCTGATGCCCCCACGGCGCCCCGCCGTCCCGGCGGCGACCGCCGCGCCCGCCCCGGTCCGCGTCACGCCGGCGGCCCCGTCCGCACCGGCCGTCACGGCCAGCGCCACCGTCGCGCCGCGCCTTCCCAGCAGCGCATCTGTGACCAAGGAAGCGACGGTACGCAACGCGTTGAAGCTGGGCCGCGTCAACCTGCTGGGCGTCTCGGGCACGCCGTCGCGCCGTCGGGCGCTGATCCGGTTGCCGTCGGGCAAGATCGTCACCGTCGGGGTCGGCGACCGTCTGGATGGCGGCCGCGTGGCGCAGATCGACGCCAGCGCCCTGCAATACGTCAAGGGTGGCCGCAGCGTCAGGCTGGAGATGCCGCGCGGCTAGGCTGCGGGCACCCCGGCCACCGTCCCGCCACCTATTGTGCCGGCTCGGTTCCCAGGACGCCCCGATCCACCTGATCCTGCTCGATCGATTCGAAGAGCGCGCGGAAGTTACCCTCGCCGAACCCATCGTCGCCCTTGCGCTCGATGAACTCGAAGAAGATCGGCCCGATCACGGTGCGCGAGAAGATCTGCAGCAGGATCCGCGTTTCGCCACCGTCTACGACCCCCTCGCCGTCGATCAGAATGCCGTGCCGTTTCATGCGGTCGAGCGGTTCGTCATGCCCCAGAACGCGGTCGCGGCTGAGGTCGTAATAGGCGTCGGGCGGGGGCGGCATGAACCGCACGCCGCGGCGCGCGATCTCGTCCACCGCGTCATAGAGGTCCCGCGCGCCCACCGCGATGTGCTGGATCCCCTCGCCGTTGTAGCGCCGAAGGTATTCGACGATCTGCCCGGTCTCGCCGCGGTCCTCGTTGATGGGGATGCGGATGCGCCCGCAGGGCGAGGTCAGCGCGCGGCTGTGCAGCCCCGAGAACTTGCCCTCGATGTCGAAGAACCGGATCTGGCGAAAGTTGAAGAGGTCTCCGTAGAACCGGAACCAGGTGTCCATGTTCCCGCGGTGCACGTTGTGCGTGAGATGGTCGAGGTAGTGGAACCCGACGCCCTCGGGATGGGCCTCGCGGTGCCATTCGAACTCGGCGTTGTAGGGGTTCGTCTCGTAGTACTGGTCCACGAAATAGAGCAGCGAGTCGCCGATCCCCATGATCGCGGGCGTGTCCATCACCTTGCCGGGGCCGGTGAACTCCACGGCGCCCTTCGACACCGCGTGGCGCAGGGCATGGTCGGCATCCACCACGCGCCAGGCCATCGACGGTGCGCAGGGTCCGTGCGTCTCGACGAACCGCGCGGCGAAGCTGTCGGGATCGGCGTTGAGGACGTAGGTGACGTCGCCCTGCTGCCAGAGCTCGACCTGGCGCTCCCGGTGCGTGGCGGTATGAACGTAGCCCATGCGCGCGAAGGCGTCGCGCAGTGCCTGCGGGTCGGGATGGGCGAACTCCACGAACTCGAACCCGTCGGTGCCGGCGGGATTGGCGTCGGTGATCGTGGCCTTGGGGGCATCGTGCGGGAACGGTCCCATGTCAGTCTCCTGTCGTGCGTTTCGAAAGCAAGATAGTGCAGGAGCGCGCTGAACGGTGCGCGTTCGGGACCGAGGCTTCGGTAGGTCCTGCGTTGTGTTGACGCCAGAGGCCGGATTCGTGCACGGTTCGTGCATGGCGCTCGATCCCACCGACCAGCGGCTTCTCGCGGCGCTCCAGTCCGACGCGCGGCTGACGGCGGCGGATCTGGCACAGCGGCTGAACCTGTCGGCCAGCCAGGCAGGACGCCGCCGGGCGGCGTTGGAGAAGGCGGGCTACGTGACCGGCTATTCGGCACGGCTGGACCCGGCGGCGCTGGGTCTGACGGTGCAGGCGTTCGTCACGGTCGAGATGGCGTCGCACCAGCCCGAGCAGGCACGCGCCTTCGCCCGGCTCGTCGCCGCACAGGCCGAGATCATCAGCGCGTGGACCACGACCGGCGAGGCGGACTACCTCCTGCGGGTCTTCTGCGCAGACCTCGCCGGTCTGAACCGGTTGCTTCACGCAGTGCTCCTGCCGCATGCGGCCGTGGCACGGGTCCGCAGCCAGATCGTCATGGACCAGCTGAAGGCCGACGCCCCGCTCCCGATGTGACGCGCGGCGCCCCTAGCCGCCGGACACCCCGGCCTCGGCGAAGGTGGCCATCCCGGCGTGGCAGGCAAGCGCCCCGCGCAGCACGCCGATGGCCAGCGCCCCGCCGGACCCTTCGCCCAGCCGCATGTCGAGCGACAGCAGCGGCACCAGCCCCAGCCGGGCCAGTAGCGCCGCATGCGCCGGCTCGGCCGAGACGTGGCCGGCGGCGCAATGGTCCAGGGCGCCGGGCGCGGCGCGGGCCAGCACGGCGGCGGCGGCGGTGCAGATGAACCCGTCCAGCAGCACCGGCACACGGGCCATGCGCGCCGCCAGGATCGCGCCCGACATCGCGGCTATCTCGCGCCCGCCGAGGCAGCGCAGCGCTTCGAGCGGATCGGTCGCCGCCGCCGGGTGCCGGGCGATACCGCGCGCCACCACGGCGGCCTTGGCGCTCAGCGCTGCCCCGGTGACGCCTGTTCCGGGGCCGGTCCATTCCGCCGCGGTGCCGCCCATCAGCGCGGCGGTCAGGGCGGCGGCCGATGTGGTGTTGCCGATCCCCATCTCACCCGGGACCAGCAGGTCGGCGTCATCCGCAACAGCCTCCCACCCGGCAGCCAGCGCGGCGACGACCTGTTCCTCGGACATGGCAGGCCGTTCGGTGAAATCGGCGGTGGGCCGGTCCAGCGACAGAGACAGCACGTCCAGCCGTGCGTCCATCGCGCGGGCAAGCTGATTGATGGCGGCCCCGCCGGCAGTGAAGTTGGCGACCATCTGCGCCGTGACCTCGGCCGGAAAGGCCGAGACGCCGCGCACCGCGACCCCGTGGTTGCCGGCGAAGACGACGATCTGCGGTCGCTCCATCGCGGCCGCTCCGCGCCAGGCTGCGTACCACGCGGCCAGCGGCTCCAGTCGGCCCAGAGAACCCGGCGGCTTGGTGAGGGTCGCGTCGCGGGCGACCGCGGCATCGCGGGCGGCGGTGTCCGGCCCGGGCAGGTCGGCGAGGATCATGAGGACGTCGTCGAGCGAGGAGAAGGGAGCGGTCGTCATCGTAAAGCCTCGTTGCCAGTCGTCGCCGTCCCCTCTACCGCTGCCGGCGCCCGGTGGCATCCCGAAAGGACCGACATGCGGCAGAACCTGACGGCGGCGGCGATCCTCGGTGACCTCGCCTGCGCGGTGTCGCTGCTGACGCGGGTGCCGATGCGGGCGCCCCACCATAGGGGCGCTGACGCCGGCTGGGCGTGGCCTGTCGTCGGGCTTGGCGTCGGCGGGGCGATGGCGGTTGCAGCCGGGGCCGCGTCGGTTGCCGGCGCAACGCCCGTCATCGCCGCCGGGTTGGCCCTGGCGGCCGGCGTCATCCTGACAGGCGCGATGCACGAAGACGGGCTGGCCGACGCCGCCGACGGCCTCTGGGGCGGGTGGGAGCGGGCGCGACGGCTGGAGATCATGCGCGACAGCCGGATCGGCACCTACGGCGTCATGGCGCTGGTGCTGGTGACGGGACTGCGCTGGTCGGCGCTGGCCGTCTTGCTGGTTACGCCCGCTACAGCGGCTGCGGGGATCGTCGCGACGGCCAGCCTGTCACGCGGCGTCATGGCGGCATTGTCCGCCGCCCTGCCCCATGCGCGGGCGGACGGGCTGTCGGTGGCGACCGGACGTGTGTCGCGCGCGGCGGCAGTCGTCGCGGCGGCGCTATCTACAGCGGCGGCCCTTGCCCTGCTGGGTATCGCTGGCGGAGTTGGTGCGGTCATAGTGGCCGGCATAACAGCAGCCGCCTGCGCCGCCATCTCATGGCGCAAGATCGGCGGGCAGACCGGCGACATCCTGGGTGCCTCGGGACTGCTGGCCGAGACGTCGGCGCTGGTCGTTCTGGCGGGTCTGGCGGCGACCTGACGAGAGGCGCTGCGGCAGCGGACAAGCATCCCGCCGCCGCCACGATATCTCGTCGCTCGACGCAGGAGCACGACGGGGTCGTCTCAGGCGGCCTTGAGCCGACGCTCGACGATTTCGGCCCACCATGAACATCCGGCCGGGATCGCCTCGTCGTTGAAGTCGTAGGCGGGGTGGTGGACGGGCGCGGTATCTCCATTGCCGACAAGGATATAGGCGCCGGGCCTCTCGTTCAGCATGAAGCTGAAATCCTCGGACCCCATCACCAGTGGCGCATCGTCGCAGGAGCCGGAGACCGATCGCCGCGACCTCGGCGGCGAAGGCCGTCTGCGCCTCGGCATTCTCCATCAAGGGGTAGCCTCGCTGGTAATCGACGCGCGCCACGGCGCCGTAGACCTCGGCCGTCTTCTCGGCGATCTGGGTCAGCCGATGCTCGGCCATGTCCTGCACGCTCAGGTCCATCGTGCGCACGGTACCGCGGAGATGGACCTTCTGCGGGATGACGTTGTGCGCCTTGGTGTCCGTCTCGAAGCTGGTGACGCTGACGACGATGTTCTTCACGGGGTCCACGTTGCGCGACACGATGGTCTGCAGTGCGATGACGATCTGCGCGGCGACGATGGTGGTGTCGATCGCCTCCTGCGGCTTGGCGGCATGGCCACCCTTGCCCTCGACCTCGATGTCGAAGGTGTCGGCGGCGGCGAAGAAGGGGCCGGGACGGATGGCGAAGCTGCCGACGGGCCGGCCGGGCCAGTTGTGCATGCCGTAGACCTCGTCGATCCCGAAGCGGTCCATCATGCCGTCGTCGCACATCTCCTTGCCGCCGCCGCCGCCCTCCTCGGCGGGCTGGAAGATGACCGCGACGGTGCCGTCGAAATTGCGCGTCTCGGCCAGGTAGCGGGCCGCGCCCAGCAGCATCGCGGTATGGCCGTCGTGGCCGCAGGCGTGCATCGCGCCCGGCACGGTCGAGGCATGGTCGGCGCCCGTCGCCTCGTTGATGGGCAGCGCGTCCATATCGGCGCGCAGCCCGATGGTGCGCGGGCCGGGACGTCCCTTGATCAGCCCGACGACGCCGGTGCGGCCGATGCCGGTCACGACCTCGTCGCAGCCGAACTCCCGCAGCTTGTCGGCAACGACGCCCGACGTGCGGTGCGTCTCGAAGAGGATCTCCGGATTGCGATGCAGATCGCGCCGCCATTCGGTGATCTCGGGCAGGAGTTCGGCAAAACGGTTCTTGACGGGCATGGCGTGTCCTTTCGGGGCGCGGATGGGTGGCGGGTCAGAGATGCGGGCCGGGCCGGAGCCGCGTCCCGTCCGAGAACCGGGCAAGGCGGAACCGCGTCAGGTCGTGGCCGGGATCGCGGTCCATGGCGAGGTCGGCAGCGACCCGCCCGACGCCCGGTCCGATGCCGAAGCCATGGCCCGAGAGGCCGGTGGCGATCACCAGGCCCCGCAGAGACGCGGCACGGTCGATGACGGGCACGATGTCGGGCAGCGTGTCGATCATCCCGGCCCACGTCCGGCGCAGGCGCACCGGTCCCAACTGCGGAAAGGCGGCGGCGAAACGGCGCGCGACCTCGGCCAGGCGGCGGCGGTTGGGCGGGGGATCGAGGATGCGCATCCTCTCGAACGGCGAGGCCTCGTCCCCGGACCAGCGGCGCGGCGTGCCCCATGCGTCCGGCCAACCGGCCGGCGCGGCGAGGCGGAAGCCGGAGGTGCGGATCTCGGCCGGCAACTGGTGTGCGTAGCGACGCAGGTGGCGGAAGGCGTCGGGCCCTATGTAGTTGTCATGCGCGCCCGACGGAGCGATTGAGTAGCCACCATCGGCGCGGCGGCGGAAGGCGAAGTCGGCGTCCGCCGCGCAGCCCTCGAAGACCGCCGGCAGCGGCTCGGTGGCGGCGACGGAGGCCAGCACCGACAGCTGCGGGATGTCGATGCCATGCTCCCGCAGGAACAGCGAGGACCAGGCGCCGCCCGCCAGCACCACGCGTGGCGCGTCTGTGCGTCCTGCCTCGGTCACGACGCCGGTTACGGCACCGTTCGTGACGTCCAGCCGGCGCACGGCGCAGCCTTCGTGGACACTGACGCCCGCGCGGGCGGCGGCGCGGGCCAGCGCCGGCACCGCGACCCATGGTTCGGCCCGCAGATCCGACGGTGTCCAGAGAGCGCCCTTCGCCCCGTGCACCAGACCGGGCATCAGGTCGCCGATCTGTGCCGCCGTCAGCATCCGCGTGTCGAGGCCATGGGCGCGCCCGTGCGCCATCCACGCCTCGTAACGCGCGGCATCCGAGGGCGCCGTCGTCAGATAGCAGGTGCCGGACTGGCGCAGGCCCAGATCCTCGTTCGTCTCGGCCTGGAGGCCGCGCCATATGCGGTTCGCCTCGATCACCAGCGGCAGCTCGTCCGGGTCGCGGCCCTGCTGGCGGATCCAGCCCCAGTTGCGCGCCGACTGCTCGCCCGCGATGCGCCCCTTCTCCAGCAGGACGACACGCTGGCCGGCGCGGGCGGCGAACCAGGCGGTCA
The DNA here is from genome assembly GCA_963722905.1 of uncultured Alphaproteobacteria bacterium. GTDB lineage: Bacteria > Pseudomonadota > Alphaproteobacteria > Rhodobacterales > Rhodobacteraceae > CAVROT01. The sequence continues at coordinate 62,458 of CAVROT010000002.1, read as the reverse complement.
TGACCCCCACGACCCCGCCGCCGATCACCACCATGTCGGCCTGACGGGGCGGCGGGGCACGGTGTTCTGCACCCGCCATCGACGACGGCGGGCCGTCCGGTGGGGTGGCGTCTAGCGGCACAGTCCGTCGACCACGCGGGCGAGGAAGGCTTCGCCCTCGGCGAACTGGGCGGCGTCGATGTATTCGTCGGGCTGGTGCGCCTGCGCGATGTCGCCCGGCCCGCAGACCACGGCCGAGTAGCCGCGCTGCTGGAACTGGCCCGCCTCGGTGCCAAAGCTGACGACGTGGGTGCCGTTGTCGCCGGTGATCTGGCGCACGAGGCTTTCGGCCGCGCCGCCCTTTTCCGGCTCCAGAGCGGGCACGTCGAAGTAGAGGTCCAGGTCTATCGACGTCTCGGGGCGGATCGCCTGCATCCGCGCCTCGACCTCGCGCACGCGGTCGACATAGGCGTCGCGCCAGTCGGCCGGATCCTCGCCAGGGACGACACGGAAGGACATCGCGAAGCGGCAGTCCTTGGCGGTGATGTTATGCGCGGTGCCGCCTTGAATCGTGCCGACGTGGCAGGTCGTGTAGGGCGGGACGAAGCCCGCGGCCAGCGCCGAGGGCGTGCGCGCCGCCTCCCTCGCGTTCATCTCGTTGCCCCAGTCGATCAGCGGGGCGGCGAACATGATCGCGCTGACGCCCTCATGGATCAGAGAGGAGTGCACCTCGTAGCCCCGCACGTGGGTCTTGTAGCCGCTGCCGCCCTTGTGGCCTGTCACCGCCTTCATCATCGACGGCTCGCCGATGATCGCGGCGGCCGCGCGCGGCAGGTGGCGCACCATGTCGTCGATCATGGGCGGCGCGCCGACGCATCCGACCTCCTCGTCGTAGCTGAACGCGATCTGCAGCGGGCGGCGCACCCCGCGTTCCAGCGCCAGCGGCACGGCGGCAAGGGCCAGCGCATCGAACCCTTTCATGTCGCAGGTGCCGCGCCCGTAGAGCCGTCCGTCCTTTTCGGTCACCGTCCATGGGTCCGTGGACCAGTCCTGGCCGTCCACCGGCACGACGTCGGTATGGCCCGACAGGACGACGCCGCCCTCGACCTCGGGACCGACGTTGGCATAGAGCGCCGCCTTCGTCCCGGTGTCGTCGTAGACCCGGCGCGACGCGACGCCGTGGCCCGCCAGATACTCATCGACCCAGTCGATGAGGTCGAGGTTGCTGTCGCGGCTGACGGTGGGAAAGGCGACGAGCCTATCCAGTATTTCGCGAGCGCCCAGTGTCCTGCCCATGCCCCCCACCCTCCGATGTCGAACCGACGGTGGTCCCGCCCCGGGCGAAGGTCAATAGGGCTGCCGTTTCTTTGCGCAGCCGCTCAAAAGCGCCGCATCGTCACCCCGATTAGCTGTTGCCGCATGATCCGGTTTGGTTAAGGGTTCATGGATCCCGCCTGTTTGAAGGGCGGGACCGGCCATGATCCAGGAGCTGCCGATGCCCGACGGGGCCACGACCGCGACAAACGCCCCGGCCCGCGCGGCCCCCGTCCTGGACGTCCGCGGCCTGCAGACCGTCTTTCGCACCCGCGGCGGCGAGGTGCACGCGGTGAACTCGGTCAGCTTCGATCTGGCGCCGGGCGAGCTTCTGGGCGTGGTCGGCGAAAGCGGATCGGGCAAGTCGGTGACGATGATGTCTCTGCTGGGCCTGCTCCCCTCGCCCCCGGCCGAGATCCGCGCGGGCGAGGTGCATTTCGGCGGCCGCGACCTGCTGCGCGCCGACGATGGCGCGTTGCGCGGCATCCGGGGCAAGCGCATCGGCTTCGTCTTCCAGGATCCGATGACGTCGCTCAACCCGGTCTTCACCGTCGGCATGCAGATATGCGAGCCGCTGAAGAAGCACATGGGCCTCGGCGGCCGCGCGGCCCGCGCGCGCGCGGCCGAGCTGCTGGCGCTGGTCGGCATCCCGGCGCCCGCCGCGCGGCTGAACGACTATCCGCATCAGTTCTCGGGCGGGATGCGCCAGCGGGTGATGATCGCCATCGCCCTGGCCTGCGACCCCGAGGTGCTGATCGCGGACGAACCGACGACGGCGCTGGACGTGACGATCCAGGCGCAGATCCTCGAGCTGGTCAAGGAGCTGCGCACCAAGCTGGGGATGGCCATCGTCTGGATCACCCACGATCTGGGCGTCATCGCCGGCATCGCCGACCGCGTCATGGTCATGTACGCCGGCCAGATCGTCGAACAGGCCCCGGTGCGCGAGCTTTTCAAGAATCCCCGCCACCCCTACACCCGCGCGCTGCTGCGCACCGTGCCGTCGGTCGGCGGGCAGCGGGCGCCCAAGCTGGAGGTGATCGAGGGACAGCCGCCGATCCTTGGCGCGCCGCCCGCTGCCTGTCCGTTCCGCGACCGCTGCGCCCATCGGTTCGACCGCTGCGACCGGGCCAATCCGCCCCGTTTCCCCGTCGGCCCGGGCCACGACGCCGCCTGCTTCTGGGACTACGACCGCGAGGCGCCGCGCTATGCTTGACGCCGCCCACCCGACGCCGCACCGCGCGACGCCGCGCCGGGCGACCGCGACGAACGCGCCCTGGTCGAGGTGCGCGACCTCAAGATGCACTTTCCCGTCCGCACGGGCCTCTTCCAGCGCCATACCGGCGACATCAAGGCCGTCGACGGCGTCAGCTTCGACATCCACGAGGGCGAGACGCTGGGCCTCGTCGGCGAGAGCGGCTGCGGCAAGTCGACCTGCGGGCGCGCGATCCTGCGGCTCTACGACATCACCGGCGGGTCCGTGCGGATTGCCGGGACCGACGTGGGCACCGCCCGGGCCGAGGCGCTGCGCCGGATGAGACCGACGATGCAGATGGTGTTCCAGGACCCGCAGGCGTCGCTGAACCCCCGCATGACAGTCGCCGGCATCATCGCCGAGCCGCTGCGCGAGCATACCGACATGGACGCGCGTGCGCGGCGCGCCCGCGTCGAAGAGCTGATGGACCAGGTCGGGCTGAACGTCGATTTCGCCGATCGCTACCCGCACGAGTTCTCGGGCGGGCAGCGCCAGCGGATCGGCATCGCGCGGGCGCTGGCGCTGAACCCCAGGTTCATCGTCTGCGACGAACCCATCGCCGCGCTCGACGTGTCGATCCAGGCGCAGGTGGTGAACCTGCTGGAGGAGCTGCAACAGAGTCTGGGCCTGACCTACCTCTTCATCAGCCACGACCTGGGGATGGTGCGCCACATTGCGACGCGGGTGGCGGTGATGTACCTCGGCCGGATCGTGGAGCTTGCGCCCCGCGACGACCTCTACCTCGCGCCGCAGCACCCCTACACGCAGGCGCTGCTGTCGGCCGTGCCCGAACCGGACCCGGACCGCGCGGCGAAACCCCGCACGATCCTGACGGGGGACGTGCCGTCGCCGGCGAACCCGCCGAAGGGCTGCAACTTTTCCACCCGGTGCCCTCAGGCGATGCCAGTGTGTCATCGCATCGACCCGGAATTCCGCCGCATCGCGCCGGGACGCTACGCCGCCTGTCACCTGCTGGACCCGGCGGTGATGGAAGCGGCCGCCGACGGCCGCGCGGCGAACGAGATCATCAGCGGCACCTCCGCCACGGCGCCACGGCCCGCGGCCCACTGAAACCGACGTACGAAGACCACAGAGGGAGAACTCCATGAAACTCAAGACAATCCTGATGGGAGCGGTCGCCACCGCCGCCATCGCACCCGCCGGCGCCTTCGCCGCCGCCCACGAGGGAGAGCGGGGCCGCGACGGCCAGCTCAACATCATCTACTGGCAGGCGCCGTCCACGCTGAACCCGTTCCTTTCGGGCGGAACCAAGGAAGTCGAAAGCGCCAGCCTGGTCATCGAGCCGCTGATCAAGTTCGACGCCAACGGCGAGATGGTGCCGGCCCTCGTGACCGAGGTGCCCACCGTCGAGAACGGCGGCCTGGCCGAGGACCAGACCTCCATCACCTACAACCTCAAGCCCGGCCTAAAGTGGTCCGACGGCACCGACTTCACCGCCGAGGACGTCGTCTTCACCTACGAGTACTGCACCAATCCCGAGGGCGGCTGCGCGCAGGTCAGCTATTTCGACGGCGTGGAATCGGTCGAGGCGGTCGATCCGCAGACCGTCAAGGTCACGTTCTCTTCGCCAAAGCCGTTTCCCTACACGGCGTTCGTCGGGTCGGAGTCGCCCATCATCCAGAAGGCCCAGTTCGCCGACTGCACCGGCGCCAAGGCGCCCGAGTGCACCGATGCCAACTTCGGCCCCATCGGCACCGGCCCCTTCGTGGTGGACGAGTTCCGGCCCAACGACGTCATCACCCTGTCGGCGAACGAGAATTACCGCGAAGAGGGCAAGCCCGCCTTCGCATCCGTGAACTTCAAGGGCGGCGGCGATGCGGCGGCGGCGGCGCGGTCGGTACTGGAAACCGGCGAATACGACTATGCGTGGAACCTCCAGATCGACCCCACCGTACTGGCCGACATGGAAGCCAAGGGACTGGGCACCGTCGTCACCGCCTTCGGCACCTCGGTCGAGCGTCTGCACATGAACCAGACCAACCCCGACCCGTCGCTGGGCGACGACCGCTCGGTCTACATGGACGGTGAGAACGCGCACCCCTTCCTGACGGACAGCGCCGTGACGCAGGCCATGTCGATGGTCATCGACCGGCAGCTGCTGGTCGACATCGGTTACGGCGCCGGCGGCAAGGCGACCTGCAACGTCCTGCCCGCACCCGAGGCCTATGCATCGACCGCGAACGACGGCTGCCTTACGGTGGACGTCGAGGGCGCGAAGGCCATGCTGGACGAGGCGGGCTGGGTTCCGGGCAGCGACGGCATCCGCGAGAAGGACGGTCAGCGTCTGAGCGTGCTCTATCAGACCTCGACCAACGCCGTGCGCCAGGACGCGCAGGCCATCATCAAGCAGGCGTGGAACGACCTCGGGGTCGAGGTGGAGCTGCGCAACATCGACGCCAGCATCTTCTTCGGCGGCGATCCCAGCAGCCCCGACACGTTCCAGAAGTTCTATGCCGACGTCGAGATGTACACCAACAACTTCTCGGGCGTGGATCCCGAGGCGTACATGGCGAACTGGCTCTGCTCGGACATCCCGACGCCCGACACCCAGTGGCAGGGCGCCAACATCCAGCGCTTCTGCGATCCGGCCTATGACGAGCTGGTGGCAGAAATGCGCGTGACGGCGGATCTGGAGCAGCGCGGCGAACTGGCCAAGCGGATGAACGACATGATCATCCAGTCCTACTCGATCATCCCGCTTGTCCACCGCGGCGGCGTCTCGGCCCACGCCAACACCCTTGGCGGCGTGCAGATGTCCGACTGGGACAGCGAGCTGTGGAACGCGGCCGACTGGTACCGCACCGAGTGACGGCCCGATAACCACCGGCGCGGCTCCTCGACGGGCCGCGCCGATCCGACCTCCCGCCCCGAGGGGACGCCGCGATGCCGCCCGCCGCTACCGACCTTTCCCCCGGAACGATCCTTCCCCCCGCCGCGCCGGCGGCAATGAAGGACCGCCTGTCCCCAACGCCCCAGAGTGGCATCCGCCGCCCTCGCCGCCGTCGTCCTCGGGCCCGACCCGCGGACCTCCCGCCCCAAGCCGCGCCCCATCCCGACCACCACCCCGACGCCACCGCCCGCGCCGCCGCGGCCGGCGTCATCCTCGGGCTCGACCCGAGGATCTCCCACCCCCAGCCGCGACGCCGGTCCTCCGGACCCGCGACCCGCCGCACCCCGCATGTCCCCGACGCAGGACGCGCTCGATGCTGACCTTCACCCTGCGCCGCCTGCTGATCTCCATCCCGACGCTGCTGATCATCAGCCTCGTCATCTTCCTGTTGCTCGAGCTTGCGCCGGGCGATCCGATGGCGGCCGTTCCGCTGACCGTGCCCGACGAGGTGAAGGAGCAGATGCGCCAGGCGCTGGGTCTCGGCGATCCCACGCCCGTCCGCTACTGGAAATGGCTGGTCCGTTTCTTCTGGATCGAGCCGCTGACCCTCTTCGACCATGTCTTCGGCACCGGCTTCGCCGCCGGGGAGCTGCGGATCCTGTCCTTCCAGACCCGCGCACCGGTGATGGACCTCGTCATCCAGCGCCTGCCGCAGACGCTGTGGGTCGTCGGCATGTCCTACGTCGTGGGCGTCGCCATTGCCCTGCCCATCGGCATCATCTCGGCCTACCGGCAGTATTCGGTGTTCGACCAGGTCGGCACGTTCGTGTCGATGATCGGATTCTCGGTGCCGCCGTTCTTCTCGGGCGTCCTGGTCATCGTCGTCTTCTCGGTCTACCTGGGCTGGCTTCCGTCCGTCTACGACACGACGCTGCAGGTCGTGAGCTGGGACACGTTCGTCCAGCAGTTCAAGCAGATGATCATGCCCGTCATGGTGCTGGCGTTGCAGACCACCGCACAGATCAGCCGCTTCATGCGCGCCTCCATGCTGGACAACCTCAACCAGGACTACGTCCGCACCGCCCGCGCCAAGGGCATGACCGAACGGACCGTCGTGCTGCGCCACGTCCTGCGCAACTCGATGATCCCCGTCGTCACCGTCATCGCGCTGGGCGTGCCGGGCATCTTCGGCGGCGCCATCATCACCGAGCAGGTGTTCAAGGTGAACGGCGTCGGCCAGCTGCTGATAACGGCGATCCAGGCCAACGACCTGCCTCTGGTGCAGACGCTGACCTTCATCTTCGCGGTGCTGATCGTGCTCTTCAACCTGGTCGCCGACGTGCTCTACGGCATCCTGGACCCGAGGATCCGCTATGACTGACCGTTCCGCGCAAAGCGAACCGGCCGACGCGATGAACAGCGGCACCTACGAGGATCCCGCGAACGAGCCGGTGATCTTCAACGCCGTGGGCGCCGCGCAGGCGGTGCGGACCCGGCCCGGCGCGCGCAGCCAGTGGTGGGACGTCTGGGACCAGTTCCGCACCCACAAGGGCGCGCTGGTGGGCACGCTCCTGTTCCTCGTCATCGTACTCGTCACCGTCGCGGGACCGTGGGTCTGGACCATCGACCCGCAGTTCATCGACATCCGGTCGCGCAACCAGGGGGCCAGCTGGGCGCATCCCTTCGGCACCGACCAGCTGGGCCGCGACACGCTGGCGCGCATGATGACCGGCGGGCGCACGTCGCTGGCCGTGGGCATGACGGCGATGCTGCTGGCGCTGGTGCTTGGCACGTTCGTCGGCGTCGTCTCGGGTTACTTCCGGCGGCTGGACGGGCCGCTGATGCGGCTGACGGACCTCTTCCTTGCCCTGCCGCTGCTGCCCCTGCTGCTGGTCATCGTCATGCTCTTCCGCGACAGCCTGCGCAGCACCATCGGGCCCGAGCAGGGGATCTTCCTGCTGATCGTGTTCGGCATCGGCATCACCTCGTGGATGCAGACCGCGCGGATCGTGCGCGGCGACGTGCTGGCGCTGAAGGAGCGCGAGTTCGTTCTGGCCGCACGCTCCATCGGGACGCCCGCGCGGCGGATGATCTGGCGTCACATCCTGCCTAACGTGCTGTCGCCGGTCATGGTCTCGGCCACGCTTGGGATCGCCACGGCCATCATCACCGAAAGCGCGCTGTCGTTTCTAGGTCTTGGATTCCCGTCGGACTATCCGACCTGGGGCAGCCTTCTGCGCGACAACATCGACTACCTCCAGCAATCGCCCGAACGGGTCATATACCCCGGCGCCGCGATCTCGATCACGGTACTGTCGGTCAACTACATCGGCGACGGCCTGCGCGACGCCCTGGACCCCCGGATCCGCGGGCGCTGAGGATGAAAGCCGGAAGAACCCGGGAACGGCGCCAGGACCGGCGGTGCGACTTTCGTCTGTTCAAGTCTGTCGACCGCCCTGTCCGGCTTGGCGGGGAAGACGCAAGACATGCGGCGACCGAGGCCGTGGCGATACGGCATCTCACCTCCTGTTCCCGGTTGGTCGTCAGACCTTCCCCAGCAGGTCTGCGCAACTCACGAAATCCGCGACAGCAAGGCGTCCAGCGAGGCCTTGGCGTCGCCGTAGAACATGCGCGTATTCTCCTTGAAGAACAGCGGGTTCTCGATGCCGGAATAGCCGGTTCCCTGCCCGCGCTTGGACACGAACACCTGCTTGGCCTTCCAGACTTCCAGCACCGGCATGCCGGCGATGGGGCTGTTGGGGTCTTCCTGCGCGGCAGGATTGACGATGTCGTTGCTGCCGATGACGATCACCACGTCGGTCTGGGGGAAGTCCTCGTTGATCTCGTCCATCTCCAGCACGATGTCATAAGGCACCCGCGCCTCGGCCAGCAGGACGTTCATGTGCCCCGGCAGGCGCCCGGCGACGGGGTGGATGGCGAAGCGCACCACCTTGCCCTGCGCGCGCAGCCGCCGCGTCAGCTCGGCCACGTTCTGCTGGGCCTGCGCGACCGCCATGCCGTAGCCGGGCACGATGACCACGCTGTCGGCCTCTTCCAGCGCGCCGGCCACGCCGTCGGCGTCGATGGCGACCTGTTCGCCCTCGATGTCCATTGCCGGGCCGGTTGTCCCGCCCCAGCCGCCGAGGATGACCGAGACGAAGCTGCGGTTCATCGCCTTGCACATGATGTAGCTCAGGATGGCGCCGGACGATCCCACCAGCGCGCCGGTGACGATCAGCAGGTCGTTGCCCAGCGTGAAGCCGATGGCCGCCGCCGCCCAGCCCGAATAGCTGTTGAGCATCGACACGACGACGGGCATGTCCGCGCCGCCGATCCCCATGATCAGATGATAGCCGATGAAGCCCGCGACCAGTGCGGTCAGCAACATGGTCCATATCCCCGCCCCGCCCATATAGAGCAGCAGCAGCACCACGCAGAGCGCGGCCGCCCCCGCGTTCAGCATGTGGCCGCCCCAGGGCTGGTCGGCGGCGATCTGGCTGGGCTTGCCGTCCAGCTTGCCCGCCAGCTTTCCAAAGGCGACGATGGAGCCGGTGAAGGTCACGGCACCGATGAAGACGCCAAGGAACACCTCGGCCTTGAGGATGCCGATCTCGGCCCCCTGCTTGGCGGCGAGTGTGGCGGCGAAGCCGGTGAACTGCACGATCTCGAGGGTGGGGTCGATCACCACGGCCTCGATGGCGCGGCGCACCCGGCCCAGCGTGATATCGGCGTTGAGGCCGATGAAGACCGCCGCCAGCCCGACGAAACTGTGCAAGGCCGCAACCAGCTGCGGCATCTCGGTCATGCCGACACGCTGCGCCACGACGATGCCGATGGCACCGCCGATGGCGATCATGATCAGGATGGTAACGAAGGACAGCGTGCCGGTCAGCGCGGGGCCGAACACGGTCGCGACCACGGCCAGCGCCATGCCGACGATGCCGTACCAGATCGCGCGCTTGGCGCTTTCCTGGTTCTTCAGTCCGCCCAGCGCGAGGATGAACAGGATCGCGGCGACGACATAGGCCGCCGATGTCAGTCCGGTGGTCATGGCCGCCCCCTCAGGATTTCTGGAACATGGCGAGCATGCGCCGCGTGACGAGGAACCCGCCGACGATGTTTATGCTCGCGATCAGGATCGAGATCGCGGCAAGGATCAGAACGATCGGCCCGCCCGACCCCACCTGAAGAAGCGCGCCCAGGATGACGATGCCCGAGATGGCGTTGGTGACGGCCATCAGCGGCGTGTGCAGGCTGTGCGCGACGCCCCAGATGACCTGATAACCCACGAAGCAGGCCAGCACGAAGACGATGAAATGCTGCATGAAGCTGGCCGGCGCCACGAGGCCCACGAGCAGCAGCAGGACGGCGCCGATTCCCGAGGACGGTGAACTGCTGCCGGGTGGCGGCACGGAACTCGGTCGTCTCGCGGGACTTGCGCTCGTCCACGGTCTCGGGCGGCGGCGCCTTGGCCTTCGGCTTGGCGGCGATGGCCGCGACCTTGGGTTTCGGGGGCGGGAACGTGACCTCGCCGTCATGGGTGACGGTGGCGCCGCGGATGACGTCGTCCTCCATGTCCTGGACGATCCTGCCGTCCTTGCCGGGGGTGAGGTCTGCGAGCATGTGCCGGATGTTCGTGGCGTAGAGCGTGGAGGCCTGCGTCGCCATCCGGCTGGGGAAATCGGTGTAGCCGATGACCACGACGCCGTTGTCGCTGACGATCCGTTCGTCCGGCACGGTCAGCTCGCAGTTGCCGCCCCGCTCGGCCGCGAGGTCGACGATGACCGATCCGGGCTTCATCGCGCGGACCATGTCCTCGGTCCAGAGTTTCGGCGCCGGCCGGCCGGGGATCAGGGCCGTAGTGATGACGATGTCGATGTCCGGCGCCAGCTCGCGGAATTTCTCAAGCTGCTTGGCCTGGAACTCGGGCGAGGACGGCGGTGCGTAGCCGCCCGTCTCGGCCCCGTCGGGCAGCTCGCTGTCCTCGAATTCGAGGAACACGAACTCCGCGCCCATGCTCTCGATCTGCTCGGCCACCTCGGGGCGCACGTCGAAGGCGTAGGTGATCGCCCCCAGAGAGGTCGAGGTGCCGATCGCGGCAAGGCCCGCGACGCCCGCGCCCACCACCAGCACCCTGGCGGGCGGGACCTTGCCGGCGGCTGTGACCTGCCCGGTGAAGAACCGGCCGAAGTTGGCGCCCGCCTCGATCACGGCGCGGTAGCCGGCGATGTTGGCCATCGACGACAGCGCGTCCATCTTCTGCGCCCGGCTGATGCGGGGGACCATGTCCATGGCGATCACGGTGGCGCCGCGACCCTTGGCACGCTCCAGCAGCGCCTCGTTCTGCGCGGGGTAGAAGAACGAAATCAGCGTCTGCCCCTCGCGCAGCATGTCGACCTCGCCATCGGTGGGCGGGCGCACCTTGGCGATGACGTCGGCGGCGTCGAAGACCGCGGCTGCGTCCTCCAGCACCTCGACCCCGGCGTCCCGGTAGGCCGCGTCCGTAAAGCCGGCGTCGATGCCCGATCCTGCCTCGACCACGCTCTCATGGCCCAGCTTGGCCAGCGCCTGAGCCGACGCCGGTGTCATGGCGACGCGCGCCTCGCCGGGCGCGATTTCGTTGATCGTTCCGATCTTCATCTCGGGGGCTTCCTTCGGTCGGTCCGGGCTGCGGCGGGCCGTCAGCGGGCGGGCTTGGTCATCGCGTCGACGGCGTCGTCGACCTGGCCCTTCACCTGGTCGTAGGCCTGCGCGTTGGCGTCGCGGGTGGCCTCGGCCAGCTTCTTCATCATCGCCAGCGCCTCCTCGACGGCGCCGTTCATCGCCGCCGTGCGGTCGCGCAGCTTGTCGCCGCCGACGGTCTCGTCGGCCCAGTCGAACTGCCTGTGGGCCGCCTCGGTCATCTTGCCGAAGATCTCCATCTGCTTGTCCAGCATGTCCTTGTAGGCCTCGGCGGCGGCGCGGTTTGCATCCGCCATCGCCTCGATGTTGCGCTGGTTGGCGCGCATCACCGCGTCCATGTCCATGCCCTGCGCCTTTTGCGGCTGGAAGATCGCCATCATGGCTGCAGGGTTGAACATGGCCTGCATGGCCTGCGGGTCGAATTGCTTCCACATGTTCATGGGGTCGAAGGGATTGTCGGCCATCACGCGTGCTCCTTCTTCTTCTTGGGCGGCATCAGGTCGGTGATCGTGCCCTCGAACATCTCGGCGGCGAAGTTCACCGTCTCGCTGAGGGTGGGATGCGGGTGGATGGTGTGGCCCAGGTCGATCGCGTCCGCCCCCATCTCGATCGCCAGCGCGACCTCGGCGATGAGGTCGCCTGCGTTGGTGCCGACGATGGCCGCGCCGATCACGCGGTCGTCCTCTGGGTCGAAGAGAAGCTTTGTGATGCCCTCCGAGCGGCCGTTCGACAGGCTGCGGCCCGACGCGGCCCAGGGAAAGACCCCCTTGGCGTACTTGATGCCGTCCTTCTTGGCCTGCGTCTCTGTCATGCCGACCCAGGCGACCTCGGGGTCGGTGTAGGCGACGCTGGGGATGACCTGCGCGTCGAAGGTGCGGTTGGAACCGGCGGCGACCTCTGCCGCCACCTTGCCCTCGTGGACGGCCTTGTGCGCAAGCATCGGCTGGCCCACGACGTCGCCGATGGCGAAGATGTGCTTCACGTTGGTGCGCTGCGACGGGTCGACCTCGATAAAGCCGCGGTCGGTGACGTTCACGCCCGCCCGCCTGGCGTCGAAGAGGTTGCCGTTGGGCGTGCGCCCGACCGAGACCAGCACTCGATCGAAGGTCTGCGTGTCGGTCGTACCGTCCTCGGTCTCGAACGTGACGTTCAGGCCGTCGTCCGCCGCCTCGACGGCCGTGACCTTGGTCCTGAGCCGGATGGCGGCCAGCCGGCCCTCCATCCGCTTCATCAAAGGCTTCACGATGTCCTTGTCGCAACCGGGCAGGATCTGGTCCATCAGCTCGACCACCGTCACCTCCGACCCCAGCGCGTCGTAGACGGTCGCCATCTCGAACCCGATGATACCCCCGCCGAGGACAAGCAGCCGCGCGGGGATGTCCTTCAGCTCCAGCGCGCCGGTCGAATCCATCACCCGCGGGTCGTCGTGCGGGATGAACGGCAGGTGCACCGGCTCGGACCCGGCGGCGATGATGCACTGATCGAAGGTGACATCGGTGTCGGTGTCGGTGTCGCCCTCGACATGGATCGCGTTGGGCCCGGTGAAGCGGCCATAGCCCTGCACCACCGTGACCTTCCGCGCCTTGGCCAGACCGCCCAGGCCCCCGGTCAGCTGCCCGACGACGCCGTCCTTCCACGACCGCAGCGCGTCGATGTCGATCTTCGGCGTGGAGAATGCGATACCATGCGCGCCCATCTCCTCGGCCTCGGTGATGGTCTTGGCGGCATGCAGCAGCGCCTTGGACGGGATGCACCCGACGTTCAGGCAGACGCCGCCCAGCGACGGGTAGCGTTCGATCAGCACGACCTTCTTGCCCAGGTCGGCTGCCCGGAACGCGGCGGAGTAGCCGCCGGGGCCGGACCCCAGCACGACGACCTCGGCATGCACGTCGCCCTTGCGGGCAGGGTCGCGTTCCGGGTCCGGCTTGACCGCGCTGCCCTTGGGTGCGCCGGTCTTGGGGGTGTCCGCGTCCCCGGCGACGTCCATCGACAGGATCACATCGCCCTCGGTCACCTTGTCGCCGACGGCGACCCTGATCCCGGTGACCTTGCCCGCGTTGGGCGACGGCACCTCCATCGTCGCCTTGTCGGATTCCAGTTCGATCAGCGGATCCTCGGCCTTCACCGTGTCGCCCACCTCGACCAGCACGGTGACGACCGGAACGTCGGCGAAGTCGCCGATGTCGGGAACCTTGATGTCCATGCGCGCGGCCCCCTACAGCATCAGCCGCCGGGCATCGCCCAGCAGATAGGCCAGCCGCGCCGTGAACCGCGCGGCCAAAGCGCCGTCGATGGCGCGGTGGTCGTAGCTGAGCGACAGCGGCAGCATGTTGCGCGGCTGGAAGGCGGCGCCGTCCCAGACCGGGGCCATCTTCGACCGGGTGAGGCCCAGGATCGCCACCTCGGGCGCGTTCACGATGGGGGTGAAACCGGTCCCGCCGATCCCGCCGAGGGACGAGATGGTGAAGGTCGCGCCCTGCATGTCGGGTCCCTTCAGCTTGCCGTCCCGGGCCAGTGCCGACAGGTTCCCCAGATCCTTGGAGATCTCGACGATGCCCTTGCGGTCGGCATCCTTGATGACCGGAACCATCAGTCCGTTGGGCGTGTCCGCCGCGAAGCCGATGTTGTAAAAGTCCTTCTTGATCAGCTTGTCGCCGTCGGGATGGATCGAGCTGTTGAACTGCCAGTGGGTCCGCAGCGCGCTGACGCAGGCCTTCACCACGAAGGACAGCAGCGTCACGCGGTAGCCTTCGGCCTTGGCGGCGGTGTCCAGCTCCTTGCGGTAGCGGTCCAGCTCGGTGATGTCGGCCTCGTCGTCGTGGGTCACATGCGGCACGTTCAGCCAGGACCGGTGCAGCGCGGGGCCGCTCAGCTTCTGGATGCGCGTCATCTCGACGTCTTCGACCGGCCCGAACTTCGAGAAGTCGATGACCGGGATCGGCGGGATGCCCATGCCGCCCTGTGCGGTGCCGCCGGCGGCGGGGGCGGCCTGCTTGACCGCCTTCATCACGTCCTCGCGCAGGATGCGCCCCTTGCGGCCCGTTCCGTTCACCCGCGTCAGGTCCACCTCGACCGTCCGCGCGAAGGCCCGCACCGATGGGCTGGCGTGGACCTTGCCGTGGCCGGCGTCGGTGACCGTGCCGCTGGACTGCGAGGACGGCTGCGCCGCGGCGTAGGGTTCCGGCGCCGGGGGCTGGCCGCCGTTCGACCGCCCGCCGCCGGGATCCGACTTCGCCTTGCCGGAGACCTCTTCCTTGTCCTTCTGAGGCGCCTTCTTCTCGGACGGATCGACGTCCGAACCGCCGTCGCCGTCGCCCCCTTCCAGGATCAGGATGACCGTCCCCTCGGAGACCTTGTCGCCCTCGGCGACCTTCAGTTCCTTGACCTTGCCCGCCGCCGACGAGGGCACCTCCATCGTCGCCTTGTCGGACTCCAGCTCGATCAGCGGGTCCTCCTCGGCCACGGTATCGCCCACGGAGACCAGGACGGTGACGACGGGGATGTCGTCGAAGTCGCCGATATCGGGAACCTTCACTTCGATGGCCATGACAGTCTCCTCAGACCAGCCGGGGGTTCGGCTTGTCGCCGTCGATCTCGTAACGCGCCAGCGCCTTCTCCAGCGTGGTCTTGTCGATGGCCTTCGCCTTGTAGAGATCCACCATCGCGGCAGCCGCGATGTGGTTGGCATCCACCTCGAAGAACCGGCGCAGGTTCTGGCGGCTGTCGGACCGGCCGTAGCCGTCGGTTCCAAGCACGGTGTAGGGATGGTCGACGAAGGCGCGGATCTGCTCGCCGAAGGTCTTGATGTAGTCGGTGGCGCAGATGACAGGCCCCTTGGCGCCCGAAAGGGCCTGCGTGACATAGGGCACGCGCTGTTCCTCCAGCGGGTTCAGCCGGTTCCAGCGGGCGCAGTCCTGCCCCTCGCGTGCCAGCTCGTTCAGGCTGGTGGCCGACCAGATGTCCGACGTGACGCCGAAATCCTCGTGCAGCATGTCCGCGGCCTTCATGCCCTGAACAAGGATCGTGCCGGAACCCATTATGTTGACGTGTTTCTTGCCGGGCTTGGCGGTCTTGGAAAGGCGATAGAGACCCTTGATGATGCCTTCCTCGACGCCCATGGGCATGTCGGGGTGGACGTAGTTCTCGTTCATCAGGGTGAGGTAGAAATAGACGTCGTTCTGGTCCGCGAACATCCGCTGCAACCCGTGCTGGACGATCACCGCGACCTCGTAGCTGAAGGTCGGGTCGTAGCTGATGCAGTTGGGGATGGTCGAGGCCAGCACGTGGCTGTGGCCGTCCTCGTGCTGGAGGCCTTCGCCGTTCAGCGTGGTGCGCCCGGCCGTCCCGCCCAGCATGAAGCCGCGCGCCCGGCTGTCCCCGGCCGCCCAGGCCAGATCGCCGATACGCTGGAAGCCGAACATCGAGTAGTAGATGTAGAACGGAATCATCGGGATCCCGTGGTTGGAATAGGACGTGGCGGCGGCGATCCAGTCGGCCATGGCGCCGGCCTCGTTGATGCCCTCCTGCAGCACCTGACCGTCCGCGGCCTCCTTGTAGTAGGACATCTGGTCGCGGTCCTGGGGCACGTAGACCTGACCCAGCGGGTTGTAGATCCCCACGGACCGGAACAGCCCCTCCATCCCGAAGGTCCGGCTTTCGTCCGGCACGATGGGCACGACGCGCTCGCCGATCTTCTTGTCGCGCAGGAGCGTCGTGAGGATCCGGACGAAGGCCATCGTCGTCGAGATCTCGCGGTCGCCCGAGCCTTTCAGAACGGTGTCGAACGCCTTCAGCTCGGGGATGTCAAGCTTCTCGGACTTCGACCTTCGCTGCGGGAACGGTCCGCCCAGCGCCTGGCGCCGGTCCGCCAGATACGCTTTCTGCGCGTTGTTCAGCGTCACGAAGGGCGCCTTGGGCAGATCCTCGTCCGAGATCGGGATGCTGAACCGGTCCCGCATGGCACGCATCTGGTCCAGGTCCAGCTTCTTCTGCTGGTGGGTGGTGTTCATCCCCTCGCCGGCGGTGCCCATGCCGTAGCCCTTGATCGTCTTGACCAACAGGCACGTCGGCTGGCCCTCGACCTCGGTTGCACGCTTGAAGGCGGTGTAGAGCTTCTGCGGATCGTGCCCGCCGCGGCGCAGCTTCCAGATCTCGTCGTCGGTCATGTCCTCGACCAGCGCCGCCGTCTCGGGGTACTTGTTAAAGAAATGCTCGCGCACGTAGGCGCCGTCGCGCGACTTGAAGGTCTGGTAGTCGCCGTCCACCGTCTCGTCCATCAGATGGCGCAGGGTGCCGGTGGTGTCGCGCTCCAGCAGGTCGTCCCAGCCCGCGCCCCACAGAAGCTTGATAACCTCCCAGCCGGACCCGCGGAAGTTGCCTTCCAGCTCCTGGATGATCTTGCCGTTGCCGCGCACCGGCCCGTCGAGCCGCTGGAGGTTGCAGTTCACCACGAAGATCAGGTTGTCCAGCTTCTCGCGGGCGGCGAGGCTGATGGCGCCCAGCGACTCCGGCTCGTCCATCTCGCCGTCGCCGAGGAAGCACCAGACCTTGCGGTCGGCCATGTCGATGAGGCCGCGGTTGTGCATGTATTTCATGAACCGCGCCTGGTAGATCGCCATCAGCGGCCCCAGGCCCATGCTGACCGTCGGGAACTGCCAGTAGTCGGGCATCAGCCAGGGGTGCGGATAGGACGACAGCCCGCCCCCCGCGACCTCGGAGCGGAAGTTCGTCAGCTGCGCCTCGCTGATCCGCCCCTCCATGAAGCTGCGCGCGTAGATCCCCGGAACCACGTGGCCCTGAAAGAAAACCAGATCGCCGCCGTGCATGGTCGACTGCGCGCGCCAGAAATGGTTCAGGCCGATGTCATACATCGTCGCGGCCGACGCGAAGCTGGCGATGTGGCCGCCGTATTCGCTGCTGTCCTTGTTGCGCTTGACCACCGTCGCCATGGCGTTCCAGCGGTTGATGTTGCGGATCCGCTCTTCCATGTCGGCGTCGCCGGGGATCTCCAGCAGGTCGTCGGCGGGGATGGTGTTCTGATAGGGCGTGGTGGCGCTGAACGGCAGGCGGGCGCCCGCGGCCCGCGCCTGCTCGACCGCCTTGTCCAGAAGGTAGTGAGCCCGGTCCGCGCCGTCGCGTTCGATCACGTCCTCGATGGCGTCGCGCCATTCCTGGCTCTCGATGGGGTCGATGTCCGACATGCCGTCTTTCATGGAAGCCTCGCTCCTGGCGCCGGGCGAACGGCCTGCCGGCGCGGCGCAGGACGGGTGTCCTCGGAATGCGACGCGCGGATGGCCGGTCTCCCCTGATGTCCCGTCCCGGCGAACCGCAGGTCGGTCCGGCGCCGGGTGCCCATGGGTTGCAGCACCGGCGGGCGAGGTCAAGAGGCGCCGCCGCCGCTTCCCATGCCGCGCCGCGGCACGTATAGCGCCCGCATGACACGAGATCCCCGTACCGCCACAGTCTCCCGCCTGACCTCCGAGACCGAGATAACCGCGACCGTCAGGCTCGACGGAACCGGCCAGCGCGACATCGCGACGGGCGTCGGATTCTTCGATCACATGCTCGACCAGCTGTCGCGCCATTCCATGATAGACATGACCGTGCGCGCCGACGGCGACCTGCACATCGACGACCATCACACGGTCGAGGATACCGGCATCGCACTGGGCCAGGCGTTGGCCGGCGCACTGGGCGACAAGACCGGCATCGCGCGCTACGGCGACTGCACGCTGGCGATGGACGATGCGCTGGTGCGCGCGGCGCTCGATCTCTCCGGCCGCCCCTGGCTGACCTGGAACGTTCCGATGAGCGCGCCGGCCATCGGCAGGTTCGACACGCAACTCGTGCGCGAGTTCTTCCAGGCGCTGTCGCAGCACGGCGGCATCACGCTGCATGTCGATCTCGTGCGCGGCGTCAACGCCCACCACGTGGCCGAGGCATGCTTCAAGGCGGTCGCGCGGGCGCTGCGCACCGCCGTCTCGGCCGATCCCCGCGCGGGTGGCGCCATCCCCTCGACCAAGGGTGCGCTGTGACCTCGCGCGCCCACGGCGCCGCGGTCGGGTCCCGCCGCCGGAGGATCGCCGGCGCCGCGTCCCTTCATCCTGTCAAAAATACTCCCGCCGGAGGCTCCGGACACGTCCCCGCATGCTGACGGTGATCGTCGATACCGATGCCGGCAACCTGCACTCGGTCGAGAAGGCCTTCCGCCGGATGGCCGCCGAGGGGGACGGCGGCGATATCCTCGTCTCGCCGCACCCCGCGGACGCCGCCCGCGCCGACCGCATCGTGCTTCCGGGCGACGGCGCCTTTCCGGCCTGCCGGGACGCGCTGATGGGCCGCACCGGACTGCACGACGCCCTTGCCGAGGCCGTCGTCGCACGCGGACGGCCGTTCCTCGGCATCTGCGTGGGCATGCAGCTTATGGCGCGGATGGGGCACGAGTACCGCCCGACGCCGGGCCTCGGCTGGATCGACGGCGAGGTGGTGCCGATGGTGCCTGGCGATCCGGCCCTGAAGGTTCCCCACATGGGCTGGAACGACCTGGTGGTCGAGCGCCCCCACCCGGTGCTGGACGGTATCGCCACGGGCGACCACGTCTATTTCGTGCACTCGTTCCAGATGCGCGTCGACGACCCCGCGCAGAGGCTGGCCGTCTGCGGCCATGGCGGCGACGTCACGGCGGTGGTCGCGTCCGGCAGCGCGGTCGGCACCCAGTTCCACCCCGAGAAAAGCCAGGCCGCCGGATTGCGGCTGATCGCCAATTTCCTGGCCTGGGCTCCCTGATTTCGCGCATCCGCGAAGGCGCGGCCCCCACAGACACGGACGGCACCATGATCCTTTTTCCCGCCATCGACATCAGGAACGGGCAATGCGTGCGATTGCTGCGCGGCGACATGACGGCGGCGACGGTGTTCGGACCGGACCCCTCGGCGCAGGCGCGCAGCTTCGTCGCGGCGGGCTGCGAATGGCTGCACATCGTGGACCTCGACGGCGCATTCGCCGGCGCGCCCGTGAACGTCGCCGCGGTCGAGGCGATCCTTGCGGCGGTGGATGTCCCCGTGCAGCTGGGCGGCGGGATCCGCGACATCGACACGATAACGCGGTGGCTGGACAAGGGGGTCGCGCGCGTCATCCTGGGCACGGCCGCGGTCGAGGATACGACGTTCCTCGCCGCGGCCGCGAAGACCCACCCCGGAAAGATCGTCGTCGGCATCGACGCCCGCGGCGGGCGCGCGGCCACCCGGGGCTGGGCGGACCAGACCGAGATTTCCGCAGTCGACCTCGCCCGCCGGGCGCAGGATTGCGGCGCCGCCGCCATCGTCCACACCGACATCGACCGCGACGGCGCCATGCAGGGACCGAACGTCGCTGCGACCGCGGCGCTCAGCCGTGCCGTGGCCATTCCGGTGATCGCATCGGGCGGCGTGTCGTCAATGGACGACGTGCTCGCCCTTCGCGACTGCGGGGCACCGTTGGAGGGCATCGTGGCAGGGCGCGCGCTCTATGAAGGCGCCATCGGCCTGACAGCCGTGCTGTCCGCGCTCAGGGATTGAGACCCCGAGCGCCGGGACGTCGGTCCCTGCCTGCGGCTTGCCGACCCCAAGCGCCCCGGCCGGAGATCGGCCGTCTGCCGCGCCTGTCACTCCGCGGCGGCGGCGGCGAACTTCCGCAGGGCGCCTGCCATCTTGGCAACATAGTCCGCATCGCCCGCGATCGCGTAGCCGTCGAACATCGATGCCACATCCTCGTAGGCGACCTGCACCGTTCCGTTCGCATCCTCGTAGACCAGCAGCCTGAGCGGCAGGATCAGGCCGGCGGCAATGTCGTCCTGCATGGCCGGAGTCCCCAGTTGCGGATTACCGAAGATCAGCAGTTCGGCGGGCGCCAGGTCCATACCGACGTCCATTGCACCCCGACCGTGGTCGACGCGCGCGAACACGGTTGCGCCGGCGGTCTCGACGGCGGCCTCGATACGGTCCATGGCCTCCGCGACGGTCCCCGACGCCCGGGTCGTGACGAGGTCGGAGGCGGCGGCGGGGCCTGACGCTCCGATGGCGAGGAAGAGGACGGCGGCCGTGGCGATGGCGTGTCTCATGCTGCGGTATCCCACTATGATCTGACGCGGAGGAAACCGGCGGTCGCGCGGCGGGGTTCCGTCACGCCGCCGGCACCGCACACGGGACGGGCCGCCGGCGGTGGGACGGACGACTGGCGCACCGCGCGCGATCCCCCTATGGAGACGGCGCCGCCCTGCCCCGGAAGCGCCCGATCCCGCCCATGCTGAAGATGCGCCTCATACCCTGTCTCGACGTCGCCGGCGGGCGCGTCGTCAAGGGCGTGAACTTCACCGCGCTGCGCGACGCGGGGGATCCGGTCGAGGCCGCCATCGCCTATGATGCGGCCGGCGCGGACGAGCTGTGCTTTCTCGACATACACGCCTCGCACGAGAACCGCGGAACGCTGCACGACCTCGCACGGCGCACGGCCGAACGCTGCTTCATGCCGCTTACCGTAGGCGGCGGCGTGCGGACCCCGGACGACGTGCGCGCCCTGCTCCTGTCCGGTGCCGACAAGGTCAGCTTCAACTCGGCCGCCGTCGCTGACCCGGAGGTCGTGGGCCGCGCGGCGCAGCGGTTCGGCGCGCAATGCATCGTCGTCGCCATCGACGCCAGGGCGACGGGCGCCGGCGGGTGGGAGGTCTTCACCCACGGCGGGCGGCGGGCGACCGGGATCGACGCCGTCGCCTTCGCCCGTACCGTGGCCGCGATGGGGGCGGGAGAGATCCTGCTGACCTCGATGGACCGCGACGGCACCGGCGCGGGCTTCGATCTAGCGCTGCTGCGCGCCGTGACGGGCGCCGTCGGCATTCCCGTCATCGCCAGCGGCGGCGTCGGCACGCTGGACCATCTGGTCGAGGGCGTCCATGCCGGCGCCTCGGCCGTTCTGGCGGCGTCGATCTTTCACTTCGGAACGTTCACCCTGCCCGCGGCCAAGGCGCACCTGCACGCCGCCGGCATCCCTGTGAGGCTGTGATGACCGCACTCGACCGGCTTGCCGAAACCGTCCTGTCGCGCCGGGGCGCCGATCCCGACGTCTCGTGGACCGCACGTCTGCTGTCGCGCGGCAGCGACGTCTGCGCGCAGAAGTTCGGCGAGGAAGCCGTCGAGGCGGTGATCGAGGCCGTATCCGGCGACCGCCGGGCGCTGACCGCCGAGGCGGCCGACGTGCTCTATCACCTCCTCGTCATGCTGGCATCGCGCGACCTGACGCTGGGCGACGTGCTGCAGGAACTGGAGCGGCGCGAGGGCAAGCCGGGGCTGGACGAAAAGGCCGAGCGCACCGGCACGTCGAACCGCTAGAGCTTGGACGATATGACGCCCGTCGCGAAGCCTCCCCTGCGCAGCTCGCCGAAGAGGCGCTGGAATTCGATCTTGGGGCAGCGGTCCTGGATGACCGTGACGCCCCGCGCCCGCGCCGCGGCGGCCGCACCGTCATGGCGCACCCCGATCTGAAGCCACAGCACCCGAAGGTCCGGCCAACGCGAGAGAGCGGCACCTGCGACCTCCGGTACGTCGGCCGGCCGGCGGAACACATCGACGGTATCGACCTGCCCCTCGATCGCGGCGAGGTCCGGCACCACGGTTGTCCCGCGGAATGACTGGCCCGCGTAGCGCGGATTGACCGCCACCACCTCGATCCCGCGCCGCGCGAGATAGGTCGCGACGAAGTGGCTGGGACGGACCGGATCGGCGGAGAATCCCACCAGCGCGACCCGGCGCACCGAGGTCAGGACCTCGCGCAGGCGGGCGTCGGTGGGACTGTCGTCGGGATGGTCGGTCGCTATGGCCGGTCCCCCGGTCGATACGTCGTTGCGCGGCCGCGTTCGCGCCGGGTCACGGGCTCAGTTGACGGCATGCGGCCAGTTGGCGTTCGCCGCGGCGACGTTACCGGCCAGGTCGGAC
Source organism: uncultured Alphaproteobacteria bacterium (assembly GCA_963722905.1). Lineage (GTDB taxonomy): Bacteria > Pseudomonadota > Alphaproteobacteria > Rhodobacterales > Rhodobacteraceae > CAVROT01. The sequence goes on along the minus strand of CAVROT010000002.1, from coordinate 40,413 downwards.
TGCCATGTCGCGTTCATCGACGGCGACGCATTGAGGTAAAGGCGCCCGTTCGCCGTCATCCACACCCGGGGGTCGCTGCGCACGGCACGGCCCTGCGCCATCTCCAGCGCGCTATACCCCCCGTATTGCGGGGCATAGGCCAGCGGATTGCCCTCGAATCGCAGCCGGTTCTCGACGGAAGCAAAGTACCAGATCGCCCCCTGCCAGCGCAGCGCGATGTCCGGACTGCCCGCGACGGCCGCGCCGGCGGTGAAGTAGGCCACGGGATCGTAGCCCGAGATGGCCACGCCGCCGCTTTGGTCGAAGGGCCCGCCGGCACGTGCGGTCGGCCCGCACGCCAGTGCGACGAGCGATACGATCGCGACGATCAGGGCGCGGCGGGGCATCATCGGCGCAACGTCATCGCGGTCTCCATCGAGGGTCGCGGAATCGCGCCCCGGCACATCGTCGCGGACTTGATGACAGCCGCGGGCGCACGGGGCCATACCCCTCGCCAAACCGTGACGGGTGCTAGACCCCGCTGTCCGCTCCCTCGGCGCGGCGCGTGGCATAGAGCGCGACGGCGGCCGCGTTCGAGACGTTGAGCGACGCGAAGGGCATGGCGGCCACGGCACCCGGGCCGCTCGCATCCGGCCGGACGGGAACGCCGCCGCCGATCCGGCACAGGACGTCGCATGTCTCGCGCGTGCGCTGGCGCAGGCCCGGTCCCTCGGCCCCCAGAACAAGCGCCACGGGCCGGCCGGCCGTACCGGACAGCGCCGCATCCAGCGTCGCGTCGCCGTTGCCGTCAAGCCCGACGAGGACGTAGCCCAAAGCGCGCAGCGTTTCCATCGCCCGGGCCAGGTTCGTCACGCGCAGGTAGGGCTGATGTTCCAGAGCGCCGGAGGCGGCCTTGGCCAACGCCCCGGTCTCGGGCGCGGCATGGCGCGCGGGTGCCACGACCGCCGCCGCGCCGAAGACCGAGGCCGACCGCAGTATGGCGCCCACGTTGTGCGGGTCCGTCACCCGGTCCAGCAGCACCGCCACGGGCCGCCCCGTACCGCCCGTGGCGCACACGTCGCCCAGCGTGCCCCAGTCCAGCGGCCGGACCTCCATCGCCGCGCCCTGATGCACCGATCCCGGGTCGAGCGGTGCGGGAAACCGGCGCGGATCGGCGATCTCGGGCGTCATGCCGGAGGCCGCGATGGCCGCGCCCAGCCGGTCGGCGGCATTGCGCGTCGTGATCAGCCGAAGCCGCGTGCGGGCCGGGTTCAGCAGCGCGTCGCGGACCGCGTGCAGACCGAAGAGCCAGACCGGGCGCGCGCCCTCGGCCCGGGCCGCACGCTCCTTTTCGACAACCCAGGTCGGCTTCTTCATGCTCTCGTCCTTCCCGTTCGGGTCGCCCGCCGTGCCGTATCTGCAAGACGGGCGACGCCCCTCCATGTCGTCCCCAGCCCCGGCGCGCAACCGCTGCGCCTAGCGCGCCGGGGCTGGGCCCGTGCGAAGGCGCAGCCGGCGTTTTGCAGTTGACGCAGCCGGGGGGCCGGCCTATCCCCGCCCCGCCGCGCTCCGCCACTTGCGGGTCGCGCGGATGTGGGCGACGTGCTGCAAGGTGCGGCAGCGGACTGTAACTCCGCCGGGGAGACCCACGCCTGGTTCGATTCCAGGGTCGCCCACCATTTCACTTTGTCTCAATTAGATAATTTCCCCGGAAGGGGCGGTTGCCTAAGCGTCGCCTAAGCTGCATGTTCCCACAGAACGGCCCCCGAAGACTCGCCGAACGCTCACGAAGTCATGAACAACTATTGAGCAGGTTCAAAGCCGTCACGCTCAATGGTGCACAGTTCGTCAGCTTCTAGCGCCGTTACCATGGGAACGTCGTAGAGACGGCAGTAGTGGCCCCGGCTGGCGTGAAGGCAATTGCTGCAACCGGCCACCGTTGCTTCGTGATCGCCCTTGGCATGAATGCGGTCGTGGCAGTCACCGCACAGAGCGACAAGTTCAAACAGAAATTCATGGCCCCAATGGTCGTAGCTTAGGTGATGCATTTCGGTTGCTTGCGCCAGCCTGCACCCTTCGCACTGCCCCTGCGCTCTTTCCATGACAATCCGCCTGCGGTCGCGCCATTCCGACGAAGCAAGGTAAGCGTTGTGGGCTTGCTGACAGTAGCTATCGCCCTTCTCTTTAGCCTTCCATCGCCGCAACTGGATTTCGACGTATCTTTGGTCAATCTTTTCCTTCGCGGCCCTTCGCTCTGCGGTGTAGGCGTCGTGCATCGCATCATCAAAGCCGGGTAGTTCTTCCGCGTTCGGTGGCGGCTTTACGGCGTTGCCTACCCGCATGCCACAGTCCAAGCACTGCATTCGGATAACAGGGTTGCCGCCCTTGTTGGTTCCGCGACGCAGTTCCTTCCGTTCATGGTCGCAATCTTGGCCCGAGAGTTCCGAAAACTCTTTCGCCCATCGCTGCCCCAAATCTGTGTCGATGATTAATTGCTTGCCGTTGCGCAGGTCGGTTAGGCGCATATAGTTCTCCTGCCGTGGTTTAGGTCTCAAACCTATACGAACACGGCCAAACTATCCAACGAACTTGGCACCTTCCCGACGTAGAGCGTCGCGCATAAAAATGCCCCGGCTGCGTCGGTGCACGCGAACCGGGGCTAGTTGCCCTTGGCACTAGGGATAGGTTGTCAGGGGTGTTCGCACAGGGCGGCGACGGTTGACCGCTGATCGGCGGGAAGTGCCCACAGCGGCACCGCCAAGACGGCCAAGACGGCCACGGCGGCAAGGTCAAGGTCGCCTAGCCCTTCCCCGGTCAGAACGTCCATGACGCTCTGCGCGGGCGACGACAGGGCCACAGTCAGCACGGCCGGCAGGTCTACCCCTAGCCGGTGCCCTGATAGGTGCGCCACGCGGTCAGCGGGCGACGGCCTTGCGTGCCGACGTCGGGTGCCGCCGGCCCTGGACCGGCGGGCCGCGGCACGCTCTCGACGAACCCCCTCGTCCGGCTTGTCGATGCTGCCGCCCTGGGCGATGGCGACACCGATGTCGATGACGCCGAACGGAGCCTTCGACGGCGGACCGGTCCGGATCGCCCTTTTGCCGCAGCAACGTTCTCGACTGCGTTCGCCGGCAGACACGGCCTGTCGTTCCGTCCCGGGACCGAACCGGATCGTTGGCGAGCTGCGTCACGCAAACGTTTCCCTGCGGGGCGGCCGGTTCCCCGTCGTGCCGCTTGAGAGCTTCGGTCTGCTCTTGCCCGCCCGCCGTCGTGCCGGAGGCAATCGACGAGTTCGGCGCGCGGTTCGTGCAACGGAGCCACCCGCCACCGTCCTTCGCCGCTGTCGCGACACGGGATGGCTGGGGCGTGCTTTTTACGACCCACTCGGGCACGCGCTTCTACGGGCGGAATTCACGGCAGGGCATCGATATGCCATTGCTGAACGGGCCGGCGGTGTGCGCCGGGGGAAACGGGGCAGGAGATGAACCGCAATCCGCTCGCCATCGGCGCGGTCGCCTACGTCTCTCTGGCCGTCGTCCTGGGGCTCTATTTCACCTTCGCCAGCGTCCAGGGCGACTACGGCCTGCTGAGGCGGTTCCAGATCGAGGCCGAGGCTGCCGCCCTCGAAGCGGACCTCGACACGCTGTCGGTCGAGGTGGCCCACCTGCGCAACAAGACGAAGCGGCTGTCGGACGGCTACCTCGACCTCGACCTTCTGGACGAGCAGGTGCGCGACGTCCTGGGGATGGTCCGCGCCGACGAAGTGGTGCTGCGCTAGACGTTCGGTCGCGTCGCCGGCGGATCGGGTCGCCGGCCGTCACGTTCCGCCCTTCCCCGTCGCACAATCGGCATTTGGGACTCGTCTCCGCAAGTTCCGTTCAGAAGCCGGGAGGCGCGCGCGGGCTCACGCGGCCGACCGCACTGAGGGAACCGACCGGCTGACAGTGCCGCGCTCCGGCGAAGGGTTCCGCCTGCGGTCCGGTTCGACTCCGGGATGAAGCCCCGAATGCCATGCGTAGCCGGCATCATGCCGACGCAGGCGCCGCGATCCGGGCGTGGCCGGCGGTGACTGTCCCGTTCGGGATGGCCTCGCGGCGAACGACCGGCGTCGTCGAAGGCTCTTTGACACCGACCGGGCCATGACGGACCCTGGAATGATCCGGCTTCGCGGGAACACGCCTGCGGTCGACGTTCCGTATCGCCGCCGGAGTTGCGTCGAGATGACGCCGCATCGTGGGAAACGGACGGTCCCATGGATCGCGGCACGGCACTTCGACCGCCGGGTCGCGAATATCGCGCCCGCGATGCGGACCCCGACGGCTGGAGATCGCTCGACTTGCCCGTCACGGGATCCGAAGGACAGGTCCGTCCAATCAAGCGGTAATCCCGACCATCGACCGATCGGAGCAGAAAGACCCTGATACCTCTAAGTCCTGTAGTTCGGCGATTCCCGCACGATCTGCACGTCGTGGACGTGGCTCTCGGTCAGGCCGGCGCCGGTGATGCGCACGAAGCGGCAGTCGCGGCGCATCTCGTCGACCGTGGCGCAGCCGGTATAGCCCATTGCGGCGCGCAGTCCGCCCACCAGTTGATGCACCACGGCCCCGGCCGAGCCCTTGTAGGGCACCTGCCCCTCGATCCCCTCCGGCACCAGCTTGTCGCTGGCCGCATCGCTCTGGAAATAACGGTCGGCGCTGCCGCGGGCCATGGCGCCGAGGCTGCCCATCCCGCGGTAGGACTTGTAGGACCGGCCCTGGAAGAGGATCATCTCGCCAGGGCTTTCGTCGGTGCCGGCGATCATGCTGCCGACCATGGCGCAGGAGGCGCCGGCGGCGATGGCCTTGGCGAAGTCGCCCGAGAACTTGATGCCGCCGTCGGCGATGACCGGAACGTCGCCCGCCGCCCCCGCCGCGTCCATGATCGCGGTCAGCTGCGGCACGCCCACCCCCGCCACCATGCGCGTCGTGCAGATCGATCCGGGGCCGATTCCGACCTTCACCGCGTCGGCGCCCGCGTCGATGAGCGCGCGTGTCCCTTCGGCCGTTGCCACGTTGCCGGCGACGATCTGGACACCGTTCGAGATGCGTTTGGCCCGCTCTACCGCCCGGGCCACGCCGGCGCTGTGGCCGTGCGCGGTGTCGATGACGATGAGATCGACCCCGGCATCGACCAGCGCCTCCGACCGCTCGAAGCCGGCGTCGCCCACGGTGGTCGCGGCAGCGACGCGCAGACGGCCAAGACTGTCCTTGCAGGCGTGCGGGTTCAGCACCGCCTGCTCGGTGTCCTTGAGCGTCAGGAGCCCGGTCAGGTGCCCCTTGCCGTCGGTCACCAGCAGCTTCTCGATCCGGCGCGACTTCATCAGCGCGCGCGCCTCGTCGAGATCCGCGGGCTCGGTCAGCATCGCCAGACGCTCGGACGTCATCATGGCGCGGACCGGCGTCGCGTCGTCCTCGGCGAAGCGCATGTCGCGGTTGGTGACGATCCCGACGAGGCGCCCGGCGCCGTCCACCACGGGGAACCCGGTCACGCGGTAGCGTTCCTGCAGGGCCTTGGCGTCTGCGAGCGTCTGGTCGGGGGTGAGCGTGATGGGGTTGTAGACGATCCCGCTCTCGAACCGCTTGACGCGGCGCACCTCGGCAGCCTGGGCCGAGACGTCGAGGTTTCGGTGAATGACGCCGATGCCGCCCGCCTGCGCCATCGCGATGGCCATGCGCGCCTCGGTCACGGTGTCCATGGCCGATGACAGCAGCGGGATGTTCATCGCGATGTCGCGCGTGACCCGCGTGCGGGTGTCGGCGGTCGACGGCAGGACGGTCGAGGCGCCGGGCACCAGCAGGACGTCGTCGAAGGTCAGCGCCTCGCGGATGTCCATGGATCGCCCCCCTGCCCTGCGGATGCGCGCTGGCTACCGCATCGGCAGGAGGATGGAAACGGCCTCGGGCTCAGCCGCCTGCGATCAGATCACGCACCTGGGCCACGCGGGCCCGGGCGGCGGCGGCGTAGAGGTGGATGTCGCCGGCGATGGCGATGAAGGTGGCGCCCATTCCGGCATAGCGCGCGGCGGTCGCAGGATCGAAGGCCAGGATCCCGACAGCCTTGTCCGCCGCCTTGATCCGCTCGAACGCGTGGGCGATGGCCTCTTCCACCTCGGGCACGCCGAAGGTGCCGACATGTCCCATCGACGCGGCCAGGTCGGCGGGACCGACGAAGACGCAATCCACACCGGGCACCGCCGCGATGGCGTCGACGTTGTCGAGCGCCGTCCGGCTTTCGAGCTGGGCGATCAGGCAGGTCTGGTCGGCCGCCTCGTGAACATAGGCGGTGCGGGCGCCATAGCCGCTGGCACGCGACTGGAGCGCGCCCACGCCACGCGCGCCGTGCGGCGGATAGCGCACCGAGGCGACCAGGTCGGCGGCCTGCTCGGCCGTGTCGACCATCGGAACCATCAGCGTCTGTATGTCGAGGTCCAGCACCTGTTTGATGAGGGCGCGTTCCCCGACCGGCACGCGCGCGGCGATGGCGGCGGTGCCGCCCGACATCGCCTGCGCCTGCAGCAGCATCAGCGGGATGTCGTTGGGCCCGTGCTCTGCGTCGATCAGGCACCAGTCGTAACCGGCCGAGGCGCCCACCTCGGCCATGGTCGGGTGGGCCGACGCAAGCCACAGGCCCAGCGTCGCCTGGCCCCGCGCCATCGCCGACTTGATCGGGTTCTCTGCCGTCCGCATCGTGCCGCCTTCCATGCCGTTGTCCCGCCCGACGTTAGGTGCCCCGGGCCGGCTCGGCAATGCGCCGCGATCCCGGACCGGGCGGCCAAGGGGGCTTGGCAGTGCGCCAAAACCAGCGAATGATGCCCGTCACAGAACGCCGGGCGCGAAAAACCCGGCATGGGATGCGGAACGACAATCCGCGACGACAAGGGAGCATCACATATGAACAAGGTACTGGGACGGGTGGCCGTGGCCGCCATCGCGACCGCCTTCGCCACGGAGGCGATGGCGACGGAATGGAACGTATCGCTCTGGGGCAAGCGGCGCGCCTTCACCGAACATGTCGAAAAGCTGGCCGAGCTCGTCTCCGAGAAGACGAATGGCGAGTTCACGATGAAGATCAGCTACGGCGGGCTGAGCAACGAGCGCGAGAACCTTGACGGGATCTCCATCGGTGCGTTCGAGATGGCGCAGTTCTGCGCGGGCTACCACGCCGACAAGAACCCCTCGATCACCGTGCTGGAGCTGCCGTTTCTCGGCATCGAGACGCTGGAGCAGGAACGCGACATCTCGATGGCGCTCTATGCCCACCCGGCCGTGGCCGAGGATCTCGCCCGCTGGAACGCGACGCTTGTGATGCCGTCGCCGCTGCCGCAGTACAACCTCATCGGCATGGGCGACGGGCCCCAGACCCTGAAGGACTACAAGGGCCTGAGCGTGCGCGCCACCGGCGGCATCGGCGCGGCCATGGAGGCGGTCGAGGCCGTCCCGACATCGATGTCCGCGACCGAAGTGCGACAGGCAATGGACAGCGGCGTCGTCAATGCCGTCAGCTTTGCCCCCCACGCGCACATGTCCTTCGGCACGACCGAGAACGCCGACTGGTGGACGACGAACCTGAACCCCGGCACCGTGAACTGCCCCGTCGTGGTCAACACGGATGCGCTGGACAACCTGACCGACGCAGAGCGCGAGGCGCTCATGTCGTCGGTGGACGAGGCGCTGGCGTATTACATCGACTACTACAACAATGAGACGATGGCCGCATGGGGACCGCTGCTGGAGGAGAAGGGGATCGAGCAGATCACCTATTCCCCCGAGGCGCTGACCGAGTTCCGCGAACGCGTGGCCGGGCCCGCCGCGCAGGCCTGGATCGAAGAGAACACCGCCCGCGGCCTGCCGGCGCAGGAACTCTACGACATGGTCACCGGCATGGTCGCCGAAGGATCGTGACGCCGCGGCCCGGCGCCAACCCATCGGCGCCGGGTCCGAACGGATACCGAAAGGGGGTCCGACGATGCAGCGCGCAATCATAGTCGATAGGACAGATCGGCACGACCGCGACGGGCTGCCCGGTCGGCATGGGCGAAAAGTCATCGGATCGCCGCACCTGCGGCGTGCCCGGCATACTGGAAGCCCGGTTTTGTCGGCGAATGGCGGCGGACGGGGTTGCGGCGTGCTTGCCGGACGTGCCGCCGGGCCGCGATCGTCCAGGGCCGCCCGCACCGCGGACGGCCGTTAGGCATGGCCGGTTCCGCCGCCGTCCTAGAGGACGGCACCCTGCTCAGCCGTCTCGACCGGGGCCTCTTCCGCGTCGAGGCGTGGCTGGCCCTGCTGAGCGGCTTCGCCGTCTTCGCGCTGATGCTGATGGCGGTCTGGACGGTCGGCGGGCGCAACTTCTTCAACCAGCCCCTGCGCGGCTATGTCGACTGGATCGAGCAGGCGATGCCGCTGATCGCCTTCATGGGCATCGCCTACACCCAGCGGCTGGGCGGCCACATCCGCATGGACATGGTCGTCGGCACCCTCAAGGGCCGGGTGCTGTGGCTGGCAGAGTTCGTCACGACGCTGGCCATCCTGCTGCTTATGGTGCTGCTGGTCTGGGGATCCTGGGCGCATTTCTTGCGCAGCTTCGACATGGCCATGCCGATGTGGTCACGCGACAGCTCCATGGACATCGGCCTGCCGCTGTGGCCGGCCAAGCTGCTGGTGCCGGTGGCCTTCGGAGTGCTGTGCCTGCGGCTGGTCCTGCAACTGTGGGGCTACGGACGCGCGGTCGTGCTGGGTCTCGATAGCCCCGTCGCCGTGCCGTTGGTGCAGTCGGTCGCCGAGATCGCTGCGGCCGAAGCCGAGACGGTCGGCCAGGGCCCCCGGCGATGACGCCCATCGACATCGGCATCGCCGTCTCGGCCGGAATGCTGGTCTTCATCGTCCTGGGGATGCGGGTGGCATTCGCCGCCGGGCTGGCGGGGGTCGTCGGGCTGATCTGGATCTTCTGGGCGCGCAAGGGCTATGCGCCCGAAGAGCTCGGCTGGGCGCTGACCGTCGCGGTCAAGACGGCGGGTCAGGTGCCGCACTCCAAGATTTCCAGCCAGGCGCTGAGCCTCATCCCGACCTTCATCCTGATCGGCTACCTCGCCTATTACGCCGGCCTCACGCAGGCGCTCTTCGAGGCCGCGAAGCGCTGGTTCGGCTGGCTGCCGGGCGGGCTGGCGGTGTCCACCGTCTTTGCCACCGCGGGGTTCGCCGCCGTGTCCGGCGCTTCGGTGGCGACGGCGGCCGTCTTTGCCCGGATCGCCATCCCCGAGATGCTGAAGATCGGCTACGACAAGCGGTTCGCGGCGGGCGTGGTGGCGGCCGGCGGCACGCTCGCCTCGCTGATCCCGCCCTCGGCCATCCTCGTCATCTACGCCATCATCGTCGAACAGGACGTGGGCAAGCTGCTGCTGGCGGGCTTCATCCCCGGCGTCTGGTCCGCCATCGTCTATGCGCTGCTCATCATCGGCATGGCGCTGGTGATCCCGAACTTCGGCCCGCCGGTGCGCGGGTTCACCTGGGGGCAGCGGTTCGCCGCCCTGCCCCCGGCGCTGCCCATCGTCTTCGTCGTCGTCATCATCATCTTCTTCATCTACAACCCCTTCGGCGGCGACGCCTGGGGCACGCCGACCGAGGGCGGCGCCCTGGGCGCCTTCGTCGTCTTCCTGATGGCCGTCTGGCAGGGGATGCGCTGGCGCGAGCTTCGGTCGGCCCTGCTGGAGACCGCCAAGCTGGCGGTCATGATCTTCTCGATCATCTGGGGCGTGCTGGTCTACGTCCGGTTCCTGGGCTTCGCCGACCTGCCGGGTGCCTTCTCCGACTGGATCACGGGGCTGGAACAGGCACCGATGCTGACGCTGGTGCTGATCCTGCTGGCCTACGCCGTGCTGGGCATGTTCATGGACGCCATCGGCATGCTGCTGCTGACGCTGCCGGTGGTCTATCCGGCCGTGATGGCGCTGAACGGCGGCCTGGGAGTCTCGGCCGAGGACAGCGCGTTCGGCATGTCGGGTCCGATGTGCGCGATCTGGTTCGGCATCCTGGTCGTGAAGATGGCCGAGTTCTGCCTGATCACGCCCCCCATCGGGCTGAACTGCTTCGTCGTCGCAGGGGTGCGCGACGACATATCGGTGCAGGACGTGTTTCGCGGCGTGGCACCCTTCTTCGTGGCCGACGCGATCACCATCGCCACACTCGTCGCCGTGCCGGGTATCGTCCTGTGGCTCCCGTCCCTCGTCTGATGCGGTATCGTCTCGGCTGCGCAAGCCCCGGCGACGCGCGGCACCACCGGGCCGCCGCGTGAACGGCCCGATCGGGCGGCCGTCGAGGGCCCGGGGACCGGGCAGTCGGCGCAATGCCCGACGGTGCAGGGCGAGGGGTGGGTGGCCGCCGGTCGTAACGGACACGACGCGGGCATTGCCGCGGTCCGTATCCGGTCGCTTCCGATCGGGTCGATGACCTACCGCGTCATGCGGGCGAGGACGGCCACCGCGGCCAGCCCCACGCCGATCACCAGCAGGGCCGCGGGCGAGGCGTCGCCGATCTTTTCCAGAGAGGCCTGGGCGTGCACCCTCGTGGCGAGAGTATCGTAGTTGAAGGGCCGCAGCAGAAGCGTGGCCGGCAGCTCTTTTACGCAGTCGACGAAGACCAGCAACAGCGCGGTCGCGACGGATCCCCGGATAAGCGGCAGGTGGACCCGCGCGAGGGTGCCGCCCGCCCCCTGGCCCAGCGCCCGCGCGGCCATCGGCAGGCTGGGCGGGACCCGGCCCAGCGCAGTGTCGACCGCGCCCTGCGCGATGGCGAAGAACCGCACGCAATAGGCCAGCCCGATGGCGGCCGCCGAGCCCGTCAGCAAAAGGCCCGGGTCGGTCCCGGTCAGCGCCAGGACGGCATCGGCCAGCGCGTTGTCGAAGGCTGCGAGCGGGATCAGGATCCCCAGGCCCAGCACCGCCCCGGGCGCGGCATAGCCCATCGTCGTGACCGGCATCAGCCGCCGCGCCGCCCGGCCGCCCCGGCCGCCGACGGCGAGCCTCACGCCGTAGACCATCAGCAGCGCCGCCAGCACCGTGGCCGCGGCCGCGGCCCCGCCAACGCCAAGCGTGTGCCACAACGCCCGCGCGAGACCCGGATCGACCCACCGGTCTGGCTTGGCCGCCGCGTGCCCGGCGATCACCGCGACGGGAAGCACGAACCCCAGTGCAACCGGGACCGCGCAGACGAGAGACGCCACCGCAGCCCGCAGGCCGGTCAGCGGCGCAGGCTCGATGCGGCGGGCGGCGCGCGAAAGGTCGTGCACGCGCACCCCGCGGCGGGCGCGCCGCTCCAGCCAGACGAGGCCCAGCACCATGGCAAGGATCACGCAGGCGATCTGCGCCGCGCCGCCGGCGTTCCCGGCCTCGAGCCAGACGGTAAAGACGCCGGTGGTCAGGGTCTGGACGGCGAAGTACTCGACCACGCCGTAGTCGTTCACCACCTCCATCATCACGATCGCCGTGCCCGCGGCGATGGCCGGCCGTGCCAGCGGCAATGCCACGCGCCAGAACCGTCCCCAGGCGCCGGCGCCCAATGCGCGGGCGACCTCGTGCGCGCCGCCGGACTGTTCGCGGAAGGCCGCCCGCGCCATGAGATAGACGTAGGGATAGAGCGCTGCCGTCAGCACCACGGCCGCCGCCCCGCGCGACCGGACCGGAGGGAACCAGTAGTCGCGCGAATCCGCCCAGCCCATCGCGCCGCGCAGGGCGGTCTGCACGGGTCCCGCGTATTCGAGGAAGTCCACGAGGGCGTAGGCGCCGACATAGGCCGGGATCGCCAGCGGGAAGAGCAGCGCCCATTGCAGCCACCCTCGCCCCGGGAAACGGTAGGCCACGACCAGCCAGGCAGTCACCGTCCCGACCACGGCCGAAGCCGCGCCGACCGACACCATCAGCAGCGCGGTGTTCTGGGCATAGCGCGGCAGCACCGTCGCCAGCAAATGCGGCCAGACGTTGCCGTCGGCCGTCACGGCAAGCCAGGCCACCGTCGCCAGCGGCAAGAGTACCAGCGCGGCGATCCCCGCCGCAAGCAGTGTCCAGCCGCCGGGCAGATCTGCCCCTCGCGCGGCGCCGTCCCTTGCGGGGGTTCCCGCCGGACCGGCGGAAGCTATCCGACCAATTCGCTCAACCATCGCCCGCCGGCATACGCCCGGTCCGCGCGACTTGTCCAGACGGCTGCGAGATCCGCCCCCTGGGTGTCATCCCGCCTGTCCGCTGGCGTGTCGGAAAAACGCACAAAGGGGGCCCCCGCAGGGACCCCCAAGTTGCGACGGCCAGGCAAATCACGGTTTCATTGACTGCTCGTTTCTTGCCCATGGCCCGACCGTCGCCGGGGCAAGCGCACCTGCCCCGTGTCTGAAATGTGGTCCTCTGCCACGCTCCGGGAGCCACGAACGCGGCGTCTCCGTACCCTCGGCGTTCAGCATGCGGGACGCACCGTATGGCGCGGCCCGTTCTCAGCTACAGCCGCTCGTTCCTCCGCAGGTGTTGCACTTCATGCAGGTGCCGTTGCGGACCAGGGTGTAGTTGCCGCATTCGCCGCAGGGGTCGCCCTCGTAGCCCTGCATCCGGGCTTTTACGCGAAGGTCCATCGTCAGGGTCGCGCCGCCGGCATCGACCGCGACCGTCGGCGCGGCGATGGCGACGGACCCGTCAGCCAGCCCCGCCGCCCCGCCGCGCAGCAGCGTCAACTCCTGCGGGACGCGGTTGCGCATGAAACCGGCGGAGGCCACCTGACGCAGTACCTCGAGGGGCGAGGCACCTTCGCTGCCGGGCACGTCGCGGAAGTTGCGCCGGCCCTCCTCCTCGCCGCGGCCCAGTTCGTCGAAGCTCTGGCCCTCGGGCTTCACGTGGGCGAGGTCGGTGCGGTCGAGGTAGCTGACCGCCAGCTCGCGGAAGATGTAATCGAGGATCGAGGTCGCGTTCTTGATGCTCTCGTTGCCCTGGACCATGCCCGCGGGCTCGAACCGGGTGAAGGTGAAGGCATCGACATATTCCTCCAGCGGGACGCCGTATTGCAGCCCGACGCTGATCGCGATGGCGAAGTTGTTCATCATCGCGCGAAAGCCCGCACCCTCCTTGTGCATGTCGATGAAGATCTCGCCCAGCTTGCCGTCCCTGTATTCGCCGGTGCGCAGATAGACCTTGTGGCCGCCGACGATGGCCTTCTGGGTATAGCCGCGCCGCCGCTCGGGCAGTTTTTCGCGGGCCTTGGCGACCTCGCGCACCACGATCCGCTCCACGATCTTCTCGGCGAGGACCGCGGCCTTGGCGTGCGGCGTGCCGGTGGTCAGCACCTCCTCGGCGTCCTCGTCGTCGTCGATCAGGGCCGACGCCAGCGGCTGGCTCAGCTTGCTGCCGTCGCGGTAGAGCGCGTTGGCCTTCACCCCCAGCGACCACGACAGCTCGTAGGCGGCCTTGCAATCCTCGATGGTGGCGTCGCCGGGCATGTTGATCGTCTTGCTGATCGCGCCCGAGATGAAGGACTGCGCGGACGCCATCATCGTGATGTGCGCGGCAACCGACAGGTAGCGGGTGCCCGTGCGCCCGCAGGGATTGGCGCAGTCGAAGATGTGGTAGTGCGCGGGGTCGAGGTGGGGCGCACCCTCCAGCGTCATGGTGCCGCAGACATGCGCGTTCGCGGCGTCGATCTCGGCGCGCGAGAACCCCAGGTGGCGCAGCAGGTCGAAGGCCGGGTCGTTCAGCCGCTCGTCCGGAATGCCCAGCGTCTCGCGGCAGAAGGCCTCGCCCAGCGTATAGCGGTTGAAGACGTAGCGGATGTCGAAGGCACCGCCCAGCGATGCCTCCAGCCGCGCCAGCTCGTCCGGGCCGAAGCCGTGGCCGACCAGCGCCGTGTGGTTGATGCCGGGCGCGTTGCCCAGGCTGCCGTGGCCGACGGCATGCGCCTCGATCTCGCCGATCTGGGCGGGGGTGTAGCCAAGGTTCTCCAGCGCGGCGGGGACCGAGCGGTTGATGATCTTGAAGTAGCCGCCGCCCGCCAGCTTCTTGAACTTCACCAGAGCGAAGTCGGGCTCGATCCCGGTGGTGTCGCAGTCCATCACAAGCCCGATGGTGCCGGTGGGCGCGATGACGCTGACCTGCGCGTTGCGGTAGCCGTGCGCCTGCCCGAGTTGCAGGGCGTCATCCCAGGCCGTGGCGGCACGTGCCGCCAGACCGGCGTCGGGACAGTCTGCGTGGTTCAGCGGGACCGGCGGCACATCCAGAGCGTCGAAGCCTTCGGTCGCGCCCTGCGCGGCCAGCCGGTGGTTGCGGATCACCCGCAGCATCGCGTCGGCGTTGCGGGCGTGGCCGGGAAATGCGCCCAGCTCGGCCGCCATGCGGGCGCTGGTGGCGTATGCGGTGCCGGTCATCAGCGCCGTCAGCGCGCCGCAGATCGCACGGCCCGCGTCGCTGTCGTAGCCATGCCCCATGGTCATCAGAAGCGCGCCGATGTTGGCGTAGCCCAGGCCAAGCGTACGGTAGTCGTAGCTGTTCTGCGCGATCTCGCGGCTGGGGAACTGCGCCATGGTCACGCTGATCTCCAGCGTCAGTGTCCACAGTTGCGTGGCATGCACGTAGTCGTCGGTCTGGAACGCGCCGTCCCTGAGGAAGGTCAGCAGGTTCAGCGACGCAAGATTGCAGGCCGTGTCGTCGAGGAACATGTATTCGCTGCACGGATTGCTGCCGCGGATCGCGCCGTCGCCGGGGCAGGTGTGCCAGGCGTTGACCGTGTCGTGGAACTGGATCCCCGGATCGGCGCAGGCCCAGGCGGCATGGCCCACCTGCTCCCACAGGTCGCGGGCGCGGATGGTCTTGGCCACCTTGCCGTCCGTGCGCCGGACCAGCGCCCAGTCTGCGTCGTCGCGCACCGCCTTGAGGAAGGCGTCCGTCACGCGGATCGAGTTGTTTGAGTTCTGGCCCGCGACCGACGCATAGGCCTCGCTGTCCCAGTCGGTGTCGTAGGTGGGGAACGCGATGCTCTCGTATCCCTGCCGGGCGTAGTCCAGCACGCGCTTGACGTAGGTCTCGGGGATGGCGGCCGACCTGGCGCCGCGGATGGCGGCCTTGAGGCCCGCGTTCACGGCGGGGTCGGTCGCGTCCTCGGGGCGCCCGTCCCAGGCCTTCACGGCCGCGAAGATCGCGTTGAGGTGGCGCTCGTGCATCTTCGATCCGGCGACGATGCTGGCGACCTTCTGTTCCTCGATGACCTTCCAGTTCACGAACTGCTCGATGTCGGGGTGGTCGGCGTCGCAGATCACCATCTTGGCGGCGCGTCGCGTGGTGCCGCCGGACTTGATCGCACCCGCCGCACGGTCGCCGATGCGCAGGAACCCCATCAGGCCCGACGACTTGCCGCCGCCCGACAGCGCCTCGCCCTCGGCGCGCAGCGAGCTGAAATTGGTGCCCGTGCCCGAGCCGTACTTGAACAGCCGCGCCTCGCGGACCCAGAGGTCCATGATGCCGCCGTCGCCGACCAGGTCGTCGCGCACCGACTGGATGAAGCAGGCGTGCGGCTGCGGATGCTCGTAGGACGACGCGCTTGCGGTCAGGACGCCCGTTTCGTGGTCGACGTAGAAATGGCCCTGCGCCGGTCCGTCGATGCCATAGGCCCAGTGCAGACCGGTATTGAACCACTGGGGCGAATTGGGCGCCGCCCGCTGGGTTGCGAGCATGTGCCGCATTTCGTCGTAATAGGCGCGGGCGTCGCCCTCGGAGGTGAAGTAGCCGCCCTTCCAGCCCCAGTAGGCCCAGGCGCCGGCCATGCGGTCGAAGACCTGACGCGACGAGGTTTCGCCGCCCGTGGGCGTGTCGTCGGTCGCCTGGACCGAGCGCCACAGGAAGGACGGCACGCCCTTTTCGCGTACCTTCTTCAGCGCCGTCGGCACGCCCGCCTTGCGAAAATACTTCTGGGCGATGACGTCCGAGGCGACCTGGCTCCACGATGCCGGCACCTCGATGTCGTCCAGCCGAAAGACGGTGGTGCCGTCCGGGTTGCGGATTTCGGACGAGGTGGTGGCGAAGGCGATGCCGGCGTAGGCATCCTCTCCGGCGGTGGTGAACGTGCGCTCGATCTTCATCTGCCCTGCCTTCTTGTACCTGTCTGCCGCAGCGTCGCCGCGGCATCGTCTGCGAACCCCGTCGCCCGCATCGCCGGCGGAACCCCGAGTGGTCGTGCCGGTTGAGGATGCCCCGGCCTCGGCCGATGGCACCGACGATATCAATGCGGCTTCCAGCGCGGCCATCACTACCAGATTTGGTGCTTCCCGCCGCGGTGAATACAAACTGGCGTAGGCTCGCCTAGACGACAACTGATTTATTTGCGCGCCCACGGGAAACTGCGACTTGACCTTTGGAAGGCATGGGACACGGAAGAGGCCCATGTCGCGATTCTATGCGCGACATCGGCACGTTAGGTCTAACGTTAGGGTTTCGTTAATCTTTTCCGATGGGCCCGTCGCGGTCGATCGGCGGGTCCCGGGGCTGCGAGACGCAGGGGGAAGGCCGGTCCGCGTGCGCGAATCGTATCCTGCCGGGACTTATTTCGGGGTCGGGACGGAGTGTCGCGGCGGGCGGCCGCCCCTCACCGGGGACATGGAGAGCCGCGAGGGCGGGACCGATGGTCGGGGCGAGAGGATTCGAACCTCCGACCTACGGTACCCAAAACCGCCGCGCTACCAGGCTGCGCCACGCCCCGACGCGATCCTCCTAGACGGATGGCGCGGGCAAGGGAAGGCCCGAGGCTCCGGTCCGGCGCAGCGGGTCCGACGCGGCGGACGGCCGACATTGGAGGGGGCTTTCCGCCCCCGCCCGTTCCGGGCCCCCCGGAGGATATTTTCAAACCCAGGTCGGGGGTGTGCGGCGGTGCCCGGGTTCAGGCTGCGACGTCCCGGCACGGCATGCCGTTCGCTTGCGTCGAAGCATCCCCGTTCGGGGTGTCTTCCGGATCGGGATCGGCCCGTCGCCGGCGATCATGGTTCAGTCGCAAGGCCAGGCGGCGGCGTCCGGGTCGACGGCGGGGTGCCGCAACTCGCTGCCTTCTGCGATCCCAATGGACTGCGCCAGGCCGCCGTTGATCTCCAGCACGAAGGACACGCCGGCGCCGCCGTCGATGGGCGTCTCGTCCAGCGGCACGGCGTTGGCGTGGACCCGCGTCACGATGCCCTCGGCATCCGCGAAGACCATATCGAGGGGGATCAGCGTGTTGCGCATCCAGAAGACCGCGCGCTGAGGTTCATCGTAGACAAAAAGCATCCCGCGACTGCGCGGCATCCGGGGCACGTTCATCAGACCCTGCGATCGTTCCGCATCGTCGTCGGCCACCTCGACGCCGAAGCGTGCCTGACCCCAGTCGCCGCGCAGTTCGACCGCGCCGGGCGAACAGGCGGCACGCGCCGGCCCTGCCAGTGCGGCGAGCGCCAGCAGCGCCGCGGCTAGCCGGTGTCCTTGTCGAATGCCGAATCCCATGTCGTCACCTGCGTTGCCAGTTGCCCGCGCTCGCCGTCGGCCACGCGAAGCGCCACCGCCTCGCCAGGCTGAAGGTCGGCCAGAGACGACCGGCGCAGAACCTCGATATGCACGAATACATCTTCGCCGCTGCCGAATACATTCACGAAACCGAAACCCTTGGCGCGGTCGAACCACTTCACCCGGCCGGCCACCAGGTCTCCGCCCTCGATTGTCGGATCGAATGGCGCCTGACGGTGGGTGGGCCCCTCGTCGGGCTGGTCGGGGGGCCTGATCTGAAAGACCTCCACCGCCTGCACCCCGCGCGGGGTATGCTGAGCCGACAGGACGATCCGCGCACCGTCCACGACCGAACCCTGGCCGAACGCGCGCAGAACATTTGCGTGCAGCAATATGTCGGGGCCGCCGGCATCGGCGACAACGAATCCGAACCCCTTGGCCGGATCGAACCATTTCACGATGCCGGCGATTTCGTCGATGCTTTCATCGGATGATGTCATGAGATCAGAGAGGCAATTAAGGCCCCGCCCCCGCGTTCGTGCCCCTTGATCAGGAAGACTACCCCGATACCGCTTCAAACGTTAACCAGATTACACCCATAGGGTAGTCGAAATCGCCTGTCACGGGTATAACCGCTGCACCGACCACCCTGAAGTCGTATGGCCCCTGATCCATCTCTCGCGGTCGTGCAGCCGGTTGGCTCCATCCGACCAGAACTCCACCGCATCGGGCACGATCCGCCAGCCGCCCCAGTGATCCGGCCGGGCCGGGTCGTCGCCGTGCCGCGTACGGGCCGACGCGACCTCGTCCATCAGGGTCTGACGGTCGGAAAGCGGGCGCGACTGGCGCGAGGCCCAGGCCCCCAGGCGGCTGTCGGTCGCCCGGGTCGCGAAATAGGCGTCGGCCTCCGACCCGTCCACGCGTGCGACGCGGCCACGCACGCGAACCTGACGCGCGAGGGACTTCCAGTGCATCACGAAGGCGCAGCGCGGATTGGCTTCGATCTCGAGGCTCTTGTCGCTTTTGTAATTGGTATAGAAGACGAACGCATCGTCCTCGATGGCCTTCAGAAGGACCATGCGTACGTTGGGCAGCCCGTCCGCATCGACCGTCGCCAGCGCCATCGCATTGGCGTCGGTCGGTTCCGTCCGGGTCGCCTCGGCCAGCCAGGACCGGGCCTGCGTGACCGGGTCGTCGGCACCGAATATCCCGACCGGCGCGGTCGCGTGGTCGCTCATCTAGAGGCGTTCCCTTGCCTGTCAGCGACGTTCGGCGCCGCATCTTGAGTGAACGGTCGCAATCGCCTACAGCCTGTGATGCATATAGTTGGTCGCCGGGGGTCGGGAATGTCAACAGAACTGATGTCCGGAAAGCGTGGCCTGATCATGGGTGTGGCCAACGACAAGTCCATCGCCTGGGGCATCGCCCGGACCCTGGCCGGCGCTGGGGCGGAACTGGCATTCTCGTACCAGGGCGACGCCCTGCTCAAGAGGGTGAGACCGCTTGCGGCGACGCTGGGATCGGATTTCCTGCACCCCTGCGACGTCGGCGATCCGGCCTCGCTGGACGCGCTTTTCGCCGCGATCGAGGATCGCTGGGGCGGGCTGGATTTCGTTGTCCATGCCATCGGGTTCTCCGACAAGGCCGAGCTGCGCGGCCGCTACGTCGACACGTCGCCCGGCAATTTCGCGATGTCGATGGATATATCCGTCTACTCCTTTACCGCCGTGGTCCAGCGTGCGGAGAAACTCATGACGAACGGCGGCTCCTGCCTGACGCTGACTTATTACGGCGCCGAGAAGGTGATGCCCCACTACAACGTCATGGGCGTGGCAAAGGCCGCGCTGGAGGCATCGGTCCGCTACCTCGCCGAGGATCTGGGCAAGGACGGTATCCGGGTCAACGCGATCAGCGCCGGCACGATCAAGACCCTGGCGGCCAGCGGCATCGGCGATTTCCGCTACATCATGAAGTGGAACGAGTACAATTCGCCGCTGCGCCGGACGGTCACGCAGGACGAGGTCGGGAAGTCGGCGCTCTACCTCCTTTCGGACCTCTCCAGCGCCGTCACAGGAGAAGTCGTGCATGTCGATGCCGGCTATCACGTCGTCGGAATGAAGGCCGTGGACGCGCCCGACATCTCGAAGGAATAGTCGAGGCAGTCGCACCACGACCCGTTGCCGTTGAAGGAGGCGCGACTTGGCTGAGAGCGATCGTTTCACCGTGGAAGTCGCATTGTCGAATAGAAAAGCGATGTCCGCGGGGTCCAAGCGGACACGGGAGGGGACATTCCATCATGTCCTGCCGGTCCGAACGTTCTATCTGATGTCGTGGACGCTTCTTGCCGTAGCCGCGGACAGGAGGTCCGCAACCCCGGATCGCGCAGTTCTGTGCGAGGCATTGTTATCTATGTGCCATTACGAGGGACAGAGGGCCAAGATCAGAAAGTGGGTAAATGCCCCCGAAGCCGTGAATGGTGATATCGCCGATTTGGCCAGTTACTGCACCACTCCGGTTTTCGGAGGTTTTTTCGGGCCGAAACCGAGCCAGAGGAAGGACGATCCGCAGGGCAACCGCGAGCTCGTCAAACCGCGCAGTGCCGATCCGGGATGGTGGACGTCGCTCTCGCAGTTGCGCGGCGAGATACTCTCCGCATTCGGGCTGGCCGATACGCCGGACCCGGATCGGTCATACTCCACGACGCACGACTTCAATGACTGGGTGACGCTGTGTCTGCGTGTAGCCGACAAGATCATGTTCGCCAGGTCTTTCGGTACGTATCAGAGCGACCGCTCTGATTGGAGGCTGATCGACGCCGGGGCCTGGGGCTACTTGCGTAAAGACGACGTCGCTGTGCGCGGACAGAAACTCGGAAAGAAAATGCGTCTGATCTCCCAGACGGAACGTCCCTGCTTTGTCGACGACCGGGCGTCGCCTCGGGCTAGAGACGTCAGTTGGCTGACGATGACGCGTGGAGAATACTTCCATGCCGTCCCCGTATGACGGGGCGGACGGAAAATTGACCCCGACCGTCTATGCCGGCATCGCGCTCGTCCACCTGATGGCAGCGATCAGCCCCGGCCCGTCCTTCGTGCTGTCGGTGCGCACTGCGGCGTCCGGGGGGGTGCTTCCGGCGGCGGGCCTCGCCATCGGATTCGGCCTCGTGGCCGCGCTCTGGGCGGCCGCCGCGCTTGCCGGTCTGGCGCTGCTCTTCGAGCTCGTCCCGCAGCTTTTCCTGACGCTCAAGATCGCAGGCGGCGCGTTCCTGATCTGGCTCGCCTGGAAGATGTGGCGCCATGCGCCCGACCCGATGCCGCGGGCGCAGCCGGGCGCCGCCCCCCGTTCCATGGCGTCGGCTATCCGCCTCGGCGCTCTGGCCATGGCGGCGAATCCCAAGCCCGCGATCTTCTTCGGCGCGGTGTTCGTCGGTCTCGTTCCCCAGGGCGCGACGCTGGGGGCGAAGGCGTTCGTGGTCTTCAACATCTTCTGGGTCGAGGCGGCATGGTACATCGTCGTCGCGTGGCTTTTCTCTCGCGCGGGACCGCGCGCCGCCTATGCGCGGTTCAAGGCCAGGCTCGACCGCCTCTTCGGCGGCGCCCTCGCCGCGCTCGGCGCCGCCATCGCTTTCAGCTGACGCCCTCACACCAAGGACAGCCCATGCCAGACCGCGACCCGACCCGACTGCCACACGAGAAGGGGTTCCACATCTCCTGGGACCAGCTGCACCGCGACAGCCGGGCTTTGGCCTGGCGGCTGGACGGGCTGGGACCCGAGGGCGAGGCGGGCGACAAGGGGGGCGGCTGGCGCGCCGTCGTCGCCATCACCCGCGGCGGCATGGCGCCCGCCATGATCGTCGCGCGCGAGCTGGACATCCGCACCGTCGACACGATCTCGGTGAAGTCCTACGATCATCAGTCGCAGTCCGAGGCCCGCATCCTCAAGTCGCCCGATGCCGACCTGATGGGCCCCGACGGCGCCGGGATCCTGATCGTCGACGATCTGGTCGACAGCGGCCGCACGCTGGAGCTGGTGCGCGCGCTCTACCCAGCCGCGCATTACGCGACCGTCTATGCCAAGCCCAAGGGACGCCCGACCGTCGACACCTTCATCACCGAAGTCAGCCAGGACACCTGGATTTTCTTCCCCTGGGACATGGCCCTGCAGTACGTCGAGCCCTACCGCGGCCGGGACTAGCCGCCGCGCCGCTTCGACTGCGCGACGGCGGCCGCGCGGCTGCGGCGCACCTGCACATCCCGGCGACGACCGGCCCGGGGCACAATCGACGCGAATGGCCGACGTGGAGCGTGCATGTCGCCGCCACGATAGGCTTCAAAGCGGTCCCGACACGCCCTAGACCCGACAGACCGACATCACCGGGGACCGAAATGCCAGCCCACTACCTGTACCTGATATTCGCCATCATGGCCGAGACCGTCGGCAGCGCGGCGCTTCAGGCCAGCGCGCAGTTCACCCGCCCCCTACCCGTCGCGATCATGACGGTGTCCTATGCCCTGTCGTTCTGGCTGATGAGCCTTGCCCTGAAATACATGCCGCTCGGGGTGGTCTACGCGATATGGTCCGGCCTCGGGATCGTTTTCATCGCGATCATCGGCTATGTCCTGTTTGGCCAGAGACTGGACGGTCCGGCCGTGCTGGGAATGGCGCTGATCCTCTCGGGGATCCTGGTCATTCACCTCTATTCGTCCACCGCCACCCACTGAGGGCCACCCATGCGCGAGATCTTCGGCAGCCTCTGGTATCGGTTTCCCGAACCGCTAAGAATGCAACTCGAGGGCTACGCCGTCAGCTTCTGGGCGACGCTGCCGAACCTCGTCATCGCCGCCGTGTTCCTGACGGTCATCTGGGTGATCGTCTTCGTCGTGCAGGCCTACACGCCGCGTGCCCTGCGCCGCGCCCGCATGCGCCGGTCGCTGGTCGATGTGGTGATGATGCTGGCGACGGTCGGGCTGTGGCTCTTCGGCATCCTGATCGCGGTCACCATCGCCTTCCCGACCATCACGCCGGGCCGCGCACTGGCCGCACTCGGCGTGGGGGGCGTCGCCATCGGGTTCGCCTTCAAGGACGTGTTCGAGAATTTCCTTGCCGGCATCCTGTTGCTTCTGCGCGAGCCGTTCTCGGTCACCGACTTCATCGAATGCGAGGGGATCGAGGGCCAGGTCGAGGTCATCACCATCCGCGACACGCACATCCGCCAGACCGACGGACAGCTCGTCGTGGCGCCCAATGCAATGTTCTTCAAGAACCCCGTCACGATCCGCACCTCGGGCGAGCTGCGCCGCACGACCGTCATCTGCGGCGTGGCCTACGGGGAGGACGTGGACCGTGCGCGCGAGGTCATCGAGGCGGCGGTCCACGCCGTGGATTCGGTGCGCGACGACGTGAAGGACGTGCAGATCTTCGCGCAGGAGTTCGCCGACAGCTCGATCAACTTCGAGGTGACATGGTGGACCGGATCGCGCCCTGTCGACATCCGCAGCTCACGCGACAAGGTCGTCGCGGCGGTCAAGCGCGCGCTGGACGACAACGGTATCGAGATCCCGTTCCCCTACCGCACCCTGACGTTCAAGGAGCCGATGTCGATGCGCCGCGCGACGGACGAGGGTAAGGACGAGGATCCGGCGCGCGACGCGGCTGAATAGGGCCGCGCACATGGCCCCCAGGGATCGCGGTGCTGCGCCCGATCCGATTGCCATCGCCCGCGCCAGCCCCCTCGGACCTTGCGAGTCACAACGCCCGCGCGACCTGCATGAACCGCGATCTCGGGAAAGCGGGCCATCCTTGGCTCCGCGCGCCGTTCGCCTCTAGCCAATTCTGCACCTGCACGGTAGGGCGGCGCGACACCCCCGAAAGGCTGCCTCCCATGGATCTCCGCAACATCGCCATCATCGCCCACGTGGACCACGGCAAGACCACGCTGGTGGACGAGTTGCTCAAGCAATCGGGTTCCTACCGCGAGAACCAGGCGACGGTCGAGCGCGCCATGGACAGCAACGACCTGGAACGCGAGCGCGGCATCACCATTCTTGCCAAGTGCACGTCGGTCGAATGGAAGGGCACGCGCATCAACATCGTGGACACGCCCGGCCACGCCGATTTCGGCGGCGAGGTGGAGCGGATCCTCTCCATGGTCGATGGCGTGGTGCTGCTGGTGGACGCGGCCGAGGGGCCGATGCCGCAGACCAAGTTCGTGACATCCAAGGCGCTGGCGCTGGGGCTGCGGCCCATCGTCGTGCTGAACAAGGTCGACAAGACCGACGCCGAGCCCGACCGCGCGCTGGACGAGGTGTTCGATCTCTTCGCCAACCTCGACGCTGACGACGACCAGCTGGATTTCCCGCATCTCTACGCCTCGGGCCGCGCCGGCTGGGCCGATCCCGAGCTGGACGGGCCGCGCAAGACGCTGGACGCGCTCTTCGCGCTCGTCGTGCGGCACGTGCCGCCGCCCCGCCAGCAGAAGCGCAAGGACGAGCCGTTCCGTATGCTGGCCACGACGCTTGGTGCCGACCCCTTCGTGGGGCGGCTGCTGACGGGGCGCGTCGAATCGGGTGCGCTGAAGGTAGGGGCGACGGTGCAATCGCTCAGCCGGATCGGGCAGAAGATAGAACAGTTCCGCGTGACCCGCATCCAGGCTTTCCGCGGGCTGGCCCCACAGGACATAGAAGAGGCGCAGGCGGGCGATATCGTCTCCATCGCCGGCATGTCGAAATCCACCGTCGCCGACACGATCTGCGCCCTTGCGGTGGACGAACCGCTGCCCGCCCAGCCCATCGACCCGCCGACGATCACCGTCACCTTCGGCATCAACGACAGCCCCCTCGCGGGCCGCGACGGCAAGAAGGTCCAGAGCCGCGTCATCCGTGAGCGTCTGATGAAGGAGGCCGAAAGCAACGTCGCCATCAAGGTCACCGACAGCCCCGGCGGCGAGGCGTTCGAGGTCGCGGGCCGGGGCGAGCTGCAGATGGGCGTCCTGATCGAGAACATGCGCCGCGAGGGGTTCGAGCTGAGCGTCAGCCGTCCGCAGGTTCTGTTCCGCGACGTGGACGGTCAGCAGATGGAGCCCATCGAGGAAGTGACCATCGACGTCGACGACGAATATTCCGGCGCCGTCATCGAGAAGATCACCGGACCCCGCCGCGGCGAGCTGACCGAGATGAAGCCGGCGGGCGCCGGCAAGACGCGCATCATCGCGCATGTCCCGTCGCGCGGCCTCATCGGCTATCACGGCGAATTCCTGACGGATACGCGCGGCACCGGCGTGTTGAACCGGGTCTTCCATACCTGGGCGCCGCACCGCGGCCCCATCCAGGGCCGCCGCGCCGGCGTCCTGATCTCGATGGAGAACGGGACGTCGGTCAGCTACGCCATGTGGAAGCTGGAGGATCGCGGCCACTTCTTCATCGGCGCGCAGGAGCCGGTGTATCAGGGCATGATCATCGGCGAGCACAACCGCGAGAACGACCTCGAGGTGAACCCGCTGAAGGGCAAGCAGCTGACGAACGTGCGCGCGTCGGGCACGGACGAAGCGGTGCGCCTGACCACCCCGGTCACGCTGACGCTGGAGCAGGCCATCGCCTATATCGACGACGACGAGCTGGTCGAGGTGACGCCCAAGGCCATCCGGCTGCGCAAGCGGTTCCTGGACCCGCACGAGCGCAAGCGGGCCGCGAAAGCGGTGGGCTAGGTCGCGCGCCGCCGGCGTCGGAGCGAGGGGCCAGCCCCTCGCGCTCCCCGGAGTATTTGCGACAGGATGAAGGGGGCGACGTTCAGATCTCTTCGACGATGGAGAGTTCCCTGACCGCCGCTCCCTTTGCGTGGGCCAGCGCCGCCTGGTAGGCGTCGGAGCGGTAGCAGTCTTCGGCGGCCTCCACGCTGGGAAAGCGCGCGACGACATTGCGCGGGCGATCGGGGCCCTCCAGCGTCACGTATCGGCCGCCGCGCGCCAGGAAGACACCGCCGTGTTCGCGTATGGCGTCGGTGGCCAGCGCGGCGTAGCGCGCGTAGGGCGCATCGTCGGTCACCAGGACATGGGCGATCCACAGCGCACTCATGCGGCACGCTCCACCAGGCCAGCGGCCGCGGCGATCGCCGCGTCGGCATTGGCGGCGTCGCGGCCCCCGCCTTGCGCCATGTCGGGGCGCCCGCCGCCGCCCTTGCCGCCCAGTTCCGCCACGGCGGCACGCACCAGATCGACCGCCGAGATCCGGCCGGTCAGATCCGCCGTGACGCCGGCGGCAACGGCCGCCTTGCCCTCGGCATCGGCGATCAGGACGACCACGCCGGACCCCATCTGCGCCTTCATGGTATCGATGAGCGCCGGCAGGTCGCGCCCGCCGACCCCGGGCATCACCTGCCCGATGAATGCCGTGCCGCCGATGTCGCGCGGGGCCGTTGGGGCCGCCCCGCCGCCCGACATGGCCAGCTCGCGCCGAAGCTGTGCGACCTGGACCTCGAGGGCGCGCCGTTCGTCGACGAGCCCGCGGACCCGGTCGGTCACCTCGTCCGGGCGCGCCTTAAGCGCCAATGCAATTTCGGCCAGCCGGTGGTCCTGCGCGCTGAGGTAGTCGAAGGCCGCCGCACCGGTCAGCGCCTCGATCCGGCGAACGCCAGCCGACGATGCGCTGTCGCCCGTCACCACCGCCAGACCGATGTCGCCGGTACGTGCGACATGCGTGCCGCCGCACAGCTCGATGGACCAGGTCGTGCCGTCGGAGCCACGGCCGGTATCCGGCCCCTGCCCCATCGACACCACGCGGACCTCGTCGCCGTATTTCTCGCCGAAAAGCGCCTGCGCGCCCATCGCGCGGGCGTCGTCCGGCGACATCAGGCGTGTCGCGACGCCGGTGTTCTCACGGACGGCCCGGTTCACCGCCGCCTCGACCGCCGAGATCTCTTCGAGCGTCAGCGCCTTGCCGTGGCTGAAGTCGAACCGCAACCTGTCGGGAGCGTTGAGCGATCCGCGCTGCGCCACATGGTCCCCCAGCACGTCGCGCAGTGCCTGGTTCAACAGATGGGTCGCCGAGTGGTTCGCCTGGATCAGGGCACGGCGGTGTGGGTCGACGATGAGGCGGGCGCCTTCGCCGACCGCGAGGGAGCCATCGTCCACCTCGACGAAGTGCACGAAGACCCCGCCGATGCGGCGCGTGTCAGTCACTCGCGCGCGGCCGCAGGGGCCAATGATCGTTCCGGTGTCGCCGACCTGGCCGCCCGACTCGGCATAGAACGGCGTCTGGTTGACGACGATCTGTACGGTCTGCCCGGTGGAAGCGGAGCCGGCCTCGGCCCCGTCCACGACGATGGCGATAATCTGAGCTTCAACGGTCGTCGTGGAATAGCCCAGGAACTCGGTCGCGCCGTGCCGGTCTGCGATCCCGAACCATACACCGGCGTCGGCAACCTCGCCCGAGCCTGCCCAGGCGGCCCGGGCCTGCGCCTTCTGCGCCGCCATTGCCGTTTCGAATCCGTCCGTATCGACCGCACGCCCGCGCTCGCGCAAGGCGTCCTGCGTCAGATCCAGCGGGAAACCGAACGTATCGTAAAGTTTGAAGGCCGCCGCTCCGGGAAGGTCTTCGCCATCGGGTAAATTCGCCAATTCGTCGTCCAGCAGTCGCAAGCCGCGGTCCAGCGTCTGACGGAATCGGGTTTCCTCGGCTCGCAGCGTCTCTTCGATGACGGGCTGGGCCGCGACGAGTTCGGGGTAGGCCTGCCCCATCTGGCGCACCAGGGCCGGCACCAGCCGCCACATGACCGGATCGGCGGCGCCAAGGAGGTGGGCATGGCGCATCGCGCGCCGCATGATCCGGCGCAGGACGTAGCCGCGCCCGTCGCCCGCAGGCAGTACGCCGTCGGCGATCAGGAAGGACGTCGAGCGCAAATGGTCGGCGATGACCCGGTGGTGGATGTTGCCCGGCCCGTCGGGATCGGTATGGGTGGCGTGGGCGCTGGCCTCGATCAGGTCGCGCATCAGATCGGTGGCATAGTTGTCGTTCGTGCCCTGCAGCAGGGCGGCCACGCGTTCGATCCCCATGCCGGTGTCGATGGACTGGTTGGGCAGGGTCGTCCGGCGGCCGTCCTCGTGCTGCTCGAACTGCATGAAGACAAGGTTCCAGATTTCGACGAACCGGTCGCCGTCCTCGTCCGGGCTGCCGGGCGGTCCGCCCCAGACGTGATCGCCGTGGTCGTAGAATATCTCGGACGACGGACCGCAGGGGCCAGTTGGGCCCATCGTCCAGAAGTTGTCGTCGGTCGCAATGCGAATGATACGGTCGTCGGACAGCCCCGCTATGCGGCGCCAGAGTGACGCCGCCTCCTCGTCTTCGTGATAGACCGTGACGATCAGCCGGTCGGCCGGAATGGCCAGGTCGCGGGTCACCAATTCCCACGCCATGCGGATCGCGTCCTCCTTGAAATAGTCGCCAAAGCTGAAATTGCCCAGCATCTCGAAGAAGGTGTGGTGCCGCGCGGTGTAGCCGACGTTGTCGAGGTCGTTGTGCTTGCCGCCGGCGCGCACGCATTTCTGCGCCGATGTCGCACGGACGTAGTCGCGGTGCTCGACCCCGGTGAAGAGGTTCTTGAACTGCACCATGCCCGAGTTGACGAACATCAACGTGGGATCATTGCGAGGCACCAGGGGAGAGCTGGGCACCCGGGCGTGGCCCTGGCCGACGAAATAGTCGGTGAATGTCGACCGGACGTCGTTCAGGCTGGGCATGGCGGCGACCTATGAGGCTCGGGTGGCGGGCGGTGTCGAAGTGTAGCCGCCCGCGACCGTCGGGGCAAGGAACGTACCACCGTTCTCGCCCTGTGCGCCGCGTCCTCCGGAATGGCGCGCGCGAGGGCCGCGCCCTTGCGGTCAGTCCTCCAGCATGGCGGCGTCGCCGTCGTCGGCGCCATGAAAGTCCAGCCCGTGGGACGCGCGGATCCTGTCCTCGATCTGGTTGGCGATCGACGGGTTATCCTTGAGGAACTGCTTGGCGTTTTCGCGCCCCTGGCCGATCCTCTCGTCGCCGTAAGAGAACCACGACCCCGACTTGTCGACGACGCCGGCCTTGACGCCGAGGTCCAGCAGCTCACCGGTCTTCGATATACCTTCGCCGTACATGATGTCGAACTCGACCACCTTGAAGGGGGGCGCGACCTTGTTCTTGACGACCTTCACCTTGGTCTGGTTGCCGACCACCTCGTCGCGGTCCTTGATGGCGCCGATGCGGCGGATGTCCAGCCGGACGGAGGAATAGAACTTCAGCGCGTTGCCGCCGGTCGTCGTCTCCGGGCTGCCGAACATGACGCCGATCTTCATGCGGATCTGATTGATGAAGATGACCATGCAGCCCGAACGGCTGATCGAGCCGGTGAGCTTGCGCATCGCCTGGCTCATCAGGCGGGCGTGGACGCCGACGCTGCTGTCGCCCATGTCGCCTTCGAGCTCGGACTTCGGCGTGAGCGCGGCGACGCTGTCGACGACCACCAGGCTGACCGCACCGGACCGGACGAGCGTGTCGACGATCTCCAGGGCCTGTTCGCCGGTGTCCGGCTGGCTGATCAGAAGCTCGTCGAGGTTCACGCCCAGCTTCTTGGCGTATTGCGGATCGAGCGCGTGCTCCGCGTCGACGAAGGCGCAGACACCGCCCTTCTTCTGCTCTTCGGCGACGACGTGGAGCGTCAGCGTCGTCTTGCCCGAGCTCTCGGGACCGTAGATTTCGATGACCCGGCCCTTGGGCAGGCCACCGATGCCCAGCGCGATGTCAAGGCCCAGCGATCCGGTAGAGGTCAATTCGATGTCGGGCAACGGATTGTCGCCGCCGAGCTTCATGATGGAGCCCTTGCCGAACTGCCGTTCGATCTGCGCCAGGGCAAAGTCGAGGGCCTTCTGCTTGTCGGCGCTGCGTCGGTCGGTCATGTCGAGGAGGTTCGCCGTGCTCATGGGGTGGTTCCTTGTTCCACGTCTGCCGGGGCCCGGCAACGACCGTATCGTGTTCGCGTCTTGTTCTCAATCCTGTGGATAAGGCGACGCGCCAATATGTGCAACTCGATTCGAACTGTCGATGACGAGGGTTAAGGATCGGTGAACGACGATGGACCCGCGCCGGACCCCCAAGTCGTGGCCCCGGGGCCACGCCCAGTCAGCACCCGTAGGGACCGCCCGTACCGCGGGCGGGCGAGAGGCTGCCTCCCGGGTCCGGCGACCGACCCCTGCTCTGCCGTGTTCAGTCGAGAATGCGGGCAACGGTCGCGGTCAACTCCACCAGCGAGAACGGCTTGGGAAGAAAGACCGAATTCGGGATCTTCGCCTGTGAATCCGCAAAGCTCTCCTCTGCGTATCCCGACACGAAGACGACACGCGTACCCGGCCTGTCTTCCAGTGCCTTGCGGACCCAGGTCGGGCCATCCAGGCCCGGCATGATGACGTCCGTCACGAAGACGTCGATGGCGAGATCTGGGTCGGCCAGAAGCTCCAGCGCCATCTCCCCGTTGTCGGCCTCGACCACCGTATAGCCGCGCATCGACAGCGCGCGCGATGCGAAGGCCCGGACCGGAGCCTCGTCCTCCACCAGCAGGATCACGCCCTCGCCACGGTGATGCGTCTGCGCCGCCGGTGGCTGGGCCGGGGCCGGAGCAGTCCTCGGCGGGACCGGGTGGGACGGGAAGTAGAGGGAGAACGCCGTACCCTCGCCGACGACGCTGTCGGCGAAGATGTAGCCTCCCGTCTGCTTTACGATCCCGTAAGCGGTGGAGAGGCCCAGGCCCGTCCCCTCTCCGATCCGCTTGGTCGTGAAGAACGGCTCGAATATCTTCGGCAGCTTGTCGGGGCTTATGCCGGTCCCCTCGTCCGTTACGCGGACGATCACGTATTCCCCGACAGGCACGACCACGCGGTCGCGCTTCAGCGGCTTGAGCAGGGTGCGCGCCTCGGTTTCGATGCGGATCGGGCCGCCGTCCGGCATTGCGTCTCGGGCGTTGACGACGAGGTTCATGATGACCTGTTCGAGCTGCCGCTTGTCGGCACGGACCATCTGAAGTGCCGGATCGTGGTCGAAGGACAGCGTCACCCGTTCGCCGACAAGGCGGTCGAGAAGGTGGGTGAGCTCGGCCAGGGTATCGCGCATGTCCAGCAATTCCGGCCGCAGGTTCTGCTTGCGTGAAAAGGCCAGTAGCTGTCCGACCAGGCTGGCAGCGCGATTGGCGTTCTGCGCGATCTGTTCGAGGTCCGAGAAGTCGGGATCGCCCTGGTCGTGCCGCAACAGCAACAGGTCGCAGTGACCGCTGATGGCAGTCAGCAGATTGTTGAAGTCATGGGCCACGCCACCGGCCAGTTGCCCGATGGCATGCATCTTCTGGCTCTGGACGAACTGGGCTTCCAGGGTCTTGAGTTCGGTGGCATCGTGGAGCACAGCGACGAGGCGGGGGTCGTCGTCAAGCGTCAGCTGACCCAACGTTATCTGGACGTAGCAATCCGTCGACTGGTGGCTGGCCCGCAGGACTTCGGGGCGGTTCAGTCCCCGCCCGGCGAACGCATCGTCCAGCCATCCGGCGACGGGACGGCCCAGCCCCTCGACCAGATCGCCCAGAAGCCGATCCTCGCCGTCGGGCAGCCCCAGCAGCGATCGCGCCAGTCGGTTGGACCGACACACACGACCGCCAGGCACGATCTGCAGGATCGCCACTGGCAGGGCATCGAACGTGCGTCCGTCGGCATCGCGGGGCCCGTTGTCGGCGAGGGACGGACCGCCGCCGGTATCGTCTGCCAGAATCGCCACGTGGCGGAGGCCGCCGCGATCGGAAATCTCGTGGAGCACAACGTTTCGCTGGCCGTCCCGCGTCACGATCCTGTAGCGACCGTTGCCGTCGTAATCCGCGCCATCCGCAAGGTCGTCGAAGCTGGCGACCCCACGGCCGAGCAGACGCGAAAACGCAGCGTCGCCGGAAACGACGTGCCCTTCGGAAGTCAGGCGAAATGTCGGCAGGCCAGTGCCTTCCGGGGGGCCGCCGATGCCGCAAAGGTCCGACAACGTCCAGACGATGGTGTCGTCGCATGGTCGCGCGGCCCATAGCCTGCGGATCGTGCCGTCCTGCCCCGCGACGTCGGCATGGGCCGACCCCGACCGGACGACCTGCCGTGACAGCGATCGCATCACGTCCGCCGGCGCCGCGAAATCCCGCGCCAGCATGACGTCGGCCAGCGGCGCGGATCGCTGCGGCGCCGGCCCTCCGGCCGCGCCGGGCGGAACCCGCGCGGCGAACCCAGCCCCTGCTTCGCCGTCGCTGTCGTCGGCTGCAAACGTGAGGGCCGCCGCATTGTACCACAGGATGCCACCGGCCGCGTCGGTCATGAAGACGACGTCGGGGTCGTGTTCGCGGCTCAGCCGGATGGCCCGGCGCATGGCACGCCGTCCGCGGGACCGGTGCAGGGCGATGCCACCGGTCATCGCCGCCAGCACGATCAGCGCAGAAACCGCGGCCCAGGCCGTCGTACGCGATGCGGCTCCGGGACCGAAAAGCGCGAGGACCGCCGCCAACCCCGCGCAGCCCGCGAGGATCGCTGCCTGCATCGCCGACCGTGCGCGTGCGCCGGTCGGCGACGGTCGGTCGCCTGATATCCTCCAGTCAGTCACAAATGGGCCCGCCCCTCGATTCGTACCGTCGGACCCTGGGTGTCCAAGGTTAAGGTGATGCTAACCGGCCCTCGACTACCACGATATCTCGCTTGTTTTCAACTATTGGTTGCGTTCTTGGCCGTCGGGCGGCGCTAGCATTGCGAGGAAAAAACCGTCTCCGTTACCGTCCGGGCGGCGTCGCCATTCGGACGTGCACGCCCATCCGGGGTGCCTTGCAAGAAATCCGCGCACCGATCCCGCGTTCTCGTCCTCGAGGATCGAGCAAGTCGCGTAGGCAAGCTGTCCGCGGCCGGCAACGTGTCGGGCTGCGGCATCAAGCACTGTGGCCTGGCGCGCGATCGCCGTGGCCAGCCCGGCGGGAGTGAAGTCGATCTTGCCCTGCGGGGACCGGCGCCAGGCCCCCGATCCCGTGCAGGGCGCATCGACGAGCACGAGGTCGAAGGCGGCGGCGCCCAGGTCGTCGGGGGCGGCGCAGGTCACGCCGACCCCGGCGCGCCGGGCGCGAACCTCAAGCTGTGCGAGACGTCCCCGGTCGATGTCGGTCGCGGTGAAGTTCGCCCTGGCGCGTGCCGCCATCGCAAGCGTCTTGCCTCCGCCTCCGGCACAGAAGTCCAGCACGCGCTGGCCGTCCTCCAGCGGCAATCGGTCGACCAGGGCCTGGCTGGCGGCGTCCTGAAGCTCCACCAGGCCGTCGCGATAGGCCGCGCTACCCGCGATGCGGCGGGGGTTGCGCGTCACGCGAAGGGCGGCGGGCGCGTCTGCGAGCACGACCGCATCGATGTCTTCGGCCGCGAGGGCCGCGATGGCAGCCGCCGGATCGGCCCTGCGCAGGTTCGCGCGAAGGAACGTCGGTGCGCGCAGTCGCAGCGCCGCCATCACCGGGGCAAACGCCGTACCGAGATCACGCCGCAGCAGGGCGGACGCTGCCGGAGGGCAGTCCAGAGCCACGTCCTCGCCGGCGGGTGCCGGGCGGCGGCGCTCTTCGGCCGTCAGTGGGATAGGGGCATGCGCGACACCGGTGAAGAGGTTCGCGGGGTCGGCTCCGGCCTGACGAAGAAGCCCGATCATCCGCGCGCGGCCGGTCGTGCCGCCGCCATCGTGGGCGGTCGAGTACCATCGCCGCATGACGTCGAAGACATGATCGCGAATCGCGGCGCGGTCGCCGGATCCGGCGAACCGGTGACCGCGGGCCCACCGGGTGAGCGCGGCCTCGCCCGGCTGGCCAGAGACGATGGCGTCGACGATCTCGATCGCCGCGGCGACCCGGGCGGCGGGCGTCACGGCAGCGTCCCGGACCTGCACGGCCCCGAATGACGCCACCCCATCACGTGCTCCTGTCGTCCGGCGACCGACGCACGACCTGCATGTCCTGCACGCGACCGCGACGCGATCTCGGAAGCCGTACGGGCCCGGTCATGCTCGGTTCGTCTGCATCGGTGAGCATCCTTTGTCCCAGGATCGATCAAGCTAAAGGAGAGCCCTGACCTGTCCGGAATATCCACCGTCATCAAGAAGGTGAAGGACGAGCGTCCTTTCCAGACCGTCGGAGGTGCCTCGTTGCACAATCCCCTTCCGGGGTTGCCGCGCGCGCGGAAGCGTGGACAGGCGGCCCGTCCGAACGTTCCCCGATCCGCGGCAGCACGCGATACGTCCGCCCGGGACGCGTTGGTGCCCGCCCAGGCAGCGCCCGCTTGGGGGGCGTTCCCACCCCTGCCATCGCCCTGATATACGGACTATCGCAGATGGTCCGGCCGACGCGGCGGCCTGCGTGCCGTCCGGGTGGCCAAGTTCTGGCATGTCCGCGGGCAGGGGTGTCCGTATACGGCCCGAGGTCCGGAGCGTCAGCCAAAATCTCCATCAGCATGCTTCGGTCCGGGTCCGTCGGGGCGTCAGCCTGGGCACCGGGTCAACGTCCGCCCATGCGTATGCGTGACGTCTGCGTCAGCCGGTGCTAAATGACGCCCTCCCGATACTGCAGATGACGCCCCTATCACTGGAACCGCACCGAAGCGCAGCCTATGAGCTTGAAACGTCGCCGTCAGCCACGCCAGGTAAACCCATGAAACGAGGGGATCGCAGCGTGACGAATGCTGCCAGCCTGTCGGTCGCTCCGATGATGGACTGGACCGACCGGCACTGCCGCGCGTTTCACCGGACGATGTCGCGACGGACCCTGCTCTATACCGAGATGGTGACGGCGGCGGCGCTGGTTCGGGGCGGAGCACTGCATCTGCTGGAATTTTCGCCCGGAGAACACCCGATCGCTCTCCAGCTTGGCGGTGCCGACCCGGCCGAGCTGGCGCAGGCTGCAAAGCTGGGCGCCGACGCCGGATATGCTGAGGTCAACCTGAACGTCGGCTGCCCGTCAGACCGGGTCCAGTCGGGGTGCTTCGGCGCCGTCCTCATGGAGCGGCCCCAACTGGTCGCCGATTGCGTTTCGGCGATGGGCGCCGCCTGCCCGGTGCCCGTCACGGTCAAGTGCCGCATCGGCGTCGACGACCAGATCCCCGAGGAGGTGCTGCCCGCATTCATCGCTACGTTGCGCGATGCCGGAGTTCGGCGGGTGATCGTGCATGCGCGCAAGGCGTGGCTTCAGGGCCTCAGCCCCAGGGAGAACCGCGAGGTGCCGCCGCTGGACCACGGGCTCGTGCTCCGGATGGCGGCGGCGTTCCCAGACATGGACATCTGGATCAACGGCGGTATCGCGTCGCTGGACGCGGCGCAGGCGATGCTGGACGGAGGCGCGCGAGGCGTCATGATCGGCCGCACGGCCTATCATGCGCCTGCCGACATTCTGCTGGGCGCGGATCCGCTGTCGCATGGAGAGGCCGCTCCGGTGCCCGACCGGGCGGCGGCGGCCCGGGCGATGCTGCCATATATCGACAGGCACATCGCGGCCGGCGGACGCCTGTCCCAGGTCACGCGCCACATGCTGGGGCTCTTTCACGGCCAGCCCGGCGCGCGGATATGGCGCCGGATCCTGTCCGAAGGCGCCCACCGGCCCGGTGCCGGGCGAACGCTGGTTCAGGACGCGCTGGGGGCGGTCGGGGACCATCGCGCCGCAGCATGAACGGCCCCGACGACCCGGTCGGCACAGGGTTGCGAGCGGTGCCGCCGCGCGCCGTTCGCCTGAGGCGACGATGTGCGGAAACCGGACGGTAACGGCGATGCTTGCAGGGCCGACTAAGCGCCTTCCTCGGATGGATCCGCCGCGGCCACGACCGCGCCCAGCCGCCGGTTGCGGCCGCCGCGCCGCCGCTTCAGGCGCGGCGCCCGGTCTGCCAGTTCTGCCAGAAGCGCGCGTCGCGCGTCGCCGGGCATCCGCGGCCACGCGGCGATCTCGCCCCGGGTGCGCAGGCAGCCGACGCACAGATCCTCGCCGGGGTGGATGACGCAGACCCGGATGCAGGGGCTGTCGACCTCGCCGCGCGTCCAGATCGGGGCCTCCCGTGGGGCGTCGTCGTCCAGGCTCATGTCGCCCCCTCCCCGCCCTTCGCGGCCATGTGCGCCAGCCGGTCCAGCGCGCCCTGCAGGATGTAGCCGGCCGCCACGTGATCCACCACCTCAGCGCGGCGCTTGCGCGAGGCGTCGGCCTCGAGCAGAGCGCGCGTGGCCGCGACGGTCGACAATCGCTCGTCCCAGTAGCCGACGGGCAGGTCGCGCAACCGCAAAAGATTGCGCGCGAAGGCGCGGGTGGACTGGGCGCGCGGCCCCTCGCTACCGTCCATGTTCAGCGGCAGGCCCAGGATCAGACCCGCCACCTCGCGCTGTGCCAGCAGAGCGAAAAGCGCCGCCGCATCGGCGGTGAACTTGCTCCGCCGGATCGTCGTCACGGGCGTCGCCACCTGCCGCCGCCGGTCGCTGACGGCGACGCCGATGGTCCGCGTCCCGAGGTCGAGCCCCGCCAGCGCCCCGGCGGCCGGCAAGGCGGCGCCGAACTCCATGATGGTATCGTGGATCATGCCGACGTCGCAGGGAACTCTGCGGCGCGGACTGACCGGCCCGGTGGCATTCGCGGGCCTGCCGACCCGGATGCGACGCCCGCAGCCGCTGTCATTGCGCCACGCCGGCAGCCTCGGCGGCGCGACGCAGCAGGTCCCGGTCGGCGGGCACGCCGGCAAAGCGATCGCGTCCCTCGTCCCAGATGGCGGCGGCGGCATCCGTCTCGCCCAGCGTGCCGTAGGCGGCGATGAGGCGGGCCCAGTCCGCGGCCGGACCGCCCTGCGTCGCCAGCCGGTCGGCGAGGCCCTGCACCATGCCGCGGATCATGGCGTCGCGATCCTCGGGCGACATGTCGGCGGCGTCGACGACGGCCTGCGCGTCGGGGCCGGGGCGGGCCGGCGGCGGGTCATAGGGCACGCCGGCGCGGGCGGCGACCTGCGGGATCTGCGCGCGGATCGGGGCGATCCAGGGCGCCTCCTCCGGCCCGTCGCGCAGAAGGGCCGCCCAGACCCTGTAGGCCAGATCGGGGCGGCCCAGCTGAGCCTGGGCCAATCCCAGATAATAGCGCGCCCGCCCGTTGCGCGGATCTGCGTCCAGCGCCCGTTCCAGCGCCACCTCGGCCTCGGGCGACACATAGCCGCCGGCCGCCAGCACCATCCATTCGGCGCGATCGGCAAGGTCGGCGGCCGTCGTCTCGGCACCCATCAGGTCCAGCACGCGCGCCTGCGCCCGGGCGGCGGCGGCGAAGTTGCCCATCGATGCCTCGTTGCGCGCCAGCAGTTCGAACCCGCGCAGGTCGTCCGGCCGGGTGGACAGAGCTTCGCGGAGGCGTTCCATCAGGGCCGCCGTCTCGGGATCCGGTGCAGGGCGCGGGTCGCCGGCGCGCCCGGCCTGCTCTTCTGCCGCGGCCTGCGAGGGGCGTTCGGCGCGCAGCGCCTCGGCCGCCGCGATCCGGGCGGCAATGGGCAGGTCGGGGTAGCCGGGCGCCCCGATCCGGGCGTAGAGGGCGACGCTGCCCCCCAGCACGGTCGCCGCCGCCACGGCCGCCGCCACGAGAGAGACGGCGGGCGGCGCATCGCGGACACGGTGCTTGGCGCGCGCGTCGGCGGCCAGCAGGCGGCGGGCGACCTCGGTGCGCATCCGCGCGACCTCGTCCCCGTCGAGGATCCCGCGGGCGGCGTCGCGCTCGACCTCGTCCAGCTGCGCGCGGTAGAGGCCCACGTCGCTGTCGATGGTGTCCGGCGCAGCGGCCGGCCGTCCCGCCATGGCCCGCGCGATGGGCACGGCCACCAGTAGGGCCGCTCCGAGTGCGATCGTCCAGAAAAGGATCATCCGGTGCCTCCGGCCGCCCTCATAGCGCCGCACCCGCCGGCGTGAAAGTCACGCAGGCGCGATACCCGCCCCGCCCGCACCAGGCCCGGCAAGAGCGACCGCCTGGCGGTGAACCTCACGGCTGCCCTGTCACGAGCCGGCTCTGGTCCCTGCGGCGCAAAGTCGCAAAAGCCTCCCGATGTCGATATTTGCCGCCCGTGTGCCGCTTGCACCCTTCCAACCGGCAAGGATCGGCGCCATTCACGGCTGGCACTCCCTCCGCCGGACGGACCGCCGATGAAACGCCACTCTGCCTTCGCCATCGCGCGCGAGGCCATGAGCCACCACCTGAACTGGGGCCCCGCCTGGCGCGACGCGGCGCCCAAGGCGCGCTATGACGTCGTCATCGTGGGCGCCGGCGGACACGGGCTGGCGACGGCCTACTGGCTGGGCCGCAACCACGGCATCACCAATGTCGCCGTGCTGGAAAAGGGCTGGCTGGGGGGCGGCAACACCGGGCGAAACACGACGATCATCCGGTCGAACTACCTTCAGGATCCCTCGGCGGCGATCTACGAAAAGGCGCGCAGCCTCTACGAGACGATGAGCCAGGATCTGAACTACAACGTCATGTTCAGCCCGCGTGGCGTCCTGATGCTTGCCCAGACCGAACACGAGGTGCGCGGCTATCGCCGCACCGCGCAGGCGAATGCCCTGCAGGGCGTTTCGACCGAATTCATCGGGCCCGCCGCCGTCAAGGCCCTGTGCCCGATCATCGAGCTTTCGGGTCCGCGCTATCCGGTGCTGGGCGCGCTCTGGCAGGCCCGCGGCGGCACCGCGCGGCACGATGCGGTCGCCTGGGGCTACGCGCGGGCATGCAGCGACATGGGTATGGACATCGTCCAGCAGTGCGAGGTGACCGGCGTCTCGACGCAGGGCGGACAGGTGACGGGCGTGCAGACCAGCCGAGGCGACATCGCCTGCGGCAAGCTGGGGATCGTCGTCGCCGGGCACTCCAGCCGGCTGGCCGACATGGCCGGGTTCCGGCTGCCGATCGAATCCCTGTCGCTTCAGGCGCTGGTGAGCGAACCGGTCAAGCCCTGCATGGACGTCGTCGTCATGGCCAACACGGTCCACGGCTACATGAGCCAGTCCGACAAGGGCGAGATGGTCATCGGCGGCGGCACCGACGGGTCCGTCAACTATACCCAGCGCGGCAGTTTCCATCACATAGAAGAGACGGTGCGCGCCCTGATCGAGACGTTCCCGATGCTGAGCCGCCTGCGGATGCTGCGCCAATGGGGTGGTATCGTCGACATGACGGGCGACCGGTCGCCGCTGCTCTCGCGCACCCCCGTGGGCGGGGTTTTCGTCAACTGCGGCTGGGGGACCGGCGGGTTCAAGGCGATCCCCGGGTCGGGCTGGGCGATGGCCGAGCTGATGGCGACGGGCGCCTCGGCGCTGGCGGACCCGTTCTCGATCAACCGGTTCCGCGAGGGGAGATTCATCGACGAAAGCGTCGCGGCCGGGGTGGCGCACTGATGCCGCAGAGACACGCCATCGGCGCATTGGCGCCGCTTTTCGCCCGTTTCCGGCCATCGCCGCGGAACGTCGCGGGCCGCGGGCGTATTGGTACCCGGCATGCAACCCAATTGGAGCCCCCATCATGGTCCGCAACATCATCCTCGCTATCTTGGCGATCATCGTCCTGCTCATCATCCTGTCGTTCCTCGGTGTCTTCGCCGTCGGTGACGCGGTGGTCGACAGCGTCGACGACGATACCGTCATCGAAGGCGACGCCGTGGTGGCGCCTGCCGACTGACGAGACCGGACGCGCGGGGTCGGCATCATGCTGACCCTGCGCTGCCCCGCCTGCGGTGTCATGGCCGACGAGACCGAGCTTGCGCCGGGCGGCGAGGCACATGTGACACGCCGTGGCCCCGGGACGGGCGACCACGACTTCGCCGACTACCTCTTCCGGCGGTCCAACCCGCGCGGTGTTCATCTGGAACGATGGCGCCACGCCTTCGGTTGCGGCCAGTGGTTCCACGCCGCGCGCGATACCGTGACGATGGAGGTGTTCGGCACCTACCCGGCCACCGCCCTCGCGCCGCCCGACGCCGTGGCCGCCGCCATCCGGCTCCGCCATCCCGGGTGGACGTCATGAGCGTGCGCCTGACCGGGGGCGGCACCCAGATCGACCGGCGGTCCCCCCTCTTCTTCACCTTCGACGGCAGGCGCCTGGGCGGTTTTGCCGGCGACACCCTGGCCTCCGCCCTGCTGGCCAACGATGTCCTGCTGACGGGACGGTCGTTCAAGTATCACCGCCCCCGGGGCGTCGTCGCCAGCGGCCCCGAAGAACCGAACGCCCTCGTCGGCATCGGCGAGGGCCCGCGATTCGAGCCGAACCAGAGGGCCACGGTCGTCCCCCTGCACGACGGACTGGTCGCCACGTCCCAGAACCGATGGCCGTCGCTGAAGTTCGACGTGGGCGCGGTGAACGAGCGTCTCTCGCGGTTCCTTCCGGCCGGTTTCTACTACAAGACCTTCATGTGGCCCCGCGCCTTCTGGAAGCACGTCTACGAGCCGGTCATCCGCGCTTCGGCCGGTCTGGGCCGCCCTCCGTCAAAGCCCGATGCCGACCGTTACGAACATTTTTACGCCCATGCCGATACCGTCGTTGTCGGCGGCGGCATCGCCGGCCTGACCGCCGCACGGCTGGCGGCCGAGGCCGGCGAGGACGTGCTGCTGATGGAGCAATCGGGCCGGTGGGGCGGTCGCGCATCCGTCGACGACGAAGAGGTCGCGGGGCGGCCCGCTATAGATTGGATCGCCGGCGCCGTCGCCGCCCTGGCCGCCATGCCGAATGTCGACATGCGGCTGGCCTGCGTGGCGTCCGGCGTCTACGACCACGGCTATTTGCTGGCCGAAGAGCGGGTGGAGACGGCGGGACTGCGTCACAGGCTCTGGCGCGTCCGGGCCCGGCGCGTCCTGACCGCGACCGGCGCCATCGAACGTCCGCTGGCCTTC
>CAVROT010000001.1:0-287385 GCA_963722905.1 uncultured Alphaproteobacteria bacterium | reverse complement strand
GCGGGTGAAGGGAGTCGAACCCCCACGCCTTGCGGCGCCTGGACCTAAACCAGGTGCGTCTACCGTTCCGCCACACCCGCACGAGCGACGCAAGCGGCCCTCGGAGACGCCGGATACAGTGTCGGCCGACGCGACGCGAGCGGAAAAGCGGGCGCAATCCGGGCCGTGTTAACGGTTTGACGACTTCGACATGTATAGGGTCGCACAACGCCGCCACGGAGGGTCACTGCCAATGTCGAACGACCGGATGCGCCCTTCGGACCCCGCCTGCCGTATCGGCATCGCCTCGTTCCATGAGGCGCCGTCGCACGACTACGCCGGTCCGGTCGCCATGGCCGATCGGTCCATCGCGGCGGCCCTTCGCGGGGTCGAACGCGTGCGCGCGGCCGCAATGACGGGGCTTGCCGGCGACGCCTACGTCTCGACGCCGCGCGGTCCCGTCCGGGTGGGCGCGTTGCGTCCGGGCGACCGCGTCACCACCCGGGACGGCGGTGCCAGGCCGGTGCGCGCGATCGACCGCGTGATGGCGCGCAGCCTGCGCCCCTGCCTGCTTTCGGTCAATTCGCGCAACACGCCGGGCGCGCCCTGCCATCTGCTGGTCGCGCCGGAGCAGCCGGTCTGGGTCGAGGACTGGCGCGCCGCAGTCTATGCCGGGACCGCCGGCGCCGCCATCCCGGCCGACTGGCTGGTCGACGGCGAACGCGTCCGGCGCTTTTCGGGGCCTCTGGACGTGATGCTGTGGCGGCCGCGCTTCGACGCGCCGCAGACGATCTACGCCAACGGCATCGCCGTGCTGGCCGATACGCGCAGCCCCGCCCTTTCACCGGCCGCGCCGCCCACGGGAACGGCCGACCCGGTCATGGAGCGTGCGGAGCGTGGCGATACGCCGGCGCCCGGCGCCGACGGCAGGGATACACGTCCGCCGGCGACTGGGGTGGCCACGCCTGTCGTCCCCGGGGCCGAAATCGGCCATTCCCGCGCCAGACGCACCGCCAGATAGGCGAAGGCCTGCGCCTCCAGCATGTCGCCGTCCAGTCCCGCCGCCTCGACCGGCTCCACCGGGCAGGGGGCGCCGCGCGATATTGCCGCCATCAGCACCGGGTTGCGCCGCCCTCCGCCGCTGACCAGCAGGCGCGCGGGCGGCGTCCCGCACAGCCGCAGCCCGGCCAAGACCGCCTGCGCCGCACAGGCCGTCAGGGTCGCGGCCCCGTCCGCGTCCGACAGGCCCGCAACCGCCTCGGCCAGCCAAGACCAGTCGTCGCGGTCCAGGGATTTCGGCGCCGGCCGGGCGAAGTAGGGATCGGCCAGAAGCCGCGCCACGATGCCGTCGTCCGCGCGACCCCGCGACGCGAGCCTGCCGCCCTCGTCCTGAGCAGCTCCGGTCCGCAATGCGACGAAATCGTCCAGGGGCGCGTTTGCGGGTCCGGTGTCGAATGCGACGCAGGCGCCGCGCGCCGCCGGATCGGGCTGCCGCGGATCGACGAGCGTCAGGTTGCCGACGCCGCCAAGGTTCAGGAACGCCACCGGCGCCTCCGCCTTCATCCAGCGCGCGCAGGCATGATGATAGAACGACGCAAGCGGCGCCCCCTGCCCGCCCGCCGCCACGTCGGCGCTTCGGAAGTCCCACACGACCGGCAGGCCCAGGGCGTTCGACAGCGCCGCCCCGTCGCCCAGCTGCCGCGTGCCACGTCCGCGCGGCCCGCCCGGCGCGCCGGGATCGTGCGCCACCGTCTGACCGTGAAATCCGGCCAGAGCCGCGTCACCGGCCAGCGGCGCCATCGCGGCGACATGCGCGGCGCCGACCATGCGGGCGGCATCCTCGCCCCCCTCCCACTTGCCCAGTGCCGCGCGCAGCACTGCCCGTTCCGGTACCGAATAGCGGCGGTATCCCGATGCGCCGAACGCGAAAATCGCGTCGCCGTCCGTCAGGAGGAGCGCTGCGTCGACCCCGTCGAGAGAAGTTCCAGACATGGCTCCCAGCGCCCAGACCGGGCCCTCGAAGACCACCTGATCCCTGCCGTCGACCATCCTTTCCCTCCCCCGGTGGCGCCGGTATACCCGGGCGACGCCCAAGGATGGACCGCTCCGCCATGACCTACCAGCCGAAATCCGACTTTCTGCACGTGATATCCGAGCGGGGATTCCTGGCCGACTGCACCGACATCCAGGCGCTCGACGAGGCCCTGCTGGCCGGCCCCGTCACGGGCTACATCGGCTACGACCTGACGGCGTCCTCGCTGCACATCGGCAACCTGGTGCAGATCATGCTGCTGCGCTGGCTGCAGAAGACGGGCAACCGCCCCATCACCCTCATGGGCGGCGGCACCACCAAGGTCGGCGATCCGTCCGGCAAGGACGAGATGCGCCGCATCATCACCGTCGAGCAGATCGAGGCGAACAAGGCCGGCATCCTCCAGGTCTTCGACCGCTACATCGACTACGGGGACGACGCCGCGCTGATGCCCGACAATGCCGAATGGCTCGACAAGCTGGGCTATGTCGACTTCCTGCGCGACACGGGCCGGCACTTTACCATCAATCGCATGCTGGCCTTCGAAAGCGTGAAGTCGCGCCTCGACCGCGAACAGCCGCTGTCGTTCATCGAGTTCAACTACATGCTGCTCCAGGCCTACGACTTCCTGGAGCTCTATCGCCGCCATGGCTGCGTGCTGCAGATGGGCGGCTCGGACCAGTGGGGCAACATCGTGTCGGGTGCCGACCTGATCCGGCGGGTTCTGGGGGTCGAGGCGTGGGGCCTGACGACCCCGCTCGTCACGCGGTCGGACGGCAAGAAGATGGGCAAGTCCGCGGACGGCGCGATCTGGCTGAACGAGGACCGGATGTCCTCCTACGATTTTTGGCAATGGTGGCGCAACGTGGACGACGCCGACGTAGGCCGGTTCCTGGCGATGTTCACCGAGCTGCCGGTGGACGAATGTCGGCGGCTGGGGGCGCTGGGCGGCGCCGAGGTGAACGCCGCCAAGGTGGTGCTGGCCGACGCCGTCACGGCTCTGTGCCGGGGCGCGGACGCCGCCGCCGCCGCCGCCGCGACCGCCCGCGAGGTGTTCGAGCATGGCGGCACCGGCGACGCGCTGCCCACCCT
Source organism: uncultured Alphaproteobacteria bacterium (assembly GCA_963722905.1). Classification (GTDB taxonomy): domain Bacteria; phylum Pseudomonadota; class Alphaproteobacteria; order Rhodobacterales; family Rhodobacteraceae; genus CAVROT01. The sequence goes on along the minus strand of CAVROT010000001.1, from coordinate 284,282 downwards.
GGCCTTGTCGCCCTCCGAGGCGGCCGAAGGCGTCAGCGTCGTGCAGCTGATCGTGCGGGCGGGCCTGGCGAAGTCGGGCAAGGACGCCAAGCGCCTGATCGCCGAGGGCGGCGCGCGGTTGGACGACGTGGCCCTGTCGGACCCCGCGCGGATGCTGGGGGCGGCGGACCTGACATCGCCGGTCAAGCTGAGCGCGGGCCGCAAGCGCCACGCCCTCGTCACGCTGGAGCGGTGATGGCGACCGTCCTCGACCGCATCCGCGCCTACAAGCTCGACGAGATCTCGGCGCGCAGGGCCGCGCGAAGCCTCGCCGACATCGAGGCCTCCGCCCGCGCGGCGCCCCAGGTCCGCCCCTTCGCCGCAGCACTTCATGCGGCCACGCGCGAGGGCTACGGCCTCATCGCCGAGATCAAGCGCGCCAGTCCTTCGCGCGGACTGATCCGGACCGACTTCGATCCCCCCGCGCTGGCCCGCGCCTACGCGTCGGGCGGCGCGACGTGCCTCAGCGTATTGACGGACGGGCCCTCCTTCGGCGGCGACGATACCTTCCTCGCCGCCGCCCGTGACGCGGCACCGCTGCCCTGCCTGCGCAAGGAGTTCCTCTTCGACACGTGGCAGGTCGCCGAATCCCGTGCGTTGGGGGCCGACTGCATCCTTGTCATCATGGCGGCCGTTGACGACGCTCTGGCGGCCGACCTCGTCACGTCGGCGGCCGAATGGGGCATGGACGCGCTGATCGAGGTGCACGATGCCGACGAGCTCGACCGCGCGCACCGCCTCGACGCCCCCATGATCGGCATCAACAACCGCAATCTGCACACGTTCGACACGACGCTCGACACCACCCGCACGCTGGCGCGCCAGGTGGAGCCGGGGCGCCTGATCGTCGCGGAATCAGGCCTGGCGACGCCCTCGGACCTGGCCGATCTCGCCCGCTACGGCGCCCGCGCCTTCCTGATCGGCGAGGCGCTGATGCGGCAGGACGACGTCGCTGCCGCCACACGCGACCTGCTGCATGCGCCGCACAGCGCCACCGAGGGGGCGTCGTGAAGGCGCCGCGTCCCCTGTCCGCACGGGTGGCGCGCCCGCCCGCCGCGCAGGTATCGTCGAACCGGCAGCGCTGCCTTGCGAACGGGGCGACGCGATGACGCTGACCCATTTCGACGACGCCGGCGCCGCGCACATGGTCGACGTATCGGCCAAGGTCGAGTCGGCCCGCACGGCGACCGCACGCGGCTTCGTGGCGATGGCGCCCGCTACGCTGGCCCTCGTGCGCGAGGGGCGCGCCGGCAAGGGCGACGTGCTGGGCACCGCGCGGCTTGCCGGTATCATGGGGGCCAAGAGGACAGCCGAGTTGATCCCGCTTTGCCATCCTCTCCCGATTACCCGCGTGACCGTCGACCCCGTGCCGGCCGACGGCGGGGTCGAGGTGACGGCGACGGTCTCGACCACGGGGCGCACCGGCGTTGAGATGGAGGCGCTGACGGCGGTGACGGTGGCCTGCCTGACGCTCTACGACATGCTGAAGGCCGCCGAGAAGGGCATGGAGATCGGCGGCATCCGCCTCCTGTCGAAGGACGGCGGGAAATCCGGCCCGTGGCGCGCGACCCCCGCGACAGACGGCAGGGATCGCAGCGGTGCCGCGCCCGCGGCGGACGACGACGCCATCCGATGAGCGGTCCATCCGCGCCCTGTCGTCCGGGCGCATCGGACGCAGCCGGTCGGGTGGACGTGCGCCGGGGCAAACATGGATCCACCAGCCAGCCCCGGTCGGTGGCAGGCCCCGGCCGCGCAGCCGCGCCGGAGGGTGCCCGGTGGCCTTGATCTCAGTCGAGGACGCCCTTGCCCATATATTCGCCCTCGTGGCGCCCCTGCCGGCCGAGACGGTGGCCCTGACCGACGCGGCAGGGCGCACGATGGCGCGCGCCCTGACCGCGGCACGGTCGCAACCGCCCTTCGCGGCCTCGGCGATGGACGGGTATGCGGTACGCGGCGACGACGTCCGGCCCGGCGCGCGGCTGCGCGTCGTGGGCGAGGCGGCGGCGGGCGCGCGGTTCGCAGGGCTTCTGGCGCCGGGCGAGGCGGTGCGGATCTTCACCGGCGCGCCGGTTCCCGAAGGTGCGGACCGCGTGGTCATCCAGGAGGATGTCACGTGCGACGGCGACGGCATCACGGTGGCGGCGCAAGCGGACCCGGGGCCCTACATCCGCCCCGCCGGCGACGACTTCGCCGCTGGCGACGCGTTCCGGCGGCAAGGTCCCTTGCGGCCCGTCGACATCGCGATGCTGGCGTCCATGAACCACGGGCGCATTGCCGTGATCCGTCGCCCCGAGGTGGCGCTGATCGCCACCGGGAACGAGCTGGTGATGCCGGGCGAGGATCCCGGGGCCGACCAGATCGTCGCGTCCAACACGCTGGGACTTGCCGCCATGATCGCCGCCGCCGGGGGCGTGCCGCGCCTGCTGCCCATCGCGCGCGACGATGCTGCGTCGCTGGACCTGGCCTTCGACCTCGCACGCGGTGCGGACCTGATCGTCACCGTCGGCGGGGCATCGGTGGGCGATCATGATCTGGTCGGCCGCACGGCCGCGGCGCGCGGGATGGAGCGGGCGTTCTACAAGGTCGCCATGCGCCCCGGAAAGCCGTTGATGGCGGGGCGGCTGGACGGCACGCCGCTGATCGGGCTGCCCGGCAACCCCGTCTCGGCGCTGGTCTGCGGCCACGTGTTCCTGCTTCCGGTGCTGGCGACGATGCTGGGCGCCCCGCCGGCGCCGGCGCCGCGGCATGCCGCGCCCCTTGCCGCCGACATTCCGGCCAATGGCCCGCGCGAGCATTATGCCCGCGCCGTGCTGGAGGACGGGGCGCTGCGGATCCTCGACCGGCAGGACAGCGCGCTGCTGGGCGTCCTGTCCCGGGCAAGCGCCCTCGCGGTCCGTCCGCCCGGCGACCCGGCGCGCATCGCCGGCGGGATGATGGCCTATCTGCCACTGTGATGCCGCAGCGACATGTTGACACAAATCGGGAACACACCTAGAACGGCAGGCGAATAAGGGCCTTGCACGGCCCCCGCAAGCCAAGGCGAGGATTGCCCGCATGCTGACCCGCAAGCAGCTGGACCTGTTGAACTTCATCCACCGCCGCGTGCAGCGCGACGGGGTGCCGCCGTCATTCGACGAAATGAAGGAGGCGCTGGATCTGCGCTCCAAATCCGGTATCCACCGTCTGATCACGGCGCTGGAGGAGCGGGGCTTCATCCGTCGCCTCGCGCACCGCGCCCGCGCCATCGAGATCGTAAAGCTTCCCGATGCGCTGGACGGCGGCCGCGGCTTCGTGCCGCGGGTCATCGACGGCGACCGTGGCGAAAGCGGCGGCGCGGCCATGGTGCGCGGCGCGATGCCCGTCGCCGTCCATGCGGTCGAGATACCGGTGATGGGCCGCATCGCCGCAGGCGTCCCGATCGAAGCCATCAGCGAAGTATCGCACAACGTCGCCGTCCCCAGCCAGATGCTGTCGGGCAAGGGCGACCACTATGCGCTGGAGGTGAAGGGCGACTCGATGATCGACGCCGGCATCAACGACGGCGACGTGGTGGTGATCCGCGAGGGCTCGACCGCCGACAACGGCGACATCGTCGTGGCGCTGGTCGAGGGGCTGGAGGCGACGCTCAAGCGGTTCCGTCGCCGCGGCGCCGCCATCGCACTGGAGGCCGCGAACCCCGCCTACGAGACGCGCGTCTTCCGCGAGGATCAGGTCAAGGTGCAGGGCCGGCTCGTCGGGCTGATCCGCACCTACTGAGGCGGGCCGGTCGCGCGGTCAACGCTGCGACCACGGCCGGTCGCCTACGACCTCGCGCGCCGACACGACGTGGGGCACGCCGTCGACCACGTCCAGCGCGACCGCCCCGCTCTGCCGCATGACGCTTTCGTCGATCATCATGCAGGGGCCCTCCAGCGGGCGGGCGACTTCGGCAGAAATGATCACCAGATCGGCGGTATCGCAGGCGGCGGCGGCTCGCTCGGCCCCGCCGCGGCCGGCGACATGGACGGCCGAAAGCCCGCCGATGTCGAACCGGCGTTCGTCCCTTGGTCCCGCCATGCCCGTACGGGCCGCGGCCTCCTCCTGGGAGGCGCCGTCGCCGTCGTTCTCCAGCCAGCTGCCGGCGGCGAACCCTTGGCCGCGCGGCTTGTTGAGCGTGCGGACGCCGTCGACCATGACGCCGGACAGGCCGCCGTCGGGCGAGATCAGCAGCGCCGGACGCTCGGCCCCCGCCCAGAGAACGCCCGCGAGCGCCACGGCGACCGGCCCCGCCCAGCGTGCGCGGCCCTGCCAGAGGATCGTCCACAGCGCGCCAATCGCGAACACAGGCAGGACCCAGGGCCCCGGCGTCGGCACCAGCGTCACCGAACCGTCCAGCTCCGCGACCCGATGGGCGACGAAGAGGATCCAGTCGATTCCCGGCGCCATGAGGTAAAGGCCGACCCAGCCGAGGCCCAATGGCGCCAGCGCCGCCGCCAGAACGGCGGCGGGCATCACGAGGATGCCCATCAGCGGCACCGACAGCAGGTTGGCGACCAGTCCGAACTGGGCGATCTGGTTGAAATGCGCCGCCGCCACCGGCGCGGTGGCGGCACCTGCCACGGCGGAAGAGATCACAGTGCCCAGCACCGCGCGGGCCCAGCCCGGCAGGCCGCCGCCCGGCCGCATCCAGGCGATGCCGCGCAACGCCCGGAAGACGGCGACCAGCGCCGTCGTCGCCGCAAAGGACATCTGGAAACCCGGCCCCGTCAACGCCTCGGGGCGCAGCGCCAGCACGATGACGGCGGCCAGCGCGACCGCCCGCAGCGTCAGGGCCCGCCGGTCCAGCAGGACCGCGCCAAACATGACCGCCACCATGATGTAGGCGCGCTGCGTCGCCACGTTGCCGCCCGACATGGCCAGATAGAACGCGCCCGCCGCCAACGCCCCCACGGCCGCGATCTTCTTGACCGGCAAGGTCAGCGCCCATCCGGGCACCGCGACCAGCGCCAGCCGCAACGCGACGAAGACCACCCCGGTCAGCAGCCCCATGTGCAGCCCCGAGATCGCCAGCAAATGCGCGAGGTTAGAGGCTCGCAGGTCCGCCAGCGTGTCCTGCCCCATGCCCGACCGGTCGCCGGTGGTGATCGCGGCGGCGAAGGCCCCCGTCTCGCCCGGGAGGGTCGCGCGGACGGCGGCCGACAGCGCCATGCGGACGCGTCCGACACTCCATCCCCCGTCGCCGGGGTCCAGCACCAGCGCCGGCGTCCGGGCATAGCCAACCGCTCCGATCCCCTTGAAATAGGCGTTGCGGGCGAAGTCGAAGCCCTCGGGCTCGACCGGGCCCTCGGGGGGCGAAAGGTGCGCGGTCGTCATCACCGTCATGCCAGGCACCGGATCGAACCACACCACCGGATCGTGGAGCGATACCCGCACCCGCGACGGCGGGCGCCAGACGTCGTCCAGAGCCACCCGGTCCAGCGTCAGGCGCACCTTGTCGCTGCCCGACCGGTCGACGGTGACGATGCGCCCCTCTACCGGCCCGTAGTAGCGGAACCCCAGAATCGGCTCCGTCACCGCGGCCGTGCGCAGCCCCGCCAGTCCGACGCCCGCCAGCATGAGAACCAGCGCCACGGCCGGCGGCCAGCGCCAGAGGCCGGCATAGAGGGCGCCGGCGCTCAAGGTGAGCGCGCCGGCGAGCCCCCACCACGCCGCTGCCTCCGGCTCCACGGGCAGCAGGAAATAACCGCCGATCCCGATGGCGAGGAACACCGGCACCCAGGAGAAGAGGTGCCCGCGCTGCCCGTCGAACGCGCCGGCGACGGCTTCGGACGCGCGGCGTGGCAGCGCGGCGATCCCGCCCCGCACCTCGGCGTCGTCCGGCCCGGTCGTATCCGTCGGCACGCTTTACCTCCAAGACCGGCTCGCCTACACCGCCGCGAGCCTGCCTCAGGCGTAGTTACCATTCCCTTAACGCACGTTGCCCGCAGATGACGGCCGCGACGGTGCAACTTCGAGAGGCCGCGCTGCAATGAGCCCGCCCGTCACCCGTTTCGCCCCGTCGCCCACCGGGTTCCTTCACATCGGCGGCGCGCGCACGGCGCTCTTCAACTGGCTCTATGCCCGCGGCCGGGGAGGACAATTCCTGCTGCGGATCGAGGATACCGACCATGCGCGGTCCACCCCGGAGGCGTCGCAGGCGATCCTGGACGGGCTGACGTGGCTGGGCCTCGACTGGGACGGCGACCCGGTCAGCCAAAGCGCCAATGCCGCCCGCCATGCCGAGGTCGCGCAGGCGATGCTGGCCTCGGGCGCGGCCTACAGGTGCTTTGCGACGCAGGACGAGATCGAGATCTTCCGTACGGAGGCGCGCGCCGAAGGCCGATCGACCCTCTACCGCTCGCCCTGGCGGGACGCCGACCCCGCAACACATCCCGACAGGCCTTGCGTCATCCGCGTGCGGGCCCCGCTGGATGGCCGGACCATGATCCGTGACGCGGTGCAGGGCGACGTCGCCATCGCCAACGCGGAACTGGACGACATGATCGTCCTGCGCGCCGACGGGACGCCGACCTACATGCTGGCCGTCGTCGTGGACGATCACGACATGGGCGTGACGCACGTCATCAGGGGCGACGACCACCTCGGCAACGCCGCGCGGCAGATGACGGTCTATGATGCGATGGGCTGGGACGTGCCGATCTGGGCGCATATCCCGCTGATCCACGGCCCCGACGGCAAGAAGCTCAGCAAGCGGCACGGCGCCCTCGGAGCGCACGAATATGCCGCGATGGGCTATCCCGCGCCCGCAATGCGCAACTACCTGGCGCGGCTGGGGTGGAGCCACGGCGACCGCGAAATCTTCGACGACGCACAGGCGCGGGAGTGGTTCGACCTTCCCGGAATCGGCCGGGCGCCGGCGCGGCTGGACTTCGACAAGCTGGCCCATGTCTCGATGCGGCATATCGCCGACGCGGACCCCGCGGCGCTGGCGTCATGGGTCGACGACTGGCGCGCGGCGGCCCGCCTGCCCGCGCTGGACCCCACCGAGACAGACGCGTTGAAGGCCGCGGCCCCGGTCGCCCGTCAGGGCGCGCGATTGCTTCCGGACCTTCTGGAAAAAGCGCATTTCGCGCTGGTTCAGCGGCCTGTCGAGCCGGATGCGAAGGCGGCCAAGGCGCTCACGCCCGAGGCGCGCGGACTGCTGGCGGAATTGACGCCGCATCTGCAAGGCGCTACTTGGACTCGCGACGCGCTGGAGGCGGCGACGGCCGATTTCGCCGCCGGGCGCGATCTTGGCCTCGGCAAGGTGGCGCAGCCCCTCAGGGCTGCTCTTGCCGGGCGCACCGCAAGCCCCAGCGTCTTCGACATGATGACCGTCCTCGGACGGGACGAGACGATGCAAAGGATCGCCGACGCCGCAGGCTGAGGGCTAACGCGCGCCGCCCCCTCCCCGGCGGGGGCCGGTGCGGTCCATGACACCGGGCGCGCGCGCCCCAGAGGAAGGGCAGACCATGGCAGACACCGCACGGCCGACCGGCGCACAGGACGACAAGACGGCGCGCCTTTCCTTCGGCGACACCCAGATCGACCTTCCCCTGCTGTCGCCCACCGCCGGGCCGGACGTCATCGACATCCGCAAGCTCTATGCGCAGGCCGGCGTCTTCACCTACGATCCGGGCTTCACCTCGACCGCGGCCTGCGACAGCACGATCACCTTCATCGACGGCGACAAGGGCGAGCTGCTGCACCGCGGCTACCCTATCGACCAGCTCGCGTCCAAGTCGCATTTCCTGGAGGTGTGCTACCTGCTTCTCTACGGCGACCTGCCGACCGCCGACCAGCTTGAGGATTTCGAGGGTCGCGTGACGCACCACACGATGATCCACGAGCAGATGCACAACTTCTTCCGCGGGTTCCGACGCGACGCGCATCCCATGGCGACGATGGTGGGCGTCGTCGGCGCGATGAGCGCGTTCTACCCCGACAGCACGGATATCGCCGATCCTTGGCAGCGCGAGGTGGCGTCGATCCGGCTGATCGCCAAGATGCCGACCATCGCAGCGATGGCCTACAAGTATGCCATCGGCCAGCCCTTCGTCTATCCGCGCAACGATCTCGACTATGCGTCGAACTTCCTCAACATGTGCTTTTCGGTTCCGGCCGAGGCATACACGCCAAATCCGATCCTCGCCCGTGCGATGGACCGGATCTTCACCCTCCACGCCGACCACGAGCAGAACGCCAGCACCTCGACGGTGCGCCTCGCCTCGTCCTCTGGGGCGAACCCCTTCGCCTGCATCGCGGCGGGCATCGCGTGCCTCTGGGGTCCGGCGCATGGCGGCGCCAACCAGGCCTGCCTGGAGATGCTGCGCGAGATCGGGACGCCCGACCGCATCCCCGAGTTCATCGACCGCGCCAAGGACAAGAACGACCCGTTCCGCCTGATGGGCTTCGGCCACCGGGTCTACAAGAACTTCGACCCGCGCGCGACCGTGATGAAGGAAAGTGCCGACGAGGTTCTGGAGCTGATGGGGATCGAGAACAACCCAACGCTGCAGGTCGCCAAGGAACTGGAGAAGCTGGCGCTCGAGGATCCTTACTTCAAGGACAAGAAGCTCTATCCGAACGTCGATTTCTATTCCGGCATCATCCTCGATGCGATGGGATTCCCGACCTCGATGTTCACTCCGATCTTCGCCCTGGCGCGCACCGTCGGCTGGATCTCGCAGTGGAAAGAGCAGATCAGCGATCCGCAGCTCAAGATCGGACGCCCGCGCCAGCTCTACATGGGCGAGACGGCGCGCGACTATACCGACATCGAGAACCGCTAGTCCGGCCGGGTAGGGGCCGGCGTTCCGGCCGCTGAGCCTGCGGCGCCCGACCGCCGGTCGCGGCGGGGTTGGCCGGCCGCCCGCGGCGTCGTCAGCAGTTCGGCCCGCAGCCGGGCCATCTCTGGTGTCAGCGGCCTGCGGGCAAAATGCTCTGGGCTCTACCGTCCGGGTTCCAACGGGATCGCCAGGGCCAAGCCCCACGGCGATTGTATTGCCACCCCGCCAGAAAGACGACGAACCCCGCCCCTCATCCTGTCGAAAAATACTCCCGCCGGAGGCATCCGCCCACGCGACATTCCCCGCCGGCAAAGGTCCGCCGCGCCTCAGCGGCCAGCGGCGCGCCGGACGGTGGCGATGCGGTCCGCGTTGGGCGGGTGCGTCCCCAGGAAACGATTGCCGGGGTCGGGGATGCGGGTAAAGTACTCGGCCCCGCGCAGCGGATCGTAGCCCGAAAGCTCGGCGATGACGGTCCCCAGGGCGTCGGCCTCAAGCTCGAACGACTTGGAATAGCGGCGCGCGCCGACCTGCGCGCCAAGGTTCTGCGCCGACCGCACGTTCGCCGCGTCGGCGCCCGCGACCGTGGCGAGGATCCCGGCCAGAACGGCGCCGGAGACAGCGGAATCCCGCGCCCGCGAGATATGGCCGGCGATGTGGTGCGCCGTCTCATGACCAAGGATGAACGCCAGCTCGTCCGCATTGCGCGCATCGCGGATGAGCGCCAGCGTGAACCCGACGACCGGACGCCCCGAGGGATCCAGCGTCTGGAATGCGTTCGGCCCCGCGCCGGGGCTGTCGTCGATGGCGATGGCGAAATCGCAGTTCGTACCGCGCGGGGCGCGCTGGCGGCAGACGCGCTCGGCGACCGGCTCCACGTTTCGCACGACGGCGACGAAGCGCTGCGCGGCGCCGGAGCCGGATTGCGCGGCCGGACGAACCACCGCCGCCGTCGGCACGGGACCGGGTCGAGCGCCACCGGACCCCGGCCCGGTCGAGATCGTGATTGGCGCGCCGCAACCGGCCGTGAACAGGACGATGGCGACGGTCGCGCGGCGTAGACTTCGGTGCATGGGGCGATGTCCTCGATATTGGCGACGAGGATACGGTCCCTGTCGTCGGTCGCCACCCACAACTGCGTGGGCCGGGCCGAAATATGCGCGGACCGGATGTGCCCCACCGCACGACCGGGGCGCTTGCGCAGCGGCGCCCGGACGGTAGTCTGCGCCCATGTTCACCATCGAGCACGATTTCGACGCCTCGGTCGTCACCCTGGTCGACGACGCCGCCCCGCACAGGCAGGAGGACGTGACCGTGTCGGTCTTCGAGGATTGCGTGACGCTGTCCCAGGCCGACGCCCGCAACGACATCATGCGCACCGTCACCCTGTCGCTGTCGCAGGTCCGCGATCTCGCCGCGGCGCTGAACCTGCCCGAGGGTGCCTACAGGCTGACGCCCGGCGGCACCTCATGACTGCCGGCAGGGGGCCGCGGCATGCGACATGCCGACCCGGCACGGGCCGGCCCGGTACCGGGAGGTTCGGCCGGCGGCCAAGGGGGATCGCCACCATCCGCCCTGCAGGTTCGGCCCTGCGAACCGGCCCGGCAGACGGCGTGTGACGGATCATGGAGGGGCGGCCGACGCGGCGGCGACGGCCTTCCTGGCCGGGCGCCGCTCGCGTCCCTGGCGTACGATGGGGCCGCCGGTACCGGGCGACGCGGCGCTCGCCCCGATTCTGCAGAGCGGCCTGCGGGTGCCGGATCACGGCAAGCTGGAGCCATGGCGCCTGATCGTCGCAAGGTCCCCCGCCATGGCCCGCCTGGCACGGGACGTCGCGGCCGCCGGGGCGGCAGCGGGCCGCGATCCGGCCGACGTCGACAAGGAAGTCGCGCAGTGGACCACCGCGCCGCTTGCCGTCGTCGTCGTCGGCGTGCCGCGACCCTCGGAGAAGATACCTCCGGTCGAGATGGTGCTGTCCGCCGGCGCGGTCTGCCTGTCGCTGCTCAACGCCGCGTTGGCCGCCGGCTGGGGGGCCAACTGGCTGAGCGGCCCGGCCAGCCACGATCCGGGCTTCGCCGCACGACTGGGCGTCGCAGCGCCCGAATGGATCGCCGGCGTCATCCACATCGGCACGGCATCGTCCCTCCCACCCGAACGGCCGCGCCCCGACATGGCGTCGAAGGTAACGTGGCTGGACGCCTGACATACCGGCTCTCACCCATGGTGGATCCGGCGGCGACACCGCCGGAGCGTTGCTCCATGGTCTATCGTTGCGTCGAGAGTTCGGAGGTCCAACGAAGTGGGAGTCTCAGCCCGTCAGGACACGCTGGTCCCTGGACGGAGGCGGCGCTTGGTTGTCCGAAGCATGGTCCCTGCATGACGCTCACACGACGGGAGGAAGACCGGATCGGCTCCAACCGACTTCAGGTGCAATCTGCAACGGACGACGGTCGAGCACGTGCCCTTCCCTTGATCCTCGCGGCGCCGACATGACCATCCTCGTCGATTTCCTGCGGGCGGCCGGGCAGATGGGCGACCCGCGCTTCCGCGGCGTCCTGTGGCGCGGGATCGGCCTGACGCTGGCGTTGCTCGTCGCGGTCTACCTGGTGTTCTTCCAGCTGGTTCGCTGGCTGGTACCCGACCGTCTCACCCTGCCCCTCATCGGGCCTGTCGGCTGGATCGACGATGCCGCTTCCGGGGCGTCCGTCCTCGTTCTCCTGGTGGCCTCCGTCTTTCTGATGGTCCCGGTCGCGGCACTCTTTACGTCGTTCTTTCTCGACGACGTGGCCGACGCCGTCGAGGCGCGGTACTACCCTCGTCTGGCCCCCGCCCCCCGGCTGGGCCTCGGCGATACGGTGCGGGATGCCCTGGCCTTTCTGGGCCTGCTCGTCGCGGGGAACCTCGTGGCGGTCGCCGCCTACCTCGCGGTTCCGCCAGCAGCGCCGCTGATCTTCCTGTCTCTCAACGGCTACCTGCTGGGGCGCGAATACTTCCACATGGTCGCGGTGCGCCGGTGGGGTCGCGACGGCGCCCGGCGGCTGGCGCACCGGCACGCCGTGCGGCTATGGGTGGCGGGGGTCCTGATGGCGCTGCCCCTTACGGTGCCGATCCTGAACCTGCTGGTGCCCGTCCTGGGCGCCGCCACGTTCACCCATCTGTACCACCGTCTGCCGCCGCCGCCGGAGGGGTTCCCCGCCCGAACCAGTCCAGATCGGCGACGGTGATCCACCCGGACGCGATCACGCCCGCAAAAAGCACCCACAGCACGACCGAAACCGCCGTCACCCGCAGCGCCATGCGCCGCATGCGGAAATCGGCGGGCGCGCTTTCGTGCGTGCCGGGCACCGTCTCGCCTACGTCGCCCTGCGTGCGCAGTCCGATGGGCAGCATCACGAAGAGCACCATGAACCAGATGACCGAAAAGAGGACGATCGCCGACGTGATCGTCATGGCCGCACTTCCTCGAGTTCGATCAGAGCGCCGGTAAAGTCCTTGGGGTGCAAGAAGACGACCGGGTTTCCATGCGCCCCTTCGGCCGGCGGCCCCAGGGCGCGGGCGCCCGTTTCGGACAGGCGTGCCGCGGCCTGCGCGATGTCGGGCACCTCAAAGCAGATGTGGTGGATCCCGCCCGCGGGATTGCGGGCAAGGAACGCGGCCACCGGGCTGGACGGCCCTATCGGATGGAGCAGCTCGACACGGGTGTTGGGAAGATCGGCGAAGACGACGCGCACGCCGTGTTCCGGAAGGTCGCGCGGGGCCGTGACCCTGGCGCCCAGAGTTTCGCGATAGAGGACGGTCGCGGCGTCGAGGTCCGGCACGGCGATGGCCACGTGGTTCAGCCTTCCGATCATCGCGCCGCCTCCGCCGCGTCGCGCCCCGTGCGCCCCGCTTGAGGGGCAGGTACGGCGCCCGTGTCGCGGTGACAACAGCGCCGTCGCCGTTAACGCGTCATTAGTCGGTTTGCGCCAAGGTCGGGGGGACGACGCAAACTGTATCCAAGGCGGAGGTCGACATGTCTGATTCCACCGGATCGCCACAGGACACCGGCAGCCCCGCGCCGTCCTTCGGCGACGAATTCCTGTTTCCACGCCGTCCGACGGCCCAGCGCCCCCTGCTGGGCCAGACGGTGCTTGTGGTCGAGGACAGCCGATTCGCATCGGAGACGCTGCGACTGATGTGCCTGCGGGGCGGCGCGCGGATCCGCCGCGCCGACAGCCTGCGGTCGGCCGCCCGGCATCTGGAGACCTATAGCCCCACCGTCGTGGTCGTCGACGTCGGTCTTCCCGACGGGTCCGGCACACAGCTGATCGCCGAACTCGCGCGCGCCCGACCCAGGGTGCCGGTGCTGCTCGCGACCTCGGGCGATCCCGACATGGCGGAACCGGCGACCGCGGCGGGCGCCGACGGGTTCCTGGCCAAGCCGCTTGGATCCGTGGCCGCGTTCCAGAACGAGATCCTGGCGCGACTGCCCGAGGGCGAACAGCCGCAGGGTCCTCGCCCCGTGGACGACGTCGTGGTGGTGCCGGACTCCATCGCCTTGCAGGACGACCTTGCCCATGTTGCGGACCTTCTCGACGCCGGCAGGGCATCCGGACGGGATGAGTGCGCCATGCTGGGTTATGTCGTGGGGTTCGTCCGCAGCCTAGGGCGCAGCGTCGGCGACACGGCCCTCACCCGCGCCGCCGACGCGGTCGCCGTCGCCATAGAGGACGACCGCCCGTCCGGCCCGCACGTGTCGAGGCTGTCCAATCTCGTCCAGGACCGCCTGACGGCCCAGCCCATCGCGATCTAGGGACGGGAGCGAAGACATTCTGCCAGCGACCTGGCTGCCCCCGGCCCGAGCGAAGCCGGTCGCAAGGCGTCGCGATCGTGGCGAAGGTATCGCGGCATCGGCAAGCGCGACGTCGCTCTCGCCGATGATACCGCCGGGACTTCGACCGTTCCGCGCCACCCCCGGTGGCAATGAAGCCGCAGGCGGTATCCGGTGGAGCGTCGCGATACGACACCGCGACGGCCGGTGCATCCGGCATGCGCTGGCGTCAGGTCTCGGGCGATCCCTTGCCGGTGTCCGTCGACGTCACACGCAGCGACAGGTCGCGAAGCTGGGCGTTGGTGGGGGCCGAGGGGGCGCCCATCATCGTATCCTCGGCGCGCTGGTTCATCGGGAACATGATGACCTCGCGGATGTTCGCCTCATCGGCCAGCAGCATGACCATCCGGTCGATCCCGGCCGCGCACCCCCCGTGCGGCGGCGCGCCGTAGCGGAAGGCGTCGACCATGCCGCCGAAGCGGGCGCGCACCTCGGCCTCGTCGTAGCCTGCCAGTTCGAATGCCTTGAACATGATCTCGGGGCGGTGGTTTCGAATGGCGCCCGAGATCAGTTCGTACCCGTTGCAGGCCAGGTCGTACTGGTAGCCCAGCACGTCCAGAGGATTGCCCCCCAACGCCTCCATCCCGCCCTGCGGCATGGAGAACGGATTGTGCGAAAAGTCGATCCGCCCCTCGTCGTCCGCCTCGTACATCGGGAAATCCACGATCCACGCGAAGGCGAACCGGTCCTCGTCGATCAGCCCCAGCTCCTGCCCGATGACAGTCCGCGCACGCCCTGCAACCGCCTCGAACTCGGCCGGCCGCCCGCCGAGGAAGAACGCGGCATCGCCCACGCCAAGCCCGAGCTGCCGGCGTATCGCCTCGGTCCGCTCGGGCCCGATGTTCTTGGCCAGCGGGCCGGCAGGCTCAGTCACTGCCGACCATCGGTCGTATCGGGATTTGAACTCCTCGGGCGATCCCATCTGAAGAAACTGCCGCATCTCTTTCTCTAGCTGTAGCAATTCCGCGTCTTCTATTTCCGTGGAAGTCTTGCGCCAGAAGATATACCCCATCCCCGGCAGGCCCTGCTCCTGGGCGAACTTGTTCATGCGGTCGCAGAACTTGCGCGAGCCGCCGCCGGGGGCGGGAATGGCGCGGATCTGGGTGCCGTCCTGCTCTAGCAACTTCGCGAAGATGGCGAAGCCGGAGCCGGCGAAATGCTTCGACACCACCTGCATCTCGATGGGGCAGCGCAGGTCGGGCTTGTCGGTGCCGTATTTCAGCGCCGCGTCGGCATAGCTGATGCGCGGCCATTCGGCGTCCACGGGGCGTCCGCCGAAGCGTTCGAAGCAACCGCGCATGACCGGCTCGATGGTGGCGAAGACGTCCTCCTGCGTGACGAAGCTCATCTCCATGTCGAGCTGGTAGAAATCGGTGGGCGAGCGGTCGGCGCGCGGATCCTCGTCGCGAAAGCAGGGCGCGATCTGGAAGTACTTGTCGAAGCCCGACACCATGATGAGCTGCTTGAACTGCTGGGGCGCCTGGGGCAGCGCGTAGAACCGGCCCGGGTGCAGCCGCGACGGCACCAGGAAGTCGCGTGCGCCCTCGGGGCTGCTGGCGGTCAGGATCGGCGTCTGGAACTCGTTGAACCCGGCGTCCCACATCCGCTGGCGCAGGTCGCGCACCACGTCGGCGCGCAGGATCATGTTGGCGTGCAGCGCCTCGCGACGAAGGTCGAGGAAGCGGTAGCGCAGCCGCGTCTCCTCGGGGTAGTCCTGGTCGCCGAAGACGGGCAGCGGCAGCTCGTCGGCGCGGCCCAGAACCTCGACCGCGCGCACGAAGACCTCGACCTCGCCGGTCGGGATCTTCTTGTTGACCAGCGCCGCGTCGCGCGCCTTCACCTCGCCGTCGATGCGGATGCACCATTCCGAGCGCAGTGCCTCGACATCGGCAAAGGCGGAGCTGTCGGGATCGCAGATGAGCTGTGTCATGCCGTAGTGGTCGCGCAGGTCGACGAAAAGCACCCCGCCGTGGTCGCGCACCCGGTGGACCCAGCCCGCAAGGCGCACGTCGCGGCCCACGTCCCCGGCATCGAGGGCGGCGCAGGTATGGGTGCGGTAGACGGTCATGGGGCGGATCCTCGGGCGCGTTGCGTCGGCGGCGGGCGTGACTTCTGGGTCTTGCGAAGTCAAGGCCGCGCGGGGCGCCGCAGCCCGCGCGGACCGGCGCGGCCCCGTCCCCGAAACCGCCGCCGTTCGGCTTGCGTCCGGCCGCGCGCGTGACATAACGCCCCGGGCGCAACGCAGCGAGGGTTCCCCGGATGCCGAAACGTACAGACATCGCGTCGATCATGATCATCGGCGCGGGGCCCATCGTTATCGGGCAGGCCTGCGAGTTCGACTATTCCGGCGCCCAGGCCTGCAAGGCCCTGCGCGAGGAGGGATATCGCGTCATCCTGGTCAATTCGAACCCCGCCACGATCATGACCGATCCGGGGCTGGCCGACGCCACCTACATCGAGCCGATCACCCCCGCCGTCGTCGCCGCCATTATCGAGAAGGAGCGGCCCGACGCCCTGTTGCCCACCATGGGCGGGCAGACCGGCCTGAACACCGCGCTGGCCCTGGCCGCCGACGGCACGCTGGAAAAGTTCGGCGTCGAGATGATCGGCGCGCGCCCGGAGGCCATCGAGATGGCCGAGGATCGCGGCCTCTTTCGCGAGGCGATGACCCGGATCGGGCTGGAGAACCCCGTCGCCACCATCGTCACGGCCCCGAAACGCCCCGACGGCACGCGCGATCTTGCGGCCGGGGTCGCGACTGCGATGGACGCGCTGGAGACGATCGGCCTGCCCGCGATCATCCGACCCGCCTTCACGCTGGGCGGCACCGGCGGTGGCGTGGCCTACAACCGCGACGAATACGCCTATTACTGCCGCTCGGGCATGGATGCCTCGCCCGCCGGGCAGATCCTCGTCGACGAGAGCCTGCTGGGCTGGAAGGAATACGAGATGGAGGTCGTGCGCGACCGCGCCGACAACGCCATCATCGTATGCGCCATCGAGAACGTCGACCCGATGGGCGTCCACACCGGCGACAGCATCACCGTCGCGCCCGCGCTGACGCTGACCGACAAGGAATACCAGCGGATGCGCAGCGCCTCGATCGCGGTGCTGCGCGAGATCGGGGTCGAGACGGGCGGGTCGAACGTGCAATGGGCGGTGAACCCCGCCGACGGCCGCATGGTGGTAATCGAGATGAACCCGCGGGTCAGCCGGTCCTCGGCTCTGGCCTCGAAGGCCACCGGGTTCCCCATCGCCAAGATCGCGGCCAAGCTGGCGGTGGGCTATACGCTGGACGAGCTGGACAACGACATCACCGGCGTCACGCCGGCCAGCTTCGAGCCGACGATCGACTACGTCGTGACCAAGATCCCCCGCTTCGCATTCGAGAAATTCCCGGGCGCCGAGCCGCTGCTGTCGACCGCGATGAAGTCGGTGGGCGAGGTGATGGCCATCGGGCGCACTTTCCACGAATCGCTCCAGAAGGCGTTGGCCTCGATGGAGACGGGCCTCAGCGGGCTGGACGAGATCGCCATCGGGGACGCAGGCACCGGCGATCCCGACCGTGCCGACATCGTCGCCGCCCTTGCACGCCAGACGCCGGACCGCATCCGTGTGATCGCCCAGGCGATGCGCCACGGGATGAGCGACGCCGACATCCACGACGTGACCTCGTGGGACCCGTGGTTCCTTGCCCGGATACGCGAGATCGTCGACGTCGAGGCGCAGGTCGCGCGCGACGGACTGCCCGGCGACGCCGACGGATTGCGCCGGCTCAAGGCGATGGGGTTCACCGATGCGCGGCTGGGAAAGCTGACCGGCCGGGGCGAGGATGCCGTGCGCCGGGCGCGCGACGACCTCGGCGTGCATGCCGTCTTCAAGCGGATCGACACCTGCGCGGCCGAGTTCGAGGCCCAGACGCCCTACATGTACTCGACCTACGAGACGCCCGTCATGGGCGATACCGAATGCGAGGCGCGGCCCACGGGCGCGAAGAAGGTCGTGATCCTGGGCGGCGGGCCCAACCGGATCGGCCAGGGGATCGAGTTCGACTACTGCTGCTGCCACGCCTGCTTCGCGCTCAGCGCGGCCGGGTACGAGACGATCATGATCAACTGCAACCCCGAGACGGTCAGCACCGACTACGACACGTCCGACAGGCTCTACTTCGAGCCGCTGACGTTCGAGCACGTGATGGAGATCCTCACCCGCGAGCAGGACGCCGGAACCCTGCACGGCGTGGTGGTGCAGTTCGGCGGCCAGACCCCGCTGAAGCTGGCAGGCGCGCTCCATGCTGCCGGGATCCCGATCCTCGGAACGTCCCCGGACGCCATCGACCTTGCCGAGGACCGCGAGCGGTTCCAGGCGATGCTGAGCAAGCTCGGCCTTCGCCAGCCGGTGAACGGAATTGCCCGGTCGGACGAGGAGGCCAAGCGCATCGCGGCCGACGTGGGCTATCCGCTGGTCATCCGGCCCTCCTACGTGCTGGGGGGCCGCGCGATGGAGATCGTCCGCGACGACGCGCAGCTCGCCCGCTATATCCGCGACGCCGTGAACGTGTCCGGCAAGAACCCCGTCCTGCTCGACAGCTACCTCGCAGGCGCCATCGAGGTGGACGTGGACGCCCTGTCGGACGGCACCGACGTCCATGTCGCGGGCGTCATGCAGCATATCGAGGAGGCGGGCGTCCATTCGGGCGACAGCGCCTGTTCGCTGCCGCCCTACACGCTGGATGCCGCCACCATCGCCGAGATGGAGCGGCAGACCCGGCTCATGGCGCTGGAGCTGGGCGTGGTCGGACTGATGAACGTCCAGTTTGCGATCAAGGACGGCGAGATCTTCGTGCTGGAGGTCAATCCGCGCGCCAGCCGCACCGTCCCGTTCGTCGCGAAGGCGACCGACAGCGCCATCGCCAGCATCGCGGCGCGGCTGATGGCGGGCGAGAAGCTGGCCGATTTCGCACACCGCCCGCCCTACCCCGAGGGCGCCGGTCCGGACGATGTGCTGCCCTTCGCCGACCCGATGACGCTGGCCGACCCGGCCATGCCCTGGTTCAGCGTCAAGGAATCGGTGCTGCCCTTCGCGCGCTTCCCGGGCGTCGATACGCTGCTGGGGCCCGAGATGCGCTCGACCGGGGAGGTGATGGGATGGGACCGCGATTTTCCCAGCGCCTTTCTCAAGGCGCAGATGGGGGCCGGCGTCTACCTGCCGACCGCCGGCACGGTGTTCCTGTCGGTCCGCGACGCCGACAAGACGGACCAGCTGATCGATACCGCACGTATCCTGACCGGACTGGGCCTGTCCATCCGCGCGACACGCGGGACGGCGGGCTTCCTCTCCAATGCCGGAATCGCGTCCGAGATCGTCAATAAAGTCTACGAGGGCGGGCGCAGCATCGTCGATGCCCTCAAGGACGGCGAGGTGGCGCTGGTCATGAACACGACCGAGGGCGCGCAGGCCGTCGCCGACAGCCGGTCGCTGCGCAACGTCGCCCTGATGGACCGCATTCCCTACTACACCACGCTGGCCGCCGCCCACGCCGCGGCGCGTGCGATGCGCGCGCGTCAGGACGGGGCGCTGACGGTACGGTCCCTGCAGGGCTGACGCCCCGAGACGCGGCCCGGCGGCAGGGGTTCTGCCGTGCTGCCGCCACGGTTTCGCCGGCAAATGGCCGCCGTTGCTTAAGTCCGCCGTAAGCCCAGCGACCTAATGATACGGCACCCCTTGAGTGAGGGGGGTGTACCGAGTGGCCGGTCGCCCGACCGGCTTTGCTTAACGGGCCTGCCGTCTCCCCGTCCGGGCAAGGGGCGATCCCTCGTGTGTGTGAGGGTGACCGGTGCGGCAGGTCCGACACTCGGGCTGCATTCCGGCCGCCGAAGTCGGCATCCCGGCCGTTTGCCGCAAGTGCCGGACGCGACGGCCGGCGAATGGCGCGCTGACAAGCGACACGCGGCGGAATCCCGCACCGGCGCGCTGCCGGAACCTGCGGCGAACCGGTTGCCCGCACGATCCGCATTGCGATACGCGGCGGCATGGCGAAACTCTACTTCCACTACTCGACGATGAACGCGGGCAAATCGACGCTGCTGCTCCAGGCCGCGCACAACTACCGCGAACGCGGCATGCACACGGCGCTTCTCACCGCGGCGCACGACGGCCGGGCCGGCACCGGCCGCATCGCGTCGCGCATCGGCATCGGCGCCCCCGCCGACACCTATGGCGAGGGGGACGACCTTTACGCGTTCATTGCCGGACGGGATGCGCTCGCCTGCGTCTTCGTGGACGAGGCGCAGTTCCTGACACCGGAACAGGTGTGGCAGCTGGCGCGCGTCGTCGACGATCTGGCCGTTCCGGTCATGTGCTACGGGTTGCGCGTGGACTTCCGCGGCCGGCTCTTTCCCGGATCGGCAGCGCTGCTTGCCCTGGCCGATGTGCTGCGCGAGGTGCGCACGATCTGCCATTGCGGGCGCAAGGCCACGATGGTGGTGCGGCGCGGTGCGGACGGGCTGGCCGTCACCGACGGTGCGCAGGTGCAGATCGGCGGAAACGAGACCTACGTCGCCCTCTGCCGGCGGCACTGGCGGTCCGAGATGGGGCCGAACGTCGCGCCCTGAACGTGGGTGGAACTGCGGTCATCGCATACGGTTGGTAACGAAATCCAATGTCAGGTACCTCTCCCATGTCCGCATCCCGATACCGTCTGGACCACATCATCCTGCACTGGCTGATCGCCTTTCTCGTCGCGCTCCAGCTCATCTTCGGCGAG
Organism: uncultured Alphaproteobacteria bacterium; assembly: GCA_963722905.1. Lineage (GTDB taxonomy): Bacteria > Pseudomonadota > Alphaproteobacteria > Rhodobacterales > Rhodobacteraceae > CAVROT01. The sequence goes on along the minus strand of CAVROT010000001.1, from coordinate 263,803 downwards.
GGCATGAGCCGGGCCTTCGATGCGATGATGGAGGGCGGAGGTAGCGGGGCACTGACCGGCCAGTCTCTCGTCCATGGCGGTTCTGGCTCCTTAATCCTGGTGCTGGTGCTCTATCGGCTGGCGATCCGGATGCGCGCGGGCGTGCCGCCGCCGCCACAGGCCAGCCGCGCCGTCCAGATCGCCGGCCGGGCAAACCACTGGGCCTTCTACGGTCTGCTGGTGATCATGCCGCTTGCCGGCCTGATCGCCTGGTACGGCAGGATCGACGGGATCGCCACCGCGCACGCCATCGCGTCGAAAGTCCTGCTTGCCCTGATCGCGGCGCATCTGGCAGGCGTGCTATACCATCACTTCGTCAAGCGCGACAAAAGCGTGATCCACCGCATGGCCCCCACCGATGCCGCCGCCACCGAGGGTCGCACAGACGCCTGACCCCCGGACCGAGGGTTGCGGCAGGCCCGCGCAGACCGTAGATGAACGCGGTCCGCGTCACCGTCCGAGGCCCGCTCCATGCAGAACATCGTCCTTGTCGTCCATCTGATCCTGGCGCTCTGCCTGATCGGCGTGGTGCTTCTGCAGCGCTCCGAGGGCGGCGGGCTGGGCATGGGCGGCGGCGGGGGCGCGGTGTCCTCGCGCGGGGCGGCGACGGCACTGGGACGAATGACGTGGATCTTCGCCATAGCCTTCATCGCGACGTCGATCACCCTGACCGTTCTCGCGGCTCAGAACGCGGCCGGATCGTCCGTCCTCGACCGGCTGGGCGTTCCGTCGTCCTCCGGGGCGCCAGCAGGCGATGCACCCTCCGGCGACGCCCTGCTGCCACCGCCCGTAACGGCGCCTGGCGACGACGGCGCACCGCTGACGCCGCCGCGCGCCGACTGAGGCGCCCGGCCCTGCCGCCGGTTGCGGCGGGACCGCTTCTCATCTAGGGCATGGGTCCCGTGACGCGGTGCCCGCGCGGAGCCGCGATCCTGACAAATCGTCCGGTACACCGGCGCCGGCCTTCGGCCCGCGTCCCACGGGGGGGCCGCCATGGCACGCTATGTCTTCATCACCGGCGGGGTCGTGTCGTCCCTGGGCAAGGGGCTTGCGTCGGCCGCACTGGGGGCGCTTCTGCAGGCCCGCGGCTTCTCGGTCCGGCTGCGCAAGCTCGACCCCTACCTCAACGTCGATCCCGGCACGATGAGCCCGTTCGAGCATGGCGAAGTCTTCGTAACCGACGACGGCGCCGAGACGGACCTGGACCTGGGCCATTACGAACGGTTCACCGGCGTCGCCGCGCGTCGCACCGACAGCGTCAGCAGCGGGCGCATCTACTCCGACGTGCTGGAGAAAGAGCGGCGCGGCGACTATCTGGGCAAGACGATCCAGGTCATTCCGCACGTCACCGACGAGATAAAGTCGTTCCTTCGCATCGGCGCCGACGAGGTCGACTTCATGCTGTGCGAGATCGGCGGCACCGTCGGCGACATCGAGGGGCTGCCCTTCTTCGAGGCGATCCGCCAGTTCGGACAGGACATGCCGCGCGGACAGGTCGTCTACATGCACCTCACCCTGCTGCCCTGGATCGCCGCCTCGGGCGAGCTGAAGACGAAGCCGACGCAGCACTCGGTCAAGGAACTGCGCAGCATCGGCATCGCACCCGACGTGCTGGTCTGCCGGTCCGAACGCCCCATCCCCGAAAAGGAAAAGGACAAGCTGGCGTTGTTCTGCAACGTGCGCCGCGACGCGGTGATCGCCGCCTACGACCTCGCGTCGATCTACGAGGCGCCGCTGGCCTATCACCGCGAGGGGCTGGACCAGGCGGTGCTGGACGCGTTCGGCATCAGCCCCGCGCCGCGTCCCAACCTCGCCCGGTGGGAGGATGTCGCCGACCGCGTCTTCAACCCCGAGGGCGAGGTTAAGATCGCCATCGTCGGCAAGTACACACAGCTTGAGGACGCCTACAAATCCATCGCCGAAGCACTGACTCACGGCGGCATGGCAAACCGGGTGAAGGTCCGCGTGGAATGGGTCGACGCCGAGCTGTTCGAGCGCGAGGACCCGGCACCATGGCTCGAGGGGTTCCACGCCATCCTGGTTCCGGGCGGCTTCGGCGAACGGGGGACCGAGGGCAAGATCCGCGCGGCCGAGTTCGCCCGGACGCGCAGGATCCCCTACCTCGGGATTTGCCTTGGCATGCAGATGGCGGTGGTCGAGGCGGCGCGCAACCTTGCCGGCATGACCGACGCCGGCAGTCAGGAGTTCGACCACGAGGCCGGGACCGACGCGGCGCGGTTCACGCCGGTGATCTTCCACCTCAAGGAATGGATCAAGGACAACCGGACCATCGCGCGGGATGTTCTGGACGCGAAGGGCGGCACCATGCGGCTGGGTGCCTATGCCGCCGACCTGGCCGAAGGATCGAAGGTGGCCGAGGTCTACGGCACCCATCGTATCGAGGAACGCCACCGGCACCGCTACGAGGTCGACATCCGCTATCGCGACCGGCTTGAGGCGACGGGGCTGCGGTTCTCCGGCCTGTCACCGGACGGCCGCCTGCCCGAAATCGTCGAGGTCACGGATCACCCGTGGTTCATCGGCGTGCAGTTCCATCCCGAGCTGAAGTCCAAGCCCTTTGCGCCCCATCCCCTGTTCGCCGACTTCGTCAGGGCGGCGCGGGACGTGTCCCGCCTCGTATGACGTTGCGCAACTTCATGGAACGACCAGCCGCGTTCGGCGTTGCCTTTTCACACAATGGAGGATCGTGCGATGACCGACCACAAGGCAGAAGGCCGCGGTAAGGACCTCGGCGGCAAGATCAAAGAGACCGTCGGACAGGCGACGGGCAACGAGAAGATGGAGCGTGATGGCCAGGCCGATCAGGCCGAAGGCAAGGTGCAGCACGCCTATGGCGAGGCCAAGGACGAGGTTACGGGCAAGAAGTAACGCCCGCACCGCTCCGCACACGGGCGTCACCGCAGGGTGGCGCCCTTTCTGGTTTCGGGGCCTGTCCGGGTGAGCAGAGGAAGGCCGAAGGGGGGTGCATCAAGCCGGGGCACCGCCTTCGGTGCAGGAACTATCCCGAAGTGCGATCCGGACGCTCTGCCCCGGCTGCTTCAGAAATCCAGCGTGATCCGGCGCGTTATGCCGACCCGGACACCGTACTGGTCCCGGTCGCCCTGTTCCACGATCGGCGAATCGGCGGCGATCGCCGATGAACCGATCGTAAGTCACCGCGCCCTCGACGCCCCAGTTGTCTGTCAGCCGGTAGGACATGCCCAGCTCCAGGCCGGCAGTCACGGCGCCGCCGTCGGGATCGTAGGCATCGAACCCGCTCAGCGCCGCTTCGTCGGCCGTCACGCCGAAATATGTGTCGTTGTAGTCATCCGACCCCAGCAGCATCCGCGGACCCAGAGAAACGGTGAGGCGGTCGGTCGGCTGTGCCTTCACGTCCGCCCCGATCTCGCCCACGAAGGACTCGTGGCCGACCGCGCCGTAACGGACATCGGCAAACGCATCGAAATTACGCGAGGTATATCCGATCCCCAGCCCCAGCTCGACGGACGTGTCGATGTCCTCCAGACCCGCAAGCTCGGCGTTGTCGGCGTCATCGCGCTGGTCGACGTAGCGGAACGAGGCCCGCAAGCCGAACCCGTCGGGGGACAGCCCGTCCAGATTGCCGAAGTCGCGCCCGCCCGGCAGACGCAGGTAGCCGAAGCTGAATGCGAAATCGGGACCGACGGTATAGTCGCCCGACCCGAAGTAGTCGGGCGCGCTTGCGATGCCGCCCCGGACGGTGAAGATGAGGTCCGGCGACGCCACGGGAGCCGCCTGCACCACCGGCACAGGTTCGATGGCGACGGGGTCCAGATCCCCGGCCTGCGCTGTGACGGCGCCGGATACGGCAAGGGTGGCGGAGAGGACGAGGGCGCGCATGGGAGGCTCCGACGAGGATAACGGCGACAGGCCGAACATAGGGGCTCCGACGCCGACGTGAAATGACAATCTCATGCGGCGGCCCCGACCCGGACGGCGACGGGAGGCGACCGTTGCACGAACGGCGCAATCGTGCCCGGTACAGGAGCGATTCCCGAAAGTTCGCGGCGTCGCACCGCCCCTTTTCCCCGGCCGCGGTTCGGCCTATGTCGAGCGGCATGTTCGCCGATCTCATCAAGCGCCTCACCACGCCCGAGCCCGAGCCCATGGGCGATGGCGATGCGCGCCTTGCGCTGGCCGCCCTGCTGGTGCGGATCGCCCGGTCCGACGGCGACTATGCCGATGCGGAGATCTCGCGCATCGACCGGATCCTGGCGCGTCGCTACGGGCTGGACGCGGACGGTGTCGCGGCCCTGCGCGCCGAGGCAGAGGCGGTCGAGGCGGAGGCGCCCGATACGGTGCGTTTCACGCGCGCCATCAAGGATTCGGTGCCCTACGACGACCGGCTGCAGGTCATCGCGGCCATGTGGCAGATCGTTCTTGCCGACGGCGTGCGCGACGACGACGAGGACGCTCTGCTGCGCACGGTGGCGCCGCTGCTGGGCATCTCGGACCGCGACAGCAACATCGCGCGCCGCCGGGTCGATCCCGGCATCGGCTGAGCGCGTGCCCGACGCCGACCCCTTAGCCGCCCTGCCAATGTACGACCGCCCCGAGACGGCGGCGGACCACGACGCATTCTGGACTGCGATCCGCGACGGTCTGCGCGACCGGGGTGTCGCGGCGCCGGAGGCGCTGACGCGCGGCGGCGACATGTGGGACCAGTGGCGGTCGGACGCCCTCGTGCTGGGACAGACCTGCGGGCTGCCCTACCGCGCCCACCTGCATGGCGCGGTCGCGCTGGTCGGGACGCCGGACTACGGCCTGGAAGACACCCCCCCCGGGTACTATCGCAGCGTGCTCGTCACCCGGGCCGGCGACGGAAAGGATATCGCCGCCTATGCCGACCGGACACTGGGCTACAACGGAGGCACGTCGCACTCCGGCTGGGCCGCGCCGCAGATCGCCGCCGCCGCACGGGGCTTTGCATTCGCCCGTCTGCTGGCGACCGGCGGGCATCTGGCCAGCGCGCGCGCCGTGGCCGAGGGTCGCGCCGACATCGCCGCCATCGACGCCGTCACCTGGCGCGGTATCCAGCGCTGGGAGGGATGCGTCGCCACGGCCCTCCAGGTCGTGGACCGCACGCCCAGCGCCCCCGGCCTTCCCTACATCACCGCCCTGGGCCGAGATGCCGAGGCCATCGCCACCGCCATCGACGACGCCCTCGCGGCCGGGGCCGGCGCGCCGCTGGGTATCGGCCGGCTGGTTCGGATCAGCGCCGACGACTATCTCGCGCAGCATACGCCGCCGCCACCCGACGCCTGATTAAGCGGCGAGCGCTACGCAAACGGGCGCCCGCTGGGGGTTTCGCGTTGCGTTCCCGGCGCCGATCCGGCTGACTGTCGCGACCCGCCCCCGTCGAGGACGATCATTGCCCGCCCAAGCGCCAGATCCCCCGGTCATCGCGATTCGCGACCTCCACAAGAGCTTCGGTTCGCTGGAGGTCCTGCGCGGCGTGGACCTCGTGGCGCCGCGCGGGCACGTCGTGGCGCTGATCGGCTCGTCCGGGTCCGGAAAATCGACGCTGCTGCGCTGCGCCAATCTGCTGGAGGACAGCCAGCAGGGCGACATCGCGTTCGAGGGCGAACCGGTGCGCTGGCGGGGCCACGGGCCGTCCCGCCGCCCCTCGGACAGGCATCAGGTGACACGCATCCGCACGAACCTCAGCATGGTGTTCCAGCAGTTCAACCTCTGGGCCCACATGACGGTCCTCCACAACGTGATGGAGGCGCCCGTCACCGTCCTGCGCCGGGACCGCGCCGAGGTCGAGGCGGCGGCGCGCGGATACCTCGACAAGGTCGGGATCGGCGACAAGGCCGACGCCTGGCCGGCGCAGCTGTCGGGTGGCCAGCAGCAGCGCGCCGCCATCGCCCGCGCCCTCTGCATGGAGCCGCGGGCGCTGCTCTTCGACGAACCCACCTCGGCGCTCGACCCCGAGCTGGAGCAGGAGGTGATCCGCGTCATCAAGGCGCTGGCGGGCGAGGGGCGCACGATGGTCATCGTCACGCATGACATGAACCTGGCGCGCGACGTCGCCGACCACGTCATCTTCCTGCACCGGGGCCGGATCGAGGAGGAAGGCGACCCCGAAGCCCTCTTCGGCGCGCCCAAGGCCGACCGCCTGCGCCAGTTCCTCGGCACCGTTCACTGACGACATGTTTCACAAGGAGAAACCAAGATGAAGGCACTTGCACTGACCACGGCCGCGCTGGCGCTGACCGCCGGACTCGCGACCGCGCAGACCGTCCGCATGGGGACGGAGGGCGCTTATCCCCCCTACAACTTCATCAACGACGCCGGCGAGGTCGACGGCTACGAGCGCGAGCTGGGCGACGAGATCTGCGCGCGGGCCGAGCTGACCTGCGAATGGGTCACGAACGAGTGGGACAGCATCATCCCCAACCTCGTGTCGGGCAACTACGACACGATCATGGCCGGCATGAGCATCACCGACGAGCGTGACGAGGTCATCGACTTTACCCAGAACTATATCCCGCCCGCGGCCTCGGCCTATGTCGCGGCCAGCGATGCGGCCGACATCGAAAGCGGCGTGGTCGCGGCGCAGACGGCGACGATCCAGGCCGGCCATGTGGCCGAGGGCGGTGCCCAGCTGGTCGAATACGCCACCCCGGACGAGACCGTCGCGGCCGTCCGCAACGGCGAGGCCGACGCCGTCTTCGCCGACAAGGACTTTCTGGTGCCCATCGTCGCTGAATCGAACGGCGCGCTGATGTTCGTCGGCGAGGACGTGCAGCTAGGCGGCGGCGTCGGCATGGGCGTGCGCGAAAGCGACAGCGAGCTGAAGGACAAGATGGACGCCGTCATCGCCGAGATGAAGGCCGACGGCACGATCAACACGATGATCGCCAAATGGTTCGGCGACGAGGCGCAGACCTACGAGTGACGCGCCGGGGCGTCGGACAGGGCGGGATGCGCAAGACGTCGCCCGCGGCGCCCCCCGGCGCCGTCCCGCCGTCATCCCCGCCCCCGCCCCACGGATCCCCCGCCAGTACCCCGCCCGCTCCGCCGTCATCTCCGGGCTCGACCCGAGGATCTCCTGCCGGCACTCCACCCGCCCCGCCGTCATCCTCGGCCCCGACCCGAGGATCTCCCGCCGGCACTCCACCCGGCCCGCCGTCATCCTCGGGCTCGACCCGAGGATCTCTTACCGCAAGAGATCCTCGGGTCGAGCCCGAGGATGACACCGGTCGAGGCGTGCGCGACACGGGCGCCGTCGCCCGCCTTTCCTTGCACGCCGGCGCGGGCCCAGGCGGCGGGTGGGACGGTCCATGGGGCCGCGCCTGATGCCCGACTGCGCCGCGCCCGACACGCTGGAGGGTCTGGCGTGGACCCTGTGCTATCTGACCACGGGCAAGCACATGGCGTTTTACGCGTCCTTCGGCACCGTCTTGCTGCTGCTGGCCGTCACCGCGCCGCTGGCCCTGGGGCTGGGGTTCGCCGGCGCCATGGCTGCGCGCAGCCGGGTCGCCCCGCTGCGCTGGCTGGGCCAGGGCTATACCGCCATCGTGCGCGGCGTGCCCGATATCGCCTTCTTCCTCTTCTTCGTCATCGCGCTGGACCAGGGGCTGGAGTACCTGCGCCAGAAGGTCCTGTGCCCCGACTGGGACCAGCCGGTGCGGCAGGGCAGCGACTTCGTCGTCTGCGCCGCGGCCAAGCTGCCGCTGGGCAGTGCGCCGCAGTGGGTTCACGAGGCCTACGGATTCGCGCTGGCCGTCGTCACCTTTGCCATCGTCTTCGGCGCCTTCGCGGCCAATGTGCTGTCGGGCGCTATGCAGGCCGTCCCGCGCGCACAGATCGAGACGGCGCGCGCCTACGGCATGACCCCTGCCCAGGCCGACCGCCGCGTGCTGATCCCGCAGATGTGGACCTATGCCGTGCCGGGCCTCGGGAACCTCTGGATGATCCTCGTGAAGGCCACGCCGCTCTTGTTCCTTCTGGGGGTCGAGGACATCGTCTACTGGGCGCGCGAGCTGGGCGGCGCCAAGACGCAGATCTACGCCTATCCGCACCCCGACTGGCGCGTCTGGTACTTTCTAGGGCTTCTGGTCTTCTACCTCGCCCTCACGGCCGTCAGCCAGGCGGCGGTGAACCGGCTCACCCGGCGGCTGTCGCGCGGGCAGGCGACTGTCGGCGGCGACGCCCTGCGCGCGCCGGGTACGGCATGACCGCCGCCCGCGGTCATTCCGGTGCCCGCAAGCGGCGCGCGATCCCCGCGGGGCGCGGGCAATGAGCTGCGCCGAGACCTTCCAGGCCTATGCCCTTCGCTCTATCGGGATCGGCGAACGTCTGCTCCCGCGGTCGGACTTCACCTTGTGCGAACAGGTGGTCCTGATCGGGTCGGGGATGCTCTGGAACCTTTATTTCGGACTTGCCGCGCTGGCGGTCGGGTTCATCCTGGCCACCGCGGTCGCGCTGGGCAAGACGGCGCCGCAGGCGTGGATCCGCGTACCGTCGGACGCCTTCGTCTTCGTCTTTCGCGGCTCGCCCCTCTTCATCCAGTTCTTTCTGGCCTACGAGGCCTTCGTCCTGCTGCCGCGCGCCGGGATCGACCTGAACCTCGGCATCGTCACCATCGACATCGCGACAAGCTGGCTGACCCGGGCCTGGGCCGGCGCGCTGATCGTGCTGATCCTGAACACCTCGGCCTATACTGCGCACATCTTCCACGGCGCGCTGATGGCGGTGCCGCGCGGTGACATGGAGGCGGCGGCGGCCTACGGGCTGACCGGGTGGCACAGGTTCCGGCGCATCACATGGCCCACCATGCTGCGCCTCGCCTGGCCCGCCTACACGAACGAGGCGATCTTCCTCTTCCATGCCACCACCCTGGTCTACTTCTCGGGCTTTCCGGCGTGGCAACAGAAGGGCGACGCGCTCTATTATGCCAGCTACTTCGCTGACAAGACGTTCAACCCCTTCGTCCCCTACCCGATCCTCGCGGCCTGGTTCATCGCGTTGACGCTCTGCGTCATCGGCTTCATGGGCCTTGCCAACCGACGGCTGAACCGGCACCTGCCGCGGGAGGCGCGCCACCGGCTGCGCATCAGGCCACAGATCATTCGCTGAGACAGTCCATGAGACCGCCCTTCGACCTGCACGGCATCGCCGCGCTTCGCCTCGTGGCGTCCGACCTGAACGGGCAGGCGCGGGGCAAGAGGATGCCGGCCCACCTGGCCATCCGGCTGATGGAGGACGGAACGCGGCTGCCGCTGTCGGTGCTGAACCTCGACATGCGCGGCGAGGACATCGAGGGGTCGCCACTGGTCTTCGCGTCGGGGGACCCGGACGGTCTGGCGCGACCTACGGGGCGCGGGCCGCTGCCGATGCCCTGGCTCGACACGCCGACGGCCATGCTGCCGGTCTGGCTGTTCCACGAGGACGGTCGCCCCTTCGACGGCGACCCCCGTCAGGCGCTGGCCCGCGTGCTGGAGCGGTATGCAGCGCAGGGCCTCACCCCCGTCGTCGCGACCGAGCTGGAGTTCTACCTTGTCGACGACGAAGAGGCGCTGCCCCAGCCGCCCCTGTCGCCACGCTCGGGCAAGCGGCGCCGGGGCGGCGCGATCCTGTCTGGGCTGGCGCTGGATGCATGGGACGCGTTCCTCACCGATGTCTACGAGGGTTGCGCCGCGATGGACATCCCGGCCGACGCCGCCATATCCGAGGCCGGCACCGGCCAGTTCGAGATCAATCTGCTGCACCAGGACGACGCTATGAAGGCGGCGGACGACTGCTGGCTCTTCAAGCAGCTGGTCAAGGGTCTCGCTCGGCGCCACGGCTGCGCCGCGTCCTTCATGGCGAAACCCTATGCGGACCAGCCCGGCACCGGCCTGCACACGCATTTCTCTGTCCTCGATGCCGGGGGCGCGAACGTGTTCGACGACGGCGGGCCGACGGGCGCGCCTGCGCTGCATCACGCGGTGGCGGGTTGCCTCGCCGCCCTGCCCGCCTCGACACTCGTGCTGGCGCCGCATGGCGGCAGCTACGAGCGGCTGGTCCCCGGCAGCCATGCACCGACCGGCATCGCCTGGGGCTACGAGAACCGCACGACCGCGCTGCGCATCCCCGGCGGCCCCCCGCAGGCGCGCCGGATCGAGCATCGCGTGGCGGGCGGCGACGCCAACCCCTACCTCATGCTGGCCGTCATTCTGGCCGCGGCGCTGGACGGGATCGCCGCCGGCGCCGCACCGCCCGCGGCACTGTCGGGCAACGCCTACGACGCCGACCTTCCGCAGCTGCCGACCGACTGGCTGCACGCGCTCGCCACGTTCGAGACGGGCGCCGCCGACATGCTGCCGCCCGACCTCGTCGTCAACATGGTGGCGACCAAGCGACAGGAGATGGCGCTTGCCGCACGGCTGACGCGTGCCGAACTGATCGACCTCTACCTCGAAACGTCCTGAGTCGGGAGGCTATCGGCGCCCGCGACGCTGCGCCCGCTCGCGGCGGCCACGACGCATCCAGCCGTGACCGACCCCCGTGGTTTCGCATCGGCAGGGCCTACGAACGGCATCGGTGCGCGTCGGCGCACGGGGCATCAGGGTCTGGCGCGGGGGGCGCCGGAAAACGACCGGCCTATTCTGCCGGCGGCGCCCCCTGCCCCTGCGCAGGCACGGCTTCGCCCGCAACCGCCCAATCCGCCCCGGCCACCACCTCTACCGCGATGGCTGTATAGATCAGGGCCGAGGCCACGAGGACGAAGACGTGCCAGATCGCCGTGTGGTAGGGCAGCGTATCCCAAAGGTAGAAGGCGACCCCGACGGTATAGAGCGTTCCGCCCGCCGCGATCAGCGCCAGGGCCACGGGATTCAGCGCTCCCAGTACCTCGGACCCGGCCCAGACGCCGACCCATCCCATCCCGAGGTAGAGGGTCAGCCCGACCCGGCGCCAGCGGTCCGGCGCCATCACCTTCAGAGACGTGCCCCCCAGCGCGACCCCCCACAGCCCCGCGAGGAGCGGCCCGGCGGCGACGCCCGACAGCGCGACCAGTGGCGTATACGTGCCGGCGATCTTGAGGAAGATCGCCGAATGGTCGAGCCGCCGCCACACGGGCGTCCACGGTCCGGAATTGAAGGTGTTATAGATGGCCGAAAATGTCAGCATCGACAAAAGGCAGACGCCGTAGACGGTGACGGCGGCGGTAAGGCCGGAGTCGCCGCGCCACGTCGCCGTCATCCAGACCAGGACCGGCACCGCCAGCGTCGCCACCGACACGCCGACCACATGCACCGCCGTGTCCGAACGCCGTTCTCTTGCGGCCATCGTCGTCATGTCTGTCGACCCGGATACCATGAGGCCGGGATAGCTCCGGATGGTTAAAGTTTGATGGCGCTCCCGTTCGGGCGCAACATGCCTTTACCGACAGGCGGCGCGGCCCATTGCCCCGCCCGGGTCGCCTCCAGGCGGCGCCGCGAGGCGCTTGGAGATGTATCGAGACTCAACGGGTACGTCCTGCTTCACCGTCCGGTGCCGGGCGTTGGACCGAGGCTGGCCTCGACGCGGAACGCGGCAGGGATCGCATCGCGGCCGTCCAGAACCGCGTCGGCCATCGTGCGGGCCACCCCGGGCGCCATGCCGAACCCGATCTTGAAGCCGCCATTGGCGATCCAGTGCCCCGGCCGTCCGGGCCAGGGTCCCAGCATCGGCGCCCGGCTGCGCGCGCGCGGCCGCAGGCCCGCCCAGCGTCGCAGCACGGCAGCGTCACGCAGGACCGGCACTGCCGCCCGTGCGCGCGCCATGACATCGTCAAGCCCGGCGTCCGTGCCGGTGGCGCTGGACCATGTCCTCTCGGTCGTGGAGCCGACGGCCACCGTCCCGTCGGCATGCGCGATCACGTGAAGGCCGTCGACGAAAAGCTGCGCCGCGCCGCGCCGGTCCAGATCCAGAAGCGCCGCCTGACCCTTCACCCCGCTGCCCACGTCACGGCCCAACGCATCGCCAAGCGCTGCCAGTCCGGCCGCGCCCGTGGCCCAGATCACCGCGCCGGCGTCCGGCGCCTCCGGGACGATCGCGACGCCCAGCGCCCGCAGCGCCGCCGCGAGAGCCGCGCAGGCCCGCGCCGGCTGGATATGCGCCGACAGCGAATCGCGGATCAGCCAGCCGGTCGGCGACGGCGGCGCCCAGTCGCCCTCGGGCGCGGCGGGCACGACCGCCCATGTCGCAGCACCGCGCCACAGCCCGTCCGCCTGCACCGCGCGGTCCCTGGCGCGCGCCAGCGCGGCCGCGTCGGCGACGGGTTGCAGCCGGCCGGTACGGGCATAGCCGGATGCCTCGCCGCCTGCCGCCTCGACCGCGCGCCAGAACGCGCCGGCCTCCAGCAGGCTGTCCAGCTGGAACGCCTTCTTCTCGTTCCAGTTCTCGGGCACGTGCGGGGCCAGCGCACCGACGACGCCGCCCGAGGCGCCGGCGCCCGGGCCCGCCGGATCGACGACGCGCACGGACGCCGCGCGGCATGCGCAGGCCCACGCGACAGAAAGCCCGAAGATGCCCGCCCCGCGCACGGTGACGTCGATGCCGCCGGTGATTGTCATCCGCCCTTTGCCGCCCCATGCTCGCGCCTTGCCGCAACGGACCTAGCCGGAATGTCTCAAAGCCACAAAGCGGCCGACGTCCCGCCCCTGTCCTGGGACGGCGCGGTGCCGGTGTCGGTCCTGCATTCCGATCCCTACTACTCGCGGCAGAACGGGCTGGCCGAGGCGCGCCATGTCTTTCTGAGCGGCAACGCCCTGCCGGCGCGGTTCCGGCCGGGCTTTTGCATCGCCGAGCTGGGGTTCGGCACCGGGCTGAACGTGCTGGCCGCCTGGGATGCGTGGCGGCTCTGCGGTCAGGACGGCCCGCTGTGCGCCACCAGCTTCGAGTCCCGCCCGCTGGAACCCGGCGACATGGCGCGCGCCCTCGCGGCCTTCGCGGATATCGGAGCGCTTGCCGAGTCGCTGATCGCGGCCTGGGACGACGCGGACAGGACCGGCACCGAGATCGACGTCGCACCCGATCACCCGGGGGCACCGCTGAGGCTGACCGTGGTCGTCGGCGACGCGGCCGAGCGGTTGCCGGGCTGGCGCGGGTCGGCCGATGCGTGGTTTCTGGACGGGTTCGCCCCGGCGCGGAACCCCGAGCTGTGGTCTCCCCGCCTGCTGCGCGATGTCGCGCGGAGGACCGCGCCGGGCGGCTCGGCTGCAAGCTATAGCGCGGCCGGGCACGTGCGACGGTCGCTGGAGGCCGCAGGATTCACAGTCGACCGCGTCCCGGGATACGGGCGGAAACGCCACATGACGCGGGCGCGGCTGGCATGACCGCCACCTCCGCCGCCGGACGCGACGATACCCGGCTGGGCATCGCCCTCATGCTGGCGGCGACGCTGGTCCTGTCGGTCCAGGACGGCGTGTCGCGGCATCTGGCTTCGGAATACAATGTGCTGATGGTGGTGACGATCCGCTACTGGTTCTTCGCGGGCCTCGTGATCGCGATGGCCAGACGGCGAAACGGCGGCATACGCGCAACTGCCGCCACGGCGCAGCCGATCCTCCAGATCCTGCGGGGCGTTCTGCTGGCAGTCGAAATCTGTCTTCTGGTGCTGGCCTTCACCCTTCTGGGACTCGTCGAGTCGCATGCCATCTTCGCCTGCAGCCCCCTGATCGTGGCCGCCCTGTCGGGACCGGTGCTGGGCGAACGGCTGGGGCCGCGGCGGTGGGCGGCGATCGGCGCGGGCGCCGTGGGCGCGCTCATCATCATCCGCCCCGGCGCCGACGTCTTTTCGCCGGCGGCGCTGATCGCCATCGCCTCGACCTTCATGTTCGCCGCCTACTCCGTTCTGAACCGCTACGTCGCGCGGCGCGATACGGCGGCGACGTCGTTCTTCTGGACGGGCATCGTCGGCGCCGCCGTGCTCACCCCATTCGGCCTCTGGACGTGGGAGCCCATGCGCCCGCCCGACATGGCCTGGATGGCGGTGCTCTGCGTACTCGGGGCGACCGGCCACTATCTCATCATCCGCTGCTACGAGGCGGCCGAGGCATCGGTTCTCCAACCCTTCGCCTACTTCCAGCTGGTGTTCGCCAGCATGGTCGGCGTCATCGTCTTCGGCGACGTCGTCGCCCCCCACGTGATGCTGGGCGCTTCCATCGTTGTCGCGGCCGGTCTCTTCACCCTGTGGCGCAGCCGCCGGGCGGAGCTGGGCTGAGGTACGTCCCGCCCGGCCGCGGCCTTCGGCCCCTGCCCCGCCGCCGGACCCGACGCGGGTCGCCGGCCGGGAAGCGGCGCCTAGACGCGGATCTCGCCCGAATCCATGCCGTCCCAATAGTGGATGCGGGTGGCGTGCACCTTCAAAAGCACCATGCCGGGCGTGTCGATCCCTCGCTCGAACCACCGTTCGAGGTCGGGGACCCAATGACGTTCGAACGCGGCCTTGTCGCGGATGATCTCGGCCTTGCCCTGCACTGCGATGAAGACGGGCGGCTTACCGACCATACCGGCCACGCCCGGACTTCCCTGCATGGTCAGGCCGACGTTCGGATCGGACGAGATATCCGAGACGGTGCGCGAGCTGTCGTAGGTGAAGAAGAACGAATCGCCATCGTATTCGACGTCGCCGTTGTTGCTCATCGGGCGGCTGGCGGTCGCGCCGCCGTCGGTGGTGGTGGAGAGCATGGCGAAATCGATGTCCGCCATTCGCTCTGCAAGGTCCTTCAACGTCATGTCGCCCATGGGTCGCGTACCTTTCCTTGAGGGTTGTGCGCTCAACGCCGTCCGGGACGCAGAGGTTGCCCGCCGCGATACCCCGTTGCAAGGCCTCGCCCCCCCGGCGCCTTTCGCCGCGCTTCCCTGACGGCCTGACCGGCGCTAACGTGGATCGCAATGCCCCGGGGGAGGATGCGCAACATGCTTAAGGTACTGATCGTCGCGATGGCCGCGCTGGTGGCGGCGCCGCTGGCCGCGCAGGACGTGCCGCCTCTTGGACAGGCCGAGGGCGCCGGCGAATCGGGTGGGTCGACGCTGGAGGACATCCTGCGGCGCCAGAACGCCCAGTCCGACGGCGACGCCCCCACGGGCAGCGTCACGGCAGGGCCGGACGACCCGTCCCGCGTGGCCGAGGAGACGTCCATCGGCAGCGCCGCCGATGCCGACCTCTGGAGCACGCTTCGCCACGACGAGGCCGACGTCATCGCCTCGAACGGCGGACCGGCGGCCCGCACCCTGATCCAGGACGGCGGCATGCGCTGGCTTCAATTGCGCGCGGGCCCGATACCCACCTGGGGCGGCATCGCCCTGCTGGCGACGCTGGCGCTGCTGGCGGCCTTCCTTCTGCTGCGGGGGCGGATCCGCATCGACGGCGCGCGCACCGGCATCCGCGTGCCCCGCTTCAAGGCGCTAGAGCGGTTCGGCCACTGGCTGCTGGCGGGATCGTTCGTCCTGCTGGCCGTGACCGGCCTGATCTCCCTTTTCGGGCGCAAGTTCCTCATCCCCGTCTTCGGGCACGAGGCCTATGCCGGTCTCGCCGCCGTTACCGCCTTCGTCCACGACAACGTCAGCTGGGCCTTCATGCTGGCGCTCGTGATGATCTTCGTCATGTGGGTGGTGCAGAACATTCCCAACCGGCACGACCTCAAGTGGCTGGCGATGGGCGGCGGCATCTTCTCCAAGCGCCACGCCCCGGCGCGGAAGTTCAACGCTGGCCAGAAGTTGATCTTCTGGGCCGTGATCGTGCTGGGCATCTCCATCTCGCTGTCGGGCCTGTCGCTGCTTTTCCCGTTCGAGCTGCCGATGTTCGCCAAGACCTTCGGCATCATGAACGACACCGGGGTGCCGCAGATCCTCGGCTTCGGCCCGCTGCCTGTCGACCTCGCCCCGCATGAGGAAATGCAGTACGCCCAGCTGTGGCATTCCATCGTGGCCTTCGGGTTCATCGCCATCGTCTTCGCCCACATCTACCTGGGCTCGGTCGGCATGGAGGGTGCGTTCGACGCGATGGGCCGCGGCGACGTGGAGCTTCAGTGGGCCCGCGAGCACCACAACCTCTGGGTTGAGGAACTGCGCGAGACGGGCAAGGCGCCGCCGCGTGCCACCCGCGGATCCGGCGCGGACGCGACCCCGGCAGAGTGACAGGCGGATCGATCCTGCAGCGCGTCGCGCTGATGACCATGCTGGCCGCGACGCCGGCGGGTGCGGACGGCCTGATCGGGCATGGCGGGCCGGTCATGGCGATCGCCGCCGGGCCGCAGGGGGTGGCGACGGCGAGCTTCGACAACTCCGTCGGGGTCTGGACGGACGACGAGCCTCGCTGGAACGACGGACATGCGGCGGCGGTCAACACGGTGATCTGGCTGCCGGACGGGCGGCTTGCCTCGGGCGGCGACGATTTCGATGTGATCGTCTGGGCTGAGGAGGCGCGACACCTCACAGGACACCGTGGCAAGGTCATGGGCCTCGCGTCATCGCCCGACGGACGCCTGGTGGCCTCGGCCAGCTGGGACGGCACGATCGGCCTGTGGGACATCGACGGCGACGCCGCCCCGCGGTTCCTGGAGGGGCACGGCGCCCCGGTGAACGCGGTGGCGTTCCGGGACGACGCGCTGCTGTCGGCGGGCGCCGACGGGACCTTGCGGGAATGGTCTCCCGACACAGGCGCCGTCCTCCGTACGGTCGTGTCGCACGGGTTCGGCATCAACCGCTTCGTGACCGGCCCGGGCTGGATTGCCTACGGCGCGCTGGACGGCGCGGTGCGCGTCGTCGACGACGACGGGATCGAGATCGCGAACCTCGATGCCGGGCGCCGCCCGATCCTCGCCATGGCCCTGTCGCCGGACGGCGCGACGATGGCCGTCGGCGACGGCGAGGGCTACGTCATGCTCGTGACCGTCGCCGACTGGAGCGTCCTGCGGGACTTCCGCGCCACCGCGCGGGGTCCGGTCTGGGCGGCGGCCTTCGACGGGGACCGCCTGCTGACGGGCGGTCTGTCGAACGACGTCGTCGCCTGGCCGACGGACGGAACCGGCACCGCTCTCTCCGACGCCGCCGCGACCCCGGCCTTCCTGACCAGCCCGGACGATAACGGCGCCCGCCAGTTCGCCCGGAAGTGCGCCATATGCCACACCCTGACGCCGGGCAGCGCACGGCGGGCGGGGCCGACGCTGCACGGCCTCTTCGGGCGCACCGCGGGCAGCGTGGCCGACTACGCCTATTCTCCCACCCTGGACGGCTCGGACATGATCTGGACGCCGGGAGCGGTGGATACCCTCTTCGACGTCGGGCCCGCGCATTTCCTGCCGGGTACGAAAATGCCGATGCAGCGCATCACGTCTGCCGGTGACCGCGCCGACCTGATCGCCTATCTTCGACGGGCCACCGCCCCCTGACCGCCTGGAGCCTCAGCCGATGAAGTCCTTCCTCCTCGCCATCGTCGCCCTCGTCGCAATCACCATCGCCGCCCCTATGGCGTTGAACGCGTTCGGCTTTTCGTCGGCCGAACAACAGTCGTCGCCCAACGTCCGGCTGGACTGACCCGCGCCCCCCGAACCGGCGGCCCCGGCGTTGGGCCGTCAGGGTGCCGCGTTCGGGAAGAACAGCCTTTCGCCGTTCACCAT
Organism: uncultured Alphaproteobacteria bacterium; assembly: GCA_963722905.1. Classification (GTDB taxonomy): domain Bacteria; phylum Pseudomonadota; class Alphaproteobacteria; order Rhodobacterales; family Rhodobacteraceae; genus CAVROT01. The sequence continues at coordinate 246,128 of CAVROT010000001.1, read as the reverse complement.
GTAGCCGCCGATGGCGGCCTGCCCATCGGGGCCGGTGATCCATTCGACGAAGGCCTTCGCATCGGCGGCGTTGACCGACGGGTGCCGATCCGGGTTCACCGCGATCACTCCGTACTGGTTGAAAAGCCGGTCGTCCCCCTCGACCAGAACGACGAGGTCGGCCTTGTTGCCGAAGGCGATCCAGGTGGCGCGGTCGGTAAGAGCGTAGGCGCCGGTCCCGACCGCGATGTTCAGCGTCGCGCCCATGCCCTGCCCGGTCTCCAGGTACCAGGTGCCCGACGCCTGCGCGACCGGCACGTCCGCCTCCGACCAAAGCCGCAGTTCAGCCTTGTGGGTGCCGCTGTCGTCCCCGCGCGATACGAAGATCGTCCCGCCGCCCGCGCGCGACAGGACCTCGCCCGCATCGGCGATGCGGTCCATTGCCGCCACCGCGTCCGGCATCCCGCCGATGGCAGCGGGATCGGCCGCCGGCCCGACGATGACGAAGTCGTTGTACATGACGTCGAACCTCTCGATCCCGTCGCCGTCCGCCACGAAGGCCAGCTCGGAGGGGGTGTCGTGCACCAGCAGCACGTCCCCGTCGCCGTTCGACGCGTTGCGGATCGCCTGCCCGGTGCCGACGGCGACGACCTGCGCCTCGATCCCGGTCGCCTCGGTGAAGATCGGCACGATCGCGTCCAGCAGCCCGCTGTTCTGCGTGGACGTGGTGGACTGGATGGTGATCGTCCCCGCCGACGCCCCGAACGGAAGCGCGGCGGCGAGGAAGAGGGCGGCAAGGGCGGTGCGGTGCATGGAATGGCTCCGTTGGGAAGTGGCTATCGCGGTCTAGAGCAGGAAGGCGGCGGTGAGGTAGGCGCGCCCCTCGGGCGAGGCGGGCGCGGCGAAGAAACGGTCCGTCGGCGACATCTCGGCCAGCCGACCCTGGTGCATCAGGGCGATCCGGGCACCGAGGCGCCGCGCCTGCGCCGGGTCGTGCGTGACCATGACGACGCGCGTGCCGGATCGGTCGGCGTCTCGCACCAGCGCCTCGATCGCCGCGGTGGAGGCGGGATCGAGGCTGGAGGTCGGCTCGTCCAGGAACAGGATCGCGGGGTCCGTGGCCATGGCGCGCAAAAGGGTCAGGCGCTGCTGCTCGCCCCCCGACAGCAGGCGCGCGGGATGACCGGCGCGGTGGGACAGCCCGCCGCCCTTGAGCAGCGCGGCGATCCGCGCAGGCCGGTCGCGCCGCGGGACGCCGGCGGCGCGCAGGGCGAAGGCGACGTTGCCCGCGACCGTCCGGCGCAGCACCACCGGGCGCTGGAACACCATGGCCTGGCGCCCCGTCCCGACCGAGATGGTTCCACCAGCCGGCGCCAGCAGGCCATGAAGGAGCCGCATCAGCACGCTCTTTCCCGCACCGTTGGCTCCGAGGATGATCGTCGGGCCGGCCCCGTCGATGTCGAGGGCCGGAATGTCGATCAGAAGTCGCCCTCCGGCCCGGTAGCTCAGGCCGCGTACGCGGATCTCCGGCGGCGACGCCCCCTTGGCCAGGGGAACCGCGGGCGTCGCGGCAGCCGCCCCGTGGCCAAGCCACGTCTCTGCCGTATGGCGGGTCATCGCCGGGTCACGCGAGGCCCGCCACCCGCCCGCGTGCCGCGACGAAGCCGACCCCGGCGTTCACGGCCAGAGCGATGGCGACCAGTACGGTGCCCAGGGCCAGCGCCGGCTCCAGATTGCCCTTGGAGGTCTCCAGGGCGATTGTCGTCGTCATGACGCGGGTGACGTGGTTGATGTTGCCGCCGACGATGATGACGGCACCGACCTCGGCGATGGCGCGGCCGAACCCCGCCAGCAGGGCGGTCGCCAGCCCCTGCCGCGCATCCCAAAGCAACGTGGGAATGGACGCCGCCCGTCCGATGCCGAACGAGCGAAGCTGTTCGTCGTACTCGGCCGCGATCCCCTCGACCGCGGCGCGCGACAGGGCCGCGACGATGGGCGCGATCAGCACGGTCTGGGCGATGATCATGGCGGTCGGGGTATATAAAAGACCGGCCTCACCCAGCGGTCCGGCGCGCGACAGCAGGAGATAGATCAGCAGCCCGATCACGACCGGCGGAAGCCCCATCGCCGTGTTGACCAGCACCACCGCCGCCTGACGGCCGGGAAAGCGCAGCACGGCCAAAGCGGCGCCGGCCGGCATGCCGATCAGCGCGCCGATAAGGACGGCACTGAGCGACACCTTCAGCGACAGCCCCACGATGGCCCACAGTTCGGGGTCGCCGCCGAGGATCAACGCGAAGGCATCGACGAAGGCCTGACCAAACTCTTGCATCCTGGGTGGGCCATCCGATGGGGAAGCCGGATATTGCCCAGATCCCCCGCCAACGGCAAGGAGGGGCCGAACGTGTCCGGCGCGTCGAGGGCCTCCGGCGTCCGGCCTCGAAGGCTGACAGGGCAATAACGTAACGCGTGGCGCTGCCGCGACACGTGCAGCTGATGAAGGGCCTTCCCGACGCGACCCGGTGGCGATTCGGACCCAAGTTACCGTCGGTTCGCCGCCAAATGGCAGGAAGGATACGGTCGGGAGATCCTAAAGGGAGGCCGTGATCCCGCCGTCGACGTATAGGACATGTCCGTTCACGAACGCCGAGGCGTCCGAGCAGAGGAACACCGCCGCACCGACCAGCTCTTCCACCCTGCCCCAGCGCCCGGCGGGCGTGCGTTTCTCCAGCCACTCGGTGAAGTCCGGGTCGGCCACCAGCGCGGCGTTCAGCGGCGTGTCGAAATAGCCCGGCGCGATGGCGTTGCAGTTCAGCCCGTGGCGCGCCCAGTCGGTCGCCATTCCCTTGGTCAGGTTGCCCACCGCCCCCTTGGTCGCCGTGTAGGGCGCGATGCCGGGCCGGGCCAGCGCGGTCTGGACGCTGGCGATGTTCACGATCTTGCCGCGCCCGCGTCCGATCATGTGCAGCGCTACCGCCTGCCCCACGTGGAAGACGCTGGCGACGTTGGTCTGTAGCAGCTTCTCGAACGCGTCCGCCGGGAACGACTCCAGCGGGGCGCGGTGCTGCATGCCGGCGTTGTTGATCAATATGTCGATGGGGCCCGTCCCGGCCTCGAACCCGTCGATGGCGGCGCGGACGGCGGCATGGTCCGTGACGTCGAAGCGCAGACTCTTGCCGCCGAAGGGCGCTGCGGCGGCATCCAGACGCGCCGCATCGCGGCCATTCAGGATCACCTCGGCGCCTGCTTGGGCCAGACCCTGCGCCAGCGCCAGCCCGATGCCCTGGGACGATCCCGTCACCAACGCCCGGCGCCCGGTCAGATCGAAGAGTGTCGACATCGCCCGTCTCCCTGTTGACGGATAGTTAGGTGCCGGTCCAGCGGCGCGGTCAAGCCAGGCGGACCATCCGTGTCGGACAGGTAAACCCTGCGTCGTGGGACGGTTGGGCGCACCCCCGCACGGTTGCCGATGCCCTAATTCGAACATATAGTGAACAGATGGCCAAGCAGACCCTTCAGCAGAAGCTCGCGATCCTGTCGGATGCCGCGAAGTACGATGCGTCCTGCGCCTCGTCCGGGTCGGTGCGGCGCGATTCGCGGGACGGCAAGGGTCTGGGCAGCAACACCGGCAGCGGGATCTGCCATGCCTATGCGCCGGACGGGCGGTGCATCAGCCTGCTGAAGATCCTGATGACCAACTTCTGCATCTACGACTGCGCCTATTGCGTGAACCGGGTGTCGTCGAACGTGGAGCGCGCGCGCTTCACGGTCGAGGAAGTGGTCGAACTGACGATCGAGTTCTACCGGCGCAACTATATCGAGGGGCTGTTCCTGAGCTCCGGCATCATCCGGTCGCCGGACGTGACCATGGCCGACATGGTGCGCATCGCCCGCACACTGCGCGAGGACCATAATTTCCGCGGCTACATCCATCTGAAGACGATCCCCGACGCCGCGCCGGAGTTGATCGAGGAGGCCGGACGGCTCGCCGACCGGCTTTCGATCAACGTGGAGCTGCCCACCGACGCCGCCGTCGCCGCCTATGCGCCCGAGAAGGATCCCGCACAGATCCGGCGTGCGATGGCCGGCGTCCGGCTCAAGCAGGACGCTGCTAGGGAAAGGTCGCATACCGGACGGCGGGCACCGCGCTTTGCGCCGGCCGGCCAGTCCACCCAGATGATCGTCGGAGCGGACGGGGCGAACGACGCCACGATCCTGGGGCAGTCGACGCGGCTCTACGCCAGCTACGGGCTCAAGCGGGTCTACTATTCCGCCTTCTCGCCCATCCCCGACGCGACGGCGAAGCTGCCGCTGATCCGCCCGCCGCTGGAGCGGGAACATCGGCTCTATCAGGCGGACTGGCTGCTTCGGTTCTACGGCTTCGATCTGGTCGAGATCACGTCCGCCGCGCCGGGCGGCAACCTCGACCTCGCCATCGACCCCAAGCTTGCGTGGGCGCTGGCGAACCGGCACGCGTTCCCCGTGGATGTGAACCGGGCCCCGCGCGAGACGCTGCTGCGGGTACCGGGATTCGGCGTGAAGACGGTGAACCGGGTGCTGGCCGCGCGCCGCCACCGGACGCTGCGCTACGACGACGTGGCGCGGATGGGTGCGTCGATGAAGAAGGCCCGCGCCTTCGTCACCGCAGGCGGATGGACCCCAGGCAAGCTGACCGACACCGCCGACCTGCGCGCGCGATTCGCGCCGCCGCCGGAACAATTGATGCTGATCTAGCTTCATCGGAATGGTGACGGTCCACATTCCGCTGGAAGGCATGGCGGCAGTCTGGCGCGACGCGGCCCGCGGTCTGGCGGCGCGGGGCGTCCCCCCCGAGGACGTGACCTGGACGCACGGCGACGCTCCGCCGGACATGTTCGCAACGCCGCCCGCCCCGCCGCCCGCCTCCGACACGACGCAGGGCGAGCTCAGGGTGCCGCGATCCTTCGTCGAGTTGGCGGGGCTGGTCGCCTGGCACTCGGATCCGCAACGGTTCGCGCGGCTCTACGCCCTGCTGTGGCGTCTGCGCGTCGCGCCGGGACTGATGTCGGACCGCGGCGACGGCGATGTGGCGACCCTGCGCGGAATGGAGAAGGAGATCCGCCGCGACCTGCACAAGATGCACGCCTTCGTCCGCTTCCGAGAGGTGGGCGACCCTGCCGCGTCCCGCCGCGCCTTCGCCGCGTGGTTCGAGCCGTCGCACTACATCTGCGAACCCGTGGCGCCGTTCTTCGCCAACCGTTTCGGCGACATGGATTGGACCATCGTCACCCCGCACCGGACCGCGACATTCGTGAACGGCACTGTCGGCTTCGGACCGGGCGGGTCGAAGCCGCCGCTGCCCGAGGACGCGACCGAGGAACTGTGGACGACCTACTTTCGGAACATCTTTAACCCCGCGCGATTGAAGGTCAGCGCGATGCAGGCCGAGATGCCCAAGAAGTACTGGCGCAACATGCCCGAGACGGCGGCGATCCCCGACCTCATCGCCAAGGCCGAGGCCCGGGCGCGCGCCATGCAGGAGGCCGCCCCCACCCTGCCCCCGCTGCGCGCCGAACGCATTTTGGGGGCGCAGGAGACGAAGATGCAGCTGCCCCTGGACGACCGCCCCGATACCCTGCCGGCCCTGACCAACGCCGTGCAGGGCTGCACCCGCTGCCCCCTCTACCGAAACGCGACTCAGGCCGTGCCGGGCGAGGGACCGGCCGACGCGCCGCTGATGGTGGTGGGCGAGCAGCCGGGCGACCGCGAGGATCTGGCCGGCCGCCCCTTCGTCGGGCCGGCCGGGCAGCTCTTCGACCGCGTGGCGCAGGAGGCCGGGCTGGACCGCGGCCGCGCCTACGTCACCAATGCCGTGAAACACTTCAAGTTCACGCCGCGCGGCAAGCGGCGGATCCACCAGCGCCCCGACGCGGGCGAGGTCGCGCACTGCCGCTGGTGGCTGACGGCCGAGCGCGACATCGTCCGGCCCCGGCTGATCGTCGCCATGGGGGCCACGGCGACGGCCGCCCTCACAGGGTCGGGCGCCGGCATCACCAAGCGGCGCGGCAAGGTCGAGACGCTGGACGACGGCACCCCGGTGTTCCTGACCGTCCACCCCAGCTACCTGCTGCGCGTACCGGACCATGCAAAGGAGGCCGAAACTGCGGCATTCCGCGACGACCTCGCGGCAGCAGCGCGGCATCTGGCGGAACTGTCGGGCGGCGCGGCCTGACCTGCCGGCGTCGAAGTGTCAAACGGGGTCCCGCCGTCACCCCACGCGCCTCCGGAGCACGGGACGGACCGCCTTTCGACACACGGTCGGGGTCGTGATTCAGTCTGCCAAGCCCGGTTCGTCCAGCAATAGCCGCCCGGCGCGGTCCTCGACTTCGATAACCCAGAGGTCCGGGTCCCGGCCACGCTGGCGCGCGATGACGGCGTCCACTTCGGCCTCGTCCCCCTCCGTCAGAACGATCCACGTCCGGGACCCGGTCGCGAAATCGACCGACCGTTGATGCACGCTTGCCCGGCCGTCGAGGGTCGCCGACTTTACCAGCACGGCACCCGCGGTGTCGTCACCGCGCGCGGTGACATAGGCCGGGATATCCGCCAGCGACAGCCGGCGCAGGTAGGCAGAGACCCAAAATCCCGCCGTCAGCCGCATGGCACCGCCCGGCCCGCGAGGGGCGGGCCGCCGCGACGACACGATTCGCCCGGCATCGCGGCGATGCGCCGCAGGCCCCGGCAAGAGCGTCCGCTGGCGGCGCCGACCCCTTTGCCCACCCGGCCGGGCTCGGGGGGCGCGCATGCGTCGGTCACGCGCCGTCGCCGTAGTCCAGCCCCATCTGCGCAAAGCGTTCCGCCTCGTCCAGCCAGCCGGGGCGTACCTTGACCTTCAGGAACAGGTGAATGCGGTGGCCGGTGAACGCCTCGATCTCTTCGCGCGCGGCCAGTCCGATGGCCTTCACCGTTTCGCCGCCTTTACCCAGGACGATGCCCTTGTGGCCATCGCGCACGACGTAGATCGTCTGGTCGATCCGGGCCGAGCCGTCGTCGCGCTGCTCCCACGCCTCGGTCTCGACCGTGATCTGGTAGGGCAGCTCCTGGTGCAGGCGCAGCGTCAGCTTCTCCCGCGTGATCTCGGCTGCGATCATCCGCATGGGTAAATCGGCGATCTGGTCCTCGGGGTAGAGCCACGGCCCCTCGGGCAAGGCGCCCGCCAGCCAGCGGCGCAGGTCGTCCACGCCGTGCCCCTTTTCGGCCGAGATCAGGAACGTCCCGGCGAAGGGGTGGCGGTCGTTCATCGCCCTGGTCAGCCCCAGCAGGACGGGCGCCTCCACCCTGTCGATCTTGTTGACCGCCAGGACCACCGGACGCCCGCCGGCGCGGTCGCCCAAGGCATCGAGAATCCGCTCCACCCCTTCGGTCACGCCGCGGTGGGCCTCGATCAGCAGCACGACGATGTCGGCGTCCGCGGCGCCTCCCCATGCCGCGGCCACCATCGCGCGGTCCAGCCGGCGGCGCGGCGCGAAGAGACCCGGCGTATCGACGAAGACGATCTGCGACCGCCCCTCCATCGCGACGCCGCGGATCCGCGCCCGGGTCGTCTGCACCTTGTGCGTGACGATCGAGACCTTGGCGCCGACCATCCGGTTCAGCAGCGTGGACTTGCCTGCATTGGGCTCGCCGATCAGAGCGACAAAGCCCGCGCGGGTCGGGCCGGCGGCGTCGTCGGTCCCGGTCGAAGCATCCGTCATTCGGTCAGCACCCGGTCAAGGAGGGCCTTGGCGGCGGCTTGCTCGGCCACCCGCTTGGCCGTCGCCTGGGCCTGAGCGGCCTCGCCGCTGGCCAGCCGCGCCTCGATGGTGAAGCGTGGGGCGTGATCGGGTCCGGCGCGCGCGACCTCCACGTAGGCGGGCGGCGTCTGTCCCCGCGCCTGCGCCCATTCCTGCAAGGCGGTCTTGGCGTCGCGCGCGTCATCGGCCACCGACGCGATGCGCGGCGACCAGAGCCGCAGGATCACCCTGCGCGCCGCATCCAGTCCCGCATCGAGGTAGACCGCCGCGATCACCGCCTCCATCGCGTCGCCCAGCAGCGCCGCCTTGCGCCGCCCCCCGGACATCATCTCGGACCGCCCCAGTCGCAGGACGGCCCCCAGATCGCAGGCTGTCGCTATCTCGGCGCAGGTCTCCTTGCGGACCAGCGCGTTGTAGCGCGGGGCCAGCAGGCCCTCGGGCGCGTCCGGGTCGGCGCGCAGCAACGCCTCGGCCATCACCAGGCCCAGCACCCGGTCGCCCAGGAACTCGAGCCGCTGGTTGTCGGGGCGCGTCACGGTCGAGATCGAGCCGTGGGTCAGCGCCCGCGCCAGCAGGTCGGGATCGGCGAACCCATGCCCCAGCCGCGCGGCGAAGGCGGCCCGGTCCGCCGCCTGCGTCACGCGATCTTCTCGAAGAACCGGTCGGGCCGCCATGTCCAGAAGAAGAGCATGGAGCGTCCCGCCGACGAGAACATCACGCGGTCCGCGCGCCCGATGAGGTTCTCGAACGGGACGTAACCGACGCCCTGGGCATTCTGCGGCACGCGGCTGTCGATGGAGTTGTCGCGGTTGTCGCCCATGAAGAAGTAGGTCCCGGCGGGAACGTTGTAGACCGGCGTGTTGTCCAGCCCGCCTTCGCGGATGTTCAGCACGTCATGGCTGACCCCGTTCGGCAGCGTCTCGGTGAAGCGCGGCTTTTCGCAGACACCGCCCAGGCCGACCCCGGCGTTGGCGCATTGCGGCAGATTGCCCGACGGGCCCTGACGGTCGAAGACCTCGGTGAAGGTCCCGTCGGGCTCCTGCGGGGCGACCGTTCCGTTGATGTAGAGCAGCCCGTCCTTCACCTGGACGCTGTCGCCCGGCAGGCCAACCAGCCGCTTGATGAAGTCGGTGCCCTGCGTCGGGTGGCGGAACACGACGACGTCGCCGCGGTCGGGCTCTGACCCGAACCACCGGCCGTCGATGAAGCTGCATAGCGAGAACGGGCAGGAATGCTGCGAATAGCCGTAGGCCATCTTGTTGACAAAGAGGAAATCGCCAACGAGGAGCGTGTCCTTCATGGACCCCGAGGGGATCCAGAACGGCTGAAAGAACAGGGTGCGGAAGACGCCGGCGATCAGCAGGGCGTAGACGACGGTCTTGACGGTCTCGAATATGCCGTCCTTCGTTTCGGCACGTGCCGCCATCGTCAGTCCGCCCCGGTAGGAAATGCCCGCGCTACATGGGCGGGGGGCGCTTCTCTGTCAAGCGACGGCCCCGTTGCCCGCAGATCGTCCCCGACCGGCGCGGGCATCGCGCTGTGGCGTGGATACCGACCCGATGGAGGCCGGGCGATCAGGACTGAGGGGCGCGCACCTGTGTCGCCGCGTCCGGGACCGCCTCGATCACCGCGAAGGCCTGCGCCCATGGGTGGTCGTCGGTCAGGGACACGTGGACGACGGCGCGGTGGCCGGGCGGCGTCATCGCGGCCAGCCGCCCCGCGGCCCATCCGGTGACGACCATGACGGGCTGTCCCGTCGGCAGGTTCGTGACAGCCATCTCCCGCCAGGCGATTCCCATTCGCAATCCGGTCCCCAGCGCCTTCGAGCACGCCTCCTTGGCCGCCCAGCGCTTGGCCAGCGTGGCCGCTTCCTGTCCCGCGCGGCGGTTCGCGCGGCGCAGCTCGGTATCGGTAAAGACCCGGTGGCGGAACCTGTCGCCGAACCGGGCGAGCGTCGCTTCTATCCGTTCGATGTTGGCAAGGTCGGTACCGATTCCAAGGATCATGAAGCGCGCACGTCCCGTGACGGACCGGCGTCGCCCCGATACGCCGAGAACGCGTCGCGCCCCGCGGCGCCGCGTACCGGCGGTCTCCGGCGCACGGACCTGCCGGATCTCGTGCCCCGTCTCGAAACGCGGCCGGCGCCCCGCCACGGATCCGGCGCCGGGATCGCTGGGGCGCGATGTCGACAGCGTGGCCACCGCGCCGATGTCACGCCGCGCTGCCGGTCCGCGCGGCGTCCATCACGCGGCGCATCTCGTGGATGGCGGGGGCGAGACCGTGAAAGATCGCCTCGCCGATCAGGAAATGGCCGATGTTCAGCTCGACCACCTGCGGCAGAGCGGCGATGGGGGGCACGCAGCCGTAGGTGAGCCCGTGGCCTGCATGGACCTCCAGGCCCAGGTCGTCGGCGAAGGCGGCCATGTCGGTCAGGCGCACGAGTTCGGCGTCGCGGTCGGCAGTGCGGCCCTCGGCATGGGCGTCGCAATAGGCGCCGGTGTGCAGTTCGACCACGGCGGCGCCGATCCGGTGCGCCGCCGTCACCTGGGCCCGGTCGGCGGCGACGAAGATCGACACGCGGCATCCGGCCCCGGCCAGCGGCGCGATGAAATGGGCCAGCCGGTTCTCGTCGCGGGCGACCTCCAGCCCGCCCTCGGTCGTGCGTTCTTCGCGCCGCTCGGGGACGATGCAGACGGCGTGCGGGCGGTAGCGCAGCGCGAGCCGCTGCATCTCGTCCGTTGCCGCCATCTCGAAGTTCAGCGGGACCCTCAGCCCGCCTGCCAGCGCCTCGATGTCGGCGTCGCGAATATGGCGCCTGTCCTCGCGCAGATGTGCGGTGATGCCGTCGGCGCCCGCCTCCTGCGCGGCCAGGGCGGCACGCAGCGGGTCGGGGACGTCGCCGCCGCGCGCGTTGCGCACGGTTGCCACGTGGTCGATGTTCACGCCGAGGCGCAGGGGGCGGGCAGCGGTCATGTCGGGCCTTTCGATGCGGGCTTGAACGGCGACGTGCGTCGCGGCTTGCGGCGCGAGGCTGGCACCGTCGCGGCGGTCCGGGACGCGACCGCGGCGGCCGCGGCCTCGACCCGGGCGGCGACCTCGGCACGGCGCTTTTCCAGCCGTTTGCGCATTACGCCGGCGCGGGCCTTCTGATAGGCACCCAGCGTCGGGCGCGAGATCGCGTATGCCACGATGCCGGCGAGGATGCCCAGGGGCACGCCACCCACGAGATAGGGCAGGAACACCCGGTCCATGAAGTCGATCACCTGACCCCAATGCGCCACCTCGCCGGTGAAGACGGCGCGCGTGTTCTCCCACAGTTCGACCGACACGTCGCTGAAGGCGCCGACCGTCTGAGTGAGCGGCATGGAATATGTCGCCCCCAGCGCCCACGACCCCAGCTCGACCGAGACTCCGGCGATGATCGGCAGCGTGAGCGGGTTGCCCACGAAGGTTCCCAGCAATGCCGCGATCACGTTGCCGCGCAACATCCACGCCACGCCGACCGCGATCAGGAAGTGCAGCCCGAAGAACGGTGTGAACGAGGTGAAGACCCCTGCGGAGATGCCGCGCGCGATCTTGTGCGCGGGATCCGGCAACCTTCGCAGGCGGTAGGCCATGTAGCGAAGTGCGCGGCGCCAGCCGCCGCGGGGATAGACCGCGTCGCCCGCCAACTGCATGTAGCTCCTGGGTCTGCGCCGCCTGAACACCCGTCATCGCCCCTTGCTGCGGGGGCCGGAGCCCGCGCGTCCCGGGGATGCCGCCCCCCCCACACCGTGTATACCGGATCTATTTTGAATGTTTGGCTAACGGAACCGTCGCTCCCGTCCGGTCGGACCTCGCAGGGCCATGTCGCGAACCCTTTTTTCCGGCGATGGATACGGCGCCGGGATGGCGAAGACGGGCGCGCTGCGACAGCTGCCAATCCGATTCATGGCCCGGAGGGATCGGGGCGTACGCATGCGGGCCTCGCAGGCATGCCGAATCAGGGCTTGCGGGCGACGTCGCGGTGCCGCCGGACGGAAGCGACGTCGCCGTCGGCCTCCAGGGCCAGCCGCACCGCATGAAGATGCTCGACGTCACGCAAGTCGACGTCAATCAGCAGGCGGTAGAAATCCTGCTTGCGGTCCGAGAAATGCAGGTCCGAAATGTTGGCCTTCTGCGACCCGATCAGGCTGCAGATGCGCCCCAGGACACCTGCGTCGTTGGTGATCGTAAGGTCGAAACCGACGGTGTGGACCGGCGGATGGGACCCGGCGTGCCAGTGCACGTCGATCCACAGGTCGGTGCGATCCTCGTAGTCGACCAGCACGGGGCAATCGATGGCGTGGATCCGCACGCCCTGCCCGCGGTAGGCGATGCCGACGATCCGTTCGCCCGGGACCGGCTGGCAGCAGCCGGCGCGCAGATAGGCCGCACCCGGATCGAGGCCGACGATGGCCGCCGCGGCGTCGACGTCGAATTCAGTCCGCGACGACAGCTCGGGGTAGAGCCGCTGGAGCATCTCGCGCGTGGTGATCTCTGCCGACCCCAGACGCGCCAGAAGCTCTTCGGCGTCCGGCAGGCCCAGCTGCCGCGCGGCGGTGCGCAGCGCCTTGTCCGTCATGCGCTTGCCGATCCCGTCGAAGGCGACGCGCCCCAGCTCGCCCCCCACCCGCACCAGGCGCGCGCGGTCTTCCTCGCGCAGGCTGCGCCGGATGGCGGTGCGGGCCTTGCCGGTGGCCGCGATCTCCATCCAGCTGGCCTGCGGGCGCTGCCCCTCGGCGGTGATGATCTCGACCGACTGGCCGTTCTTGAGCCGTGTCCAGAGCGGCACGCGCAGCGCGTCCACCTTGGCGCCGACGCAGCGGTCGCCGATGCGGGTATGGATGGCATAGGCATAGTCCAGCGGCGTGGCGCCCTTGGGCAGCTTCACGACCTCGCCCTTGGGGGTGAAGCAGAAGACCTGGTCCTGGTACATCTCCAGCTTGACCGCCTCCAGGAACTCCTCGTGTCCCTCCGCGCCGTCGAACGCCTCGTTCAGGGACGCGACCCAGCGCGCGGGATCGACGGCGAAGGGGTTCGCCACCGGCCGGCCGTCACGGTAGGACCAGTGCGCGGCGACGCCCGCCTCGGCAACCTCGTGCATCTGGCGGGTGCGGATCTGCACCTCGACCCGCTTGCCGTCCCGGCCCGAGACGGTGGTGTGGATCGAGCGGTAGCCGTTGGACTTGGGCTGGCTGATGTAGTCCTTGAACCGACCCGGCACCGCCCGCCAGCGCTGATGGATCGCCCCCAGCACGGCATAGCATTCGGCCTCGGTCCCGACGATCACGCGAAAGCCGTAGATGTCGGACAGCCGGGAGAAGCCGATCTTCTTCTCCTCCATCTTGCGCCAGATCGAGAACGGTTTCTTCGCCCGGCCGTAGACCTCGCCCGTGGTGCCGATGCGGGCCAGTTCGGCGCGGATGTCGGCATTGATCTTGTCGATCACGTCGCCGGTCTCGCGCTGGAGCGTGATGAACCGCCGGATGATCGAGCTGCGGGCGTCGGGATTGAGGACCTGGAAGGCCATGTCCTCAAGCTCTTCTCGCATCCACTGCATGCCCATGCGGCCGGCCAGCGGCGCGTAGATGTCCATCGTTTCGCGCGCCTTGCGGATCTGGCTGTCGGCCTTCTGCCAGCGGATCGTGCGCATGTTGTGCAGCCGGTCGGCAAGCTTGACCAGGATCACGCGCATGTCCTTCGACATCGCCATGAAAAGCTTGCGAAAATTCTCGGCCTGCTTGGTCTCGGTCGAGTTCAGCTGCAGGTTGGTCAGCTTGGTGACGCCGTCCACAAGCTCGGCGATGCCTGCGCCAAAGGACCTGGCGACCCCGCTGTAGGTCGAGGATGTGTCCTCGATGGTGTCGTGCAGCAATGCAGTCACGAGGGTCGCATCGTCCAGCCGCATCTCGGCCAGGATGGTGGCGACGGCGACGGGATGGGTGAAATAGGGCTCGCCCGAATGGCGGAACTGGCCCTCGTGCTTGCGCGCGCCGTATGCGTAGGCGCGGGCGATCAGGTCGGCATCGGCGGACGGGTTGTAGCTGCGGGCCAGCGCGATCAACGCTGTGGCCCCGTCGCCGTCCTCTTCGGGCCCGGCGGAGACAGAGGCGACCGATATCCCGCTACCGCCCGCGGCGCCGCCGATCCCGTCCGCTGACCGCGCCGACACGGTCATGATTGCCGCGTCGGCCAGAGCGGGGCGCGTGGAGGCCGCAGCGCCCACGACAGGCTCGTCAGCAGCGGGCGCAGTGCGCGACCCGTCCGACGTGCGATGCCCGGGCGCGCCGCGGTCCATCGCGTCAGGGCTGGCCCTGCGCTTCCATCAGGGCGCGCAGCAGGTTCTCCTCGGACATGTCGTTCTCGGCCGGGCGGTCGGCCTCGGCGCCCATGAGGAGCGCCATCTGGTCGTCCTCGGGCTCGTCCACCTCGATCTGGGTCTGGTGGCTTTCGATCATGCGCTCGCGCAGGTCGTCGGCCTGCTGCGTCTCTTCGGCGATCTCGCGCAGGGCCACGACGGGGTTCTTGTCGTTGTCCCGGTCGATGGTCGCCGGGCTGCCCGAAGCGATCTCGCGCGCGCGGTGAGCGGCGAGCATCACCAGATCGAACCTGTTGGGAACCTTGTCGACGCAATCTTCTACGGTCACACGGGCCATCGAGCACTCCATATCCTGTCGGCGGGGACGCCCGGCCGCATCGTCGGGGGACAGGCCGGCGATGCGTCGTCACGCCCTGTGCGGGAAGCGCAATCATCTAAGCCCGGACCCGGCGTCTTGCAAGTCCGCCCGACCCGGCATGGCGCAGCTCCCGGTCCGTCGTCCGCGCAGACGCGGCGACATGCCGCGTTCGCCTGCGCCGGGCGATCGGGTCCTGTCCTCCAGGCCCGCCGCCTTCTCAGCCTGCATGGGGTGCCGATTGACCTCGCCGGCTGTCCGTCAATTTCCCGCGACCAGATACATTTCTTGCGCCTCTTGCGCCGCCCAAAACGGACCCGCGTAAAGGAGAGCGAACCGGCGATGCCATCGGGACCGAACGCCAACGAATCCGGCATTATTCCGGACCGGCGCGGCCTTGCCGATGACAGCGTGCGTCGCGCCGAAGCGACAGCATAAACGGGGCCGCCGCGGGACCACGGCCGGCCGAGGGACAACCGGTCCACACTTTCGCCTTAGGGTCGTCCGTCGACACTTGATTTCTCGCCCGTGGCGATCACCTATCCGTCAGGGGGGTCGTGGCGTTAACCGCTTGCGCAGCCATTCATTCACTTTCATGATTGCGCACCGTCGCGGTTAACGGCAGTTGCCTTCCAATCGGTTGGCCGTCGGGCCACGGGGGCTATTTGAGAGGATCGATTTAATGTTTTACCGCGACGAACGGCTCGCCTTGTTCATAGACGGCTCGAATCTCTATGCCGCTGCGAAGGCCCTGGGGTTCGACATCGACTACAAGCTGCTTCGTCAGGAATTCATGCGCCGCGGCAAGCTGTTGCGCGCTTTCTACTATACCGCCCTGCTGGAGAACGAGGATTATTCGCCGATCCGGCCGCTTGTCGACTGGCTGCATTACAACGGCTATTCCATGGTTACCAAACCGGCCAAGGAGTATACCGACAGTCAGGGACGGCGTAAGGTCAAGGGCAACATGGATATCGAGCTTTGCGTCGACGCCATGGAGCTTGCGCCCCGGCTCGACCACGCCGTCCTGTTCTCGGGCGACGGCGATTTCCGGCCGCTTGTCGAGGCGTTGCAGCGCGCCGGCGTCCGGGTGTCGGTGGTCAGCACCATCCGCAGCCAGCCCCCGATGATCGCCGACGAGCTGCGCCGCCAGGCCGACAACTTCATCGAGCTCGACGAACTGAAGGACGTCATCGGCCGCCCCCCGCGCGAGCCGCGCGACACCCGTGAGGAATCGCGCGAGGTCCGCTTCAACCGCGAACATGCCGACGGTGCCTGACGGCCCTGCCGCCGCTGTCGCGTCTCGTGACGGCGGTGCCACCGCGAAGACCGTCGAGGCAAGGCAGCACGTCAGACGGCGCCTGCGACGCGGGCCACCGGTCGCCCGGCTTTACCCTGCCGCCCGGCCGTCCTAGACCCGGGACCGCGCCCAGGCCTGTGGAGTGCCGCCATGGACACGCTGCCGAACCGACAATCCGTCACAGTACTGCTGGCTGCGCCGCGCGGGTTCTGCGCGGGCGTGGACCGGGCCATCAGGATCGTGGAACTGGCTCTCGAAAAGTGGGGGGCGCCCGTCTACGTGCGGCACGAGATCGTCCACAACGCCTATGTCGTCGATGGACTGCGCGACCGGGGCGCCGTGTTCGTGGAGGATCTGGACGAGGTGCCGGATGACCGTCCTGTCGTCTTCTCCGCCCATGGCGTTCCGAAAGCGGTCCCGGCCGAGGCGCGGCGGCGCGAGATGATTCACGTCGACGCGACCTGCCCTCTGGTCAGCAAGGTTCATATCGAGGCCGAGCGTCATCATGCCGCAGGGCTTCAGATGGTCATGATCGGCCACGCCGGCCACCCCGAAACACTGGGGACCATGGGACAGTTGCCCCGGGGCGAGGTGCTGCTTGTCGAGACGCCCGAGGACGTGGCGTCGCTGTCGCCGCGCGACCCGGACCGGCTGGCGTGGATCACACAGACGACCCTTTCGGTCGACGACACGGCGCAGGTCGTGGCCGCCCTGACCGAGCGGTTTCCGGCCATCGTCGGCCCGCACAAGGACGATATCTGCTATGCCACCACCAACCGGCAGGAGGCGGTGAAGACGATGGCGCCGCGCTGCGACGCGATGCTGGTCGTCGGTGCGCCGAACTCTAGCAATTCGCGCCGGCTCGTCGAGGTGGGTGCGCGCGCCGGCTGCGGATATGCGCAATTGATCCGACGGGCTGCCGATATCGACTGGCGCGCCTTGGACGGGGTCCGCACTCTTGGCGTCACCGCCGGGGCAAGCGCCCCCGAGATCCTTATCGACGAGGTCGTCGCCGCCGTCTCCGCCCGCTACGACGTGACCGTCGAGCCGGTCGTGACGGCGGAAGAACACGTGGAGTTCAAGGTCCCGCGCATCCTGCGGGTCCCCGCCATGACCGCGACCCAAGCCTGACGTGCGAGGACGGAGGACGGCCCGTGGACGCGAGCCGCTGCATGCCGGTCCGGAGACGCCGTGCCGTCGACGTGACCAGGCGCAAACCGAGCGGTCCGGTGCTCTGCGTCACGCGGAAACGGCCGACAAGCCGCCGTCGCCTCCGGGGGCAGCACGACGCCCGTCGCAGCCTCCGCCCGGCCTGCGAAACTGCGACCGCCGCGCGGGGTTCTCTTCGCCAGCGACGGCGTATACGGTTTTTGCCACTTGGATGGGACGATCCTATGTGTGACCGGACCTTTCCGACGACCGTAGCCCCTATCGGACACGCATCGCGCCGCAAGGGCCCTTCGACATCGAGCGATTCGCGCCGCCGCGTTCCACGAGGACCACGTCGGTGAGCGCGTCCAGAGCATCCGGCCGGCCCGACCCATCGGTCATTCCCGTCGTCCCCCTGGCCCTGGGGCTGGCGGGCCTGCTGCCCTTTCTCTGGGGCGCGGCCACTCTGGCCATCCCCGCCTTGGGCGACTGGGGCGCCGCGGCGCTTGGTCCGCGGTTCGTGGGGCCCTACGTCCAGCTCAGCTACGGCAGCGTCATCCTGTCGTTCATGTCGGGCGTCCTGTGGGGTTTCGCCACACGGGCCGACGGCGCCATGGCCGCCGCCGGATATGCGCTGTCGGTGATCCCGGCCCTTTGGGCCTTCTTGTTTACCGGCGGCGGTCCGGTGTCGGCCGCACTGTGGCTCTCGGCCGGGTTCGTCGAGCTGCTGGCCATCGACCTTCACTTCGCACGGCAGGGACTGGCCCCGCCTTGGTGGATGCGGTTGAGGATCCTGCTGACCGTCGTCGTCGTCGCCTGCCTGATGGCTACCGCAGCATGAGCGGGGACCGCCAGACGCTCGACGTCTACGCGCGGATGGCGTCGGACTACGCCGAACTGGTCAGCCGGCCGGAACCCGACGGCGACCTGAGGGCCTTCATCGTTGCCCTGCCGTCCGGGCAGGAGCCCGTCCTCGACTGGGGATGCGGCCCCGGAAACTCGGCCGCGATGATGATGGCCGAGTGCATCATGATCGAGGCGACCGATGCCTCGTCCCAGATGGCGCAACTGGCCGGCGGACTGGGCGTGGAGGTCCGGGTGGAGCCGTTCGAGGCCTTGGAGGGCGCCGGTCACTACCGCGGGATCTGGGCCAACTTCTCGCTCCTGCATGCGCCGCGTCCCCAGATGGCGGACCTTCTGCATCGGGCGGCCCGGGCACTTGTCCCGTCGGGCGTCCTGCACCTGGGGATGAAGACGGGCACCGGCGCGGCGCGCGACGATCTGGGCCGGCTCTTCACCTATTGGCAGCCCGATGAAATGGCTCAGGCGACCGCGGCCGCGGGCCTGACCCCGCTGTCGGAGCGACTGGGCGAAGGCATGGGCCTGGACGGGCGGATGGAGCCCTACGTGATCCAGCTATCCCGAAAGCCCGCGATCTGATGGCCGCCGATCCGGGCACGATGGCCGTCTATGCCAGCATGGCCGATACCTACGCAGACACGGTCGCCAGGGCCGAGCCCGACGCCGACCTTCTGGCCTTCATGGAGGCCTTGCCGCGCGGCGCGCGCGTGCTGGACTGGGGATGCGGCGTCGGCAACGCCGCCGTCCTGATGGCGGCGGCAGGGATCGAGGTCGACGCGACCGACGCCAGTCCAGAGATGGCCGCCATCGCGGCCCAGATGGGCATCGCCGTGCGGGTGGAGCCGTTCGAGGCGCTGGACGCCACTGACCTCTATCATGGAATCTGGGCCAACTTCTCGCTCATACACGTGGCGCGCGACGCATTCGATCCCCTGATCGGCCACGCGGTCCGGGCGCTGGTTCCCGGCGGCCTGCTTCACCTCGGAATGGCGCCGCGGGCCTCCGGCGCTCCCGCGGAGGTTCGCGACGACCTGGGCTCTCTCTTTTCGTTCTGGACCGTCGAAGAGCTGGGCGCGATCTGCCACACGCACGGGCTGCGGCAGGTCGCGCTGCGCGAGGGAAGGACTTCGGGGCTTGGCCGGTCCTACGACTACCTCATCGCCCGATATACGAAGGACGCATCGTGACCGCCCTCTTCGCCTTCACCGACGGCGCGTGCAGCGGAAACCCGGGGCCGGGCGGCTGGGGCGCGGTGCTGATCGCCCGCGACGGCGACACGGTCCTGCGCACGCGCGAGATGAAGGGCGGCGAGGCCGACACCACCAACAACCGGATGGAGCTGATGGCCGCCATCGCGGCGCTGGACGGCCTGACGCGCGCCAGCGCCGTGACCGTCGTCACGGACAGCCAGTACGTAAAGAACGGCGTGACCTCGTGGATCCACGGCTGGAAACGCAACGGCTGGAAGACCTCGACGAAGAAGCCGGTGAAGAACGAAGATCTCTGGCGCGCCCTCGACGCGGCCCAGGCCCGGCACGACGTCACGTGGTCCTGGGTCAAGGGCCATGCCGGCCACCCGGAGAACGAACGCGCCGACGAACTCGCCCGTGCCGGGATGGCCCCCTTCAAGGCGACAGCCGGCCGGGGGTGATCGGGAGGTGCGCTGCGGCCGCGGCGGCGCGCCGGAGACCGTCGCACTCACGCAGGGACGGCCGGACGGCCCGGGCCATCGCCCGGGTCGGGGTCACCGCCCCGGTCAGGTCAGGGCGGCCGGCAGCGCCGGACCATTCAACGCCTGCCTTGCCGGCATCGCACGGCCGCCGGCCCACTGCATCTCGGCGATGGCGACAGCGCCCGTTCCGCAGGCGATGCGGAGCCCTTCCAGAACGGTGCCGGGGGCGCCCTGCCCCGCATCCGCGACCGAGGACCGCAACAGGCGCAGCCGTTCGTCCCCCGCCATGCACCAGGCGCCCGGATGGGGCGACATGCCGCGGATGTGGCGGTCGACCTCGGCTGCGGGGCGCGTCCAGTCCACGCGGGCCTCGGCCTTGTCGATCTTGGCGGCATAGGTAGCTCCCGCTTCGGGCTGCGGCACCTCGGTCAGGGTTCCCAGCCGCGACAGCGCGTCGACGATGGCGACGGCACCCATGATGGACAGCCGGTCGTGCAGGTCGCCCGTCGTATCCTCTACGCGGATGGACGTCGTGCGGCGCAACAGCACGGGGCCGGTATCCAGACCTGTCTCCATCCGCATCACGCAGACCCCCGTCTCGGCGTCGCCCGCCATCACCGCGCGGTGGATCGGCGCCGCCCCACGCCAGCGCGGCAGGAGCGAGGCGTGGACGTTCAGGCAGCCCTGCGCCGGCGCATCCAGCACCGCCCGGGGCAGGATCAGCCCATAGGCCACGACCACAGCGACATCGGCTTTCAGCGCGGCGAAGGCCGTCTGTGCCTCGGGGTGGCGCAGCCCTTCGGGATGACGGACCTCCAGCCCCAGCGCAACGGCCCGCACGTGGACCGGCGCGGGCCTGTTGCGCTTGCCGCGCCCGGCGGGGCGCGGCGGCTGGGTGTAGACGCAGGCGACGTCGTGCCCTTCCGCCACCAGCGCATCCAACACCGGGACCGAGAACTGCGGCGTGCCCATGAAGACGATTCTCACCGTCCCGCCCCCGTTACCAACGCCCCCGTCACCAACGCCCCCGTCACCAACGCCCCCGTCGTCTCGGCCCCCGTCGTCGCGTCCCCCATCGTCGCGGCCTCCTCCGTCTCGGCCCCCATCGCGACCGCACCCGTCAGATCGGCCCTCGCCAGGATCGAAACCGTCACGACCGCACCCGTCACGACCGCGCCGTGCCGCGCCGCGACCGCGCCACCAGACGGTCGCGGCGCAGCCGGCTCAGATGCGCGACGTAGAGACGGCCAGCCAGATGGTCGATCTGGTGCTGGACCGATACCGCGCCAAGCCCGGCGAAATCGCGCTCGACCCAGTTGCCGGCCTCATCGAGATGTCGCACCGTCACCGCGCGCGGGCGGGTCACGTCGGCGCTGACGCCTGGAAGGCAGGGGCTGGCCTCGGGGCCGGTGCGCATGCGCGCGCTGGCATGGATGACCCAGGGGTCGGCCAGCCGGATCAGCCCCTCCTCGGCCTCGACCACGGCCAGGGCCAGCCCCTGCCCGATCTGCGGCGCCGCAAGCCCGACGCCCGCACCGCCGGGCATCGCGCGCATCGTGTCGACCATGTCGATCCAGACAGCCCTGACGCCATCGTCGACGGCACCGACCGGTGCCGCCGCGGCCCGCAACCGGGGATCGGGCCAGCGCAGGATGGGGCGGACGGTCATCCTGTCCCGCCCGCGGCCCTGTCCAGCGTCAGTATCCCGTCCAGATGGTCGATTTCGTGCTGCACGCAGGCCGCCGCGAACCCGTCGAACGCCTCCGACCGGGAGGTTCCGTCGGCGCCGCGCCACGCGACCCGGACCCCGGCGGGCCGCGTCACCCAGACCGTGCGGCCCGGGATCGACAGGCACCCCTCGTCGCGCGTCGCCGTCCCGGACGAGCTTTCGACGATGCGCGGATCGACGAAGACCATCGGGGACGCCGTCCCGTCCTTCCACGTGGTATCGGTCACGAAGACCCGCCGCGCGACGCCGATCTGCGGCGCGGCAAGTCCCCGGCCAGGCGCCGCGTACATCGTGTCGAAGAGATCGGCGATCAGCCGGTCCAGCACGCCGCGGTCATCGGGCGTCAGATCCGACGGGCGAGCGCCGTACACGTCATCGCAAACGGCCGCGAGGCCGGCGTCGGGCCACAGTACTATGTCACGGGCGGTCACCTCGCTGCCGCCGCACGGCAATGCCCGGTCACGCCCCCGCCCGTTCCCGCGCGCGCTCCCGCTTCAGCTTGGTCATCTTGCGGGTGATGAGCTGGCGGCGCAGTGGCTTGAGATGGTCGATGAAGAGCCGCCCGTCGAGGTGGTCGATCTCATGCTGGACACAGGTGGCCCAGAGCCCCGCGAACCGTTCGCTCCGCGCCGCGCCATCGAGGTCCGTCCACGCCACGTCCACCTCGGCCGGCCGCTCGACGTCGGCGAAATGTTCGGGGATCGACAGGCACCCCTCTTCGTAGGTGGTGAGGGCCTCGGACGTCCATGTGACCGTGGGGTTCAGCAGTACCATGGGGCGCGCCTGCGCACCCTCCTCCTTCACGCAGTCCATTACCATCATGCGCGACGGCACGCCGACCTGCGGCGCCGCCAGCCCGATGCCGGGCGCGTCGTACATCGTCGAGAGCATGTCGTCGGCCAGCCGGCGCAGGTCGTCCGTGGCCGCGCCCACCGGATCGGCCCGGCGCTTGAGCCGCGGGTCGGGATGCAGGATGATGGGAAGGACCGCCATTGCGGCGAAATAGGCCGGGAAACACGGGTTTGCAACACTCCGGCCGGTCTCGCGCCCGGCCATTCGCAGCGCCACGGCCTTCCGCCGCATTGCATCCGCCTCCTGACTGACGGAAGTTGCGCGCGAAACCGTGAGGAGCCTTGACCATGTTCGACCAGATCATCGACCGGCGCGGCACCCATTGCGCCAAGTGGGACATGATGGAGCCGATCTACGGCGTGGCGCCGGAGGGCGGTCTGGCGATGTGGGTAGCGGACATGGAGTTCCAGCCCCCCCGCTGCGTCGGCGCGGCGGTGAAGGCGATGGTCGACCATGGCGTCTACGGCTATTTCGGCGACGATGGCCGCTACCGCGAGGCGATCCGCTGGTGGATGGAGACGCGGCACGGCTGGGCCATCGACCCTTCGCACGTGTTCACCACCCATGGGCTGGTGAACGGCACCTCCATGTGCCTTGACGCATTCACCGCGCCGGGCGACGGCGTCGTCCTGCTGACCCCGGTCTATCATGCCTTTGCCAAGGTCATCCGCGCCTCGGGCCGGCGCGTGCACGAAATCGCCATGCCGCAGGCGGACGGCCGCTATGTCCTGGACATGGAGGGGGCGGACGCCGCGATGACCGGCGACGAGACGATGCTGATCCTCTGCTCGCCCCACAACCCCGGAGGTCGGGTCTGGACACGGGACGAGCTGGAGGGTGTCGCCGCCTTCGCCCGCCGCCACGACCTGATCGTGGTGTCCGACGAGATCCACCACGACCTCACCATGCCGGGCCACACCCATATCCCGATGGCCCATGTCGATGGCATCGCCGACCGCCTCGTGATGATGACGGCGGCCACCAAGACCTTCAACATCGCGGGTGCCCATGTCGGCAACGTCATCATCGCCGACCCGTCCCTACGCCGGCGCTTCGGCGACCGGATGGCGGCGATGGGAATGTCGCCCAACAGTTTCGGCCTGCATATGGTCACGGCCGCCTATTCGCCGGAAGGCGCCGGATGGGTCGATGCGCTCTGCGCCTATCTCGACGCCAACCGTCAGGCGTTCGACGCCGGTATTGCTTCGATCCCCGGGCTGCGGTCCATGCCGCTCCAGGCCACCTATCTGGCGTGGATCGACTTCTCGGGCACCGGCATGGACGCGGCCGAATTCACGCGCCGGGTCGAGAAGGACGCGCGCATCGCCGTCAACCACGGGCCCAGCTTCGGCGCGGGCGGCGAAAGCTGGCTGCGGTTCAACATCGCCGCACCGCGCGTGCAGGTGGACGACGCCGTGGAGCGGCTCCGGGCCGCCTTCGCGGACCTGCAATAGCGCCTTCCCCGCCGGACGGACGCCCAGCCGTCAGGCACGTCTGACCGGATCGCAGCGGTGCGCCAACCCCGACCGACGTTCCGCGAACCGATCCCTTTCCCCGGTCCATCCGCGGGCGCCGCCCCTGTGGCGGGCGGGGGCGGGCGGGTGGGAGCCTGCCACAGGGGCGGTGCCGGCCCTGCCGCCCTTCCCCTCACGCATCGGGGCCGATACACCCCCCCGGCGACCCCGCGAGGACCCGACCGATGACGATGGACAAGACCTTCAAGCCCGCCGAGGCCGAGCCCCGCATCTACGCCGAATGGGAGGCGCAGGACTGCTTTCGCGCGGGTGCCGGCGCCGAACCCGGTGCGCCACCCTACTGCATCATGATCCCGCCGCCCAACGTGACGGGCAGCCTTCACATCGGCCACGCCTTCAACAACACGCTGCAGGACGTCCTCGTCCGCTGGCACCGCATGCGCGGCTTCGACACGCTCTGGCAGCCCGGCCAGGACCACGCCGGCATCGCCACCCAGATGGTGGTCGAGCGCGATCTGGCGGCGACGAACCGCCGCCGCACCGACATGAGCCGCGACGAGTTCGTGGATCTCGTCTGGAAGCAGCGCGAGAAATCCGGCGGCATCATCCTCGACCAGCTGAAGCGCCTCGGCGCCTCCTGCGACTGGTCGCGTACTGCCTTCACCATGGGCGAGCAGGGCAGCGACGCGGGCTTTCCCTCCGCCGTCGCCAAGACCTTCGTGGACTTCTACGACAAGGGCATCGTCTACCGCGGCAAGCGGCTGGTGAACTGGGATCCGCACTTCGAGACCGCGATCAGCGATCTGGAGGTCGAGAACGTCGACGTCGCTGGCCACATGTGGCACTTCAAGTACACGCTGGCCGACGGCGCGACCTACGAACATGTCGAGCGCGACGAGGACGGCACCGAGATCTTGCGCGAGGTCCGCAACTACATCTCGATCGCCACCACCCGCCCCGAGACGATGCTGGGCGACGGCGCCGTCGCGGTCCACCCGACTGACGAACGATATGCCGCCATCGTCGGGCAACTGTGCGAAATCCCTGTCGGACCCAAGGAGCGGCGTCGTCTGATCCCGATCATCTCCGACGAATACCCGGACCCCGCGTTCGGCTCGGGCGCGGTCAAGATCACTGGCGCGCATGATTTCAACGACTATGCGGTCGCCCGGCGGAACGGCATCCCGCTCTACATGCTGATGGACACGAAGGCCGCGATGCGCGCCGACGGCCTCCCCTACGCCGAGAGCGCCGCGCGCGCGGGCGAACTGGCCGCCGCCACGGCCGCCCGCCTGACCGCCACGCCCCCCACCGCCCCCGACGGCCTGGCCGGCGAGGGCGCGGCGGGGGCCGGAGCACAGGCCGCGGCCGCCCCGCCATCATCCTCGGGCCCGACCCGAGGATCTCATACCGCCACAGCCGCAGCGGCACCGTCATCCTCTGGCTCGACCCGAGGATCTTCTGGCCGCAGGAGATCCCCGGGTCGAGCCCGAGGATGACGGCACGGGGGCGGCGGGAGGTCCTCGGGTCGGGCCCGAGGACGACGGCGGGGCGGCGGCAGGAGGTCCTCGGGTCGGGCCCGAGGACGACGGTGCGGGGGCGGCGCCCGACGTGACCGAGGTCAACCTCGTCCCCGACGCCTATCGCGGGCTTGACCGCCTGGAGGCCCGCGCGCGGATCGTCGCGGACGTCACGGCCGAGGGGCTGGCCGTCATGGTCCCCGCCACCGACCCGCGGCTGGGCAAGCCCAAGGCCCCCACAGCACCCGAGGAGGGCGGCGAGGAACGCGCGCTCGTGCCGCTGGTGGAGCCCAAGACGATCACCCAGCCCATGGGCGACCGCTCCAAGGTCGTGATCGAGCCGATGCTGACCGACCAGTGGTTCGTGGACACCGCGCGCATCGTCCAGCCCGCCATCGACGCGGTGCGCTCCGGCGAGGTGCGGATCCTCCCCGAGCAGCACGAGAAGGTCTACTTCAACTGGCTGGAGAACATCGAGCCCTGGTGCATCTCCCGGCAACTGTGGTGGGGCCACCGGGTGCCGGTCTGGTGGGGCAAAAGAGTGATCTCCATGCAGGCGATTGCTGGGCTTTCAAAAGCTCAATTGCGCAAATGGAGGTTAGCACAGACCGACCCATCATTTTGTGCAGAAACACCTGAAGAAGCCGCCAAATTGGCCTCGATGTATGCATTAAAGGACGCGCAACAGCATTCTCCTGAGGTAACTGACGTGGATGTTGTCGTCTTTGACACGAAACCTAAGGATCCAACGGAAGCGTCTATTGGCAAATTTGGTACCTCCTTACGTTATCCGATCTGGCGCGACCCCGACGTCCTAGACACCTGGTTCTCGTCCGGTCTCTGGCCGCAGGGCACGCTGGGCTGGCCCGAGGACACGCCGGAGCTCCAGAGATACTTTCCGACCAGCACGCTCGTCACCGGGTTCGACATCATCTTCTTCTGGGTCGCCCGGATGATGATGATGAGCCACGCCACCACCGGCAAGAGCCCGTTCGACACCGTCTACGTCCATGCCCTCGTCCGCGACGAGAAGGGCAAGAAGATGTCCAAGTCGCTGGGCAACGTCATCGACCCGCTCGAACTGATCGACGAATACGGCGCCGACGCGCTGCGCTTCACCCTCACCTCGATGGCGGCGATGGGCCGCGACCTGAAACTGTCTCCGGCGCGGGTGGAGGGCTATCGCAACTTCGGCACGAAACTCTGGAACGCCTTCCGCTTCGCCGAGATGAACGATGCGCTGACCTGTGACGCGCCGCCCCGGCCCGGCGCGCCGGCCAACCCGGTCAATCGCTGGATCGTGGGCGAGACCGCCCGCGTGCTTGCGGAGGTGGACGCGGCGCTGGCCGCCTACCGCTTCGACGCGGCGGCGAACGCCCTCTACGCCTTCGTCTGGGGGCGGGTCTGCGACTGGTACCTTGAGATGGCCAAACCGCTCTTCGACGGCGACGACGCCGCCGAGACGCGTGCCACGATGGCCTGGGTGCTGGCACAGTGCGTGATCCTGCTGCACCCGATCATGCCCTTCGTGACCGAGGCGCTCTGGAAGGAGACCGGCCATTCCACGCCCCTGATGCTGGCGCGGTGGCCGGACTATACGGCCGAGGACCTGGCCGACCCGGCCGCCGACGAGGAGGTGTCCTGGGTCATCGCGCTGATCGAGGCGATCCGGTCGGCGCGCGGCGAGATGGGCGTGCCGGCCGCGCTGAAGGTGCCGCTGCTGCTGCTCGATCTCGACGACGCAGGGCGGGCGGCGTGGCGCCGTCACGAGGCGCTGGTCATGCGTCTGGCGCGGCTGGAGACGCTCGCCGTGGTGGACGCCATCCCGCGCGGCGCCGTCACGCTGCCGGTGCAGGGCGGGACCTTCGCGCTGCCGCTTGCGGGGCTGATCGACGTGGCTGCCGAAAAGGCAAGGCTGGACAAGGCCTTGCTAAAGCTCGACAAGGAACTCTCCAGCCTGAACGGCCGTTTGGCCAATGACAGGTTCATCGCCAGCGCCCCCGACGACGTGATCGACGAGACGCGCGCGCTGGCATCCCAAAAATCCGAGGAGCGGGCCAAGCTGGCCGCCGCCCTTGCCCGACTTGCGGAGATGACGCCATGAAGACCCCTCCCCCGCCGTCCGTGCAGACCGACGATCACGGCCAGTTCGTGCTGAAGGCCATGCAGATGAAGGGGCAGAAGGTCGTCACCGCCCGCGCCTTCCGCCGCGACGGGCCGCCGGGCATAGTGGCCGAGGCGCAGGGCAGCACGACCGACGAAGCTTTGGAGACGCTGAAGGGGGATCTGGACGCCTCCATCGCCGCCGTCGCCGAGGAAACCGCGCGCGAGAAGGCGTCGCGCCGCGAAACGTCCGAAGGGCCGGTGCCGACGACCGTGGAGTTCCGACGCGTGCTCGAATCAGCGCGCGTGGCGCCGCGGCACATGGAGATGCTGCGCGCCCACGCCAAGGCAGGGGATCATGGCATGACGCTGGGGGACCTTGCCCATGCCGCCGGCTACAAGGACTCGGGCGCAGCTGCCCTCCAATACGGTCGCCTCGCGTGGTCCATCGCCGAAGCGCTTGACGAGAACGCCTTTCTGAGCCGCTACAAGGCCAACAAGCGCGGCGCCATCGCGCTGCTGGCTGTGCCAGGCGCCGAACGCGGCGACGATCCGGTCTGGATCATCCATCCCGAACTGGCATCCGCTGTCCAGAAATAGGCGGCGCGCTCGCCTCGGTCTTTGCCTGCGACGCGTCCGGCCAGGGAGCTATCCGTGGGGATCGGTACCCTTCGCCTTGACGCCTCTTGCGCCATTGCGGAACCGGGACAACCCGGTGCCGTTCGCAGCCTGTGCGTCCGCCGAACGAACCATCCAGACCGGGAAATCGGCAGCATCTGTCGATGCGTCACACGAGATGCAGACAGCCACGCCCCCCAATATCGAACGTCGTGCCGTCGTCGCGGCACGGCCAAACCGGGAACGGCCCCGGGGGACGACCGGCCGCCCCGGGACGTCTGGCGTTCTAGAGGTCTTCCTGCACCTCTTCGGAAGCTCCCGAGATCGCCTGGCCTCCAGCCGAGATGTCCTGACCGGCGCCCTGGACGGTTTCGCAGGCGGCAAGGCCCAGCAGGGCGACGAGAAGAGCGGAGATACGCAGCATGGGACGGTCCTTTCGGGGCGTTACGGTTGCGGGCTCAACACCGCGACAAGAGGCGGGTTCCCGGTGTCAGGCCGTGGGCGGGTAAATGCCATTCGGGTCCCGGGCCAGCGCTGCAGGGACGATGACGCGCGTGCCGGGGCGGACGCGGGGGGCCAGCCAGCGCAGGGCGGCGGGGGGCAGCGCGATGCAGCCCTCGGTCGGCGCGCCGGGACGCCGCCAGCGATGCACGAAAATCGCAGACCCGCGACCCGGCACCGGCGGCCGAGAATTCCAGTCCAGCACCAGCACCAGGTCGTAAAGGGGATCGGCGCGCCGTAACGCCTCGTGCCCGAACCCGTGCGGCGCATACATGGCGGTGTTGTAGGCCGGGTCGGCGGGATCGTCCGACCACAGGTCGCCGGGCCGGATCGGCCGCGCCCAGGGGGCCGGCCGCGCCATCCGGTCGGGCCGCCACAGCAGCGCCGCGACGCGGTGGATACCGGCGGGGGTGGCGCCGTCGCCCTCGGCCTTGGCGGTCGTCACGCCGCCCCGCCCCACCGTGCAGGGCAGCCGACGCCCCCAGGCCAGCAGACCGCGCGGGGTCAGCACCAGGCTTTCTTCTGACCCCTCCGACCGGCCCGCTGCCGCGGGACGAGCGGCATCGGCCCGCGCTCCCACCGTGGCCCGTAAGCCTTGAAGGGTCGACGACAAGCGCACTTCAGGTGCCCCGACCGGCCAGCGGCCACGAGACGGGCGGCATCGATCTGCGCTCCGACGGCGGCCGCGGGCAGCACGGGGTTGGCGGCGGGCTCACTTCAGGTGCCCCGACCGGCCCGCCTTGGCCGAAAGGTAGGCGGCGTTCAGCGGCGTCTCGCCCACCCACAGCGGCACCCTCTCGGCCACGTCGATGCCGTGGCCGCGCAGTGCCTCGACCTTGCGCGGGTTGTTGGTCAGCAGCCGCACCGCGCCGATGCCCAGGTGACGCAGCATCGCGGCGGCGGGGGCGAAATCGCGCTCGTCGTCCTCGAAGCCCAGCCGGTGGTTCGCGTCCACGGTGTCGAACCCCTGGTCCTGCAGCGCGTAGGCCCGCATCTTGTTGGCCAGACCGATGCCCCGCCCCTCCTGCTGCAGGTAGAGCAGGATGCCGCCCCCCGCCGCCGCCATCTGGTGCAGTGCGCCGGACAGCTGCGCGCCGCAGTCGCATTTCAGCGATCCCAGAACGTCGCCGGTGAAGCAGGCGCTGTGCAGCCGTGCAAGCACCGGGGCGGTGCGGTCGACGGTGCCCACCTCGACAACGGTATGCTCGGGGCCGCCGTCGC
Source organism: uncultured Alphaproteobacteria bacterium (assembly GCA_963722905.1). Taxonomy (GTDB): domain Bacteria; phylum Pseudomonadota; class Alphaproteobacteria; order Rhodobacterales; family Rhodobacteraceae; genus CAVROT01. The sequence continues at coordinate 216,681 of CAVROT010000001.1, read as the reverse complement.
CGGGGCGGAACACGTGCAGCCGCCCGTGCGGGGCCAGCGCCATCGGCAGGCCGGCCGACACGACATGGCGCAGGTCGGCCGGGCCGGGCCGGGCGGCGACGCGGGTCAGCCCCGCGGGCGCCGCGTCCACCGGGGCCAGCACCGCCGCCGGCAGCCGCCCCGTGGGCCGCAGCAGCGCCAGCGCCAGCCGCGCCGGCCCCGCGTCGCCGCCCCGCACCGCCGCGAACGGCCCCCGCAGCGGCGCGCCAAGGTCGCGTGCCGGGTCCGCTATCGCCGCGACGTCCCGCGCCGGCGTCCCCGCCGCCAGCGCGATGCGGGCGAGGTCGCCGTCATAGGCGCGGATTTTCAGCGTCTCGGCGCGGCGCAGGGTCACGGCCAGCTGCGCCTGCCCGCCCCGCGTCAGCGCGTCGAGCCGCGCGGCCCCCGCGCCCTCGGCCGCCAATGCCAGCACCGGGCCGTCCGCGCCGTCCAGCACCACGGGCAAACCCATCGCCAGGTCGGACCGGGCGCGGGCCGCCATCTCGGGCGCGGTAGGGGCAAGGGGGGCTTCGGTCATGCGTTCCCCTAAGTCCGTCGCGGGAGAAAGTGAAACAATACCCGCCCCTGCGACACGTCCGCGTGACGCGGGTGTCGCAATGGTTGTCCGGACCGTGAGTGCTTCACAGATCCGTGCGAACCGTTCGAGAGGAACATGCAATGGCCGTTCTGAAGAAGATACTGCTGGTGGACGACGACGAGGACCTGCGCGAGGCGCTGGGCGAACAGCTGCTGTCGACCGAGGATTTCGACGTGTTCGAGGCCGGCGACGGCGCCGAGGCGATGGAGAAGGCCCGCGCGCAGCTCTTCGATCTCGTCATCCTCGACGTGGGCCTGCCCGACACCGACGGGCGCGAGCTCTGCCGCCGGATGCGCAAGCAGGAGGTGAAATGCCCGGTGCTGATGCTGACGGGTCACGACACCGACTCCGACACGATCCTCGGCCTCGACGCGGGCGCCAACGACTACATCACCAAGCCCTTCAAGTTCCCCGTCCTGCTGGCCCGCATCCGCGCGCAGCTGCGCCAGCACGAACAGTCCGAGGACGCGGTGTTCCAGCTGGGGCCGTATTCCTTCCGGCCGGCGCAGAAGATGCTGGTCGACGAGGCCGAGAAGAAGATCCGGCTGACCGAGAAGGAGACGAACATCCTCAAGTTCCTCTACCGCGCACCCGACGGCGTGGTGGCGCGCGACGTGCTGCTGCACGAGGTCTGGGGCTACAACGCGGGCGTCACGACGCACACGCTGGAGACCCACATCTACCGTCTGCGCCAGAAGATCGAGCCCGATCCCAGCCATGCGCGGCTGCTTGTTACCGAAAGCGGCGGCTACCGGCTGGTGGCGTGAACGTCCATTACCTCGACCGACAGGACCGTGGGCAGGTGGCGCGCGATCTCGGTCCAGTCTTCGCCGGCGTCGTTGCTGGCGAAGACCGAGCCTGAGTTGGTGCCGAAGTAGACGCCCGCCGGGTTCCGCGCGTCGCCCGCCATGGCCTGACGCAGCACGGTGAAGTAGCACCCCCGCTGCGGCAGGCCGGCACGGTGGTCGCTCCATGTCCGGCCGCCGTCGCGGGACCGCCAAACCGCGGCGGCGGCGCCCGGCGGATAGCGCCCGGCACCGTCGCCGTTGAGCGGTATGGTCCAGATCGTCTGCGGATCGGTCGGGTGGACGTGGATCGGAAAGCCGAAGGTCGACGGCAGTCCGGCGGTGATGTCGGCCCAGGACCGCCCGCCATCGGCCGAGCGCCAGACGCCGTGGTGGTTCTGCTGGTAGAGCAGATCGTCGGCCCCCGCCGCCCGCACCATGTTGTGGACGCAATGGCCCGTCTCTCCGTCACGGGGCGCGGCCGGGTGGTCGTGATGGCCGCACGCGGCGGCGTTCGACAGCCGGTTGCGCCGGTCCCAGGTGACGCCGCCGTCCTCGGTCGCGAAGACGCCAGCGGCCGAGATGCCGACCCACATCCTTCGCTCATCGTCCGGATGCGGCACGATCGTATGCAGCACCAGACCTGCCGCGCCGCCGTTCCAGTCGGATGCCGACGGGTGATCGGTCAGGCCGCGAACCTGTTCCCATGTCGCGCCGTCATCGTCGCTGCGCAGCAGGCCCGCCGGCTTGGACCCGGCATAGAGCGCGCCGCGCGCCCGCCCCAGCGACCAAATCTGCGAAAACGCATCCCCGTAGGGCAGCGGTGTGTCCGTCCACCCGATTGCGGCGGCGAACCCCGGATCGCTGGCCGCCCAGTCGTCCATGGTGCCGCGGGTCAGACGCGCCAGCGTCCACGTCGCGCCACCGTCGGCGGACCGCCAGATACCGGCGCCAGACCACTCTCCGCCGCCGCCGGCCCAGATCGCCCCGGTCGCGGGATCGCCGATCATGTGGTTGATCGTCCATCCGTCGCAGAAGGGGCCGGTCACGTCCCACCGGGCCGCGCCGCGCCGTCCGTGCAGCAGGAAGCCGCCCTTGGTCGTGCCGACGAGAACGGTGAGCGGATCCTCGTCCATCTCCTGGACCTCCGGCCGTGGTGAGTCGCACGCCATCATAGGCCTCCCGCGACCTTGCGTCATGCGCTGGCGGTTCCTGGACGGCACCACTAGGGTCGCTCCTCTCGAAGCGGAGATCCCATGCCCCTGACCGTCGCCACCTGGAACATCAACTCGGTCCGCCTGCGCGAGGGCCTCGTCCTGCGCCTGCTGCGGGAAGCGGCGCCGGACGTCCTGTGCCTGCAGGAGTGCAAGTCCCCGGTCGAGAAGATCCCCACGGCGGAGTTCTCCGCGCTGGGCTATCCCCACATGGTCGCGCGGGGCGACAAGGGCTACAACGGCGTGGCGATCCTGTCGCGCCGTCCGCTGGAGGACGCGGGCGCGCACGACCACGCCGCCATGGGCCATGCCCGCCACGTCGCCGCGCGGCTGGAGAACGGCGTGACCGTCCACAACTACTATGTCCCCGCCGGCGGAGACGTCCCGGACCGCACGGCGAACCCGAAATTCGGGCAGAAGCTGGACTACCTCACCGACATGGCGGCCGATTTTCGCGCGAACCGGCCCGAGCGGGCCATCCTGGTGGGCGACCTCAACATCGCGCCGCGGCCCGACGACGTGTGGAACCACCGCCAGCTTCTGAAGATCGTCAGTCACACGCCCGTCGAGGTCGACCATCTGGCGGCCGCGCAGGCGGCCGGCGGATGGGTCGACGTCACCCGCGCCGACATCCCCGAGGGGCTGCTCTATTCGTGGTGGTCCTACCGCGCGAAGGACTGGGATGCGGCCGACAAGGGGCGCCGGCTGGACCATGTCTGGGCGACGCCGGATCTCATGGGCGCGCATCACAACTCGCGCGTGCTGCGGCACGTGCGCGGTTGGGACCAGCCGTCCGACCACGCGCCGGTGCTGGCCACCTTCGACATCTGAGCCGCCGGCTTGCAACGGTGGCGCGGTTGCCCCATCTAGCCGGTGCACATCCCACGGAGGCGTCCCATGCTGGAATTCGGTCAAGCACCGGCGGCCCCCGCCGCATCTGACCTCATCAAGGACGGCACCGAGGCGACATTCATGGCCGACGTCGTGGAGGCCAGCCAGACCACCCCGGTGATCGTGGACTTCTGGGCGCCTTGGTGCGGTCCATGCAAGACGCTGGGCCCGATGCTGGAGCAGGCGGTCACGGCCGCGCGCGGCGCGGTGCGGATGGTGAAGGTCGACGTGGACCAGAACCCGCGACTGGTTCAGGCGCTGGCGCAGCAGGGGCTGCCCCTCCAGTCGATCCCCACCGTCGCGGGCTTCGTCGGCGGGCGCATCGTCGATGTCTTCCAGGGCGCGCAGCCGCAGTCCGAGATCGCGCGCTTCGTGAAGGCGCTGATCGACATGGCGGGCGGTGACGCCAGCGGCGGGCTCGACGAGGCGATGGCCGCGGCCGAGGCGATGCTGGCCGAGGGCGCCGCGGTCGATGCGGCGCAGACCTTCGCGGCGATCCTGGAGGAGGACCCCAAGCACGCGGGCGCCTATGCCGGGATGGTGCGCGCCCATATCGCGATGGGCGACCTAGATCAGGCCGAGGCCATCCTGAACGGCGCGGACGCGGACATCAGCCACGCCCCGCCGCTCGAAGCCGCCCATGCGCAGCTGCTGCTGGCGCGTCAAGCCGCCAGCGCCGGTCCGGTGGACGAGTTGCGCGCCGCCGTCGAAGCCGCGCCGGATGACCACCAGGCGCGGTTCGACCTCGCCGCGGCCCTGCTGGCGGGCGCCGACACGGAAGGCGCGGTGAACGAGCTGCTGGAGCTGTTCCGCCGTGACCGCGACTGGAACGACGGCGCGGCCCGGACGCAGCTCTTCACCATTTTCGATTCGCTCACCGCCAGGGATCCCATCGTGCTCACCGGCCGTCGCCGGCTGTCGTCCATGATATTTGCCTGACCGTGACCGCGTCCTATCTGCCTGCCATGATAAAGCCAGCCGATCTTCCGCAGACGATCCCGGTCTTTCCATTGCCCGGCACGGTGCTGTTGCCGCGATCCCGCCTGCCGTTGCACATCTTCGAGCCGCGCTACCTGGCGATGATCGACGATTGCATGAAGACCCCGCACCGCCTGATCGGAATGGCGCAGCCGCGCGAGGTGCCCGCGGGCAACGACCCGCGTCTGCACGCCATCGGGTGCGCCGGTCGGCTGACCGCGTTCTCCGAAACCGAGGACGGGCGCTACATGATCACGCTGTCGGGCGTGTCGCGTTTCCGGATCGAGCAGGACGCCCAGGGGTTCACGCCCTACGTCAAGTGCGACGTCTCATGGGACGGGTTCGACCGAGACCTCGGCGCCAGCGAGCGTGACCGCGGGTTCGACCGCGAGGGCTTCCTGAAGATCCTCGGCCGCTATTTTGCGGCCGAAGAGTTGAAGACCGACTGGGATTCGCTCAGCGAGGCCGAGGACGAACTGCTGATAAATTCCCTCTCGATGCTTTGCCCGTTCGAGCCAGAGGACAAGCAGGCCCTTCTGGAGGCCCCCTCCCTCACGACGCGCCGCGAGACGCTGGTGACCCTGATCGAGTTCGCGATGCATGGCGGTGGCGAGGGGGAGCGGATGCAATGACGTCCGGGACACCCCGGCCGGGCGATGACGGTGAAGCGGACGTTCCGCGCGACGGCGACGCCTCCGGCCGCAGTCCGGTAACGGCCGGCGCGGACATGGATGACGACGCGGCGCCGGCGTCGGACGGAGCTGCGAACGTGCAGATCGAACGCCGCATGCTCGAAGCGCTGGTGTGCCCGCAGACCCGCGGACCGCTGCGTTACGACGCCGACCGGCAGGAACTGGTGTCCCGTGCGGCGAACCTCGCCTACCCGATCCGCGCCGGCATTCCCGTCATGTTGATCGACGAGGCACGACCGCTGGACTGACGCTGCGCGCCGGGCGGAGGGCGCCGCGGTGACGCAGCAGGAGACCGCCGGTCACGACGATCGTGGCGATCAGGATATCGAAGGCGATCATGCGCGAATCCCCATGTTGATTGCAATCCCAGGCTGCGCCCAACAGGTTACCGAAATGCTAAGATCGATGGTCTAGAGAGGTTCGCCGGACAGCAAACGCGGCCGCTGGCCCGTCAGGCCCGCCGCCTCGCGGATGAACCCACGGCGCAGGACGGGCAGGCGCCCCACCGCGGCCATTCCCGCGTCGCGTGCCAGACGCAGCAACGGATTGTCGTTCGAGAAGAGCCGGTTGAAGCCGTCCGTTGCCAGAGCAAGGCCGGCGACGTCGAACCGCCGCCACCGTTGATACCGCTCCAGCACGTCCGGCGCGCCGATGTCCTCGCCGCGCCGCCGCGCGTCCACCAGCACCTCGGCCAGCGTCGCCGCGTCCTTGATCCCGGCGTTCAGGCCCTGTCCCGCGATGGGATGGACCCGGTGCGCCGCGTCGCCCGACAGCGCCACGCGGGGCGCGACGAAGGCGTGCCGGACCATCAGCCCCAGCGGGTAGGTATAGCGCCGTCCGGTCAGGGCGATGTCGCCCAGGAAATCGCCGAAGCGCGGGCGGAGGACCTCCAGGTAGGCGTCGTCGTCCAGCGCGTTCACCGCCTGGGCGTTGGCGCTCCGCTCGGTCCAGACGATGGACGACCTGTCGCCGGTCAGCGGCAGGATGGCCAGAGGCCCCTCCGGCATGAAGAACTGGTGCGCGGTGCCGCCGTGCGGGCGCGCGTGCGCGACGGCCGTGACCATCGCCGTCTGTCCGTAGGCCCAGCCGACGGCGCCGATGCCCGCCCGTTCGGCGGTGCCGCTGGCGTGCCCGTCGCATCCCGTTAGCACCGCCGCCTCCAACAGCGTCCCGTCCGCCAGCCTGACAGTCGCGCCACCCGGCGCCGCCTCCTGCGCCACGATGCTGCCGGCGACCGGCCGCACCCGGTCGCCGGCCGCGATGGCGGCCGCCAGCGCCGGGCGCAGGTGGCGGTCCTCGACCATGTGGCCCATCGGGCCTTCCTCGATCTCGGAATGGTCGAAGGCCAGCCACAGCGGCGACGGCCCCTCGCCCGCCCGGCCGTCGCTGGCGACGATCCGCAGGATCGGCTGGGCCTGCGCCGCCACAGCGTCCCACAGGCCCAGCGCCTGCAGCATGGCGCAGGAGGCCCGAGACAGCGCGTAGCTGCGTCCGTCGAACCCGGACGTTTCGGCGGCGTCGGCGCGCGGATCGACGACGGCCACGTCCAGGCCGCCCGACGCGCAGGCCAGCGCCAGGATCGACCCGTTCAGCCCGCCCCCCGCGATGACGACATCCACCCTCATTGTCCCGCTACCGATTGCCGGGCGGACGGGCCGATACGCTTGCTGCTGATCTCGAACCTCATGGCGTCATAGATGGCACCCCCCACCCGATTGTCCATGCAGCGCCGTGACGCTAGCGTCACGCGACCGTCATGGGAGATGCAAGGATGGACGACTGGCTGCGGATGACGGCGGGTGACCTCGGGCGCGGCATCGCGGCGGGGCGGATCGATCCCGTGGATCTGGCCGAGGCGCATCTTGAGGTCATCGCCGTCAGCGACCTCGCGCCGCGCATCTACGCCCGCACGACGCCCGAGCGTGCGCGAAACGAGGCGCGGGCGGCGTCGATGCGGGCCAGGCAGGGGCGGCGCCGTTCGCCTCTGGACGGGGTGCCCATCGCCTGGAAGGACCTATTCGACAGTGCCGGAACCGGCACGGAGGCGGGGACCGCGCTGCTGAAGGGGCGCGTGCCGCAGGCGGATGCCGCCGTCCTCGCCAATGCCACGCACGCCGGCCTCGTCTGCCTGGGCAAGACCCACATGACGGAACTCGCCTTCTCGGGGCTGGGGCTGAACCCGGTTACGGCATCGCCGCCCTGCGTGAACGACGCCGACGCGGTGTCGGGCGGATCGTCCTCGGGCTCGGCGGCGGCGACGGCCTTCGGCCTCGCCGCGGCGGGCATCGGGTCGGACACGGGCGGGTCGGTGCGCGCGCCCGCCGCCTGGAACGACCTGGTGGGCCTGAAGACGTCGCACGGCGCTCTGCCCATGGGGGGCGTCGTTCCGCTGTGCCCCCGGTTCGACACGCTGGGACCGCTGTGCCGTTCGGTCGAGGATGCGGGGCTTCTTCTGGCTGTCATGGGCGGCGTCGCGGCCGACCTGCGCGGCGCCGAACCCCGGCGCCTGCGGCTGCTTGTGCTGGAGACCGTCGCCCTCGACACGCTGGACACGGCCGTCTCGCGGGGGTTCGAGGACGCGGTCGACCGCCTCGCCAGGGCGGGCGCCACCCTGCACCGCGCGCCGCTGGATTGCGTGGCGGCGGCGTCCGAGCTGAGCCCGCTGGTGTTCGCACCGGAGGCCTACGGCGTCTGGAAGGACGCGATCGAGGCCGACCCGGACGCGATGTACCCTCCGGTGCGCGAACGGTTCCGCGGCGGCGCCGCCGTCACCGCCAGCGACTACGTGGCGGCCTGGCGGCGGCTCGACGACTGCCGCGCCGACTATGCCTCCCGCACGGCCGCATATGACGCGGTGCTGGTGCCGACCTGCCCGATCCTGCCGCCCAACGCCGCCCGGCTGGTCGCCGAGACGGACTATTTCGTGCGCGCCAACCTCCTGACGCTGCGCAATACCAGGATCGGCAACCTGATGGGGCTTGCCGGACTCACCTTGCCCACAGGCGCGCCCTCGGTCGGGCTCACCCTTCTGGCGGGGCCGGGCAGCGAGGCGCATCTGCTGCGCACCGGCGCCGCCGCCGAGGCGGCCCTTGCCGCCTGATCCGAAGGCGCAAAAGCCACAAGCGTCGCCCAACCGCCCCCGGACGCTGGACCCCGCGCGCCCCGGCGCGGTAACGTCCCGCCAACCGGGGCGCCACGACCCCAGACCTTGAGGCACTCATGCGATACCCCGAGCGGTTCTCGGACCTGCCGCCATACGCATTTCCGCGCCTGCGCGCGTTGCTCGATCCGCATCCCGGCGGAGGCGCGCCGCTGCACATGTCCATAGGCGAGCCGCGCCACGATCCGCCCCCCTGGGTGGCCGAGGTCATCGCCGAGGCTGCCGACGGCTTCGGCGTCTATCCCCCCAACGACGGCGCGCCCGGGCTGCTGACCGCCTGCGCCGACTGGGTGAGGCGGCGCTACGGCGTGACGCTTGACCCCGAGACGCGGCTGATGGCGCTCAACGGCACGCGCGAAGGGCTTTTCAACGCCGCCGTCGCCCTCTGCCCCGAAACGGCGCGGGACGGATCGCGGCCGGTGATCCTGACGCCCAATCCGTTCTATCAGGTCTATGCCGTGGCGGCGCTGGCCGTCGGCGCCGAACCCGTCTACGTGCCCGCCACCGCCGAAACCGGGAACCTGCCCGACTACGCCGCCCTACCGCCCGCCGTACTGGACCGGTGCGAGATCGCCTACGTCTGCTCGCCCGCCAACCCGCAGGGCGCGGTCGCGACGCCGGACTACTGGCGCACGTTGCTGGAGCTGGCCGAACGGCACGATTTCCGCATCTTCGCGGACGAATGCTACAGCGAGATCTACCGCGACACGCCCCCCACCGGGGCGCTGGAGGTGGCGCGCGACATCGGTGCCGACCCCGAGCGTCTGGCGGTGTTCCATTCTCTCTCCAAGCGGTCGAACCTGCCTGGCCTGCGCGCGGGCTTCGTCGCGTCCGGTCCCGACAGTATCGCGCGGATCCGCCAGCTGCGCGCGTACGCGGGCGCGCCGCCGCCGCTTCCGCTGCAACGCGTGGCCCAGCGGGCCTGGGGAGACGAGACGCATGTCGACGCCTCGCGCGAACGATACCGTGCGAAATACGCCATTGCCGACGACATCCTGACCGGCCTGCCGGGCTACGTGCCGCCGCAGGCGGGGTTCTTCCTCTGGCTGGGCGTGCCGGAGCGGTTCGGCGATGGCGAGGCGGCGGCCCTGCACCTGTGGCGCGGGTCCGGCGTGCGCGTCCTGCCGGGCGGCTATCTGGCGCGCGCGTCCGCGGGCCTCACGCCGGGCGCCGATCACATCCGCGTCGCGATGGTGGCCGCCGAAGAGGACGTGGCGCGCGGCCTTACCGCCATCCGGCAAAGCCTCTACGGCAACGACTGACCCCAAGGGAGGACCGACCATGGCCTACCAGACCCGCGGCCGCGACCCCCTGTTCGACCCCGAGACGCAAGCCGTCCTGCAACGCCGCGGAACCGAGCTTCTGGGTCTCGTCATGCTGGCGGCCGGTATCGCCTGCGCCGCGATGCTGGGCACCTTCGCCGCCGACGATCCCAGCTGGCTGACCGCCACGTCCGAACCGGCACGCAACGCGCTGGGCCGCTTCGGCGCCTCGCTGGCCTCGCCACTCTACGTCATCGTCGGGATGGGGGCGTGGGGGTTCGCCGCCGTGCTGACGGTCTGGGGCGTCCGGCTGGTCGTGCATGCCGGCGACGCGCGGTTGGGGCGCATCGTCTTCGCGCCCATCGCGATCGCCCTGGCCTCTGTCTATGCTGCTACCCATGTGCCGCCCGGGGGATGGGCGCAGACGTTCAACCTGGGCGGGCTTTTCGGCGACACGGTGCTGGGCACGGCGCTGGGGCTGCTGCCGGTGGCGCCTGGCACGGGGCTGCGGATCGTCTCCTTCGCCTCGGCCGTCGCTGGCGTGGCGGCGGCGTTCTATGCTCTGGGGGTGAACCGGCGCGAGATGCGCGGTACGCTGCGCTGGCTCTGGTACGGCGCTGTCGTCAGCTATGTAGCGGTGGTGCGTGGCATCGTGCACGGACTCGCGGGCGCGGGGCGCAGTGCCTCGGCCGGGCTGGCCGCCGCCCGGAACGCACGGGCGAAGGGGGGCGTCCGAACTGCCCCGGACGACGTCATCGCCCCGGCCGCAAGGCGCCGTCGAACGCCTGGGGCAGAGGACGATGCGGACGATCCGCGGCGCGGGCAGCAGGACGCCGGGATCGACCCGGAGGTCGGTGGAGCGCCAGCCGGGGCCAGCCTTGTCGGACGCGCGCTGGCGGCCCTGCGCCGTTCGTCCCGCACCGACGCGCCGGACGCCGGCACTTCCGTCGCCACCGAAGCCGGCGCCCATGTCGGCTCGGGCCGCATGCGGGCCGAGCCTGCGCTGGGCGTCCCGGTGGTGCGCGGCGCCGCGGCCCCGTTCGCGCCGCCGGTCACGGCAGCATCCGACGACGACATAGCCGACCGCGAGATGCCTGCGCCCGAGCTGGTCGATCCCGAGCTGTCGGCCGCGCCCCTGCCGCCCGCCTTCGCCACCCGCCGGGGCGACCACGCGCCGCTTGTCCGGCACCCCACGCGCAAGCCCGTCACGCCGTCGTCGCAGGCCCGCGCCGAGGCGCAGCCGGCGCTGCGCTTCGACGAAGACGCGACCGCCTACGAACCCCCGCCGCTGTCGCTGCTGGCCAGCCCCGATACCGTCACCCGCCACCACCTCAGCGACGAGGCGCTCAAGGAGAACGCCCGCATGCTGGAGGCGGTGCTGGACGACTACGGCGTCAAGGGCGAGATCGTCAGCGTCCGCCCCGGCCCCGTGGTCACGATGTACGAGCTGGAACCAGCTCCGGGCCTCAAGGCATCGCGCGTCATCGGTCTGTCGGACGACATCGCGCGCAGCATGTCCGCCCTCAGCGCGCGCGTCAGCACGGTGCCCGGGCGCAGCGTCATCGGCATCGAGCTGCCCAACGAGAACCGCGAGATGTGCGTCCTGCGCGAGATCCTGTCGGCGCGCGACTTCGGCGACACCGCGCGCGGGCTGCCGCTGGCGCTGGGCAAGGACATCGGCGGCGATCCGGTGATCGCCAACCTCGCCAAGATGCCCCACCTGCTGATCGCGGGCACCACCGGATCGGGCAAGTCGGTGGCGATCAACACGATGATCCTGTCGCTGCTCTACAAGCTGACGCCGGCCGAATGCCGACTGATCATGATCGACCCCAAGATGCTCGAGCTCAGCGTCTACGACGGCATCCCGCACCTGCTGTCGCCTGTCGTGACCGACCCGAAGAAGGCCGTCGTCGCGCTGAAATGGGTCGTGGGCGAGATGGAGGAACGCTACCGCAAGATGTCCAAGATGGGCGTGCGCAACATCGAGGGCTTCAACGGCCGCGTCCGCGAGGCGCTGGGCAAGGGCGAGCTTTTCAGCCGCACCGTGCAGACCGGGTTCGACGCGGAGACGGGCGAACCGACCTTCGAGACCGAAGAGACGGTGCCCGAGGCCATGCCCTTCATCGTCGTCGTCGTGGACGAGATGGCCGACCTGATGATGGTCGCCGGCAAGGAGATCGAGGCCTGCATCCAGCGCCTCGCGCAGATGGCCCGAGCGAGCGGCATCCACCTCATCATGGCGACGCAGCGCCCGTCCGTGGATGTCATCACCGGCACGATCAAGGCGAATTTCCCCACGCGCATCAGCTTCCAGGTGACCTCCAAGATCGACAGCCGGACGATCCTGGGCGAACAGGGCGCCGAGCAGCTGCTGGGCATGGGCGACATGCTCTACATGGCCGGCGGTTCCAAGATCACGCGCGTGCACGGGCCTTTCTGTTCCGACGAGGAGGTCGAGGAGATCGTGACCTACCTCAAGGGGTTCGGGCCGCCCGAATATCTCTCGGGCGTGATCGAGGGCCCCGACGAGGAACGCGGCGGCGACATCGACGCCGTGCTGGGCCTGGGCGGCGGCGGCAGCGGGGACGACCTGGAGAATGCGCTTTACGACACCGCGGTGGCCATCGCGATCAAGGACCGCAAGTGCTCGACCAGCTACATCCAGCGCAAGCTCGCCATCGGCTACAACAAGGCCGCGCGCCTGGTCGAGCAGATGGAGGACGAAGGCGTCGTCAGCCCCGCCAACCACGTCGGCAAGCGCGAGGTCCTGGTGCCCGAGCAGGGCTGAACCCGCGACCCGCCCCGTCACGCCGGATTGACCGCCGCCGGCATGGCATGGCGGCGGCGGCCTGCCTATATGAAGGCCAGCGCCGACGGCTCTGATGGTCAGGGTCGACGACGAGGGAGTGGCAGATGAACCGACGCAGCTTCGTCATGATGACCGCCGCCACCGCGGCGGTCTGGGCCGCGGCACCGGCACTGGCAGCACCCGTGCCGCTGGCCGACCTGTCACGCTACCTCAACGGCCTGACCACGGTGCAGAGCCCCTTCACCCAGATCGCGGACGACGGCACCATCTCGACGGGGACGGTGACGATCAACCGTCCCGGCCGCGTCCGCTTCGACTACGATCCGCCCGAAGAGACGCTGGTCATGGCCGGCGGCGGGCAGGTCGCCGTGTTCGACAGCAAGTCGAACCGCGTCGAGCCCGAGCAATATCCGCTGTCGCGCACCCCTCTCAGCCTGATCCTTGACCGTACCGTCGATCTGGGCCGCGCGAACATGGTCGTCGGACATCGCGCGGACGGACCCAAGACGATCGTCGCCGCTCAGGACCCGGCGCATCCCGAATACGGCCAGATCGAACTGGTCTTTACCGCCGCCCCGGTCGAGCTTCGCCAGTGGGTCGTGACGGATGGATCGGGCGCGCGCACCACGGTTATCCTGGGCCAGCTGTCGACCGGCGGCAGCTATCCCGCGTCGATGTTCAGCATCACGAACGAGGTCGGGCGCCGCCGCTAGCGCAGCTTTCGGCAGGCGCGCAGCTGCCGGTCGTAGGTGACGGCCCGGCTGGCGACGCGCCCCGATACGTTGATCAGCCAGGGCTTGGCGTTATAGCTGCCGCGACGATAGCCCGACCGTCCCTCGTGATAGGCCAGGTACTGCCGCCGCGCGTCGCCCTTGGGAATGCCCAGCATCTTGGTGGTGCCGTCCATGTACCAGCCCATGAAATCGGTCGCGTCGCGGATGTTGTCCCGCTTGGCCCGGCGACGCCCGGCATCTGCCTTGTATTCCTTCCACGTACCGTCCAGCGCCTGCGAATAGCCGTAGGCCGATGACTGCCGCCCCATCGGGATGATCCCCAGCGCGAACTGGTGTGGCGTCCGCGCGTTGCCGACGAACTTCGATTCCTGATGGATCGTCGCCATCTGCACCGCGATGGGGATGCCCCAGCGTCGTTGCGACGCCTTCATCGCGCGCAGGTACTTGGGACGCTGGTCCAGGATAGAACACGCGTTGTCCAGGTTCCGGGGCGCCGCGCTTTCGCCGCTTCCGCAGCCGGCCGCGAACGCGCACAGGATGAGTGCGCGGATAATTCTGCTCATGCGCCTGCCTTCTTCGTTTCTTGCCTGCTCGTCTTTTTGGAAGACGATAGCTCAAGATCCGAAAACGCGAAACGGCAAAGGTTCCCGCGTCACATCACGACGGCGAGTGTGGCCGGAAGGAACGCAACTGAAAGAAGAGTGGATACGACCACCAGACCCGCGACGGCCTCCGCATCCGCCCCGTACTTCGCGGCCAGAAGGTAGGACGTGACGGCGACGGGGGTCGAGACCTGCAGCACCAGGACCGCGAAGGCGACGGGCGGCAGGTCGAACCAGAGCCCCACGCCCCAGGCCACGCCGATGCAGAGCGCGGCCTTCAGCACCGACAGGACCAGCGACAGGCCCAGCCGCCCGGGCGTCAGCCGCGCGACCGCGACGCCGAGGGTAATCAGCATCAGCGGGATCGCCATCTGTCCGATCAAACCCAGGGTGTTGGTCAGGAACACCGGCGTGTGCCACCCCTGCCAAAGGAACAGCGCGCCCAGCAGCGTCGCGGCGACCAGCGGCTCCTTCACCGCCTTCATCGGCGACCCGCCGCCCGCAACCATCCAGATCCCGGCGGTGAACGAATAGACCCCCATGATGGCAAAGATCACGACCGCATACCCCAGCCCCTCGTCCCCGAATGCGAAGAGCGCCAGCGGCAGGCCAAGGTTGCCGGTGTTGCCGAAGATCAGCGGCGCCAGATATGTCCGCAACTCGAGCCGCGCGGCCAGCACGAGGCCGGCCATCAGGGCGGTCACGGCGCCGTAGGCCGCGACCGTCGCCAGCGAAACCGTCGTCAACGCGCCCGGCGCGATATCCGTCCCCATCAGCGCGGTGAAGATGAGGCAGGGCACCGATACCGTCATCGCCATCCGCGTGACGAACTGGATCTGGTACTCGAACCCCAGCCGGACCCACGCAAACCCGAGAGCGGCCAGCAGGAAGACCGGCGCGACCACCTCGGCCACTGTGGCGACGATACTCACAGTCTGTTTCCGCCCGTCTCACCTTCAGGCATGGACTTCGCTTCCATGCCTGACGTATCATTAACAAACCTCGGGGATCCGAATATGCAAGCACGCGCGCGCTATCATCTCGGACAGATCGTCAGGCACCGCAAGCACCCGTTTCGCGGCGTCGTCTTCGATGTGGACGCCATGTTCGCCAACACCGACGAATGGTACGAGGCCATCCCAGAGGATTCGCGTCCGGCGAAGGATCAGCCTTTCTACCACTTGCTGGCCGAGAACGATCAGAGCTACTACGTGGCCTATGTGTCCGAACAGAACCTCCTGCCGGACACCTCGGGCGAGCCTGTGGACCATCCCGACCTGTCGGACCTCTTCGGCGACATGCACGACGGGGCCTACCCCCTTCAGGTTCAGCTGAACTAGGTCATCGTCGGCCGGCCGAGGGGATCAGTCGACCGGTCGCTCGACAGGGTGTTCGCCGGCGGCCCAGGCCGAGAACCCGCCCTCCATTTCCGACGTATCCGTCAGACCCATGTCCCGCAGCGTCGCAGCGGCCAGGGCCGACCGTTGTGCCCCGGCGCAGAACAGGATCAGCGGTACCTCGCCGGAGAGTTCGGGTTTGTGATAGGGGCTCGCCGGGTCGACCCAGAATTCCAGCATTCCGCGCGGCGCGTGGATCGCGCCGGCGATCCGGCCCGTCCGGTCGAGCTCGCGGATGTCGCGGATGTCGACCAGCCGCGCCGTGCCGGCCGCGACGCGCGACTGCACCTGGGCGATGGACAAGGTGTCGATCTTCGCCTTCGCGTCGCGGACCAGGGTCGAGACGGGTATCGTGGGCATGTCGGGTCTCCTCGGTTCGGGCTCAGTATCCCAGGGCGCAGCCATCCTTGCGCGGATCCGATCCGCCGACCAGGACCCCACGGTCCGGGTCGATGCGGATGGCCTGCGCGCCGCCCAAAGGCATGTCGGGGACGGCGACGTCGTGGCCCATGTCGGCCAGCGCGGCCCTGACACCGTCGTCGTAGCCGCGTTCGACCATCAGTCGACCGTCGTCGGGAAACGACCGTGGCGCATCGATGGCTGCCTGGGGGTCCATGCCGAAATCAACCGTGTTCGATACGAACCGCGCGTGGCCAGCGGGCTGGTAGGCGCCACCCATGACGCCGAAGGGCATGGTGACGCGACCCCCCTCGGATAGCATCCCCGGGATGATCGTGTGCATCGGTCGCTTGCCGCCGGCAGCTTCGTTCGGGTGGCCGGCCTCCAGGGTGAAGCCGGCGCCGCGGTTCTGGAAAAGGATGCCGAACCTGTCCGAGGCAATGCCGGATCCGAAGGCGTGGTAGATCGAATAGATCAGCGACACCGCCATGCGGTCGCGGTCCACGACTGTGATATAGACCGTGTCCCGGTGCACCGCGCCGGCGGCCTTGCGGGCCGAGGGCATGGCGCGGGCGGGATCGATGAGGCCCGCCAGCGCCCGCGCCGTATCGGGCGACAGCATGTGGTCGATGCGGCGGGCGTGGTCGGCATCGGCGATGAACCGATCTCGGGCGTCATAGGCCAGCTTGGCCGCCTCGGCCTCGATATGGGCGCGTGGGGCGCCGACGGGATCCAGCGCGGCTATGTCGAACTCGGCCAAAATGCGCGCCAGCAGGATAGCGGTTGCGCCCTGCCCGTTCGGCGGATGCTCGACCACGGTCGTTCCGCGATAGTCCCCCGTCACGGGGCGGGTCCAGTCGCACGCCGCAGCGGCGAAATCGTCGGCGTTATGGGTGCCGCCGGCGGCGCGCAGCGCGGCGACCATGTCCGCAGCGACCTCGCCCTCGTAGAAGCCCGCGCGGCCATCGGCGGCGACGCGGCGCAGGACTTCGGCCTGTCGCGGCGCGCGGAAGACGGTTCCGACCCCCGGCGCCGTGCCGTCCGCAAGGTAGCGGTCGCGTGCGATGCCTTGCAACGTGTCGGCCGCGCGGACCCAGTCGGCCGCGACCCGCGGGGCGACCGGCACCCCGGCCTCGGCGTGGTGTATGGCCGGCGCCAGGGCGGCGGCGAGGCCGATCCGTCCCCGTTCGGCAGAGAGGCGGCAAAAGGCGTCGATCGCGCCCGGTACGGTGACGGACGCCGCTTCGCCCAGCGGCATCGAATCGTGCCCGGCATCGCGTAGCGCCGCGGCGTCAAGACCGGCCGGCGCCCGGCCAGACCCGTTGAGCCCGACGATCTCCTTGCCCGGCTCGTGGATCAGGGCGAAGCAATCGCCGCCGATGCCGGTCATCTGCGGCTCGCATATGCCCAAAAGGAGGGCGCCGGCGATGGCCGCGTCGACGGCGTTGCCCCCCGCCTCCAGTATCTGCACCGCGACCTTCGCCGCCAGCGGATGCGAGGTGGCGCACATCCCGTTCGCCGCGATGACATCCGATCGTCCGGGCATGTGAAAGTCGCGCATGTCGATCCCCGGCATCGGTTTCGCGTGGAGCCTAGCGTGGGTCAGGCGCAAAGGAAATCGGCGCCGCGACGGCGGGCCCCGGCGCGACCCGGGCACGGGCTCTCCATCCTCCCCCTCTGGCATTGCCACTGGCCGGCGCGCGAAACGCCCGCTCAGGTCTGGCGATAGCTCTTCGCGACCGGCAGACGGAAGCGCAGGACATTGCGGGCGGCATCGCGACGATAGTCCAGATCCTCGGCAAGGGTGCGGATGAGGAACCAGCCGAAGCCTCCCTCGGGCTGCATCTGGGTAGGCCGGTCGGGATCTGGCGGCAGGCCAACCGGCGGATTGCCGTCCGGCATCTCTAACCCATCGTCCAGCACGGTACACATCAATCCCTCCGCGCCGTGGACGACGCGGAATTCGATCATGCCCGTACGGTCGTCCTGATAGGAATGTTCCACGATATTGTTCATCACCTCGGCCAGCACCAGTTCGACCGTCATCGCCTCGTCATCGGTCAGGTTCAGGCTGCGCAATCCCGACAGGGTACTGTGCAGCGCGTCGCGCACGGCGAGCGGCGTACTGGCGAAGATCACACGCAGTTCGTGATGCCCCCGTTGGGGTTCGGATCTGTCGTCGACGGTGCATATCGCCGATGTCGCGGGCTCAGCACGCATGAGCCGTATCCGCGGCGGGCGGGATCCCGGCGGTGCCCATCGCCGCCTCGGGCGTGTCGTGGATGACGAAGATGCTGTCCATCCGGGTCAGGCGGAACACCTTCTCGACCGCCGGCGTCAGGGCGGCCAGTTCCAGCTGCCGGTCGGGCGCCATCTGCTTCATGGCGCCGATGACCGCGCCCAGACCGCTGCTGTCGAGAAAGCTGACACGCCCCAAGTCCAGCACGACCCGTGCGGAGCCCGTCTGGGTAGCCTCCCGCATGGCGTCCTTGAACTGGATCGCCACGGCGGCGTCCACCCGATCCTCCATGACGGCCACAAGGGTGGCGGCCGCGGTATGTGTGGTTTCGAGTTGCATTCCACTTGTCCCCCAAGGCTTGTGGCGACAGTACTATCGGAGATGGATTACCGTTTGGTTCACACCCGAAAGGCACGCCCCAATGCAACGGATCGTCATCAGCGCCGCGCGGCGCACGCCCATCGGCGGGTTCCAGGGCAGCCTTTCGGCGGTGTCGGCGCCGGATCTGGGCGGCGCCGCCATTGCCGCGGTCCTGTCCGATGCCGGGACCGACCGTGCCGACCTTATCGCAATGGGCTGCGTCCTGCCCGCCGGCATGGGTCAGGCGCCGGCCCGCCAGGCCGCGTTCGCGGGCGGCCTCCGCGACGACGTGCCTGCCGTCACCGTGAACAAGATGTGCGGCTCGGGCATGGCGGCGGCCATGATGGCGGCCGATGCCATCGCGCTGGGTCACGCGGACGTCGTCGTCGCGGGCGGGATGGAAAGCATGTCGGCCGCGCCCTACGTGTTGCCCAAGATGCGCGGCGGCGCCCGGATCGGTCACGCAGAGGTCGTGGACACGATGTTTCGCGACGGTCTGGAGGACGCCTACGACGTCGCGCCCGATGGCGGCCGCCGCCTGATGGGCAGCTTCGCCGAGGATTGCGCCGAGACGTTCCAGTTCACCCGCGCGGCGCAGGACGACTACGCCCTCGCCTCGCTGGAGCGGGCGAACGCCGCCATCCGGTCCGGCGCTTTCTCGTCCGAGGTCGTGCCGGTCACGGTGCCGGGGCGCAAGGGCGACACGACGGTCGATGCCGACGAACAGCCGGCGACCGCGCGTCCGGACAAGATCCCGCACCTGCGCCCGGCGTTCCGCGACGGCGGGACGGTCACCGCCGCCAATGCCTCTTCGATCTCCGACGGGGCGGCCGCTCTGGTGCTGGCGTCGGAGGGCGCGACGCGCGACCGCGGCCTGCCGGTCCGAGCCCATGTCGTCGGTCACGCGTCGCACGCTCAGGCACCGGCACTCTTCACAACAGCGCCGATTCCCGCCGCCCGGAAGCTTCTTGCGCGGCTGGGCTGGACGGTCGAGGACGTCGACCTGTGGGAGGTGAACGAGGCCTTCGCCGTCGTCCCGATGGCCTTCATGCACGAGATGGGCGTGCCGCACGACCGTCTGAACGTCCACGGCGGCGCCTGCGCCCTGGGCCACCCCATCGGCGCCTCGGGCGCGCGCATTATGGCGACCCTGCTCAGCGCGCTGGAGCGGCGTGACCTCAAGCGCGGAATCGCCGCGATCTGCATCGGCGGCGGCGAAGGGACGGCCATCGCCATCGAACGGCCCTGACCTGCTCACCGGAATGGCACCGCCCCCGCGGATCGCCCTGCCCCCTGCCGGCGGATCGCCCATGACGGACTATTCGGACCTCGCCGCGCGCATTGCCAGCCTGACCGAGGGCGAGGACGACCCCGTCGCCCTCATGGCGACCGTCGCCTGTGAGCTGCACTGGTCGGACGAGCGGTTCGACTGGACGGGATTCTACCGTGTCACGTCGCCCGGCCTGCTGAAGATCGGCCCTTACCAGGGCGGCCACGGCTGCCTGACGATCCCCTTCGGTCGGGGCGTGTGCGGAACGGTGGCGGCGACCGGGCGGACCCAGCTGGTCGACGACGTCGACGCGTTCCCCGGCCATATCGCCTGCGCCGCCACCACCCGGTCCGAGATCGTGCTGCCGGTGACCGACGCGGACGGGCGCCTGATCGCGGTGCTCGATATCGACAGCGACCGCCCTGCCGCCTTCGACGGGGCCGACGAATTGGGCCTTGCCGCGATCCTGGCCGCGACGTTCGCGCGGCCCGGCGCGTCGGACGACAGGTAGGCACAGGCCCACCCATCGCCGGCCCGGGCGAGGAGAGCCCGCACAGCGCATCGCTCCGACCGGGAACCGCCTGTCCGACCCGACGCTCTGCTGCGCAACCGCGATCATGGGACTGGCGGAGCAACCGGACCTCAAGGGTGGCTGCCTGCGGTACGTCTCCGAAGTCCCTCTTGCCAAACCTCAAGATCGCGGTCGGTCTCTGGCGCTACCTACCGGAAATGCAGGTCGCAAGGCCCGCAGGCTCATTCCGTTGCGGCATGAAGTCGTGTCGTCACCGCAGGCGGGCAGCTTGATCTGATAGACCCATACTTCATCAGAACAAGGCATCGCCTCGGTCCGACCTGCGCTCCTTCCCCATGAAACGGTCGCGATAGGTTGATTCGTTCCAACCATGTCGCCACGGAGAGGATTAGAGCCGATGTTGCGTTTCGCGAATGGACTCCCTTCGATTGCAAAGGCCCTGTCGACGATGCTGGCCTTTCCGCTGACGTAAGGGGCGCAGCAGCTCATCGCGCCGATCGTCAAGGACTGTAGGAATAGTCGGACGGCATGCTATGCCACCAGTCGCGCCGCCGGCCCCGATCCGAATGGCGACGGTTTCCGGGCGGTCCGTGGCGTGCCGGGGTCGGACCACCGGATGACAGGCCGGCTGGTGAATGGCGACGTCGTCACCGTGATCACCGCGCGTGACGGCTGGTATGGTATCGAGCTGCCGGACGGCTCGTTCGGGTGGTCGCGCGGAAATCAGCTGGCTTCGCTCGCCGGTCGATCCCGCCGGGAGAGCCACGTCCGGGTCTCAACGCGTTCCACAGGTTCTTTCGGCCAGCGAAGGCCGGTATCCGAACGGGGCGACAGGATTCGGCCGGCATCGGCCGTTTGCCATGGAACCATCTCATGCCGGGTCGTCTGCCCGTTTCAGGATCCTGACCGGAACGGCGATCTCAGCCGCGGCGATCCTCCGTTCCGGTCGAGGACCGAAGGCTGCCGGCAATGTGTCCGCCGGGGCCAGTCCGCGCGGACGTTGGACCTGGCGGACGGCTTGCGACGGTGGCGGCGGGGCGCTAGGCGCGCGGCATGGATGCCTATGCACCGCCGCACGGACCGCTGCATGTCGTCCATGCCGACGACGACGTCCTTGTCATGGGCAAGCCCGCCGGACTGTTGTCGGTGCCGGGGCGCGGGCCGGAGCTGGGCGATTGCCTGATGGCGCGCGTGGGCGCGTTATTCCCCGGCGCGCTGTTGGTGCACAGGCTGGACCGGGATACGTCTGGGGTGATGGTGTTCGCCCGCACCGCACATGCGCAGCGCCATCTGGGCCTCCAGTTCGAGCACCGGCGCATCGGCAAGACCTATGTCGCGCGGATCGCGGGCCGGCTGGAGCCCCCGACGGGGACGGTGGACCTTCCGATCGCCGTCGACTGGCCCAACCGCCCGCGCCAGAGGGTCGACCACGAGAACGGCCGCGCGGCCGTCACCGACTGGCGGGTGATCCGGGCGGGACCGGACGAGACACGGGTGCGGCTGAGCCCGCGCACCGGCCGGTCGCACCAGCTGCGGGTTCACATGCTGTCGCTTGGGCATCCCATTCTGGGGGATCCGTTCTATGCCGACGGGGCGGCGCGTGCCGCTCCGCGCTTGATGCTGCACGCCCAGTCGATCCGGCTGCGTCATCCCGTGGGTGGCGCCTGGATGACGTTTCGGGTCGCGTGCCCGTTCTGAGGTGGGACGGGGGGGCGTGGCCCCCCGCGCGTGCCGCGCTCCCCCCAGGATATTTGGAAACCCAAGCCGGGGACGGCGTCCGTTCTGTCGCCGGGCACCGACCGGGACGGGCGTTCCGAGCCGAGGGCGTGAGGGCGCATACCGGTTCCTTTCGGCGCTATGTGCGTTTGGCATGTCGACCGGGGCGGCTTATGTCTGACGCCGACGCATCCACAGGAGGCCGACATGGCACTGCGACTGGGCGACACCGCCCCCGACTTCACCGCCGACACGACCGACGGGCCCATTTCGTTCCACGACTGGATCGGCGACGGCTATGCGATCCTCTTCAGCCATCCCAAGGACTTCACGCCCGTCTGCACGACCGAACTGGGAATGATGGCCGGCATGGCCGACGCCTTCGCCCAGCGCGACGCGAAGATCATCGGCATATCCGTGGACCCGGTTGAGGACCACGTGCGGTGGAAGTCGGACATCGCGGCCTATACCGGCAACACGGTCGGCTATCCGATGATCGGCGACCCGGAGATGAAGGTCGCCAAGCTCTATGACATGCTGCCGGCCGAGGCCTCGGGCGACCCGGCCGACCGGACGCCGGCCGACAACCAGACCGTCCGCACCGTCTTCATCGTCGGGCCGGACAAGAAGGTGAAGCTGTCGCTGACCTATCCGATGACGACGGGGCGCAATTTCGACGAGATCCTGCGCGCGCTGGACAGCATCCGCCTGACGGCGAAGCACAAGGTGGCGACGCCCGCAGGCTGGCAGCAGGGCGGCGACGTCATCGTCACCGCCGCCGTCAGCGACGACGAGGCAAACGAGAAGTTCGGCGGGTTCGACCGCAAGCTGCCCTACCTGCGTACGACCAGGCAGCCGGGATAGTCTGGCGCGGGCGGGGGCCTCAGCCCCTCAGCGCCGCGGTAACGGGCGCGCGCAGGGCGGCGGCGGCGGGCAGCAGGGCGAGGATCATCGCCGCGCTGACCGTCGCCGCCAGCAGGTGCGCCTCGGGCCAGCCGGGCGCCGCCGAGACGGCGACCCCCGTGCGGATCGAAACGGCGGCCGACAGCGCCCCGGCCGAGCCGATGCCCAGCGCCGCCCCCAGTACCACGCCGCTGCCGACGAGCACCGCCACATAGCCCCATACCACCGCGAAGACGAATCGCCGCGGAGCCCCCAGAGCGCGCAGCATCGCCAGCTGCCGAGCGAAGAGCCGCGTGACGATCAGCAGCGCCGTCACGATGGCAGCCGCGACCAGTACCTGTGCCACCGTCGCCATCAGCGTCAGCGCCGCGCGGACATCGCCCATCAGCCCGTAGAGGCGGGTCAGAACGGATGCGGGGAAGAAGGCCATCATGTCCGGCGACGCATCGAATTCGGACCGCAGGGCGTAGTTGGCGAAGAGTGCATCGGCGCCGACGACGATGGCGGGCGTGCCTGGAAAGAGCGCGGGGTCGAAGGGCGGACCGATGGGCGCGGCCGGGTCGGCGTGGCCGTTGGGGAGGCCGTGGACCTCCCACACCGTCTCGATCGGGACCAGGATCGCGCCGTCCCAGGGGGTGCCTGTCGCAGCCATGCGTCCCGTGACGACAAGGGGCGGGCCGCCGTGGGTGTCGCTTTGGCCAGTCGACCCGTCCGTATGCCCGCCGGCGTGTTCATCCTCTGCGGCATCGTCGCCGTCATCGGCGTGCGCCTCCGCTCCGACGGCGTTGCCGTCGTCGTCGCCACCGTCGTCGAGCGCGTGTCCGTCCCCGATCGCGCGGTCCGCTTCGTGCAGGCCGTGCTGCGGCAGGAACGTGTCGCCGATCCGCAGCGGCACACGCGATCCGATCACGGCCTCGCCCTCGGCCGCGAAGGCGCGGCCCTCGATCGCGCCACGCGACAGATGCGTCACGAAGGCCGCTATGGTGCCCACGACGGGTGCGCCGTCGACGTTGTCTCCGAAGGCCACGGGTGCCGCCATCGTCACGCGGGGCGCGGCGGCGACGGCCGCGTAGGCAGTCCCGTCCAGCAGAGGCAGCGCCGTGGGCTGGAGGTAGACCGTCGCCAGCATGGCCGTCACGTCCGATCCCGGCGCCGCTACGATCAGGTCGAACCCGTCCGCCGCCCGGGCCGAGCCCTCGCGCAGGGCGCGCTCCTGCGCCAATATCCCGATACCGAGGCCCGTCGCCGCGGCGATGAGACCGGCGAAGAGCAGGTTCACCGCCGCAAACCGGCGCAGCAGCGCCGCGATCAGCGGCCAGGGCGCGTATCCCCGCAACACGACCGCCCCAAGGACGATGGCGGGCGAGATCAGCGCGGCAAGGACAAGGAGGTCCTGCACGCCCACGCCGAGGCCCGCCCAGAGATCAGGCATCGGCCAGGCGGTCCGTGAGCGTGCCGTCGCGCATGTCGTGCAACGCGTCCGCGGCCGCGTGCAGCGCCGGATCGTGGCTGACCGCGACGACCGTCCGGCCGGACCGGGCAAGACCCGCCAGATCTTCCGCCATCCGGTCGGCAGCGGGACGGTCGAGGCTGGCCGTGGGTTCGTCGGCGAGGACGATGGGCGGATCGTGCGCCAGCGCGCGGGCCATCGCGATGCGCTGCCGCTCGCCTCCCGAATAGGTCGCGGCACGGCGCCGTTCGCCCCCGGGCAGGCCCAGCCGGCGGAGCGCCCCGGCCGCACGGTCCCGGATGGCCGCGCGGTCACGTCGCCGCGTGAAGAGGGCGGCGACCCCGGCATTCGCCGCCATCCCCAGCTCGTCGAAGAGGAGGTGGTCCTGAAAGATCATGCCGATATGGGCACGCCGAAAGGCGGCGGTCGACGGACCCATCGCCGCGATGTCGGCATCGCCCCACAGCACCGTGCCCGAGACGCGCAGATGCAGACCGGCCAGCGCAAAAAGCAGCGTCGACTTGCCCGCGCCGGACGGGCCGCGCAGCACGGTCAGCGCCCCCGGAGCCGCGTCAAAGCGGGGCACGCGGACGAGGGTGCGCCCCTGCTCTCCCGTGACGACGAGGTCGCGGACGGTCAGCCCGAACGCCGTGGGGGTCATGCCCGGTCGTAGGTCGCGCCGGTCAGCCGCACGCGGCTCACGAAACCCAGGTCCGCGTCGCGCAGGGTGCCGAGTTCCAGAACGCCGGTCGTGTCGATCCGCACGTTGAACGGGATCGGATCGACGGTCCGACGCGTGTAGATGGCGAGGATGTCGTCTGGCCAGTCGGCGCTGCTTTCGCAAAAGGGGCAGACGGCCATGGGACGCTTGGTCAGCACGAAGAACGACGTCTCGGCCCGGAGCGGCGGCGCCATGAAACCGGCGACCGTGACCCGCGTGCCCGCGAGGCTCAGCGCGAGGGGCGAGAAATCGAGATTCTTTTCGTAGAGGTCGCGCATTCGCAGCGGGTCGTCGGGCCGGGTCGCGGCGATGGACGGCGCCGGCAGCCATCAGCGCTGCCCCGGCCGTGAGGAACGTGCGTCGGCGCATGTGCAACCCCTTCGTCGATGAACGGCGACCCCGCTCCTGAAGCAGACGGCCGGGCCTGCGCGAGGCCCGGCTGTGCCGATGTTACCGCGTGGCCGCGGCGGTCGCGATCACTCGGCCGTGACGGCGTGGTGCATCACGTGGAAGATCACGTTCTGCTCGATGGTGCCGTCGAAGAGATGCGCGAACGGACCCTTGGCATAGACGGCCACATCCTCGGGCGAGTGGGATTCCGACGATTTCGGGATCAGCGCCTGCTGGATGTACTCGGGGTCGGTCGCCTCTTCGTTGGTCAGGTCGGGGCGGCTGCCGGAATAGATCGGCGTCGCCTCGCCCTCGGCGGCGCCGACATCGGTCGCGCCCTGCGTCTCGGTCGCGGCGGCAGGGTCCAGCGGCTGCTCGACCAGGACCGACCCCGGGCCGTTCAGGTAGCCGACCACGGTATAGGGCTTGCCGTCGTCGGCCAGCACGGGTTCGTCCGTGTGCATGATGCCATCGTTGTCGATGTCGAAGCAGAGGCCGGTGATGGGCGAGCCGCGGCCGCAATAGCCGTTGAGCGCGATGGAGTGCTCGTGGTCGGCGGTCACGATCAGCAATGTGTCGGCGTCGTCCGTCATCTCGTCGACCATCGCGACCGCCTCGGCGAAGGCGACGCCGTCGGTGACGGTCCGATGGACGTTGCCGCCGTGGTTGGCGTGGTCCACGCGCCCCGCCTCGATCTCGAGGAAGTAGCCGTTCTCGTTGTTCTGGAGGTACTCGATGGCCATCCGCGACATCTCGGCCAGCGACGGCTCGTCGTCGTCGGCGCGGTCGTACTCGTACTTCATGTGGCTGTCTTCCATCAGCCCCAGCACCGGCGTCGTCCCGTCGAGGGTCAGGGCGTTCGCCGTCTCGGTGTTCCAGGCGTACTGGGCCCCGGCCTCCTGCGCCTCTTCGACCAGGTTGCGCCCGTCCGCGCGGCGCCCGTCGTTGCCTTCCTCGTCGGCGACGCCCTCGGGCAGGAAGTGGCGCCGGCCGCCGCCCATGGCGAAGTCGACGGTGCCGGCCGCCATCGAGTCCAGAAGCTGCGCGGCGATGTCGCGCGACCCCTCGCAGCCCTCGGGGACCGCGTCCTCCCAGTTGCGATAGGCGGTCTTGGCATAGACGGCCGCGGGCGTGGCATGGGTCAGGCGCGCGGTCGACACGATGCCGACCGACTTGCCCATCTCTTCGGCGGACACGATCTCGGCCAGGGTCGTCAGTTCGTTGCCGGCCTCGGTCGAACAGTCCTCGGTGATGGCGTCCTCGGATAGGTTCACCAGGTTGAAGCGCTGCTTGACGCCGGTGTTCATGGCGCCGGCGGTCGGCGCGCTGTCGGGGGTCTGGGCGTTGATGTTGTAGGTCTTGACCAGCGCCAGGTAGGGGAACGCCTCGTACGGAAGGACGTGGTCGTCGCCCATGCCGCCCGCCTGCTGCCCGGCATAGATGCGGGTGGCGTAGTTGGTGCCGACGCCGTTGCCGTCGGCGACCATCAGTATCACGTTCTTGGCGCGGTTGGTGTTCGGCTCGCGCGCGAGACGCTCCTCGATCACGGCCTGCGCGTCGGTGAACCACTGCGACGACGCCTGCGGCAGATCCTGCGCATGGGCCGTGGTGGACATGAGAGCGACGAGCGTGGCACCCGAGACAGTTCTAAGCATCTGTGACCCCTTGGACTGGTTGACGTCACGGGGCGTAGAGCGGTGCCGCGACGCGATTGCGACACCATGTTAACAGTTTTGTGACGGCTTCCCCGGACCGGGGAAGCGACGGTAGCGGCATGCGCTGAAATCCGCCTATGCGGGTGCCGGCGTGGCGGCTCACCCGGTCACGAAGCCGCCTTCGGGGCTGCCGGGCGGAACGGTCATCTTGGGGTAGAGGACAACGCGCGACTGCACCGGCACCTGCGCGTAGAGCAGCTGGATGTGTTCGTTGGTCAGACCGGCGCAGCCGTTCGAGGCCGCGCGCCCGATGGTCCCGATCTCGTTCGTGCCGTGGATCCGCAGGAACGTATCGCCGGTGCCGGGGCGGAAGAGATAGAGCGCCCTTGCACCCAGGGGGTTGTCGGGTCCGCCCGGCATGCCGTCGGCGTATTGGGCGTAAGCCTCGGGTTCGCGGTCGATCATGTTCTGGGTCGGCTTCCACGAGGGCCATTCCTTCTTGGCACCGACGTAGTATTCGCCCGGCTCGTAAAGGCGGTCGCGTCCGACGCGGATGCCATAGCGCCAGGCCATCCCTTCAGGCAGGGTCCAGTAGAGCTGGAAGTGATCGGGAAAGACGTGCACCTCGCCCGGGGTCAGCGGGACTCGCATCTGCACCACCGCCGGCTGCAGCCGGGCGGGCAGGTCGGCGCTGGTCAGCGCGGCGGCCCGGCCGCCGGTCAGGCCGCCCGTCAGCAGGGCGCCGAAGGCGGCAAGGCCGGTGGCAAGAAAATCGCGTCTCAGCATGCTGTCTCACTCCAATACAAACGACAGTTCGAACGTAACGCATAGCGGCCAAGGGTTTCCCCCCGATGACCGACATGTGACCGGGCCGCGGACGGGGGGCGGCCGATGCACGGGGGGCAGCATCCGCACCGCCCCAAAAAATGGCAACCGGTTTCGCGGATCAGAACGCGTCGCCCCGGACCGACCGTGCGAAGGGCCCCGGCACGGCTGCCGGGGCCACAGGATCGAACGTCTGACCCGAAGGTCGGCCTTATTCGGCTGGCTCGCCGGCCATCTCCTTGCCGGTCTCCTGGTCGATCATCTTCATCGACAGGCGCACCTTGCCACGGTCGTCGAAGCCCAGCAGCTTGACCCAGACCTCCTGGCCTTCCTTCAGCGCGTCGGAGGGGTGGTTCAGCCGCTCCTGCTTGATCTGGCTGACATGGACCAGACCGTCCCGCTTGCCGAAGAAGTTCACAAAGGCGCCGAAGTCCACGATCTTGACCACGGTGCCCTTGTAGACCTTGCCCTCTTCCGGCTCGGCCACGATCGAGTGGATCATGTCGTAGGCCTTCTGGATGGCCGCGCCGTTGGCCGATGCGATCTTGATCACGCCGTCGTCGTTGATATCGACCTTGGCCCCCGAGACCTCGACGATCTCGCGGATGACCTTGCCGCCCGATCCGATGACCTCGCGGATCTTGTCGGTGGGGATCTGCATCGTCTCGATGCGCGGCGCGTGGACGCTGAACTCGGCCGCGCCCGAAAGCGCCTTGTTCATCTCGCCCAGGATATGGAGACGGCCGTCGCGGGCCTGCGCCAGCGCTTTCTCCATGATCTCTGGCGTGATGCCCGCCACCTTGATGTCCATCTGGAGCGAGGTGATCCCCTTCTCGGTGCCGGCGACCTTGAAATCCATGTCGCCGAGGTGATCCTCGTCGCCAAGGATGTCCGTCAGGATCGCGTAGTCGCCGCTCTCCTCCAGGATCAGTCCCATCGCAACGCCTGCCACGGGGGCCGAGAGGGGCACGCCCGCGTCCATCATCGACAGCGACCCGCCGCAGACGGATGCCATCGACGACGACCCGTTGGACTCGGTGATCTCGGACACGATGCGGATGGTATAGGGAAAGTCGGTCGCGGCGGGCAGGACGGCCTGAAGCGCGCGCCATGCCAGCTTGCCATGCCCGATCTCGCGCCGGCCCGGAGGTCCGAAACGCCCGACTTCGCCCACCGAATAGGGGGGGAAGTTGTAGTGCAGCATGAAGTTGGACTTGTACATGCCCTGAAGCGCGTCGATCATCTGCTCGTCGTCGCCGGTGCCCAAGGTGGTCACGGCCAGCGCCTGCGTCTCGCCCCGGGTGAAGAGCGCGCTGCCGTGGGTGCGCGGCAGCAGGCCCGTCTCGGCCACGATGGGGCGGACGGTCGTGGTGTCGCGCCCGTCGATGCGCTTGCCGGTCTTCACGACGTCGCCGCGCAGGATGGACGATTCCAGCTTCTTGAACGCGGCGCCGAGGTTCTCGTCGCCCTGCTGCTCTTCGCTCAGGCCGGCCTTGGCCGACTTGCGGGCGTCCGAGATGGCGGTCGTCCGCTCCTGCTTGTCGGTGATGGCGAAGGCGGCGCGCATCGCGTCCTCGCCCGCGGCCTTCACGGCGCCGTAGAGCGCCGAATAATCGGCCGGCTCGAAATCGAACGGCTCCTTCGCGGCGTCCTCGGCCAGGTCGATGATGAGGTCGATGACCGGCTGGATCTGGTCGTGCGCGAACTTCACGGCGCCCAGCATCTCGGCTTCGGTCAGCTCGTAGGCCTCGGACTCGACCATCATCACGGCGTCCTTGGTGCCGGCGACGACGAGGTCCAGCCGCTGATCGGGCTTGTTGCGCAGGTCGTGCATGTCGTCGATCTCGGGGTTCAGCACGTACTCGCCGCCCTCGAAACCTACGCGGCAGCCGGCGATCGGACCCATGAAGGGCGCGCCCGACAGCGTCAGCGCGGCCGAGGCGGCGATCATCGCGACCATGTCGGGATCGTTGACCAGATCGTGGCTGAGCACGGTGCAGATCACCAGCACCTCGTTCTTGAACCCGGGCACGAAGAGCGGGCGCAGCGGACGGTCGATCAGGCGCGACGTCAGCGTCTCCTTTTCGGTCGGGCGCGCCTCGCGCTTGAAGAAGCCGCCGGGCACCTTGCCGGCCGCATAGTACTTTTCGTTGTAGTGCACGGTCAGCGGGAAGAAGTCCTGCCCCGGCTTCTGGCTCTTGGCGAAGGTGACGGCGGCCATGACGCTGGTTTCGCCCAGCGTGGCGATGACGCATCCGTCGGCCTGCCGGGCGACCTTGCCGGTCTCCAGCGTGAGGGTCTCCTGACCCCATTGCATCGATTTCGTGGTGACGTTGAACATATCGTTTCCTATCCGGCGCGGGGGACCCTCCCCCTTGCCTCATGAGCGCAGGGCGCCATGCCCCGCTTCGCCCTCGTGTCCCGCGCCGCAGGGCGGGCGATCCCGCGGCGGGTGTGCACGGCCCCGAACGGTGCCGCGCGGAATGTGAAACGGCGCCCCCCTGTCAGAGGGGGCGCCGCTGCGGCCTAGCGGCGGATGCCGAGGCGCTTGATCAGGCTCTGGTAGCGCTCTTCGTCGCGGGACTTGGTGTAGTCCAGCAGCTTGCGGCGCTGGGCGACCATCATCAGGAGGCCGCGGCGCGAGTGGTTGTCCTTCTTGTGCGTCTTGAAGTGATCGGTCAGCGTGGCGATACGGCTGGTGAGGATCGCGACCTGGACCTCGGGCGACCCGGTGTCGCCCTCCTTGGTCGCGTAGTCCTTCATCAGCTTGGTCTTCTCTTCGGCGGTGATCGACATCGGGGCCTCCTTGTCCGGGGTTATGGCGCCGGCCGGGATGTCGTCCAGCTCGGGCCCGTGGAGCCGCCCGTCGAGGGCGGATGCGCGCCTATAGTGGATTAAGCGGCGAAAGGAAAGACGCGCGACCCTTTGGGCGTTCGCGTGGAAGGCGCGCTAGCGGCCGGTATGCCCGCGTCAGTTTCCGGCGGGACCATCGCCGTTGGCCGTGTCGAGCCAAGGGCGCGGCGCCTCGGTATAGGGTAGATAAAGCGGATGGCGCGGGTGCCCTTCGCGGGTGAGGCCCAGGTGGTGCGGCACGGCCCCGGTCGCGCGGATCAGCGCCTCGACCGCGGCACCGCGGTCCAGATGGGCGCCGTGGGTGCCCCAGGCGCAGATCACCGCATCCGCCCAGACGCAGGACTCCGCTATCGCCGCGTCGTTGCCTGCGCCGACGGGCTCGGACGCGGCGCGCATCGCCTTCGGGTCGGTGTCGCGCCAGGCGAAGATGTTGCACACCCGGAACGCGCCGTAGCCCAGGACGCGGGCGCGGCGTTCGCACCGTTCGACGGTGGGATCGTTCTGGGCCTCGGTCGCCGTGGACGGGTTCAGCATGACGAAAAGCACGCGCGGGCCGGTCGGGTCCCATGTCCGTGTCAGCAGGTAGCGGTATCGCTCGCAGGGCGAATAGACGGCGGCGCTGGGGGCATCGCCCTTGAGGAAAATGCGCGTGACGGAAGCTCCGGACGGCGCATCTGGCGACTGCATGGCGCCATGAGGCGACCCCGGTCGGTCGTCGGCAGCCGTCATTCCGGCGCCGTCGCTGCCGCGGCCGGCGCGGCGATCACACGCACGGGATGGAGCATGCCACCCTGCACCCGCCCCAGCGCGACCGCCCGGCCCCGGCAGGCCGCCCAGGCCGTCGCCCCCCATTCGAGCGGTGGTGCGATCACGGATGCCGCGTTCCCGTGGCGCAACGTGGCGGCGGCCTCGGGCGAGCAGCGGACCTGCGGCACGTCACGCAAACCGTCCTCCAGCGGGCGAAGCAAGGCGTCGATGCCGGGGGTGCGGGCCGCTGCGTCGATCCGCTCCATCGTCACGGCGCCCTCCAGGTCGAAGGGCCCCGACCAGATGCGCCGCAGCGTCACGACATGCCCCAGGCAGCCCAGCGCCGCCCCGAGGTCGCGCGCGATGGCGCGGACGTAGCCGCCCTTGCCGCAGACCATGCGCAGCACCGCCGTGTCGTCGTCGGGCCGGTCTTGCAGCGACAGTTCGGCCACGTGCAGCGGGCGCGGGTCCAGCGCCGGCGCGGCCCCCTCGCGCGCAAGGTCGTAGGCCCGGGCGCCGTCCACCTTCACGGCCGAGTAGCGCGGCGGGACCTGCACGATGTCGCCGGTGAACGCCAGCAGTGCGGCGCGGATGGCGTCGATGTCGGGGCGTAGTGAGGACGTCGCCACGACGCGGCCGGACGCATCGTCCGTATCGGTCGCGGCGCCCCAGCGGACGGTGAAGTCGTAGGCCTTGAGCGCGTCGGTGACGTAGGGGATCGTCTTCGTCGCCTCGCCCAGAGCGACTGCCAGAAGGCCCGTAGCGTCGGGGTCGAGCGTGCCGGCATGGCCGGCCTTGCGCGCCTCGAACGCCCAGCGGACGCGGCCCACCACATCGGTCGATCCGGTCCCGGCGGGCTTGTCGACGATGACCCAGCCGGACACGTCGCGCCCCTTGCGCCGTCGCCCCATGCCTAGCCCCCGGGCCGCGCGATGCCCAGGATCGGCCCCACCGCGAAACCGATGTCGCGCCGCCCCGCGCCGGGCGCCCACAGCCGCGACACGCTGCCGTCGAGGTAGAGCGCGTCGCGCAACCCCAGCCGGTCGCGGAAGAGGCGCGCGAAGTGGTGGAAATTCACCGGCTGGTCTGAGATCGCCAGAACCGCCCGGTCGCCGGCGGGCGTGACGCCGATGCCATTGCGGACGTAGAGCGACGGGCTGTCGGGTATGAACCTCGGGTGCAACGCGCCACCCTGGACCAGCATCGGCCCCGATTGCGTCGCCCAGTCGCAGGCCGGGCGGTCGGCGGCATAGGTCCGCGTCTCGATCACCTGTGCGCGACCCGGCGACAGACAGAGCACGCCGTTGGGGAGCATGCCGAAGTTTCCCGGCCCCGCCGACGTGACCAGCGGCGCCAGTTCGACCCCGTCCTCGACGTAAAGGCCGACGGGCGACCGGTCGGGGTGGTACATCCCGCCGTTCATCGCCAGCGTCAGGTCGGCGCCGTCCCGCGCCAGCGCGTCGCCGAGGCGCGAGAACTGACCCCAGGGCGTGCCGGCGGGATCGTCCAGCCACAGCCGCAGGGTGTCCCGGCCAAGATCCACGGTGCAGGCGGTGAATGCGGCGCCGTCGAAGTCGATGGCCTCGCACGCGGGGGCCGCGCCGGCGGCGGCGGGCAGCGCCAGCAGCCCCGCGGCCAGCAGAACGCGGCGCCACCGGCGCCAGAGGTCAGGCATGGGGCGTGTCCCCGCCGTCGTCATCAGCATCGTCGACATCGTCGCCATCCTCCGCCGAAAGATCGCGCCGCACGTCGTCGCGCGCCAGAAGCGCCCGGGTCTCGTCCATCCGGTCGAACGTCTCGTCGATCAGGAATCGCAGGTCCGGGGCGAACTTCAGCGTCAGCTCCTTCGACACGGCGCGGCGCAGCTCGGACCGGTTGCGGGCCAGCGCGGCGATGGCCTCGGGCCGGCCGCTGCCGCCCAGCGGAAGGACATAGGCCGTCGCGATGCGCAGATCGGGCGAGGTCCGCACCTCGCTCACCGTGATCGACATGGCGTCGAGCTCGGGGTCGTGCGTCTCGCCCCGGTTCAGCACGTCGGCCAGCGTGCGGCGGATCAGCTCGCCCACGCGCAACTGGCGCTGCGAGGGGCCGCTTCCCTGCGAAAAACGGTTCTTGCCCATGACGGACGATCTATGCCCCATGGCCCCGCACCGCAACAGCGCGGCGATACGGAGGGCGGCATGGGCAGGACCGACGGCACCCACGACGCGGATCGGGGCGAACCGCGCGACACTGCGCCCGAGGGCGTCGCGCAGCAATCATCGTCTGTCTCCTTCGCAGCGGAGGCGGAGGTGGCTGAGGACGAAGGCGGTCTCGTCCTGCCGGAAGAGGCGCCCGGCATCGTCGTCGCGGGCGTGTCGGGCCGGATGGGGCAGATGCTCGCGCATCTCGTGGCCGACAGCGATGCCGCCCGGCTGGTCGGCGCGGTGGAACGTCCGGGGCACGACTGGATCGGGCAGGACGTCGGCACGGCCGCGGGCGGGGCGCCGCTGGGCATGATCGTCACCGACGACCCGCTGGAGCCGATGGCCCGCGCGCAGGCGCTGCTGGACTTCACCACACCTGCCGCCACCGTCGCCCTGTCCGAGCTGGCCGCACAGGCCCGCGCCGTCCACGTCATCGGCACGACGGGCCTCGCGCCCGACGATATCGCCCGGATCGACGCCGCCGCGCGGCACTGTGCCGTCGTCCGCGCGGGCAACATGAGCCTGGGGGTGAACCTGCTGATGCAGATCGTCCGGCAGGTCGCCGCCGCGCTGGACGACAGCTTCGACATCGAGATCGTCGAGGCGCACCACCGCATGAAGGTCGACGCGCCGTCCGGCACCGCGCTGATGCTGGGCGCGGCGGCGGCCGAGGGCCGGGGCGTCGACCTCGATGCGGTGTCCGAACGCGGTCGCGACGGCGTAGGTGCGGCACGGCAGCCCGGCGCCATCGGTTTCGCCAGCCTGCGCGGCGGCGACATCGTCGGCACCCACGACGTCATCTTCGCCGGTCTGGGCGAGACGCTGACCCTGCGCCACGAGGCCACCGACCGCCGCCTCTTCGCCCGCGGCGCCCTGCGCGCGGCGCTGTGGGGTCAGGGCCGGCCGCCGGGGCATTACGACATGCTGGACGTTCTGGGTCTGCGCTGACGGCCTGCCAGTGGCTGAACCGGGCGCGCGACTGTCGCATGGACGGGCGCGGGCGGGCATGGTTGGCTGGAGTCCGTCCCGAAGGAGAAGCCCGATGCGCCGCCTTGCCATGATCGCCCTCGCGGCCGTCGTCATGTCGCATCCCGCGTCGGCGCAGGGGCTGGAGCGTGTGACCGACCGCGCGGCCTTTGCGGCGCTGATCGGCGGTCGCGACCTCACCCGCTTCGGGATCCGTCTGACGGTGGGCGACGGCACGATCGCCGGCCGGGCCTTCGGCGCGAAAGTCACCGGCGGTTGGGAATGGCGCGACGGATTCTTCTGCCGCACGCTGACCTACGGCACGCGCGCCTTCGCGCCGAATTGCCAGGTGGTGCTGAGCGACGGCGCCACCGTGCGATTCGTCGCCGACCGTGGCACCGGGGACGTCGCCGACCTGACGCTGCAATAGGCGGCCGTGTCGCCGATGACAGGCACCGCCGCTCGGCCTGTCGGCGCGTGCAGCGTCGCGCTGACCTTTCGATTGATGGCAAGCGACGGGCGCACCGGGCGGTTCGTTGCCGACCTGATGCCGCGACAGGGTGCGGGCGCCGGATCGGCGGCGCGGCCCGCGCGCGCCGACCGTTCCTCAGCCGGTCGGCGCGCGCAGCACGGCGCCCGGGTTCATGATCCCGGCCGGGTCCAGCGCCGCCTTGATCGCGTGCATCGCGGCCAGCTTGGCCGGGTCGCCATAGCGCTCCAGCAGGCCCACCTTGGCGCGGCCGACGCCATGCTCGGCGCTGAACGATCCGCCGCGGCGCGCGACGATCTCTTCGATCTCGCCCGAGATGGCCACTGCCCGGTCGCGATAGTCCGACGCCGCGGCTCCGCTGGGCGGGAACACGTTGTAATGCAGGTTGCCGTCGCCCAGATGGCCGAAGGCATTGATCCGTACCGAGCCGCCAGCCGCCCGTTCGACCCGGCCGGGCGCCTCGGCCACGAAGCCCGCGACCTCGGATAGCGGCAGGGAGACGTCGTTGCTGACGATGGCGCCGATGCGCCTGTTCGCCTCGGGGATGCCTTCGCGCAGGGACCAGAAGGCGGCGCGCTGGGCATCCGACGCCGCGATCACCCCGTCCGTCACCAGCCCGTCCTCGGACCCGGCGACGAACAGCGCCTCCAGCACGGCCGGGGGATCGCCCCCCTTGGGCAGGCCGATGTCCACCAGTACGCACCAGTCCGGCACCTCTGCGAATGGCTGGCGCAGGTCGAGCCCCGCCTCGTCCAGCAGGCGCAGCGCCTGGCCCGAGATCAGCTCGAACGCGCTGATGCCGCCCGCGGCCTGCGCGAGACCCAGCAGGCGCAGCGCCGCCGCCGGATCCGTCACCGCCATGATGGCGGCACCCGTGACGGCGGGGCGGGGCACCAGCCGCAGCGAAGCGGCGGTGATGACGCCCAGCGTCCCCTCGGCGCCGATCAGAAGGTGCCGGAGATCGTAGCCGGTGTTGTCCTTGCGCAGCCGCCGGGCGCCGTGAAGGATCGACCCGTCCGGCAGGACCGCCTCGACCCCCAGCACAAGGTCGCGCGCGTTACCGTAGCGCAGCACGTTGACGCCGCCCGCGTTGGTGGCCAGCAGCCCGCCGATCCGCGCCGACCCTTCCGAAGCCAGCGACAACGGAAAGAGCCGCCCCGTATCCTCTGCCGCGCGCTGCACGTCGGCGAGGATCGCGCCCGCTTCGGCCACCAGAACGCCTTCGTCCGCATGGACCGCGCGGATCCGCGTCATCCGTTCCAGCGACAGCACGATGGGGGCCGCGCCGTCCGGCATCACCTGTCCGCCGACCAGCCCGGTCCCGCCGGACCACGGCACGATCCCGACGCGGTGGCGCGCGGCAAAGCGCACGACCTCGGCCACCTCCTGGGTGCTGCCGGGCGCCAGAACGATGCCACGCCCCGTCCACTTGCCGCGCGGTTCCTCGAAATAGGCCGGTGCCGCGTCTCGGAAGGCAGCGGGCGGCAACGTCCCGCGCAGGGCGTCGGCCAGTGCCGGCGTCATGTCGGCCAAAGCCACGGAGCCGGGCCCTAGCGGGTCAGGAACCGCGGCTCCAGCACCATGACCGTCGGGCGGTCCGGGAGGGTCCGCAGCCCCACCGTCATCGACGAGTCACCGGTACGCTGCACGTCGAACTCGTCCGACATGCCCCGAAGGAAGGTCTCCAGCGTGCCGGACCCGAACCAGTGCATCGGGATGACGACCGATGATTTCAGGCGCTTCAACACCCCGATCATCGTCGGCAAATCCAGGGAGGTCCCGCCGTCGACGGCCGCCATGACCACGTCCAGCCGTCCCAGCGCCGCGAACTGCTGGGCGTCGGGTTCGTGATGCAGGTGGCCGAGGTGGCCGATGCACAGGCCCTCGACCTCGAAGACGAAGATCGAATTGCCGTATTTCTCGACCCCGTCGTCCCAACGGCTGCGGATGTCGGTCGCGACGTTGCGCACCAGCATCCCGCCCAGGTCGAGGTGATGCTCGGCCGGGACGCGCCCATCGCCCCAGCCCTTGAGGACATGGGGGATGCGTTCGTCCGGCATCGCCGTCCAGTGGGTTGCGTGCGCGTGGTTCATGGTGGCGACGTCGGGCACGTGATCGGCCGGCCCCAGCCGCCCCGTGTAGTCGGTGACGGCGCTCAGCCCGTCCGCCGTCTGGATCATGAACATGGCGTGGTCGATGTAGCTGATCCGCACCTCCCACTCCGGCACCGGATCTGTCCAGGCCGCGCGGTGGAGGTATTCGATGCCCGGCGCGGCGCCGGCAATGGCGACGCAGTGGCTGGGCCGACGGTCCTGCGCAATCGCGGGGGTCGACAGCAGCAGGGCGGCAAGGATCAACATCGGGCGCATGGGCGGTCCTCCTCGGCCGGGATCATAGCGCGCGCGGACCCGGCGTCACCATCGCCATGCCGCCTGACCTCAGCCCGCCGTGGTCCGTCCCCGCCGGTCCGAACGCAGGTTGGCGTACAGCACGTGATTGCGCCATCGCCCGCCGATCTGGAGGTAGCTCTGCGCGACGCCCTCGTACTTGAACCCCGACCGCTCCAGCGCGGCGCGGGAGGCCGCGTTCTCGGCCAGGCAGGCGCTTTCGATGCGGCTGATGTCGAGGGCCGAGAAGGCGTGATGCACCATCCCGGCAATGGCCTCGCCCATGTAGCCCTGCCGCGCGAACGGCTGGCCGATCCAGTAGCCCATCGTGCCCGCCTGCGCGGGGCCACGGCGGATGTGGTCCAGTGTGATGGCCCCCAGAAGCATGTCGTCGGAGCGTCGCAGCAGGAACATCGGCATGGCCGTGCCGTCCGCAATGGTTCGCTGCGCCCAATACACACGGTTGGTG
Source organism: uncultured Alphaproteobacteria bacterium (assembly GCA_963722905.1). Taxonomy (GTDB): domain Bacteria; phylum Pseudomonadota; class Alphaproteobacteria; order Rhodobacterales; family Rhodobacteraceae; genus CAVROT01. Next base: position 178,980 of record CAVROT010000001.1, on the reverse strand, counting down.
AAGGACTTGCGCGAAAGGTGATCGTCGGCCCAAGTCGGCTCCCACGGACGAAGAAAATCGGCGCTGTCGCGCCGCAGCGCTGTCCAGGCGCGGAAATCGCCGTGCTGGGGCGGGCGCAGCGTCAGGCGCTCGGTCTCGATCCGGACGCGGCGCCGGGTCAGTCGCATGCGGCCCGCCTCATCGCGCCCGCAGGGGCCCCGGGACGGGTCGCATCAAGCCGCCAGCCGGCCGTTCAACGCCTCCAGGCCGGGCGCGGAGCCGACCGGACCGTAAAGCGCCAGCGCCGCCTTGCCGGAAGTTGCCAGCGCGGCGCCGAATGCGCGCACGTCGCCGGTGGTGACGGCGTCGATGCGCGCCACCGTCTCATCCAGTTCCGGCACGCGACCCCAGATCGTGATCAGCCTTGCCAGACGCTCTGCCCGGCTGGAGGGCGATTCAAGCCCCATCAGCAGCCCCGCCTTCATCTGCGCGCGGGCGCGCGCAACCTCGGCCGGGGTCATGTCGTCGGCGGCGCGGCGCATTTCGTCGATGGTTACATCGGCCAGTTCGGCGATCCGTTCCGCCGATGTGCCGGCATAGATCGTCATCATCCCGGCGTCCGAATAGGCGCCCGCCTGCGCGAAGATCGAATAGCACAGGCCGCGCCGTTCGCGGACCTCCTGGAAGAGACGCGACGACATCCCCCCGCCCAGCGCGCTGGCATAGGTCTGAGCGACGTAGAACCCCTGGTCGCGATAGCCGGGGCTGTCCAGCGCGAGGGCGAAATGTACCTGCTCCAGCGCGCGGTCCTCGCGCCGTTCGCCGCCCAGGAACCGCGCCGGCTCGACCGCACGGCTTGGGCGGGCGGGCAGATGGCCCAGCGCCGCCTCGGCCGCCGCGACGATGGCGTCGTGATCGACGGCGCCGGCCGCGGACACGATCATCTCGGCCGGGCCGTAGCGTTCGCGGACGAAGCCCGACAGGTCGTCGCGCCCGAAGGCCGACACCCGTTCGGACGGTCCGAGGATCGACCGCCCCAGCGGCTGTCCGGGATAGGCGACCTCCTGCAGCCAGTCGAAGACGATGTCGTCCGGCGTGTCGAGGACCTGGCCGATCTCCTGCAGGATCACGCCGCGCTCGACCTCGATCTCGCTCTCGTCGAAAGCCGGGCTGGTGACGATGTCGGCGATGACGTCGAGCGCCAGCGGAACATCCTGCTTGAGGACGCGGGCGTAATAGGCCGTCATCTCGCGGCTGGTGTAGGCGTTGATATAGCCGCCCACGTCCTCGATCGCCTCGGCGATCTGAAGCGCGCTGCGCCGGGCCGTGCCCTTGAAGGCCATGTGTTCGAGGAAATGCGCCACGCCGTTCTGTTCGGCCCGCTCGTGACGGCCGCCGGCGGCGATCCAGACGCCCAGGGCGGCCAATTCCAGACCCGGCATGTCCTCGGTGACGATCCTCAGCCCGTTCTCCAGCGTGTGCGTTCGAACGGTCACTTGGGCGGTCTCTCCCCGATGCGGCCCTCGATAAGGCGCTGTATCCGGCCTTGGTCGAGGTCCACCTCGGTCAGCCGTTCCGCTCTGTCATAGAGGTCGGCCATCCGGGATGGAAGGGCGGGACACGCGCCGGTCGCCGCCACCACCGCGTCGGCGAACTTGGCCGGGTGCGCGGTGGCCAGCGCGACCATGGGCGTGCCGGGCGTAACGTTCTCCTCGGCGACCTTCACGCCGACGGCGCTGTGGGGGCAAAGCACCTCGCCCGTTTCGGCATGGACCCGGCGGATCGTCGCCGCCGTCTCGTCCTCGGACGCGCGGCCCGATCCGTAGATCTCCTGCAGCGCCTCCAGCGCGCCCTGGCTGATGTCGAATCCGCCGCCCGACAGCTCGTCCATCAGTTGACGCACCGCACCGCCGTCGCGGCCGTAGGCCAGATGCAGGGCGCGCTCGAAGTTGCTGGAGACCTCGATGTCCATCGACGGGCTCATCGTCGGCGCGACGCCTTCGCGGCGGTGCGCGCCGGTGGTGAGCGTGCGGTGCAGGATGTCGTTGCGGTTGGTCGCCGCGACCAGCCGGCCGATGGGCAGCCCCATCTCGCGCGCGATATAGCCGGCGAAGATGTCGCCGAAGTTGCCCGTCGGAACGGTGAAGTCCACGCGGCGGCCCGGTGCCCCAAGCGCCACGGCTGCGGTGAAGTAGTAGACCACCTGCGCCAGCACCCGCGCCCAGTTGATGCTGTTGACGGCCGTCAGCGACACCCGGTCGCGGAAGGCATGGTCGTTGAACATCGCCTTCACCGTCAGCCTGGCAGTCGTCGAAGTCGCCGCGGACGGCCAGCGCATGCACGTTGGCCTCGGACGGGGTCGTCATCTGGCGCCGCTGCACCTCGCTCACCCGGCCGTGGGGGTAGAGGATGAAGACGTCGACGTCCGCCAGCCCGCGGAAGGCCTCGATCGCAGCGCTGCCGGTATCGCCCGACGTGGCGCCCACGACGGTCAGGCGCCCACCGCGCCGGCCCATCGCCTCGGCGAAGAGCTGCCCGATCAGCTGCATCGCGAAGTCCTTGAAGGCCAGGGTCGGGCCGTGGAAAAGCTCAAGCAGCCACAGCGACGGGGCCAGCTGGACCAGCGGCGCCCGGGCGACGTGTCCGAAGTCCGCATAGGCCGCGCCGATCATTCCGGCCAGCCGGTCGTCGGGGATGCCGCCGTCAAGGAAGGGGCGTATGACGCGCAGCGCCACCTCCTCGTAGGGCAGGCCTTCCAGCGCGGCGATGTCGCCCTTGGCCATGACCGGGATGGACGAGGGCAGGTAGAGCCCGCCGTCGCGCGCCAGCCCGGACAGCATCGCGGCCTCGAAGCCCAGACGCTCGGCGCCGCCACGGGTGGATTGGTAGATCATGCCGGTCCTCCGGTGCGCCCCGCCCGGGCCATACGCCGGATCAGGAGCGTCGTCATCCCCGCCCATATCGCGGCGAGGGTGAACCAGGTGATCGCATAGTTCAGGTGATCGTCGGGGATACCCTCGGTCCCCACAGGCAGCGGCTGGGTGCCCTGCCCCGGATCGACGCTGCGCGCCACCACCAGGACGGGCTCCGTCCCCAGCGCGTCGGCCATCGCGGGGACGTCGCGGGCGAACCAGATGTCGGCTTCAACGTCGGGATCGGGGGTGAACCCGTCGACCTCGTCAGGCCAGTGCAAGTTGCCAATGACGTCGAGGCGCGCGGGGTTTCGCGCCGTCGTGTCCTCCACGCGCACAAACCCGAGGTCGACCATGATCCGCCGCCGCGAGAGGGCCGGATCGCCCGTCGCGCCGAGGCCCGGCATCGCGGCGCCCGGCGTCGCCACCTCCAGCGGGTCGATCATCGGCTGGCGCAGGTCGCCGCCCGGCAGCGCGACGGCGCCCGGCGACCCCGGAGGCGGCAGCGCCCCCAGGTCCAGCGCCGCGACGATTCGATAGCCGGCGCCGATCCGCGGCAGCGAGACGAGCAGGCGCAATTCCTCACCGGTGGTGCGCCCCGCCACCCGCACCGGCAGATAGCGGTCCTGCCGGGCGTCCGGCGCGTCCGGAAGCGCCACCGGCGGCGCGTCGATCCGCGCCTCGATATCGGCCAGGATGCCCCGCTTCCACGCCAGCCGCTGCACCTGCCAGGTTCCCAGTCCGACCAGCAGCGCGAAGCCCGCCAGCCCGAATACCGCCGCCGCCCATATACGCCCCATACCCGCCCTCCGACGCAAGCGGGGCGCCCGGTCCCTGCCCCGACGCCCCCGACTTTGGTTCGCAAATATCCTCGCCGAAGGCATCCGGCGCAGCCGGATCGCGACCGCCGGATGCCGCGCCGGCCTCCCGGGCCTCGGCCCCAAGGGTCCTAACGCGGCGTCACGATCCCCAGATGTAGATCGACGCGAAGAGGAACAGCCAGACCACGTCGACAAAGTGCCAGTACCACGCCGCCGCCTCGAACCCGACATGTTTGCTGGGCGTGAAATGCCCGCCCACGCGCAGCCTCAGATAACATACGAATAGAAAGATCGTCCCGATCACGACATGGGCGCCGTGGAATCCCGTCGCCATGAAGAAGTTCGCGCCATAGATGTTGCCGGCAAAACCGAAGGCGGCGTGGCTGTATTCGTAGATCTGGAAAATCGTGAACAGGACCCCCAGCCCCACGGCCAGCAGCAGGCCGGTCGCCATGTCCTTTCGATTGTTCTCGTGCACCAACGCATGGTGCGCCCAGGTCGCCGCACAGCCCGAGCAGAGCAGGATCAGCGTGTTGATCAACGGCAGGTGCCACGGATCGAAGGTCTCGATCGCGGGGGGCGGCCACTGACCCTCGCTGAAGGTCTCCATCGGGTACATCGCGTGCTTGAAGAAGCTCCAGAACCACGCCGCGAAGAACATGACCTCGGACATGATGAACATGATGAAGCCGTAGCGCAGGCCGATCATGACAACCGGCGTGTGGTCGCCCTGGTTGCTCTCGGCCACAACGTCGGACCACCAGGCGAACATGACGTAGAGCACCAGTGCGAGGCCGATCAGGAATGCCCATGGCCCATTGCCGTGCATCCACAGGACCGCGCCGAACAGCATCACGAACGCGCCGACGGACCCCAGGAAGGGCCACAGCGACGGGGCGAGGATGTGGTAGTCGTGGTTCTTCTCGTGCGCCATCGCGGTCGGTTCCGTCATTCGCCCGGGCCGCCAAGGGCCGGGGGTTGCCCCTGGTCTGCGTCCAGCGCCGCCTGCCGGGCGTCGTCCGCGTCGATCTCGTAGAATGTGTAGGACAAGGTGATACGCTTTACAAACTTCCCCTCGCGGTCGTCGACGATACCCGGATCGATGTAGAAGGTCAGCGGCATCTGCACGGTCTCACCGGGCTGCAGGATCTGCTCTTCGAAGCAAAAGCAGTCGATCTTGGTGAAGAACCCACCGGCCTCGTAGGGAAAGACGTTGTAGGTGGCGCTGCCGGCCACCGGCCGGTCGGTGGGATTCGTCGCCTCGTAGAAAGCCATCCCCGTCTCGCCGATGCGGACCGTCACCTCGCGCTCGACCGGGCGGAAGGTCCATGGCATGTCGCGGTCCAGCGAGGCGTCGAACCGGACTTCGATCGTGCGGTCAAGTACACGGTCGGCACCACGGTCGGCGACGGACGTCGTGCCGCCGAAGCCGGTGACGGCGCAGAACCACGAATAGAGCGGCACCGATGCCCAGGCGAGCGCGCCCATCACGATCACCACGCCGACAAGCTGGGCGACGGTCTTCTGTTCGGGACGCAGGGTCATTGTCCGGCCGCGTCCGGAACGGTCAGCATCTCCGGGCGCAGGACGTGATCGAAGCCCTGCACGGCGCCCAGTTGCTGCACCTTCACCACCGTCAGTCCGAAGACCACGACGATCAGCCCGGCCAGCACCAGCCCGACGCCGCGATTGCGCGAGAAACGGCGGCGGTGAAGCTCGTGCTCGGCCCGGATCGTCATAAGATCGCCCCCCAGCCGGGATAGGCGCCCCGGATCGCGGCATCCGCCAGCAGCGCCCCGAAATGGACGAAAAGATAGAGCAGCGAGAAGCGGAAGAACGCCTTTTCGACACGGTAGGCGTCGGCCTCGGCCATCGCCTCGTCCCGGCGCCAGATCGCGGCGGCGCCGCGCAGGAACCATGCGTTGCAGCCAAGCGCCGCAAGCAAATAGATCGGTCCACCGATGGTGGTGAAGGCCAGCGCCACGGCCGCCGGCGCGAGGATGGCAGTGTAGACGAGAATATGCTGCCGCGTCGCCCGACGCCCGTGAGTGACGGTCAGCATCGGGACGCCGGCGTTGTCGTAGTCCTTGCGCAGGAAGAGGGCCAGCGCCCAGAAATGCGGCGGCGTCCACAGAAAGATCAGCGCGAACATGCCCCACGCCTCGATCCCCGCGCCGCCCGTGGCGATGGCCCAGCCGATCACCGGGGGAAACGCGCCCGCCGCGCCGCCGATGACGATGTTCTGCGGCGTCGTCCGCTTGAGCCACATGGAGTAGACCACGGCGTAGAAGAAGATGGTGAAGGCCAGCAGACCGGCCGCCACGAAATTGGCCGAGAGCGCCAGCATGACGACCGAGAAGCCCGATAGCGCCAACCCGACCGCCAGCGCCTCGTCCGCCGTCACGCGGCCGGACGGCACGGGCCTTTTCGCAGTGCGGCGCATGACGGCGTCGATGTCGGCGTCCCACCACATGTTGAGCGCGCCGGAAGCCCCCGCACCTACCGCCACGAAGAGGATCGACACCGCCGCGATGACGGGGTGCACCTGCACCGGCGCGACCAGCAGTCCCACCAGCGCAGTGAACACGACAAGCGACATCACGCGCGGCTTCAGCAGCGCGAAGTAGTCGCCGAATCCCGTATCTTCCACAGGCGACGGGGACGACTGCCCCCTGTCCGTGATCACGGCGTCGGTCATATGTCCGAACCTATCCTCATCTCATGCCGCCGGTACTGCTGTTCTCATCACCGGCAGAGAGGTCCAGCGACCCCGTCTAATCGGCGACCGCCGCCACTTCGGTTGCGGGGGCCGCGACGTCCTGCGCCGCCGCCGTCTCGGCGGAATCGCGCGGCGTGCCACCATATTCGTCGATGGCCGCGTCCAGCCATGCTTCGTAGGCCTCTTCGCTGACCACCTTCACCGTGATCGGCATGAACGCGTGGGCGATACCACAGAGTTCGGAGCACTGGCCGAAGTAGATGCCCTCCTCCTCGGCCTCGAACCACAGTTCGGCCAGGCGACCCGGGATGCCGTCCTGCTTCACGCCGAAGGCGGGGATGGTCCACGAATGGATGACGTCCGCACCTGTCACCTGCACCACGACCGTCTTGCCGACCGGAACGACCATCGAGGTATCCGTGGCCAGCTTGAACTCGTCCGCCGTGTATCCGGCCTCTTCCAACTGGGCCAGGACCTCGGGCGTCATGCGATTGTCGCCGCCGGTGGCGGGCGACCCGATCATGTAGCTGTCGAAGGCGAACTCGTGGTCGGGATACTCGTAGCCCCAGTACCACTGGTATCCGACCGCCTTGACCGTCACGTCGGCCTCGGGGATCTCCTGCTGCTTGAAGAGGATCGGCAGGGAGAACGCCCCGATGCCGACCAGGATCAGGATCGGCACCACCGTCCACGCGATCTCGACCGGGGTATGGTGCGTGAACCGCGCCGGCGTCGGATTCGACTTCGCGTTGTAGCGCACGACGACGATGCCCAGCAGCGCAATGACGAAGATGGTGATCACGGTGATGATGACCAGCACCAGATCGTCCAGGAAATGGATGTCGCGCGCCAGCTCGGTCGCGGCGGGCTGCCAGTCGATGCCGCCCTGCTCGGGCTTGCCGATGATGCGCAGCCCCTCGGACGCCTGACGCTCGAACTCCTGTGCGCGGGCGACCGTCCCGGTCAGCGCGGCTGCGGCGGCAAGCAGGAAGAGGCGTGTCTGGCGCATGTCGTCATCCTTTGCATCGTCCTTGCGGGACGTCCGGGCGCATTCCGGCCGGGGATGCCGGCTTGGGGCGTGAACCGGACCCGGGGTCGGGGCCCCTGCCGCACGTCGCCATACACCATATCGGACGGCGCCGGACAACCCGACGCGTTGCGGCATAGCGCCGCCGCGCGATGCCTCGGCGCCAGCGGGTCGGCCCCGGTTCACCGGCGGGGCGGTGTCGCTATTCCGTGCGGGCCTCCCTATCTAGGCAGGGATCCCGCGCCAGACCGGAGGCCCGCATGACCGACACCCCCTTTCGCCCGTTCGACGATCTCCTGGACGAGGGCGCGGCGCTGGCGCGGCTGCGCGCCGCCACCGACGGCGCCGACGACGGAGAGCTGTTTCTGGAACGCCGCCGGTCCGAGATGCTGTCTTGGGACGACGGCCGGCTGCGCAACGCCAGCTACGACGCCGCGCAGGGCTTCGGGCTGCGCGCCGTGCGGGGCGAGACGGCGGGCTATGCCCATTCGACCGAGATCACCGAAGGCGCACTGACGCGCGCGGCCGAGACGGCGCGCCTGGCCGTGGGCGCGGGCGGCGGAACGATGGCCGATCCGCCCCGGCGCACCAACGCGCGGCTCTATACCGACGCCGACCCGGTCGCGGGCGCCCCCTTCGCCGCCAAGCTGGACGTCCTGCAGGAGATCGACGCCTACCTGCGCGCCGCCGACCGCCGTGTCGTGCAGGTCAGCGCAGCGCTCGCCGCCTCGCTGCAGGAGGTCGAGATCCTCCGCCCCGAGGGCGGCCGGACGGCCGACGTGCGCCCCATGACCCGCATCAACATCTCCGTCATCGTCGAAGAGGGCGGGCGGCGCGAATTGGGTGGCATGGGCGGCGGCGGGCGCGCCGGTCTGGAGGCGCTGATGGCGCCCGCCCACTGGAAGGCCGTCGCGGACGAGGCGCTGCGCATCGCGCTGGTGAACCTCTCGGCCGAACCGGCGCCCGCCGGCGTGACCGACGTGGTGCTGGGTCCCGGCTGGCCGGGAATACTCCTGCACGAGGCGGTGGGACACGGGCTCGAGGGCGATTTCAACCGCAAGAAGACTTCGGCCTTCGCCGGTCTCATGGGTACGCGCGTCGCTGCCCCGGGCGTGACCGTCGTCGACGACGGCACGATGCCGGACCGCCGCGGATCGATCACCGTCGACGACGAGGGGACGCCGGGCGCGCGCAACGTCCTCATCGAGGACGGGATCCTGGTGGGCTACATGCAGGACCGCCAGAACGCCCGCCTGATGGGCGTCGCGGCCACCGGCAACGGCCGGCGCCAGAGCCACGCGCACACGCCCATGCCGCGCATGACGAACACCATCATGCTGGGCGGCGCCGCCGACCCGGCCGACATCCTGTCGGGACTGGGCGACGGCATCTACGCCGTCGGCTTCGGCGGCGGGCAGGTCGACATCACCAACGGCAAGTTCGTGTTCTCCTGCACCGAGGCCTACCGCGTGAAGAACGGCGTCGTCGGCGCGCCTGTACGCGGTGCGACGCTGATCGGCGACGGGGCGACCGCCCTGCAGAAGATCCGCGCCATCGGCAACGACATGGCGCTGGATCCCGGCATCGGTAACTGCGGCAAGAACGGCCAGTGGGTGCCCGTGGGCGTGGGCCAGCCGACGCTGCTGATCGGCGGCCTGACCGTTGGCGGCTCGGCCACCCGGCCTGTCTGATATGGGCGGCAGGATGCGGCCGGTCCGATGCGGGCCGCGAGATGCGTCCAGCCCGATGCGGGAACGCGGGCGGCCGCCACTTGGACCCCGGGGCGGCCCGTCCGGGCAAGGTCGGACCGGGCAAATCGTGAATCGTTTCCAACTTTATCCGTTCAGATGCAGGACGCTCGGATTGTCTGCAAATCGTTCACCACTCCTTAACCTCTCGGTACCAGATTGAGGGGGCAAGAAGGCGGAGCCGGAATGGCCCTCGACACGACCTCATCCACCCCCCTCACCCCCCCCAGGACCGAGGACGAACGGCTGGACTGGCTCCGTCTCTTGCGATCCCGCCGCGTCGGCGTGGCGACCTTCTACCGGCTGCTCTCCGACCACGGCACCGCTGCCGCGGCGTTGGCGGAACTGCCCGGCATAGCCGCGGCCGCTGGCGTCACCGACTACCACCCCTGCCCCCCCGGTGCCGCCGTGTCCGAGATGCGCGCAGGCCGACTGGCCGGCGCCGTCCTGATCGCGCGGGGCACGCCCCAATACCCGGCATCGCTCGACGACATCTCCGACGCGCCGCCCCTGCTGTGGGCCATCGGCGACGTATCGCTTCTGAACCGGCCCTGCGTGGCTTTGGTCGGGGCGCGCAACGCGTCGTCGCTGGGCACCCGCATGGCACGCGCACTGGCCACCGGGATCGGTGCGTCCGGTGCCGTCGTGGTGTCGGGCCTCGCACGCGGGATCGACGCCGCGGCCCACACCGCCGCCCTCGAAACCGGCACCGTCGCCGTCATGGCCGGCGGCGTCGACGTGGTCTACCCGGCCGAGAACGCCGTTCTGGCCCAGGAGATCGCCGAGAAGGGCCTGCGCATCAGCGAACAGCCCATGGGCCTGCAACCGCAGGCACGCCATTTCCCGCGCCGCAACCGCATCGTCTCGGGCGTGTCGCGCGCCGTCGTGGTGGTCGAGGCGGCGGCGAAGTCCGGGTCGCTCATCACCGCGCGCGACGCGCTGGACCAGGGGCGCGACGTCTTCGCCGTGCCGGGCCATCCATTCGACGCCCGTGCCGCGGGATGCAACATGCTGATCCGCGACGGTGCCGTGCTGGTACGCGGCGCCTCCGACGTGCTGGACGCCATCGCCGCTTCGCCTGCCGCGTCTGAACCGCACGTGGATGACGGGTCCTCCGAACTGCCGGACACGGCGACGGCGACGGCGACGCAGGCCGGGGCCCGGTCCATCGCCCGACGCAAGGCAGGCACATCCGGACGGCCCACCGCGCACCCGGATCGATCCGATGCCGACCCTGACCGGACTGACGACGCGCAAGACGGCACGTCCCGCCAGCAAAGGATCCTCAACCGTGCGATCCTCTCGCGCCTCGGTCCCAGCCCCACGGCAGAGGACCAGCTGATCCGCGACCTGCGGCTGCCCGCGGCCGAGGTCGCGGCGCGGATCGTCACGCTCGAGATCGAGGGGCGGATCGAACGCCGTCCGGGCGGCCTGCTCGCACGCGTGGACTGAGGCGCGCCGGGCGGCAGTCGTCGGGACGACGCGCCGCCGTCAGGACACCGCGCGCGGGCATCCGGGCCGCGCAAAGCCGGCGTTCGCCACGACGCGCCCAGCCCCCGTCGTCGCCTCACCCGATTGACAACCCCGCCGGTGTCCCCACATCTGCCGCACTTGCCAGACGCCCCACCGAAAGGTCCTCCATGCCGGTCGTCGTCGTCGAATCTCCTGCCAAGGCCAAGAAGATCAACGGTTATCTGGGGCCGGGCTATACGGTTCTGGCCAGCTACGGCCACGTCCGGGACCTGCCGCCCAAGAACGGATCCGTCGACACCGACGACGGCTTCGCGATGGTGTGGGAGGTCGCGCCGGCCAGCAAGAAGCACGTCAAGGCCATCGCCGACGCGCTGGCCGCCGACAACGACCTCATCCTCGCCACCGACCCCGACCGCGAGGGCGAGGCGATCAGTTGGCATCTCGAAGAGGCGCTGCGCAACCGCCGCGCGCTCAAGAAGGACACGCCCGTCAGCCGCGTGGTCTTCAACGCGATCACCAAGTCGGCCGTGACCGAGGCGATGAAGAACCCGCGCCAGGTGGACCAGCCGCTGGTCCACGCATACCTCGCGCGCCGCGCCCTGGACTACCTGGTGGGCTTCAACCTGTCGCCGGTCCTGTGGCGCAAGCTGCCGGGCGCCAAGTCGGCCGGCCGCGTGCAATCGGTCTGCCTGCGCCTCATCGTCGAGCGCGAGATGGAGATCGAGGCCTTCCGCCCCCGCGAATACTGGGGCGTGCGCGCCCGCTTCGTCACCCCGCGCGGCCAGTCCTACGAGGCGCGGCTGGTGACGCTTGCGGGCCGCAAGCTCGACCGGTTCGACATCGCCAACGCCGCCGCCGCCGAGCTGGCGGTCAAGGCGGTGTCGTCGCGCGACCTGCACGTGGCAGGCGTCGAGGCCAAGCCGACGTCGCGCAACCCCGCCCCTCCCTTCATGACCTCGACCCTCCAGCAGGAGGCCTCGCGCAAGCTGGGGATGGGGGCCAAGGCCGCGATGGGCACCGCGCAGCGGCTCTACGAGGCGGGACACATCACCTACATGCGCACCGACGGCATCGACATGGCGCCCGAGGCGGTGTCGGACGCCCGCGCGGCCATCGGCAAGCGGTTCGGCAAGGACTACGTCCCCGACAGGCCACGCGTCTACAAGAACAAGGCCAAGAACGCGCAGGAGGCGCACGAGTGCATCCGCCCGACCGAGATGGGGCGCGACGCCGCCGCCCTCGGCATCGCGGAACGCGACCAGGCGCGGCTCTACGACCTCATCTGGAAGCGGACGCTCGCCAGCCAGATGGAGACAGCGCGGATGGAGCGCACCACGGTCGAGATCGCGGACCGGGACGCTCAGGTCGGGTTGCGCGCCACCGGTCAGCGCATCGTCTTCGACGGGTTCCTCAAGGTCTACGACGAGGGGCGCGACGACGTGGCCGAGGGCGACGACGATCGCATCCTGCCGCAGATCCATCAGGGCGAACCCGCCGCCTTCTCCGAGGGCACCCTGGCCGACGGACTATGCGAAGATCGACGGCGACGCTTGTGATCGACGACGACGCCACCGCCCGCGGGCCCGAGATGCGCCGCAACGGCCGGGCGATCCTGTCCGGCAACGGCGCCATCCTGGGCACCCAGAGCCATACCCAGCCGCCCCCCCGCTACACCGAGGCGACGCTGGTCAAGCGGATGGAAGAGCTGGGCATCGGCCGCCCCTCGACCTACGCCAGCATCGTCACGACGATCCAGGACCGCGAATACGTCCGCAAGGACGGCGGCCGCCTGATCCCCGAGGACAAGGGGCGGCTGGTGACGGCGTTCCTGTCGAACTACTTCCGCCGCTATGTCGAATACGACTTCACCGCGGCCCTGGAGGACGAGCTCGACCACGTCAGCGCCGGGGACGCGGACTACAAGGAGGTCCTGGCGCGGTTCTGGCACGACTTCTCGGCCGCCATCGCCGAGACGGCGGACCTGCGCATCGGCGAGGTGCTCGACAAGATCAACGAGGTTCTGGCACCGCATCTCTTTCCCGATCCGGGCGACGGCAGCGATCCGCGGCTCTGCCCCAACTGCGAGGAGGGGCGGCTGTCGATGCGCACCGCGCGGTCGGGCGGCGCGTTCATCGGCTGCTCGCGCTATCCCGAATGCCGCTATACCCGCCCCTTCGGCCCGCCCGACCCCGAGGCCGAGGCGTCGGCGATCCCGCCGGACGGCAAGCTGCTGGGCGAGGACGCGGGCGACGAGATCCGCGTCTTCAAGGGCCGCTTCGGCCCCTATGTGCAGCGCGGCGCCGCGACCGAGGACGTGCCGAAGCCGCCCCGACAGTCGGTGCCGAAGGACTGGCCCGCCGAGGACCTGGACCTCGCCCGCGCGGTCCGGCTGCTGTCGCTTCCGCGCGCTCTGGGTCCGCATCCCGAGGACGGTATCACGGTGTGGTCCAACATCGGGCGCTACGGACCCTACCTCAAGCATGCCGAGAGCACGTCCGACCGCGGCGGCACCAACGCCAACCTCGACGACATAGACGAGGTGTTCACCGTCGGCATGAACCGCGCCGTGCAGCTTCTGGCCGAGAAGCTCGCCAGCCGCGGCGCCCGCGGCAAGGCCGCCGCGCCCTTGCGCGAGATGGGCGAACACCCCCAGGCAGGCGGCCCGGTGAACGTCATGACGGGCAAGTACGGGCCCTACGTCAAATGGGGAAAGGTGAACGCGACGATCCCGGACACCGTCGATCCGGGCGACCTCACCATGGATCAGGCGGTGGAGCTGATCGCGGAGCGTGCCGCCAAGTCGGGCAAGCCGGTCAAGCCCGCCGGCGGGTCCGCCAAGAAGAAGGCGCCGGTCAGACCGAAGGCGGCCAAGGGGAAGTCGGGGGCGAAATCGACATCGAAGTCCGGCGCCGAGGCCAAGGCACCGGCCAAGCCGCGCGCGAAACCGGCGGCAGACGGCAAGACCGCGGCCAAGGGTAAGGCTGCGGGCGGCGCGTCCGACGTCATCGAGGACTAGGCCGGGCGCCCCCGGACGGCGTTGACAGCCAGCCGGGGGCACGCGACACAAGGCGCGTATTTTCCGCCAGAGGCCCTTCGCGACATGCAGAAGATCTACGACACGCCTGCCGCCGCTCTCGACGGTCTGCTGCTAGACGGGATGACCATCGCGGCGGGCGGCTTCGGCCTGTGCGGCATCCCCGAACTGCTGTTGTCGGCCATCCGCGACGCCGGCACGAAGGATCTCACCTTCGCCTCGAACAACGCCGGCGTGGACGATTTCGGGATCGGTATTCTGCTGCAAACGCGGCAGGTGAAGAAGATGATCTCGTCCTACGTGGGCGAGAACGCCGAGTTCATGCGCCAGTACCTTGCCGGCGAACTGGAGATCGAGTTCGCGCCGCAGGGCACGCTGGCCGAGCGGATGCGCGCCGGCGGCGCCGGCATTCCCGGTTTCTACACCCGCACCGGCGTCGGCACGCAGGTCGCAGAGGGCAAGGAAGAAAAGGACTTCGACGGGCAGACCTACATCCTGGAGAGGGGCATCGTCGCCGACCTCGCCATCGTGAAGGCCTGGAAGGCGGACGACACCGGCAACGCGGTGTTCCGCAAGACCGCGCGCAACTTCAACCCGCCCGCCGCGATGTGCGGCCGGACCTGCGTGATGGAGGTCGAGGAGATCGTGCCGCGCGGCAGCCTCGATCCCGACGCCATCCACCTGCCGGGCATCTACGTCCACCGCATCGTGCAGGGCGCCCACGAGAAGCGGATCGAGCAGCGCACGCTGCGGGCCGCGTCGTGACCGACACCGCCCAACGGATGCGCGCCCTGCTGGCCGAGGCGCAGCGGATCGCCGACGACCATTTCGGCCAGGAGACGGTGGCGAACGTTCCGCTTCTGGTGACCCATATCGCCCTGACCATGACGCAGATCGACGAGGCCGACCGGACCCCGCAGATGCGCATGGGCGACATGTCCATCGGCTGACCGGAGGAGACGAACGCAATGCCCTGGACCCGCGACCAGATGGCCGCCCGCGCGGCGGCCGAACTGAAGGACGGCATGTACGTCAACCTGGGCATCGGCATTCCGACGATGGTCGCCAACCACATCCCCGACGGCATCGACGTGACGCTCCAGTCCGAGAACGGGATGCTGGGCATGGGTCCGTTCCCCACCGAGGACGAGGTCGATCCCGATCTCATCAATGCCGGCAAGCAGACGATCACCGAACTGGCGCGCACCGCCTATTTCGACAGCGCGCAGAGCTTCGGCATGATCCGCGGCGGCAAGATCGCTATGGCGATCCTGGGCGCGATGGAAGTGGCGCAGAACGGCGACCTCGCCAACTGGATGATCCCCGGCAAACTGGTGAAGGGGATGGGCGGCGCCATGGACCTGGTGGCCGGTGTCGGCCGCGTCGTCGTGGTAATGGACCACACGTCCAAGTCCGGCGCATCCAAGCTGCTGCACGAATGCACCCTGCCGCTGACCGGGGCCGGCGTCGTGGACCGGATCGTCACCGATCTGGGCGTGCTCGACGTGGTGGAGGGCGGCCTGCGGATCGTCGAGCTGGCGCCGGACGTCACCGAGGCGGCTCTGCGCGAGGCGACCGAGGCCACGATTGTCTGACGTCGATCCAGACGGGATCGCGCGCGAGGTGGATGGCGGGCGCGGGCGCCATGTGCTGCACCGCGACGGTCACGTGGCCGAGCTGGCCTATTCCGTCACCTCGCCAACGCTGATCATCGCGGACCACACTGCCGTGCCGGAGGCGCTGCGCGGAACCGGTGCGGGTCAGGCGCTGGTCCGGCAGATCGTGGATGGCGCGCTGGCCGAGGGGGTGCGGATCGTCCCGCTTTGCCCCTTCGTGAACGCCCAACGGCGCCGGCACCCCGAATGGGCGGCCGCCTTCCGGGTCTGATCGGCGCACTACGCCCCAGCGAATGCCGTTCATGTGTTGCCGCCTTCGGCCCCGCGACGCTCTTGGGCCGGGCGCCGGAATTCGTCCCGGCGGCCCGGCGGCCCGGCCGCAATTCTGGCGGTTCGTTCTGAACCGCAATCGGAGATCCGGCGGCGTTTTCCGCAGCCGGGGCAGCCCCCTTGCCATTCCGGCAGCCGGGGCGCGGCATCGGCGTTTTCCGCGCCGGCCCCGCCCAGGCCCACGGCCTTGTTTCCTGCCGCACGGACCTCTTCGCACGACGCCGGTAAACGGCAGGTTGACGAAGTGGGAAAAAGTTGCGCGGGACGTCATTTTTTCGCACCGCGCCGTTCACGCTTTCGCCACCTTCCGCCCTCATAAAACGCCCGACAGCCATTTTCCGACCGAGAGCTCTCGCATGAAATCCATCTCCTTTCTCTCTCGCCGTATCTCGGCCGGCAACGCCGTCGCCGTCATCGACTGGATCGTCCTCGCCGCAGCCGTCGTCGGCCTTGCCATCGCCACATGGATCGCGACCGACCGGCATCTGAACGCACCCGTCGCCATGCACGGGCAGACCCGCTAGGCCGGCCGAGCGCGAGGGGGACAAACCGCCGGCCGCCCCCATATCATGGGGCATGACCGACCTCCCCGAACCGTTCCACGGCTGGTTCAGCGCCCGTGGCTGGCACATCCACCCCCACCAGCGCGCGATGCTGGACCGCGCCGGCAACCCTGCCACGCTGCTCATCGCCCCCACCGGCGGCGGCAAGACGCTGGCCGGGTTCCTGCCCACCCTGATCGAGCTGTCGGCGGGCGGCCACGACGGAATGCACACGCTCTACGTCTCGCCGCTCAAGGCGCTGGCGGCTGACATCCGGCGCAACCTCACCACTCCCGTGACCCAGATGGGGCTGCCCGTCCGCATCGAGGATCGTACCGGCGACACCAGCGCCACGCAGCGCAAGAGGCAGCGCGCCGACCCGCCCCATATCCTGCTGACGACGCCCGAATCGCTGGCTCTGCTGCTCAGCTATGAGGACGCGCACCGCACCTTCGCCGGGCTGCGCCGCGTGGTGGTCGACGAGATCCACGCGCTGGCCGAATCCAAGCGCGGCGACCAGCTGATGCTCGCCCTGGCCCGGCTTTCGACCTTGGCGCCCGGCATGACGCGCGTCGGGCTGAGCGCCACGGTCGAGGATCCGGGCGCCATCGCGCGCTTCCTCGCCCGCCACCCCGATCCGTGCGACATCGTCCATGCCGATCCCGGCCCAGATCCCGACATCGCAATGCTGGCTACCGAGGATCCGCCGCCCTGGTCGGGCAACGGCGGCGCCTACGCAATTCCCGCGGTGATGGCGCAGGTGCGCGCCCATACCACGACGCTGATCTTCCACAACACGCGCGCGCAGGCCGAGATCTTCTTTCACAACCTCTGGCTGGCCAACGACGACAACCTGCCCATCGGCATCCACCACGGGTCGCTGGCCCGTGTGCAGCGGGAGAAGGTCGAGGCGGCGATGGTCGCGGGCGAATTGCGCGCCATCGTCTGCACCTCGTCGCTGGACCTCGGGATCGACTGGGGCGACGTGGACCTGGTGATCCAGATCGGCGCGCCCAAGCACGTCAAACGTCTCGTGCAGCGGATCGGGCGGGCCAACCACCGCTACAACGCGCCGTCGAAGGCGCTGCTGGTCCCGGCCAACCGGTTCGAGGTGGTCGAATGCATTGCCGCGCTGGAGGCGGTGCGCGCGCGCGACCTCGACGGCGACCCCCGCGGCGCCGGCCCGCGCGACGTGCTTTGCCAGCATATCCTGATCGTCGCATGCAACGCGCCCTTCGCCGACGACGCCCTCTATGCCGAAGTGAAGACCGCCGGCGCCTATGCGTCGCTCACCCGGGCGCAGTTCGACGACTGCCTCGATTTCGTGGCGACGGGCGGCTACGCCCTGCGCGCCTACGACCGCTGGCAGCGGCTGATCCTGCGCGACGGCCTGTGGCATCTGCGCGACCCCCGCGCCGCACGGCGCATCCGGATGAACATCGGCACCATCATGGACACCGACCTGCTGAAGGTGCGGCTGAAGAACCGCGGCGGCGGCCAGCCCCTGGGAGAGATCGAGGAAGGCTTCGCCTCGACCCTCACCCCGGGCGACACGTTCCTCATGGGCGGGCGCGTGGTGCGCTACGAGACGATCAAGGAAATGACGGTCGAGGTCACGCGCCGGGCCGACAAGGAGCCTCGGATCGCCACCTATATCGGGCTCAAGTTCGCGACCTCGACGCAGTTGACCCACCGGATCCTGCGCATGTTCGCGTCCGGCGACTGGCAGTCCCTGCCCGACCACACCCGTGAGTGGCTGAGCCTGCAGCAAGAGCGGTCGCGCCTGCCCGAAGCCGACCGCATCCTCATCGAGAGCTTTCCGCACGACGACCGGCACCATACGGTCGTCTACGGGTTCGCCGGGCGCAACGCGATGCAGACGCTGGGGCTGCTCCTGACGCAGCGGATGGAGGCGATGGGCCTGCATCCGCTGGGCTTCGTGTCGACCGACTACGCGATCCTGATCTCGGGGCTGGAGCCGCTGACGGACCCCGGCCCGCTCTTCGATGCGCCCGATCTGCGCGCCGCGTTCGAGACGTGGCTGCTGGGCAACGCGGTGATGAAGCGGCAGTTCAAGGCGTGTGCCACCATCGCGGGGCTGATCGACCGCAACGTCGCGGGCCCGCGCCGCACGGGCAAGCAGACCGCGTTCAGCGCCGACATCCTCTACGATACGCTACGGCGGCACGATCCCGATCACCTGCTGCTGCGCATCACCCGCGAGGAGGCGATGCGCGGGCTGGTCGACTTCGGGCGGATAGAGGAGATGCTGGCACGCACCCGCGGCCGGATCGACCACCTGACGCTGCCCCGGATCACGCCGCTGGCCGCCCCGCTGTTCCTCGAACGCGGCTATGTGCCGGTCGAGGGTGCCGCGGGCGAACGCCTGCTGGCGGACGCCGCCGTGGCGTTGATGGGTGCGGCCGGCCTGCCCACGACGCGGGCCGACCGGCAGCCAACATGGCTGTTTCGCGGCTGAACCGCGCGCGCGCGAGGCGCTTCGCTTCACGTGTGAAACGGAATGATAACCATTAATTGACTATACGGCGTCATCGACGACACCACATCAGGACATCTCATGACGCCCAGACTCATCGTGGCCGCGGCCGCCTTTGCCTGCCTGGCCGCCGCGGCGCAGGCCGCCACCGTCGGCTCGGCCATGGCCAGCTATTCCCTTCGCCAGGCCGGACCGGTCCCGGCATCGGTCGGCATCGACGTCTGCGATGTCGAGACCGACACCTTCGCCACGATGTCGGGGCCGGCGCGCGCCGACAGCTCCGCCATCGGCGCCGGATTCGTCGCGGACATATCGGTAGCGGCCAGCGCGACGCCCGGCGGGTTCGCCCGGGCCGGCGCCTTCGCCGACAGCTTTGCCTGCTACACCAACCGCGGCCCCGCACCGGTCGTGCTGTCCTTCGTGCTGGACTATGCGCTCGGCGCCCTCGCGTCCGTCGACAACGCGGCCGGAGACGAGGCCGACGCCTACGGCTTCATCGAGCTTCTGGTCGGCGGTGCCCTGCTCTTCGGCCGGGAGACCGCGTTCGAGTCCGGGACGCTGGGATCGGACTCCGTATCGGGCAGTCACGCATTCGACGTGGTCCTGGACCGCTCCACCAACATCAACGTCTATGCCGAGGTGCAGGGGCGGGCGCTGGCCATCGCGCCGGTTCCTCTGCCGGCCGGCGGGCTGCTGCTGCTGTGCGGTCTGGCCGCCCTGGCCGGGCTGCGCCGGCGCGGCACCTGAAGCCGGGCGGGTGCGGCGCCTTTCCTGGGGCGGCGTGGCGATGGGCTGGGCATGACCCTTTCGGCCCGTCGACAGCCGTTTTGATGCCGCGCGTCGCCCCGGATCCGGTACCGACCGAGCCGAGCCTCGGCTTGTTCGGGATGCCGTGCGGGGACTGCGCGTCAGCACCGCCTGACGATGAGGTGCACGAACTGAGCCCGCACCCCCGGCGCCCTGGGCAGCCAGCCGATCCCGATATGGGTAAGCCGACGGTTCAGGATGTTGGCGCGGTGGTTGGCATTGGCCATCCAGACCCGCACGACGCCGTTCACCCCGTAATGGCCCCAGGCGATATTCTCGGTCGTGCCGCAGACCGCAAAACCGGCGCCGATGGCCCGGGTGCGCGGGTTCGACCCGTCCGATCCGGTATGTTCGAAGAAACGTCGCGCGCCCATGTCGCAGGCATGGCGCTGGGCCGCACGGGTCAGGCGCCGGTCCTCGCGCAGCGGCTGAAGCGCGTGGCGCGCCCTCTGGGCGTTCACCTCGCGCAGTTGCGCCGACCTCACAGCCTCGGGCGCGACGCGGCACTCGGTGACGCCCGCAGAGGCCCGTTCTCCAGACAGCATGGCGGCAGCGACGAGGATCAGGGCAAAGCGCATGAACGGTCCCGGATGATGCGTGCCGGGGGCAGTGTCGCATCGGGAGATGAACCGAACGTCAAGACGATCCCGCCGCCGTCGCCGATGGCGGCGACGCCCGCGACATCCGGCAGGATCGGCGGCCTCATCGCCTGGCTCGACCGTTGCCGGGCAAGGCGGCTCAACCGGATGTCGGATGGAACCGACCGGCCGGCGATTTTGTGAAGATCTCGCACCCGTCCGCTGTCACGCCGACCGAATGCTCGAACTGCGCCGACAGGGACTTGTCGCGGGTCACCGCCGTCCAGTCGTCGGACAGGACCTTCGTCTCGGCCCGGCCGAGGTTCACCATCGGCTCGATGGTGAAGAACATGCCGGGCTCCAGCACGGCACCCGTGCCGGGACGGCCATAATGCAGCACGTTGGGCGGCGCGTGGAACACCCGGCCCAGCCCATGGCCGCAGAAATCCCGGACGATGGACATGCCATGCGCCTCGGCATGGGTCTGGATCGCATGGCCCACGTCGCCGAAAGTACTGCCCGGCCGCACCGCCGCGATGCCCGCCATCAGCGCGTCGTGAGTGACGTCCAGCAGCCGCTCGGCCTTGCGCGCGGCCTTGCCGGCGACGTACATCCGGCTGCTGTCGCCATACCAACCGTCCACCACCACGGTCACGTCGATGTTGGCGATGTCGCCTTCCTTCAGAACCTTGTCGCCGGGGATGCCGTGGCACACGACATGGTTGACGCTGATACAACTCGCGTGCCGGTAGCCCTTGTAACCGATGGTGGCCGAGACCGCGCCGGCATCCTGAACCCAGTCCTCGATCAGCGCGTCGAGGCTGCCGGTCGTACGGCCGGGCAGGACATGCGGCGCGATGTCGTCCAGGATGCGGGCGGCCAGGGCACCGGCCGCATGCATGCCGGCGAAGTCGTCCGCGTCGTAGATGCGGATGCCGTCCTTTGTCAGGCGATTGCGATTCGTCTCGTCCACGGTCTGTCGCTCCGGTTTACGGCCGTGTAGATAAGCGAACCTGCCCGCATTTGCCAGTCGCCGGCATCATGTCCGCGCGGCGTCCCGGGATTCCGGACGAGATAGGGAGACGAGGCATGCCGAACCCCACCGCGGCGATGCTGGTCATCGGCGACGAGATCCTGTCGGGCCGCACCCGCGACACGAACACCCACCACCTCGCCGGAGCGCTGACCGAGCGGGGGATCGCCCTGCGCGAGGTGCGCGTCGTGGCCGACGCTGCGGATGCCATCGTCGCCGCGGTTCGGGCGCTGGCGGCGGAACACGACCACCTCTTCACTTCCGGCGGCATCGGCCCCACGCATGACGACATCACCGCCGACTGCATCGCGCAGGCGATGGGCGCGGCCATCGACGTCCGGGAGGACGCCCGCGCCATCCTGCGCGCCCATTACGACGCCGCAGGGACCGAGCTCAACGCGGCCCGCCTGCGCATGGCGCGGATTCCCGACGGCGCGACGCTGATCGACAATCCCGTCTCGGCGGCCCCCGGATTCTCGCTGGTGAACGTCCATGTTATGGCGGGAGTGCCGGCGATCTTCCAGGCGATGGTAGCATCGTTGCTGCCGCGCCTGACGGGCGGCGCGCCGCTGGTGACGCGGTCGCGCCGGATCGACAGGGGCGAGGGCGACATCGCCGGACCGCTGGGCGACCTGGCCGCCGCCCTGCCCGATCTGTCCTTCGGGTCCTACCCCGGGATCCGCGACGGCGTGCATGGCTCCACCGTCGTCGTGCGCGGCACCGACGCGGCAGCCGTCGACGCGGCCATGGTGCGGCTGCGCGCGGCGTTCCCGGAATGACCGCGCCGACGGCGGCCGAGATCCTGGCCTCGATGGACGGCTCCTGGCCCTCGGCCGGCCTCTCGCGCGTCGGTCCCTTCACCATCCGCGAGGGGCGCGGTGGGGGCGGCCGCGTCTCGGCGGCCACCCGCAGCGGAGCCCTGCCGCCCGGCGGGGCCGACGCCGCCCTTGACCGGGCCGCGGCGGCGATGGAGGCGCTGGGGCAGGTCCCGCTCTTCATGATCCGCCCAGGCGACGAGGATATCGACCACGCGCTCCAGCGCGCCGGATACCCGGTCGTCGATCCGGTCACGATCTACGCCGCACCTCCTGCGGACATCGCGGGCGAGGTGCCTCCGGGGGCGGTGTTCAACGCTTTCCCCCCGCTGGCCATACAGCGCGAGATCTGGGCCGACGGCGGCCTTGGCCCCGGGCGCATCGCCGTCATGGACCGTGCCATGTCGCCGAAGACCACTTTGCTCGGGCGGATCGACGACGCGCCGGCCGGCACCGTCTTCATCTCGGCACATGACGGGATCGCGATGATCCACGCGCTGGAGGTCCGCATCGCCAGCCGGCGCCGGGGCCTTGCGCGGCACCTCGTGCGGGCCTGCGCGAACTGGGCGCGGCGGAACGATTGCCGGGCGCTGACGCTTGTGGTGACGCGGGCCAACGCGCCGGCCAAGGCGCTGTATTCCACGATGGGGTTCGCCCATGCCGGAGCGTATCACTACCGATCGAAGGACGGGACGAAATGACCGACAGCCCCACCGCGCTGGACCTGCCACAGGTCGATCCCCTGCCGGCCGCGACGCAGCGATATTTCGACATTTGCGAGGAAAAGCTGGGGATGGTCCCCAACGTCCTGCGGGCCTACGCCTTCGACATCGCCAAGCTGGACGTCTTCGCGGCGCTCTACAACGACCTGATGCTGGGCGACAGCGACCTCACCCGGCTGGAGCGCGAACTGATCGCGGTGGCGGTCAGCGCCGAGAACCGCTGCTGGTACTGCCTGGTCGCGCACGGGGCGGCCGTGCGGCAGATGTCGGGCGATCCGGCCTTCGGCGAACGGATGGTGCTCAACTGGCGGACCGCGGACCTCGACGCGCGGATGACGGCCATACTGAAGTTCGCCGTCAAGCTGACCCGCGATCCGGCCGCGATGGGCACGGCGGACCGCACCGCGCTGCGCGCCGCCGGGCTGGACGACCGCGCCATCTGGGACGTCGCATCGGTCGCGGCGTTCTTCAACATGACGAACCGGGTGGCGTCGGCGACAGGCATGGAGCCGAACGCGGAGTATCACGCATCCGGCAGATGAGCCGGAGCCTGAGGGCCGCGTGGCGGGCGGCGGTGCTTGCTGCCGTCGCCTTCGCGCTGGCGCCCGGGGCGGCGGCGCAGGGCATCGACCTTCCGGCAGGTGCGCGGCAGGCGGCGGCCGATCCCGCGGGGGATCCGCGCGGGTCGCTGCCGTCGGGCCCGTGGCGGGACGGCGCGGTGCCGATGCTGCCGTCGCCCGGCGGCGCCGCGCGAACGGCGTGGCGCATCCAGGGGACGTCGCCGACGACGGCGCAGATCGCCGGGACCATCCGCGACGGCCTGGTCCGCGACGGCTACGACATCGCGTTCGACTGTCGCGATGACGCCTGCGGCGGATTCGATTTCCGGTTTGCGGCCGGTCTGCTTCCCGCGCCGGGGATGTATGTCGACCTGGGCGACTACATCTATCTGCTGGCCGTGCGGGGCGGAGCGGCGCCCGAGGCCGCCGCGGGGATCCTCGTCTCGCGCTCGGGCGACGCGGGCCATGTCCATCTGTCGTCGTGGCCGGCGGCGGCGCCAGCGGCAATGCGACCGGCCGTGGCAGCCGCCACCGTCACAGACGCGTCGCCCGACGCGGATGGTCCGGTCGCCACCCTGCTGGAGAGGGGGCATGTCGCGCTGGACGACGTCGATTTTCCGTCCGGTTCGGCCACGCTGTCCGAAGGTACATATCCGTCGCTCGTCGCGCTGGCCGAATGGCTGGCCGCGGACGACGCGCGGCGGATCGTCCTGGTGGGGCACACCGACGCCGACGGCGCGCTGGCCGGCAACGTCGCACTGTCGCGGCGACGCTCGGCCGCCGTCGCCGCGCGCCTGTCGGACCTGGGCGCGCCGGACGCGCAGGTCGCATCGGACGGGATCGGCTACCTCGCCCCGCGCGCCGCGAACGCGACCGACGCGGGGCGCCGCGCCAACCGGCGGGTCGAGGCGGTGCTGCTTCCCTGATCGCGGCGCCGTCAGGCCGCCGGCGACCGGACGACTCCCATGGCATCCTCGGGCGCCGAACCCGCGCCCCGGGGCACCGCCTGCGGTCGCGTCAGCCAGTCGCCCGGCCCCCGCTCGGAGAATGTCCCGGCCAGGAAATCTATGAAGGCGCGCACCTTGGTCTGGGTGAAATTGCCGGGCGGATAGATCGCATAGATTCCCTGCACCTTGATCGGGAGGTCCGGCATCGCGTCGGCGACCAGACCGTCAGCCAGCGCCCGTGCCGTCAGGAACGACGGGAGATAGGCGATCCCCAGGCCCGAGATCGCGGCGTTCAGCAACGACTGCCCGTCGTTCACGCTGAGCCAGCCCGCGCTGCGGACCTGCCGCTGTTCGCCGGTCGGCGATGTCAGCTTCCAGACGCCGGTGCCGGATGTGTCGGCATAGTGCAGCAGCTTGTGGTCGTTGAGGTCGTCGATGCGCTGCGGCCGGCCGAAGCGTTCCAGATAGGACGGTGCTGCGACCATCACGCGCGTCGTCTCGGCCAGCTTGCGGGCACGCAGGGTGCTGTCCTCGAGGTCGCCGATGCGGATGGCCATGTCGAACCCTTCGCTGACCAGTTCCACGAAGCGGTTGTCGAGCACCATGTTGATCGAGATGTCGGGATAGTCGATCAGGAACCGCCCCAGGACGGGCGACAGGTGGTTCACGCCGAAATCGGTTGCCACGCTGATCCGCAGCGTCCCAGAGGGCGTCGCCTGCATCGAGGTCACCAGCGCGTCGGCATCGCAGGCATCGTTCAGCACCCGCCTGGCCCGGTCGTAATAGGCCAACCCGATCTCGGTCGGGCTCACGCGGCGGGTGGTGCGGTTGAGCAGCCGCGCACCCAGCCGCGCCTCGAGGCTGCTGACGTGTTTGCTGATCGCGGACTTCGACAGGCCGAGCTTGCGCGCGGCATCGGTGAAGCCGCCCTGATCCACCACGGTGGAGAAGGCTTCCATCTCGCTCAGTCTGTCCATCATCTCTCCGATCCGCCAGGGCGGTCATCCAAAGTAAAGGTATCGGGATCGCAGGTATCGGGCGTTCGACGGCCCTGCCCACTGTCTCCTCGATGGAAACCACGGATGAAGTGATCGCAGAGTTGCACTAAACCGAGGTTAACGGCGCAAGTGTTTCCGGCGACGCATGAAAGAACCGGCTAAAGCAATGGTAGTACACGTTAAACGTGTATGGTTGTACCTGGAATAATAAGTGGACCGGATCGCACTACGTGGCACTCCCCGAGTGGTGACGCAGAAATGCGCCGACGCGGTCGAGGGTCGCTGCTCCTTCGGCCAGGACGTCGGGCCAGAGCGGGAACATGTGGAACATCCCCGCGGTCACGTGCAGCGCCACGTCCCTCCTCTGCCGGGCCGCGGCCTGCGCCAGAAGCAGGCCGTCGTCCAGCAGCACCTCGTCTCCGCCAAGCTCGACATGCAGCGGCGGCAGAGCGTCCAGATCGGCCAGCAGGGGCGAGGCGTCCGGGTGGGCGTCCGGCAGTCCGGGCGCCGCCAAGCGCCACAGGTCGCGGTCGCCGGCATCGTCGTTCATGGCGTCGGTCGTGCGGCCGCGGGTGCCGCTCAGTCCCGTCCGGTCGGTGTTCGGCGAGATCAGGGCCAGCGCCGCTATCCGCCCCGGTCGGTGCAGCGCCGCCACAAGCGCCAGATGCCCGCCAGCGCTGTCGCCGCCCAGCAGGACGCGTCCCGGCGCCGCGTCGATCAGGGCCAATGCATCGTCCAGCATCGCCGGCCAGCGATGTTCCGGCGCCAGTCGGTAGCGCGGCAGGCGCACCGCGAGACCATATGCCGCGATTCGCTGCGCCGCCCGGCCGTGCGTCTCGGGCGCACCGAAGACGTAGCCGCCGCCATGGAACCACAGCACCTCCGGCCCCTCGCCCGTCACCGTGCCGCCGTCCGCATGTGGGCGCAGCGACGGCTGCAGGCCCAGCCGCGCGGCGAACCCCGCGCGCATCGACGCGGGATCGTCGCCCAGCGGCGTCGCGGCGATATGCGCGCGCAGCGCCGCCGCGTCGGCCGGCCGGCCGTCCAGTGTCACGTCTCGATCGATCCGACCGATCCGCCGTCGACCCGCCAGTTCGATCCGGTGACGAAGCTCGCGTGCTCCGAGCAGAGGAAGGCGATGACCGGTGCCACCTCGTCGGCCCGTCCACGTCGCTTGAGGCCCAGGAACGGGCGCTCTCGGGCAAGGAAGCTCTTGACCGCCTCGTCGCGCGACACGCCCAGCTTTTCGGCGCGCTTCTCCATCATGCCGTCCGTCATCGGGGTCTCGATGAAGGCGGGTGCGACGCAGTTGACCAGAAGCCCGCTGTCCCCCGCCCCGATGCTGAGCGACTTGGAGAAGCTCAGCAGCGCGGACTTGGCGACGTTGTAGACCGTCTCGTCCTCGTAGGGCTGGGCCACGTTCTCGGACGTGACGAAGACGATGCGGCCCCAGCCGCGGTCCTTCATCGCGGGGCCGATGTGGCGCACCAGGCGCACGGCGGACATGAAGTCGATGTTCCAGGCCTCGGCCCAGTCGTCGTCCGACATGGTCATGGGGTCGCCCTTGGCGCCGGTGACGCCGGCCGCATGGACGAGGATGTCGAACCCGGTGCCCGCCTCTTCGACGAAGGCGTCTGCGCCCCCGGTGGTCGACAGGTCAGCCGCGATCCCCTTGGCGCCGAACCGCCCGGCCACCTCGGCAACGCCGTCGGGGTCGAGGTCGGTCAGCGTCAGCCGCACGCCCGCCTCGGCCAGCATGCGCGCCGTCTCGGTCCCCATGCCACCCGTCGCCCCGGTGATCAGCGCCGTGCGCCCGTCTATTCCCAGATCCATGTCGATGCTCCTTTCGTCCGGCAACACGTGGCTCCCCTTGCGCGTTCCGGACGCGGCTGCGGCACGATTGCCGTTTACTCGGGGGGACCGACCTCTATCGTCTGCCAGGGTGCTGGAACGGAGGCGCGACATGGCGGGGCTGACGGATCACGAGCTGCGCTATGCGCTGTCGAACGAGCTGCACGCGCGCCCCTTCGCCACCCTGTCGGCGCCCTGCCACGCCGTCTATCTGGCGATCAAGCAGCCGGTGGACGCGTCCGCGCGCGACTACGGCGCCGACCTCGCGCATCTGACGGCCCTGCTGGACCGCCACGGCGCCAGCCATCCGTCGCCGGGGTCGACGCACTGGTTCGGCCAGATCGGCCGGCACCAGCTCAAGTGGGAGCGCCATACCGAGTTCGTCACCTACACCGTCTTCTCCGAGGGGCTGCCGGAGCGTGGGTTCGCCGGGGACGCCTTCGACGTCTTCCCCGCCGACTGGCTGGCGCAGGCGCCCGGGGTGCGGATCACCTCGGTCATCCTGCGGGTCGAGGAGGATCCGGGCGAGGCCACGGTGCCGGCCCTCCTGTCGGACTGGTTCGTCGCCGAGAGCCTGGCCTGTTCGTCGGTGCTGAGCGGCAGCGCGCTGATCGCGGGGGATTTCCGCATCGACGAGGCGGGGCACGTCCGGTTCGCCGTGTTCCGTCAGCGCGATTGCGGATCGCGCCGGCTGGGCCGCATCGTGCAGCGCCTGTGCGAGATCGAGACCTACAAGACCATGTCGATGCTGGGCCTCGCGCGCGCCCGGTCGCTGGGGTCCGGCATGGCGCAGATGGACACGGCGCTGAACCGCATGATGGGCGAGATGACGGGCGATGCGGCCAACCCGGCCCGGACGCTGGACGCGCTGCTGGAGGTGTCGTCCGAGCTGGAGGCCGTGGGCGCGCGGACCTACTACCGCTTCGGCGCAACGCGGGCCTACGAACGCATCGTGCGCCAGCGCATCGACGTGATGCGCGAGGAACGGTTCGCCGGCTACCAGACCTTCAACGAGTTCATGATGCGCCGCTACGACCCGGCGATGCGCACTGTGGATTCGGTCTACGAGCGGCTGCACGACATGTCCGCGCGCGCCTCGCGTGCGTCCGACCTGCTGCGGACCCGCGTCGACGTGGAACGGTCGGCCGAGAACAAGAACCTGCTCGAAAGCATGGACCGCCGGGCCGACCTGCAGCTTCGCCTGCAGCGCACCGTCGAGGGGCTGTCGGTCGTCGCAATCAGCTACTACGCGCTGAACCTGGTGCTTTACGTGCTGGCGCCACTAGCCGCCGAGGCGGACGTGTCGGCGGCCGTCACCGCGGCGCTGGCCACGCCGCTGGTCGTCGTGGCCGTCTGGTGGGCCGTGCGTCGCATCCGGCGATCGGTGGAATAGAAAAGGGCCCCCCGAAGGAGGCCCCATAGCTCGGCGGCTGTCGCCCGCCTTCGCGCGCTCAGTTGGTCGCGACGGCCTCGTCATAGGCGGCCTTCTCTTCCTCGGTCAGGTCGGCCTCGGGGGTGACGGACACGAAGTAGGCCCAGAGGTCGTGCGCCTCGGATTCCTCGCGGACCTTGTAGGCCATCTTGCCGCGCGCGCGGCGGTCGTCCAGGTACTCGCGCAGCCAGCCTGTGGGGTCCTGCACGTAGCCGGTGAACTTCTCCTCGGTCCAGAACTCGCCCATCTCGTTGAGCGCGATCAGGCTGTCGGAGTAACGGAACCCCTCCTGGGCGCCGATGGCCCCGTAAGCCAGGCCGTACTGGTTCGGGCCGGTCTTGGCGTTGCGACCGGCCAGCGTCTCGCCGTCGGGGGTTTCGACGACGTGGCAGGCGGCGCACTGGCGGTTGAACTGCTCTTCGCCGGCGGCGGGATCGCCCGAGAAGGCGGAGGCGTCCAGCATCTGTGCATGGACGGGGGCGGCAAGCAGGGTGGCGGCCACGGCGGCCAGCGGTGCGAATTTCATAAGGTCGTGCTCCCTTTGACGGTCCAACGCTTGCTGCGCCGGTCTGGTTTCCAATCTAGCGGCGGCCCCGGCGGCGTCCAGCGCGGCGTGGGGTCAGGCGACCGCCCGGCTGAGGGCGCATTGCGACCACAGCGCGTCGAGCGCGCTCATCAGATGGTCGATGTCGGCGTCCGAATGGAGCGGCGACGGGGTGAAGCGCAGCCGTTCGGTCCCCTTAGCGACGGTCGGATAGTTGATCGGCTGCACGTAGATCCCGAAGTCGTCCATCAGCAGGTCGGCGATCATCTTGGTCTTAACGGGGTTGCCGATCATCACCGGCACGATGTGGCTGTCGTTGTCCATGTGCGGGATGCCCGACGCGTCCAGCCGGGCGCGCAAACGGGCGACCTGGCGGTGGTGGCGGGCCCGCTCCATCTGGCTGACCTTGAGATGCGCGATCGAGGTGCGCGCGGCTGCGGCGACCGCCGGCGGCAGCGCGGTGGTGAAGATGAAGCCGCTCGCGAAGCTGCGGATGAAGTCGCAGAGCGATGCCGATCCGGTGATGTAGCCGCCAACGACGCCGTAGGCCTTGCCCAGCGTGCCCTCGATCAGCGTGATGCGGTGGGCCAGCCCCTCGCGTTCGCTGATGCCGCCGCCGCGCGGGCCGTAGAGGCCGACGGCATGCACCTCGTCGAGGTAGGTCATGGCGCCGAACTCCTCGGCCGCCTCGACGATCTCGCGCATGGGGCAGATGTCGCCGTCCATGCTGTAGACGCTCTCGAAGGCGACGATCTTGGGCACGTCCGCGGGAAGCGCCGCAAGCTTGGCGCGCAGGTCGGCCACGTCGTTGTGACGCCACAGCACCTTGGTCGCGCGGGAGTGGCGGATCCCCTCGATCATGCTGGCGTGGTTGCCGGCGTCGCTGAGGATAACGCAGTCCTTCAGGCGGCTTCCCAGCGTGCTGAGCGCGGCCCAGTTCGACACGTAGCCCGACGTGAAGAGCAGCGCCGCCTCCTTGCCGTGCAGATCCGCCAAGCTCGCGCTCCAGCAGGAGGTGGTCGTGGTTCGTGCCAGAGATGTTGCGCGTGCCGCCCGCACCCGTGCCGCAGCGCTGAACGGCCTCGCACATCGCCTCGATCACCTTGGGGTTCTGGCCCATGCCGAGGTAGTCGTTGCTGCACCAGACGGTCACGTCGCGCACGCCGTCGCGGCCGTGGTTGGCGGCGCGCGGGAACTTGCCGCACTGGCGCTCCAGCTCGGCGAAGACGCGGTAGTTGCCCTCGGATTTCAGGGTGTCGATCTGCTCCTGGAAGAGGGCATCGTAGTCCATCGTCATCGCTCCTTGGCCGTGCGGTCACCAAGACCTTGTTGCACCGGCGCGGGCATCATCCAGCGCCAGAGTTTCGCGTCGGGCAGCGGCACCACCATCAGCCAGTGCTCGACTATGGCCATGACGGCCAGTGTGGTCAGCAGCGCCGCGGCGGCGGTCGCCTCGGGCGTCTCCGCCACCCACAGGCGATGCACGAAGACGGCGGCACCCATGGTTAGAATCGTTATAGATACCGGGAAGGCGGCCGTCACCGGTCCGCGGCGGAAATAGGACGTGAGGTGGACCAATGGTCGCGGCACGAACTCAACGTTGATGCGCGGGACACCGAAGAAGAGGTTCAGCTTGGCCGAGATGCGCGCGACGAAGAGGATGAGATAGGTCCAGAAGGCCACGTCGTTCTGCGCCCCGGTCGTGGCGACGGTCACGGCGAGCAGACCCAGCAGCAGCGCCAGCTCGTGATGCGACACGGTACGCCAGGCCCGCGCGAAACGGGCGCCGCGCCGTCCAGCCCCGGCGGGACAGGGCCGCCGTTCGGGGTCCGGTGACGACGCCGGACAGGAACGCCAGCTCGATCCAGCCCCAGATCGCCAGGGCCGAGGCGAAGCCGCCCCAGACCGATACCATCCCGGTCGCATGCGCCGACACGGCCAGTCCCGCGATCCCGACCGCCAGCACCGGCGTGGCAAGGAACAGCGCGCGGCCATGCGCCGCCCCGCCCGCGCGGTCGGCGCAGCGGACCACGACCAGGATCGCCCCGGTCGCGAACCACCACGCGAAGAGCGCGAAGAGGGCGGCGCCCCAGGCCATCAGTAGGCGGGCTGCATGACGGAGCTCTGGGGAACGTCGTGCCGGATCGCCGGGATGGTGTAGAGCATCGCGAAGGCGGCGGCGCATTTCGCCATGCCGCCCAGCCGCTTCAGCCCGCCCACGGCGCCGCCCCGGGCCTTGGCGTCCGCCACCTGCACCGATCCGCGCTCCAGCAGGTCGAGGCCCCGGCGCCAGCGCGGATGGTCGATGTCCAGCGTGATCGGGAACACCTGCGTCGTGATGGCGCTGGTCTTGCGGAACACCTCCTGCCCGTACCACGCCGGATCGACGCCCAGCGCCTTGTGGAACTCGGGGCGCTGGTGGTCGCGGATCCACATCGTGCCGTAGACCGCGGTGAGGAAGAACTTGATCCACCAGACGTTGCGGCCCTGCGTCAGCTTGGGGTCGGTCCGCATCAGCAGGGCGAACGCCTCGCCGTGGCTGAACTCGTCGTTGCACCATTCGCGGAACCACTTGAAGATCGGATGGAACCGCTTTTCGGGGTGCGCCTCCAGGTGGCGGTAGATCGTGATGTAGCGGGCATAGCCGATCTTCTCGCTGAGGTAGGTCGCGTAGTAGATGAACTTGGGCTTGAAGTAGGTGTACTTCTTCTGCTGCGTGAGGAACCCGAGGTTCACCGACACGCCCGCCTCGCGCAGCGCGTCGTTGATGAACCCGGCGTGCCGCGCCTCGTCCCGCGCCATCAGCTGGAAGAGGCCGGTGATGTCGGGATTGGCGCCGCGCCGCTTCATCTCCTTGTAAAGGACGCACCCCGAGAACTCGGCCGTGCACGACGAGATCAGGAAGTCGATGAACTCGGCCCTGAGCGCGGGGTCCATCCCCTCCCAGTCGACATGGTCCCAGTCCTCGTTCTTCTTGAAGTGTCCCTTGTTCGGGTCGGCCTTCATGCGGGCGATCAGAGCGTCCCAGTCGGCGCGCACCGGCGTGACGTCGATGGCGTCCATCTCGTCGAAGTCGGTGGTGTAGAAGCGCGGAGTCAGCAGCGTGTCCTGCATCGCGACCGCGGTCGCCTGCTCGGAGGTCATGCCGACCGACTTGAGGTGGGCGGCCGTCATGGCGTCCTGCCGGGCGATCGCCTCGTCCGCGTTGGTGGCGTCGGCGGAATGCTTGAGCGGCGCGTTCATGCCCGTGCCCCCCGCTCCGGCCCGCCGATGGCCTCGCCCGAGAACGAGAACTCGCACAACTCCATGAACTCGAAGTTGCCGGTCTTGCGTGTCCACAGACGCTCCAGCCCGCTGGCGCGCGTGATGGTGGCGGTGCGGTGCTCCTCGACCACCTCGCCGTAGGGGGCCATGATCTCTGCGCCGTGGACCTGCACCATGTCGCCCGGATGGACGACGGCGCCGTTGTCGAACTTCACGTGCGCCGAAAGCTCCTCGAACCGGTGCGATACCGTGACGGTGCAGGGCGCGGTCTCTTTCTCGCGGAATAGCAGTCCCATGGGTTCCCTCCCTCGGATGGCGGCCGCGCTGGCTGACGCGGCCCGGTCGATCCGGCGGCACCAAGGGCCGCCGACGCTCGTCGTCCCGTCGCGCTGGCTAGGCGGTTCCGGGGTCGCTTGCGGCAGCATAACCGCTGTGCGGGGGTCGTCCAGCGGCGGCGGACCCGCCGCCGGCGGTCATCCTTTCGTCGACTGGGCGTCGATCAGCTTGGCGAAGGCCGCCACGTTGTCGGGGCCGTATCCCATCAGCTCGACCGACCAGCCCGTCGAGGGGTCCAGCACGGCGATGCGGCCGTTGTCGCGCCGGACGGCGGTGTAGGCCGAACCCGCGCCCACCCCGCGCAGCATCCGTTCGCGTTCGACGGCGCGCCAGACGACGCCCAGGAACCCGTTCTTGTCCTCGTTCGACATGGCGAGGACGGCGCCAGCCGAGTCGCGCACCGTGACGATGCCCTGGCGGTCGCCCTCCATGAAGAACGTCGCCTCGGCCGCGACGGGGCCCAGCACCGGGACCGCCATCAGCGGCCGGTCCGTCAGCCGCGCCCCGAAGACGAGGATCAGCGTGAACGCCATCAGCGCGAACATGGCGCGCACCAGGATCAGCGGCACCATCTCGCTGTCGCGGCGGCGCATCTGTGCGGATAGGTCGGTCATCGGGGCTTACTCCGCTGCTATGGCGGCCGCGGGGGCCGCGTGACGGGCGACCTGCGGCGCGTTCAGGCGCATCTCGGCGGCGTCCGACATGATCTGCGCCACGCGGGCCGCGTCGGGGATGCAGCGCAGCGCAGGCTGGGTGCGGGCCACGCGCCACGGACGGACGTGCGGCCAGGTCATCAGGTAGCTGAACCGCGTGTCGTCCATCAGATCGAACGCCAGCGTCCCCGTCCCGCCGCGCCGCAGGTCCAAGTCGGCGCTGCCGATCCGGGTGTAGGGCAGGTTCAGCGTCATGGTCAGTGCGGCGCCGATCCGCATCCCGACCCGCTTGTTGGTCAGCGTGTAGACCGTGGCCTTGGCCTGCACCCAGGCCAGGCCGCAGATGATGGCGCAGGCGACCGCGCCGATCAGGGCGAAAGGGACGCCGTACTTCCACGCCTCGGCCAGCGGCATGTCGGCGCTGCTGGACGAGACGCGGAAGAGCGCCAGAGCGGCGAAGTAGCCGGCCACCCAGCGCACGCCCATCGCCTCGACCGCCAGGCGGCGGGCGACGGGGGCGCCCTGCCACAGGATGTGCTCGCCCGGCGGCAGGGCCTCGGGCAGCCCCCGCACCGGCTCGAACGCGAAATCGTCGTGCGACATCTTCGGTCCTCCTTACTACAGCTGCGATTCGAGGCGGGCGGGATCGGCGTAGAGCGTGCCGCCGGCATACCAGGCCATGATCTTCTCCTCCTCCAGCTTGGTGATCCGGTCGGTCCCCTTCACCTGCGGCACACCGTCGAACTGAGGGCCGTAGAGCGACCGGACGCTGACCCGGTTGGAGCGGATCTTGGCCATGTGGATCGGCACCAGCGCGGTCCGGCCCGTGCCCTCGGGGTTGAGGTCGATGGTCAGGAACCGGACCATCTGCTCGGGCACGTCCACCCACATGTCGCTGACGCGGCCCACGACCTCGCCGTCGCCGGCCTGCACCGGCAGCCCGCGCGGGTCGCGCCCGGCGCTGACGGAGTAATCGTCAAGTGTGGATAGCGGCTTCAGCTTGGGATGCCCGTGACCGTCAAGCTCGGGCTCGTCGCGGCGCGGCGCCCAGGAGGCGGGACCGACACCGTCCTTCATCGGGTCGCCTGTGGGGATGAAGGGCGACCCGGCGGCACGGCCCGACCGGCGCAGCGCCAGCCCTTCGCGGTCGCCGCGCTGGCCCGAGGGCACCGTCAGCTCGCCCTGGCCATGCGGCAGGCGGAACGTCTTGTCGGACGGCACCGGGAACGGCCCCTGGTTGGGCGAGACCTGCCCGTCGTCGGATTCCAGCGGATAGCCCTCGCGCATGTTCTCGCGCTGGAGGTAATAGACGAGGCCCGCGAAAAACAGCCAGAAGCCCCAGATGGCGACGCTGGCCAGGTCGACGTTGCCGAAGAATGTGTTGCCGAGCATGTCGGGTCTCCTCTCTCGCTTCAGGTTGGGAAATCCGCCAGCCCGACGGGCCGTGCGGCGGTTTGGACGGGTTCGAGCCGGACGAGCGGCCCCAGGGCGATCAGCGTGACGAAGAGCAGGCCGATCTCGGTGTGGTAGACGACGGAATAGCCGGTCGCCGGCGTGGCAAGCGCGTCGCCCAGCGCGCCCGAGGCGGTGACGTGGGTGACGACGTCGCGCAGCGCGCCGCCGACGAAGATCGACAGGCCCGCCGCCGTGGCCGACGCGGCCCCCCAGGCGCCCAGCGCCAGGCCGCGCCCCGCTCCGCCCGGGACCGGCAGCGCCATCGCCGCCGTCAGCGTCGACACCGCGAAGAGACCGCCGCCCAGGCCGATCAGCCCGGCGCCCGCGAAGAACAGCGGCGCGGCGTTCATCGGGGCCGAGAAGATCACCGCGCTGAACGCCGCCAGCCCGACCAGCAGCCCGTAGGCGGCGATGCGCATCGGGTCGCGGTGGCGCAGCATCCGCGCGGCGATGCCGAAGCCCGCCAGCGCCCCCGCCGCCCACACCGCCGTCAGCAGCGTCGTGGACGACACCGACAGGCCCAGTATCTCGCCCCCGTAAGGCTCCAGCAGGACGTCCTGCATGTTGAACGCCATCGTGCCGAGGAAGATCACCGCCAGCAGACGCCCCGCGTCGCCGACCGCGAAGTCGCGCCACGCGTCGGCGAAGGCGGGGCGCGGCGCCGCACGCTCGGCCCTGGTCATCGGCGCCACCTTCTCCTGCTTCCACAGCGCGACGACGTTCAGCAGAAGCGTCATCAGCGCGGCGCCCTGCACGACCTGGATCAGCCGCAGCTCGGAGAAGTCGCGCAGCAGCGTCCCGATCACGATCGAGGCGGTGGCCATCCCGACCAGGAACATGACGTAGAGCAGCGCCACCACCCGCGGCCGCGTCTCGTCCGACGCGCGGTCGGCGGCCAGCGCAAGCCCCGCGGTCTGCGTCATGTGCATCCCGAGGCCTGTCAGCAGGAAGGCCAGCCCGGCGCCCACCTCGGCCGCGAAGGGCACGTCCAGCGCCTGCCGCCCCGAGAAGAGGACCAGCCCCATCGGCATGATGGCGAGGCCGCCGAACTGCCACATCGTGCCGAACCAAAGGTAGGGGACACGCTTCCATCCGATGGCGCTGCGGTGGTTGTCCGACCGGAACCCCAGCACGGCGCGGAAGGGCGCCACCAGCACCGGGATGGCGATGAAGGCGGCGACGATCAGCGCTGGCACCGACAGCTCCACGATCATGACGCGGTTGAGGGTGCCCAGCAACAGGACCGAGGCCATGCCGACGCTGATCTGGAACAGTGACAAACGCAGGAGCTGCCCGGTCGGCAGCCCCTCGGACGCGGCGTCCGCGAAGGGCAGCGCGCGTGCGGTCAGGCGGGTGAGGGTGCGGGCGGGAAAGATCATGGGCGGTAGTCCATCGCGGCCGAGATGTAGAAGCCCGAGGTCACGCGTTCGACCTCGGCCAGGGTTCCGCCCTTCAGCGCGGACCGCAGCCCCTTTGCGCTGTGCGGGATCATGACGGGCGACCGGTCGGATTTCGGAAAGACCTTGCCAGCGTAGAACATCGTCATCAGCAGCGGCGTGCGCGGCGCGACGGTGAAGAGGATCCGGCCGGCGTCGATGCGGTCCAGCACCGCCGCCACGTCCCGCGCCGCGTAGTAGATCAGCGAATCCATCGCGACCGCGTGGTCGAACCGGCCGAGGGCCGCGTCGGTCATGTCGCCGGACCGGAAGTCGATCCGCCCCGCGAGGTCGGCCGGGCAGCGGCGGCGCGCGATGTCGATCAGCGCGGGCGAGATGTCGACCGCCGTCACCTGCGCCCCGCGCCGCGCCAGCTCCACCGACATCGCGCCGGTGCCGCAACCGGCATCCAGCACGCGGGCGCCGGTCAGGTCGGCCGGCAACGCGTCCAGCAGCACCGCGCGCATCCGGTCGCGCCCCGCCCGCACGGTGGCGCGGATGCCGCTGACCGGCGCGTCCGAGGTCAGACGCTCCCACGTGCGGGTCGCGGTGCGGTCGAAATAGGTTTCGACCCGGTCGAGGGTGGCGCCGTAGTCCATCAGTCGAATCCAAGCAGCTCGAAGATCTCGCGGTCGGGCAGCGGCGCCGGCGCAAGCGGGTCGGTCCCGTTCCAAAGCGTCGTGGCGAGGCGGACGTATTCGGCGCGCACCGCCATGATCTCGTCATCGGCGTCCATCTCGAAGAGCGTCTTCTTCTTGAGCCGCGACCGGCGGATCGCGTCGAGGTCGGGCATGTGCGCGATCCGGTTGAACCCGACCGTCTTGCAGTAGCGGTCCACCTCGTCGGTATCCTTGGACCGGTTGGCGACGCAGCCGGCCAGCCGCACCTTGTAGTTCTTCGACTTCGCCTGCACCGCGGCGATGATCCGGTTCATCGCGTAGATGCTGTCGAAGTCGTTGGCGGTCACGATCAGCGCCCGGTCGGCGTGCTGCAAGGGTGCCGCGAACCCGCCGCAGACCACGTCGCCCAGCACGTCGAAGATGACGACGTCGGTGTCCTCCAGCATGTGGTGCTGCTTTAGGAGCTTCACCGTCTGCCCCACCACGTAGCCGCCGCAGCCGGTGCCGGCCGGCGGCCCGCCCGCCTCGACGCATTTGACGCCGCCCCAGCCTTCGAACACGAAGTCCTCGGCGCGCAGCTCCTCGGGGTGGAAATCCACTTCCTTGAGGATGTCGATGACGGTCGGAACCAGCGTGCCCGTCAGCGTGAAGGTACTGTCGTGCTTCGGGTCGCAACCGATCTGCAGGACCCGCTTGCCCATCGTCGCGAAGGCGGCCGACAGGTTCGACGAGGTCGTCGACT
The DNA here is from genome assembly GCA_963722905.1 of uncultured Alphaproteobacteria bacterium. Taxonomy (GTDB): domain Bacteria; phylum Pseudomonadota; class Alphaproteobacteria; order Rhodobacterales; family Rhodobacteraceae; genus CAVROT01. The sequence continues at coordinate 141,489 of CAVROT010000001.1, read as the reverse complement.
TGCCGATCCCGCCCTTGCCGTAGACCGAGAAGACCTTGGCGCCCTCGATCTTGGCGTTCTCGTCCTGGTGGACCTGCACGCTGCCTTCGCCATCTGCTCCGCGCAGGATCGGGGGGGTTCCGTCGAGTGCCATCGTGCTTCTCCTATTCCGCCGCGATTGCCGCTGGGCGGTCGTCGGAGACGATACCTTCGAGCCGGTCTTCCAGCGCGTCGGCGGCGTCCTGCAGTTGTGCCAGTGTGGCGTCGTCCGGGGTCCAGTAGGACCGTTCGGACGCCTCGATCAGCCGGTTCGCCATGCGGACCGACGCTTGTGGGTTCAGCGCCGCCAGCCGGTCGCGCATCGCGGCGTCCAGAACGAAGGTCTCGCTCAGCCGCTGGTAGACCCAGGGTTCGACCTGCCCGGTGGTCGCCGACCAGCCCATCGTGTTGGTGATATGCGCCTCGATCTGGCGCACGCCCTCGTGGCCGTGGGTCAGGAGGGGCTCATAGAAACGGGGGTTCAGGCTGCGGCTGCGCGTCTCCAGCGCGACCTGCGCCTGGAGCGTGCGGACCTTGGCACCGCCGCGGGTCTGGTCGCCGATATAGACCGGCAGCTCGGTCGCGTCGCCCGCCCGGGTGCGCGCCCGCTTCACCGCACGAGCGATGCCGCCCAGCGTGTCGAAGTAGTGGTCCACGGTTGTCACGCCCAGCTCGACCGATTCGAGGTTCTGGTAGGCCAGGTCGACCGTGCCCAGCGTGCTTTCCAGCAGGCCGGCATTCTGGTGCGCCTTGCCGTCGGTCCCGTAGGCGAAGGACTTGCGGTTCTGGTAGGCGTCGGCCAGCTCGTCCTCGTCGCCGAAGGCGCCGCTGTCGACCAGCTGGTTCACGTTCGACCCGTAGGCCCCTTCGGCGTTCGAGAAGACGCGCAGCGCGGCCTCGGCCAGGTCGCAGCCGGTCTCTGCCGCGTGCTTGAGGGCGTGGGCGCGGACGAAGTTCATCTCGGCCGGCTCGTCGGCTTCGGCGCATTTCAGCGCGGCCTCGGCCAGCATCCGGGTCTGAAGCGGCAGCAGGTCGCGGAAGATCCCCGAAAGCGTCATGATGACGTCGATGCGGGGGCGCCCCAGTTCGGCCAGCGGCACCAGGTCGGCGCCGGCCAGCCGGCCGTAATTGTCGAAGCGCGGGCGGCACCCCATCAGGGCCAGCGCCTGCGCGATCGGGCCGCCGTCGGACTTGATGTTGTCGGACCCCCACAGGACCAGCGCCACGGTGCGCGGCAGCGTCGCATGGGTCTCCAGCAGCACGCGCGCCTGCCGTGCGCCGTCCTGCATCGCGAAGGCGGTGGGCATGCGGAACGGGTCGAAGGCGTGGATATTGCGACCGGTGGGCAGGATCTGCGGGTTGCGGATCAGATCGCCGCCCGGCACCGGCGCGATGAACCGCGCCGAGAGGGCGCGCATCAGCGCCGGCAATTCGCTGTCGTCCCGCAGCAGCGCATCGGCGCGCTGGCGTTCCTCGGCCGTGGCATCCGTCATCAGCGCCACGGTGTCGGCGCGCTGGGCGGCGGTCATGTGCCGGCCCACGACGTGCAGGCCGCTGGGCATCAGCGCCTCTTCGGTCTCCAGCAGGGTCAGCCACAGCGTCGCCGGGTCCGACCCGTCCAGATCGACAAGCGCGGCCTGATCGGCGATCAGCGCCTCCAGCCCGTCGCGGCCCGCGTCGCCGCGCGGCATCTCGCGCCAGCGGGTGACGCTGTCCTTGAGGTCCACGAGCCCGCGGTAGAGCCCCGCGGCGGCCAGCGGCGGCGTCAGGTGGGTCACCGTCACCGCGTTCGACCGGCGTTTGGCCAGGGTCGCCTCGGAGGGGTTGTTCGCGGCGTAGAGATAGACGTTGGGCAGCGCGCCGATCAGGCGGTCCGGCCAGTCGGCGGCGCCGAGGCCCGCCTGCTTGCCCGGCATGAATTCGAGCGCGCCGTGCATTCCGAAGTGCAGCAGGACGTCAGCCTTCAGGTCGTGCTTGAGCCAGTGATAGAACCCGGTGAAGGCGTGGGTCGGCGCGAAGCCCCGTTCGAAGAGCAGGCGCATCGGGTCGCCTTCGTAGCCGAAGGTCGGCTGGATGCCGACGAACACCTTTCCGAACTGCGCGCCCAGCACGAAGACGCCGCGCCCGTCCGACATGACCTTGCCGGGCGCCGGGCCCCACACGGCCTCGACCTCGTCCAGCCAGGGGCATTCGGCCACGATCCGGTCGGCGGGCAGGGTCGCGGCGACGTTGGCCTCCTGCCCGTACCGCGCGGCGTTGCCCTTCAGCACGGCGGCGCGCAGGTCGTCCACGGTGGCCGGCGGCGTCACGTCGTAGCCCTCGGCCCGCATCCGGTGCAGCGTGTTGTGCAGGCTCTCGAACACCGACAGATAGGCCGCGGTGCCGACCGCCCCCGCGTTGGGCGGGAAGCCGAAGAGGACGATGCCGACCGTCTTGTCGGCGTTGCGCTTGGCGCGGAGCATGGCCAGTCGCGCGGTCTTCTCGGCCAGCACGGCGATACGTTCGTGGCAGGGCGCCATCGCCTTTGCGGTGCCGGCGGCGCGGCAGCGGTGGGCGCAGCCGTCGCAGCCAGCGGCCCCGTGCCGGCCGGCGAAGACGGTGGGGTTGGACGCGCCGTCGATCTCGGGCAGGGCCACCAGCATCGTCGTCTCGACGGGGCCGAGGCCCTGCGCGCTGCCGGCCCATTGTCCCAGAGTCTGGAACTCCAGCGGCTGCGCGCCGACATAGGGCACGTCCAGCGCGCCCAGCGTCTCGGCCGCCGCCGCGCTGTCGTTGTAGGCCGGTCCGCCCACGAGGCTGAACCCGGTCAGCGACACCAGCGTGTCGATCCCGGCCATGTAGCGTTCGATCGCGGGCCGCCCGTCCAGACCGCCGGCGAAGCCCGGGATCACCGCGAGGCCCTGCGCCTCGAACGCGCGGATGACGGCGTCGTAATGCCCGCAGTCCGACGACAGAATGTAGGACCGCAGCATCAGCAGCCCGACGGTGCCGCGGGCGTTCGCCGGGCGCGGAAGGTCGGCGGCGTCGGTGGTGATGTGGTGGCCCGGCAGGTCGGGGTGGTAGAGACCGACGTCGGGGTATTCGATGGGCGCGGCGGCGCGCACATCGCCCCATTCGGGGCGGTCGGCATAGCGGCCCACGAGGCTTCGCAGCATGTTCTCGATGTTGTCGTCGGACCCGCCCAGCCAGTACTGCATGGCCAGGAACCATTCGCGCAGGTCCTGGCTCTTGCCGGGGATCAGGCGCAGGATCTTGGGGATCCGGCGCAGCATCTTCATCTGCCCGGCGCCAGCGCCGCCCTTGGCCTTCGGCTGCGGCTTGAGCCGTTTGAGGAGGGCCATGACCCCCGAAGCGGGCCGCGACATGTCGAGCGACCCCATCTTGGTCAGCTTGACGATGGACGTGTCGGCGACGACGCCGACCAGCGCGTCGCACCGGGGCCGCCGCGCGGCGAGGTCGGGCAGGATGGCGGCGACGTGTTCTTCGAGGAAGAGCAGGTTGACGACGATCAGGTCGGCGCGCGCGATGGCCTGCCGCGCCTCGTGCAGCGCCGCCGGGCTCTCGCCCCATTCGGCGGCCGCGTGGATGGCGACCGTGAGGCCCGGGAAGTCCTGCGCGAGGCGCGGCGCCACCCGTTCGGCGGGGCCGGCGGCGTGGCTGTCCAGCGTCAGGATGACGACCCGGTAGGGCGCCACCGCGCGGTCCGCGCCGTTCATGTGGACGTCATCGCGCATAATGTGCCTTCGCCTCGTACAGGGTCTCGACGCTGATCTCGCGCACGCCGCGGGTGGCCGCGAAGGCCTCGGTGTTACGGCGGGCCTTGCCGCGCACGAAGAACGGGATCTTCTTCAGCTCGGCCTCGGCGGCGGCCAGCCAGACGACCACGTCCGTGCCGCCGGCGGGTGCCGCTTCCGGGGCTGCTGGTTCCTCCTGCGGCGCCGGCACCGCCTTGCCGCCGTGATGCGAGGCGCCCGCGGCGTCGTGGAACTCGAAATCGTCGCGGAACATGTGCAGCAGGTGCTCTTCCAGCCCCATGACCAGCGGGTGCACCCATGTGTCGAAGATGACGTTGGCGCCCTCGAACCCGACCTGGGGGGAATAGCGGGCGGGGAAATCCTGGACGTGGACGGGCGCGGAGATGACGGCGCAGGGGATGCCCAGACGCTTGCCGATGTGACGCTCCATCTGGGTGCCGAGGATCAGCTCGGGCGCCAGCGCCTCGATGGTGCGCTCGACCTCCAGGTAGTCGTCGGTGATCAGCGCCTCGACGCCCATCTCGCGCGCCAGGGCGCGCACCGGGCGGGCCTGTTCGCGGTTGTAGCAGCCAAGGCCCGCGACCTCGAACCCCATCTCGTCCTTTGCGATCCGCGCGGCGGCCATGGCGTGGGTGCCGTCGCCGAAGACGAAGACCCGCTTTCCGGTCAGGTAGGTGCTGTCGACGCTGCGCGAATACCAGGGCAGCCGCAGCCGGCTGTCGTCTGGCGCGCCTGCGATGCCGGTCAGTTGCGCGACCTCGGCCAGGAAGGCGCGGGTGGCGCCGACGCCGATGGGCACCGTCTTCGTGAAGGGCTGGCCGTGCGTCTTCTCCAGCCAGCGCGCGGCGGTCTCGGCCGTCTCTGGGTAGAGCAGGACGTTGAAATGCGCCGCCGGCAGGCGGGCGATGTCGGCGGGCGTGGAGCCCATCGGCGCGGTAACGTTCACGTCGACGCCCATCTCGTGCAGCAGCCCCGTGAGCTCGGTGATGTCGTCGCGGTGGCGGAACCCCAGCGCGGTGGGGCCCAGGATGTTGCATGACGGGCGCGCGGTGCGGTCGCAGGGCTGCGCCAGGGTGCGGACGATCTGGAAGAATGTCTCGTCGGCGCCGAAGTTCTCGCGCCGCTGGTAGGAGGGCAGCTCCAGCGGGATGACCGGGACGGGCAGGCCCATCAGCTCGGCCAGACCGCCGGGATCGTCCTGGATCAGCTCGGCCGTGCAGGAGGCGCCGACGATGATCGCCTGCGGGCGAAACCGCTCGTAGGCATCGCGGCAGGCGTCCTGGAAGAGCTGCGCGGTGTCCGACCCGAGGTCGCGGGCCTGGAAGGTGGTATAGGTGACGGGCGGGCGGTGATTGCGCCGTTCGATCATGGTGAAAAGAAGGTCGGCATAGGTGTCGCCCTGCGGCGCGTGCAGGACGTAGTGCAGACCGCGCATGCCGGTGGCGACGCGCATGGCGCCCACGTGCGGCGGGCCCTCGTATGTCCAGACGGCAAGCTTCATGCGGCGACGGACCGGGGCGCTGCCCCGGACCCCGGAGTATTTTCGACAGGATGAAAGGGCACGCGGAGGCGGGTCATCGGGCGGCCTCCATGGCGGCGGGGGCGATGCCGGGGGTCAGCGCCTTGCGGCGCAGCGGGCGCGCGAAGAGCGCGGCGAGGTCGCCGGCCTGCTCGTAGAAGTGGACTGGGGTGAAGACGAGCTCGATGGCCCATTTGGTCGTCAGGCCCTCGGCCTCGAGCGGGTTGGCGAGTCCGAGGCCGCAGACGGTGAGGTCGGGCCGGGCCGCGCGGGCGCGGTCGAGTTGCAGGTCGACGTCCTGGCCCTCGCTGATCGTGGGGCCTGCGGGCAGCAGGTCGAGGTCGGGGCCGTGGATGGCGTCGTGGATGTAGGGGCTGCCGACCTCGATGGCGGCCATGCCGCATTCGGCGGTCAGGAAGCGGGCCAGCGGGATTTCCAGCTGGCTGTCGGGGAAGAAGAACACCGACCGGCCATCCAGCGGCGCGGCCGCCTGTGCCACGGCGCGGCGCGCCCGGTCGCGGGGGGCCGCGACGACCCGGTCGAACGCGGCGTCGTCGACGCCGAATTCGGTCGCGACGGCGCGCAGCCAGGCGGTCGTGCCTTCTGCGCCGAAGGGGAAGGGCGCCGCGATATGGCGGGCCTTGCGGCGCTGGAGAGCGGCGCAGGTCTCGCCCAGGAAGGGCTGGACCAGCGCGAAGACGGTGTTCTCGCCGATCCCGACCTCGGCGTCGCGCGACCGGGCCGGCAGGCAGCGGACCGGGCCGATCCCCAGATCGGCGAGCAGGCCCAGCATCTGGTCCTCGACCACGTCGGGCAGCGCGCCCGCGATCACCAGCTCGCGCGCGTCAGACGCGGGCAGAGCAGGAACCATCGCGGCGAGGCACGCATCCTCGCCCTCGGTGAACGTCGTCTCGATGCCCGAGCCGGAATAGTTCAGCACCCGCACCGCCGGGGCGTGCGCGGCGCTCAGCCGTTCGGCGGCGCGCGACAGGTCCAGCTTGATCACCTCGGACGGGCAGGATCCGACAAGGAAGAGCTGGCGGATGTCGGGACGACGCTCCAGCAGCTGCGCGACGGTGCGGTCCAGCTCATCCTGAGCGTCGTTGAGGCCGGCCAGGTCGCCCTCCTCAAGGATGGCGGTGGCGAAGCGCGGCTCGGCGAAGATCATGACACCGGCGGCCGATTGCAGCAGGTGCGCGCAGGTGCGCGACCCCACGACGAGGAAGAACGCGTCCTGCATCTTGCGATGCAGCCAGATGATCCCGGTGAGCCCGCAGAAGACCTCGCGCTGGCCGCGCTGCTTGAGCAAGGGTGCGGTGCGGCACCCGGCGGCGGGGGGCGGCATCGCGTTCATGCCGGCACCCCGGCACCCGCGGCGGCCATGTCGAGGCGGGCCGCCCGCAGCTTGAGCACGAACTGCGCGGCGTTGACGACGTAGGCGGCATAGGCGGCCAGCGCCAGCAGCATCAGCGGCACGGGTGCCAGCAGGCCACCCAAGAGCGCCAGCAGATAGGCGGTGTGCAGCGCGATGACGGCGAAGCTGAACACGTCCTCCCAGAAGAACGCCGGCGCAAGGAGGTAGCGGCCGAAGACGACCTTTTCCCAGATCGCACCGGTGACCATGATGAGATAGAGCGCGCCGGTCTTGACCACGACCGACCACGTGGCAAGCGCGTAGCCCTCGCCGGCGATCAGGTAGCGCAGGACGAGGGCAAGGGAGACGGCGAAGACGAGGAACTGCACCGGCGCGAGGATGCCCTGTACCAGCGTCCAGGGGCTCGCGTCGCGGCGCGCGCGCTCTTCTGGGGTGTAGAGTGGCCGCCGCGCGTCGTCGGCGCGTCCGGCGGGGGCTGTGGCGGTAATCATGGTGGCGGTCCCGTTCCTGCCCCGAGCCGGGGCCGTCCGATGCCTTCGATCTAAGACCGGGATTCGCAGACTGTCAACTTGGATTTACACTTTGGCCGTCAGCCTCCGGGTGCATTTCGACCGTCATTGCCGCCGCTTGCGCCGATATTCGCCATTTTCGCGTATCCGGAACAGGAATCTTCGCGCCACCTGTCAATTTTCTTTGACAGGGAGCGCGGGCTTTTGGATGATCGTGTCATCGTGCAGCCGCGCCATCCGCCGCCGAGCGGGACGCCAGGCCACGCGCCTTTGGGGGAGGGAACGATGGCCGGTCTACAGAGAAAGAACAGTGAGCCAGTCCCATTCCTTTCGCACCGGGCCCTCGACGATGTCGCCTCGGCAGCCCTGGCGGAAGTCGCCCGGCGGCGCGGCGGGATGAACGTCCCCCCGGATCCCGCAGAGCTGGACGAGGTCGCGATCGAGCGGATCTTCGTTGCCGCCACGGGTAGCGACCCGCTGCGCTGCGGCGCCGTCGCCCGCGACCTGCTGGCCGAGGGCGTCGCCCCCGACCGCATCTGCGACGTCATCATCCCCGAGGTCGCGCGTCGCATGGGCGACGGCTGGACCGACGACACGATGAGCTTCTCCGCCGTCACCATCGGCACGTCGCGCCTGCAGTACCTGCTGCGCGAGATCGGCCATTTCGATCAGGACCGTCGCCGCGCGGACGATGGCTCGGCCGGCGACGCGGCGCTCTTGCTGCTGGGATCGCGCGCGTCGGATCACACCCTCGGCATCATGGTCCTGGCCAGCCAGCTTCGGCGCCGCGGCTACACGGTCCAGGTCTCGATGGGCGCCGACGATGCCGAGGTGATCGAGGCGATCCGCGCCACCTGCTTCGACGCGATCTTCATGTCGGCCACGGTCGACGAGAACGTCCTGCACCTGACCCGGACGGTTGCCGCCATGCGCCGCGACTTCGTCGACCTACCCCCGCTGGTGCTGGGCGGCATCGCGGTCGATCGCGGCGGTATCGACATACGTGCTGTCACGGGCGTCGACCTGGTGACCAGCGATCTCGATGCGGCATTGCAGCATTGCGGGTTGACGACAGCCCGCCCCAACCACATCTAACCCGATTGCGGCGCTGGGTCGCGAGTTGGAAGGCGCTGGCCGCATGACATCCCGGGGCACGAAATATTGGGCGAGCGGGGCGATACCGCTGATCGGGCCCGATATCCTGGGCGACATCATCGCCACGCTGGCCGATATCGCAATCGTCATCTCGTCGCAGGGCCAAGTCCTTTCGGTCCTCGCCAACCCCATCCACCGCAGCTACGCGGACCTTACCAAGTGGGAGCGTCGCGACGTGCGCGAGTTCCTGACCGTCGAGAGCGTTCCCAAGTTCGACCGCGCGTTGGCCACCTATCTCGACACCGCGCAGACGTCCCGCCCGATCGAGCTGAACCATATCGACACCACGGCCGATTGGGAGTTCCCGATCAACTACACCCTGCACCGGATCGGCCCGGACGGCGCGATCCTGATGCTGGGGCGCGACCTGCGGCCCATCGCCGAGATGCAGCAGCAACTCGTGAAGGCGCAGATGGCGCTGGAGCGCGACTACGAAAGCCAGCGGGAGTACGATACCCGGTTCCAGGTCCTGCTGGGCCAGACTCAGGACGCCGTCGCGTTCGTGTCGGTCGGCACCGGCAGGATCACCGAGATGAACCTGGCCGCCGCCCGCCTGCTGGGCAAGTCCCGCGAGGCTCTCATGGGCCGCGCGCTGGCGGCCGAGCTTGCCGGGCCGGACGCGGCGCGGGCCATCGACAGGCTGACCGTCGCGGCGCAGGGCGAGGGGCATGGCAGCGTTCCCCTGGACGTGGCGCAGTCGGGCCGGCGCGTCGTCGCGCATCCCACTCTCTTCCGCGCGGCGGGCGAACGCCTGCTGCTGTGCCGGCTCGCCGCCGCCGATACGCCCGACACGCCCGGCGACGACTATACCCGGAACCTCGTGGCGCTCTATGAGGCGGGGTCGGACGCCATCGCGATGACGGACCGGAACGGCACGATCACGGCGACGAACGAGGCGTTCCTGAACCTCGTGGACGGTACCGACGCCGGCGCGGTGAAGGGACGGATGCTGGGCGATTTCCTGTCGCGCGGACCGGTCGATCAGCGGGTGCTGCTGGAGAACGCAGCGCGCGCGGGCAAGATGCGGCTCTATTCCACGCGGATCGTGGGAGAATACGGCGGACAGCGCCCCGTCTCGATCTCGGCCACGTGGCTGGCGGACGGCACCGCGCCCTGCGTGGCCTTCGTGATGCGCGACGCGGCGGTGGGCGAGGCCGTCAGGATGCCGGCCGCTGCCACAGCCCCCACCGCAGGACCGCGCCCCGTGATGGACCTCGTCGGCAGCTCCACCCTGAAGGACATCGTCGCCCAGACCACCGACGTGGTCGAGAAGATGTGCATCGAGACGGCGATCGAGCTGACAGGCAACAACCGCGTCGCCGCGGCCGAGATGCTGGGCCTTTCGCGCCAGTCGCTCTACGTCAAGCTACGCAAGTTCGGCCTGCTGTCGAAGGACGGCCCATCGTGACTGTCAGGTAAACTTTACAGTTGTCCGGCCGATGACTGTCAGATTAGACTGACAGTCATGGCCGAAGTCCTCGCGATTCCCTCCCGATCCATGCCCGAACCGCGGGCTGCGCTGACGCTGATCAAGCCGATCACGTGGTTCCCCCCCATGTGGGCCTACCTGTGCGGCGTTGTCGCGGTCGGCGGCGTGCAGGACTGGGGGCTGGTGCTGCTGGGCGTCGTCCTCGCGGGACCGGTCGTCTGCGGGATGAGCCAGGCCGCCAACGACTGGTGCGACCGCCATGTCGACGCCATCAACGAACCGGATCGGCCCATCCCGTCGGGGCGCATCCCCGGCCGCTGGGGCCTGTGGATCGCTCTCGCGATGACGGTGCTGTCGCTGGCCGTCGGCTGGGCGCTGGGGCCCTGGGGCTTTGGCGCGACGCTGGTGGGCGTGGCCGCAGCCTGGGCCTATTCGGCCGAGCCGGTGCGGCTGAAGCGGTCCGGCATCTGGGGTCCGGGCCTTGTCGGGCTCAGCTACGAGACGCTGCCGTGGTTCACCGGAGCCGCCGTCGTCGCGGCCGGGGCGCCGGCCTGGCCCGTCGTCGCCGTCGCCCTGCTCTACGGGATCGGCGCGCATGGCATCATGACGCTGAACGACTTCAAGGCGGTCGAGGGCGACCGGCGGATGGGCCTCGCCTCCCTGCCCGTGACGCTGGGGCCGGACCGTGCCGCCCGCGTGGCCTGCTGGGTCATGGCCCTGCCGCAGGTGGCCGTGATCGCCCTGCTGGCCGGGTGGGACCGACCGTTCCACGCCGTAGCGATCGCCGCGCTGCTGGCCACGCAACTGGTCGCGATGCGTCGGCTTCTGCGCGACCCGCTGGGACAGGCGCCCTGGTACCAGGGCACGGGCATCCTTCTCTACATCACCGGCATGATGGTCGCGGCCACGGCGCTGAGGGCCGTCGCATGACGCTGAACTGGGTCCAGATCGTCCGGCTGGGGCTGGTGCAGGTGGCGCTGGGGGCCGTGGTCGTGCTGACGACATCGACCCTGAACCGGCTGATGGTGATCGAGCTGGCGCTGCCGGCCGTCCTGCCGGGTTTGCTGGTGGCACTGCACTACGGCATCCAGATCACGCGCCCCTCGTGGGGCTTCGCCTCCGACACCGGCGGGGCGCGCACCCGGTTCATCGTCGGCGGGATGGTGGTGCTGGCCGCCGGCGGCATCGGCGCCGCCTACGGTGTGACGCTGCTGGCCACGTCGTTCTGGGCCGGGATCGCCGTCTCCGTGGCCGCCTATGCCGCCATCGGGCTGGGCGTCGGCGCGTCGGGCACCTCGCTGCTGGCTCTGCTGGCCACCGCCACGGCGCCACGCCGCCGGGCCGCCGCCGCGACGATCACCTGGCTGATGATGATCCTCGGCATTGCCGTCACGGCGGGCGTCGTCGGCGCCATGCTGGACCCCTATTCCCCGGCCCGGCTGATGCGCATCGTCGCCGCCGTGGGCGGCATCGCCGTCATCGTCACCGCGCTGGCCGTCTGGGGGATCGAGCGGCGCGTTACCGCCGTCCGCCCCCCCGAGGCACTGCCCTTCCGCGAAGGCCTGGCCCAGATCTGGGCCGAGCCCGAGGCGCGCGCCTTCACCCTCTTCGTCTTCCTGTCGATGACCGCCTACTTCATGCAGGAACTGATACTGGAGCCCTACGCGGGCCTCGTCTTCGACCTGACGCCGGGCGCCACGACGACCCTCTCGGGTGCGCAGAACGGCGGCGTGTTCGTGGGCATGCTGGCTGTCGGCATCGCCGCCACGGGTCTGGGGCTCGGGTCGCTGCGGCACTGGGTCGTTGGCGGGTGCCTCGGGTCCTGCGCGGCGCTGCTGGGCCTCGCCGCCATCGGCACGGCCGGCGCGGGCGGATTGCTGACCCCCATGGTCATCGGCCTCGGCGTCTTCAACGGAATGTTCGCGGTCGCCGCCATCGGGTCGATGATGGCGCTGGCCGGACACGGGCGCGACCGGCGCGAGGGCACGCGGATGGGCCTCTGGGGCGCGGCGCAGGCCGTCGCCGCGGGCTTCGGCGGGCTCTTGGGCGCCGCCGCCGCCGATGTCCTGCGCACCGTCCTGCCGGACGCCGCGGCCTTCGGCGCCGTCTTCGCGGCCGAAGCCGCCCTTTTCGTCGCCGCCGCGCTGATGGCGGCGCGCATCATGTCCCGCGGCACCCCGCCGCCCCACGCCATACCGGGAGAGTGACCATGTTCGATGTCGTCGTCGTGGGAGGCGGGCCGTCCGGCGCCACCGCCGCCGAGGATCTTGCCCGCTCGGGCCATTCCGTCGCCCTCCTCGACAAGGACGGCCGGATCAAGCCCTGCGGCGGCGCCATCCCGCCCCGCGCCATCGCCGACTTCGCCATCCCCGACGACCAGCTGGTCGCCAAGGTGTCGACGGCGCGCATGATCTCGCCCACCGGCCGCCGCGTCGACATCCCGATCGAGAACGGCTTCGTCGGCATGGTCGACCGTGAGCATTTCGATCCGTTCCTGCGCGAACGAGCCGTGGCCGCCGGCGCCACGCGCATCACCGGCACCTACCAGAGCATCCTGCGCGACGAAGGCGGCACCCATGTCGTCTACCGCGACAAGGCCACCGGCGAACGGCGGCAGATCGCCACCCGCCTGGTGATCGGCGCCGACGGCGCGCGGTCCAACGTCGGCAAGCACGAGGTCCCGGGCGCCGAAAAAATCCCCTACGTCATCGCCTATCACGAGATCATCGAGGCGCCCGCGCCCGGCACCACCGCCTATGACGCGGGGCGCTGCGACGTGATCTACGACGGCGCCATCTCGCCCGACTTCTACGGCTGGGTCTTCCCGCACGGCGGACAGGCAAGCGTCGGCATGGGCACCGAGGTTCCGGGCACCGATCTCAAGGCCGCCACCGCCGCCCTGCGCGCCGCGGCCGGTCTGGCCCATTGCCGCACGATCCGCCGCGAGGGCGCGCCGATCCCGCTGCGCCCGCTGGACCGCTGGGACAACGGCCGCGACGTCGTGCTGGCCGGCGACGCCGCGGGCGTCGTGGCTCCGTCGTCGGGCGAGGGCATCTACTACGCGATGTTCGGCGGCCGCGTCGCCGCCTCGGCCGCGGCGGCCTGTCTGCGGACCGGCCGTGCGAAGGACCTGCAACTTGCGCGCAAGCTGTGGATGAAGGATCACAAGGCCGTCTTCCGCGTGCTGGGCGCCATGCAGAACGCCTACTATCGCAGCGACGAACGGCGCGAGAGGTTCGTTTCGCTCTGTCATGACGTCGACGTTCAGCGCCTGACGTTCGAGGCCTACATGAACAAGGCGCTGGTCCGGTCGCGGCCGCTGGCGCACCTCAAGATCGGCATCAAGAACGTGGCGCACCTCATGGGCGTCGTGTCTCCGAACCACGTCTGAACCATGTCCGCGGCCGAGATGATCCCGGCCTGGGTCGACGGGACGCTGGTCCCCGTCGAGAAGATGCGCGCCCACCGCGAGGCGCTGCGCCACAAGGCGGTGTCGGTCTTCGTGATGCGGGGGCGCGACACGCTGATCCAGCGGCGCGCGCTGTCGAAGTACCACACGCCCGGGCTCTGGGCGAACACCTGCTGCACCCACCCGCGCTGGGACGAGCCGCCCGAGGACTGCGCCATGCGCCGCCTGCGCGAGGAACTGGGCATCGAGGGGCTGGCGCCGGTCCACCGCGACCGGATCGAGTACCGCGCCGACGTGGGCGGCGGGCTGACCGAACACGAGGTGGTCGAGGTCTTCGTCGCCGAGACGGTGCCCGGAATGCCGCTGGCCCCCGACCCCGCCGAGGTGGCCGAGGCGGTATGGATCGACATGGCCGACCTCGAAGGCGAGATCGCGCGCCGCCCCGAACGATTCACGCCGTGGCTGCGGATATATCTGGACGAGCACATGGAACGAATCTTCGGGCCTGGCTGATCTTGCGGGATCGCCCGGACGGGCCTCTCATGCCGAATGGCGCGCACGCGCCGACGGCACCGCTGCCCGGCCCCGCGCGGACCTGTCACCCGGCGGGCACGGCGATGGGACGCGCCGCAGGCGTCCCCCTGTCCACGACCGCCCGTTGACGCCGCTCATCGAGACCCCGACCCCCACGCACACGACGCCCCGACTGAAGTGGGGGCCCCCACAACCTGGGTTCGGAAATATCCTCGCCGAAGGCTCCCGTCCCAGCCACGCGCCCGGAGGCCGACCATCGACGCACCGCCCCTACATGGACGCCACAAGGCCGCTTGCCTGCATGGCGGTCGCGGCGATGTCGGTCGCGGTCAGACCGGCCTCGGCATACATCGCGTCGGGCGCGGCCTGGTCGATGAAACGGTCGGGCAGCGTCATCGTCCGGATCTGGCAGCGGCCGTCCAGCAGACCGTCGTTCGCGAGATCGTGCAGCACCATGGCGCCGAACCCGCCGCGGGCGCCCTGCTCGACCGTGACCAGCGCGCGGTGGTCGCGCAGCAACCGCCGGATCAGCGCGCGGTCCAGCGGCCGCGCGAACCGCGCATCGGCGACGGTGGCGCCGATGCCCTGGGCGTCCAGCCTGTCGGCGGCCTTCAGGCATTCGCCCAGATGCGCCCCGAAGGACAGGATGGCCACGTCTCCGCCCGAGCGCAGCACGCGGCCGCGCCCGATCTCCAGCACCTCGCCGCGCTCGGGCATCGGCACGCCCAGCCCCTCGCCCCGCGGATAGCGGAACGCGATGGGGCCGGCGTCATGCGCGGCGGCGGTGGCGACCATATGGACCAGCTCGGCCTCGTCCCCCGCGGCCATCACGGTGAAGTTGGGCAGGTTGCTCAGATAGGCGACGTCGAAGGCGCCCGCATGGGTCGCGCCGTCCGCCCCCACCAGTCCGGCCCGGTCGATGGCGAAACGGACGGGCAGGTTCTGAAGCGCCACATCGTGCACGATCTGGTCGTAGCCGCGCTGCAGGAACGTCGAATAGATCGCCGCGAAGGGCTTCAGCCCGGCCGCCGCCATGCCGGCGCAGAAGGTGACGCCGTGCTGCTCGGCGATGCCGACGTCGAAGGTACGGGCGGGATGGCGCGCTCCGAAGATGTCGAGGCCCGTGCCCGACGGCATCGCGGCCGTGACGGCGACGATGGCCGGGTCGCGGTCGGCCTCGTCGGCCAGAGCCTCGCCGAAGACCTTGGTGTAGCTGGGCGCGTTGGGCTTGCCCTTGGATTGCGCGCCCGAGGCGACGTCGAACTTGCCCACGCCGTGATACTTGTCGGCCGAGGACTCGGCCGGGGCATAGCCCTTGCCCTTGACCGTGCAGGCGTGGATCAGAACCGGCCCCGTCGCCCGCGCCCGCGCCGCGCGCAGCACCGGCAGGAGCTGCGACAGGTCATGCCCGTCGATGGGGCCGATATAGGTGAAGCCCAGATCCTCGAACATCGTGGCGCTGCCGCCCAGCGCGCCCGTGACCAGCGCCTTGGCGCGCCGCGCGCCGTCGCGCAAGGGGCCGGGCATCGCCGCCTCGACCGTCTGGGCCAGCGGATTGTCCCACAGGCCCGACAGATACTTGGACATCGCGCCCACCGGCGGCGCGATGGACATCTCGTTGTCGTTGAGCACGACGAACATGCGCCGTCCCTCGGCGCCGGCGTTGTTCAGTGCCTCGTAGGCCATGCCGGCGCTGATGGCGCCGTCGCCGATCACGGCGATGGCGTCGCCGGTCGGCAACCCCATGTCGCGCGCCACCGTGAACCCCAGCGCGGCGCTGATCGAGGTGCTGGAATGGGCGGCGCCGAACGGGTCGTATTCGCTCTCGGCCCGCTTGGTGAAGCCCGAGATACCGCCCTCCTGCCGCAGGGTGCCGATGCGGTCGCGGCGTCCGGTCAGGATCTTGTGGGGGTAGCACTGGTGGCCCACGTCCCAGATCAGCCGGTCGCGCGGCGTGTCGTAGACGGCGTGGATCGCGACCGTCAGCTCGACCACGCCCAGCGACGACCCCAGGTGCCCGCCGGTCCGGCTGACCGCCTCGATCGTCTCGGCGCGCAGTTCGTGCGCGAGGCGGGCAAGGTCCGCGTCGTCCAGCGATCTGAGGTCGCGGGGTGCGGCGATGCGGTCCAGCGTGGGGGTATCGCTCATGCCATCCTCACTGCGTCGGGTGGGGTGGGGGTCGACGTCGCGGCGACGATTGCCGCCGCGACGCCGGTTCCTGTAGCCAGCAGGAAGGGAACCGGGGCCAAGTCGCGCCCCGAACGCCGGACCTCTCGGCCCGGACCGGCCTGGGCGGCGGGATACGGTCCCGCCATCCATCTCTCGAATTGGGTGGCGGCGGGGTGCATGCCCGCCGCCGCTCGCTTGTGTCAGGCGATAGCGGGTGCCGCGCCGTCCCTGATCATCAGGAACGACAGGGGCGTCGGATCGGGCGCCTGCTTGGATTCCTCGGGCAGGGCGCGGCTGATGCCGAGCATGGCCCAGCCGACGATGATCAGGGCGAAGCAGAAGAGCGCCGCGTATCCCGCCCCCTTGCCCATCAGCAGCCCGACGTCTGCGAAGAGTCGGAAGTTCCGGTCGCCCGTGCGGAGGTAGTCGTCGTGGTCGGCCATTGCGTGTCTCTCCTCAATCCAGCGGCGCGTAGCCGTGCTGCTGCGCCCAGACGAACCAGTTGTCGACGACGGTGCCGGTCAGCAGGATGCCGATCCCGCCCGTCAGCGTCGTGAGGACCGCGAACCACCAGGCCCAGCGGTGGATGCCCTCCATCGTCGCGTTGAACCCCATGGTCCAGCGCCAGAACAGCGCCGCCCGTTCCGTGGCCGTTCCGCGGTCGACGATCTGCTCGATCTCGCGCTCGCCGCCGAAGCGGCTGACGGCAAGGATCGTCGCCCCGTGCATGGCGAAGAGCAGGGCCGAGCCGTAGAGGAACACGATGCTGAGCGCGTGGAACGGATTGTAGAAAAGGTTGCCCCACGTGATCGAGAAGAGGTTCGTCCAGTCGAGATGCGGGAAGATGCCGTAGGGCACCATCTCGGACCACGATCCCATCGCCAGCGGCCGGAAGAGGCCGAGGACCAGGAACAGCCAGATCGCCGACGCGAAGGCCCAGCTGACGTGCTTGCCCATGCCCAGCGCATCGGCCCGCAGGTAGGTGCGGACCCACCAGGTCAGCACCGAGATCAGCAGGAAGAACGACGCGATGAGGTAGTATCCGCCCTCGCCCATCGGCGGGATGCCGAGGCCGTAGTCTGGCGACGGCGGCTCGAGCGCCAGCCAGAAGAGGTCCCGCACGAAGACGGCCGGGTTGTAGTCGACCTGCTCCCAGAACGAGAACCCGACCATCATGAACCAGATGGTGCCCGTCGCGATCGAGATCAGGCCGAAGGTGCCCAGGTAGATCGGCCCCAGCTGCGCGTTGCCGAAGAGCCCGGCCAGTTGCGAGAAGCCGCCCCGCCCCAGCCGCTGTCCCCCTTCGGGCGCGATCGTGGCCATGCCCATCTCGGGTGGGCCCACGACCTGCACCTGGGTGAAGATGTTCTGATATTCAGCCATTGTTCCTATCCTCTCCCATGTGCCTCAGAGATCCCGCCACCAGGGCAGCTCGAAGTACCAGTCCCACCACACGATCCATTCGTCGAACCAGACGGTGCCCGAGATCACGATGCAGATCGCGCTCCAGAGGCCCGCGTTCAGCGCCAGGAACAGGCCCAGGCGGTGGATGCCCAAGGGCCCGATCGAGTAGCCGATGAGGTCGCGGAAATAGGTGTCTTCGTGATCGGGCGACTTCACCTCGTGCCCCTTCGCGGGGTTCACCGCCGACAGCACCAGCGATCCGTGCAGCGCGAGAGCGAAGCAGGTGGTGAAGAAGAAGGTGATCGCGATCATGTGGGCGGGGTTGTAGTGGAAGTTGCCGTAGGCGTAGCCGACGTTGTTCACCCAGACGAGGTGGCTGAAGATGCCGTAGGGAAACCCGTGTCCCCAGGCGCCCATCAGCACCGGCCGGATGACGACGAGAGTGACGTAGGCCACGATCGCCACGCCGAAGGCGAAGGGCACGTGATAGCCGATGCCCAGCTTGCGGCAGATCTCGACCTCGCGCATCATCCAGCTGACGAAGGCGCCGATGGCGCAGATCGTGATGATCTGCCACAGGCCGCCCTCGGCCAGCGGTGCTGCGCCCAGGCCGTATTCCAGAGGCGGCGCCTCGATCGAGATCAGCCAGGGGTTCCACGTCGGGCCGATGGCCGCGCCGTAGAAGATGAGGATCGTGCCGAGGAGGGCGAAGAAGAACGTCGTCACCCCGAAGAAGCCGACATAGAAGGGGCCGACCCAGAAATCGAAGAGATCGCCCCCGACCAGCGTCCCGCCGCGGACGCGATATTTTCTTTCGAAGCTGAGCAGCGCCATCTTCAAACTCCATTCAAGGACCCGCGCCCCGGCAAGGGCTGCGGGCGGTCATCGTGCGGTTTTCCGCGGGCGACCCGGGCCGCCCGCGGATGTGGTGCGGGGCCCGCCCTGCATGGGGGCGCAGGGGCGGGCCTTGGGGGTCGCCGCCTAGTCGGCCACGACGACGGCCACGTCGTTTGCGAACGCGCGCTGGAACCAGTTGGTCGCCGGGTTGCTGAGCAGGACGAGGTGGATCATCGCCGCCAGCAGGAACAGGAACACGCCCTGCGCCACGAAGACCCTGCGCGGGTCGAAGATCAGCCAGATCTTGTAGAACTGTGCCATGTCGGTGCCTCCTATCCCCAGCTGAACCAGGGCAGCTTGATGTACGTCAGGATGTGAGCGACGACCGCGACGATCGTGAAGATCGCGAAGCCGCTCATGTAGACCGAGTGAAGCTCCTGCGCCTGCTCGTCGGTCAGCCCCGTGAAGGACAGATCCGTTCTATCAGCCATTGTTTTTCCTCCGGAAAGTTATGCCGATGATGCCGCGTCGTCCCAGCGGCCGGGTTGCGACGGGGGGTCATCCCCCGCCCTTGCATCGCCACCCCCCGAAGGTGGGACGAATGGGGGTCACGCCTGGAAGATCAGGGGCGTGATGATGTTGGCCTGGCTCCACGCCGCGCGGACGGGGCCGGTGTCGGGCAGCCGCATCCCGCGCACGGCCTTCAGCCCCCAGGTGAGGCAGGCCAGCGGAAGGGTCGCCGCGAAGATGACCGCGAAATAGGCGTAGTACTCGCCGCGCCCCGCGGGGTGCCGGTGAGGTGCGTCCATGTGGGCGGCGGACATCTGGGCGTTGGTCATGTCGGTCATCGTGCGGCTCCATCATGTTGCAGGACGGCGGTGTCGGTGTCGGGCGCGGGCGTGCGCGCGGCGGTTGTCTTGGGGGCGCCGGCGGGCGACAGGCGCTCCACCGTCTCAAGGCGCACCCGCTCGGCGCCCTCGCCCAGCGCGGCCTTCTCGGCGGCGTCGCGCAGGGATTTGGCGGCCGAGATGCGGGTGAGGATCGGATGCATCGCGACGATCTCGTCCAGCCGCCGCTGCGCATCGGTGTCCCAGGGAAAATCGCGGCGCAGCGGCGTCGGGGTCGCGTCGGCGCGGTCCATGTCCGTGCCCAGCGGCAGGATATGGAAGAGCGCGTCGAAGAGCGCGTTGCAGACCTCCTGCACGACGTAGGTGGCGCCGGCGTAGCCCATGAACGGCGTGCCCGTTGCCCGCCGGATGGCGGCACCCGGGAAGGACGCGGGGATGAACTGCGGCGCCGGCCCGTGCCCGCCCGACATCTCGGCCAGGTACATCTTCTCG
Source organism: uncultured Alphaproteobacteria bacterium (assembly GCA_963722905.1). Lineage (GTDB taxonomy): Bacteria > Pseudomonadota > Alphaproteobacteria > Rhodobacterales > Rhodobacteraceae > CAVROT01. Next base: position 122,036 of record CAVROT010000001.1, on the reverse strand, counting down.
TTGATCGACCCGAAGACGACGAGCGGCCGCTTGCCATGAATCTGAGCCCGGACCGCGTCGTTGTCGGTCTTCTTGCCCCTTAGCCGGCTGACCGCCAGGGCGCAGGGCAGGCCCATGTCGTCCTCGAGGAACTTGCGCAGACCGCGGGCGTAGGTCTCGTTCGCGACCACGGCGAAGGACGCGGTGGCGAAGAAATCCTGCGTCACCGACCGCCACAGGTCCCAGACCGGCTTGATCGTGGAATGCTTCTCGCGCTCGATGAAGGGCTCGGGGTCGAGGTCCAGCATCTCGCCCAGACGGCGCAGGAAGAGCGTCGTGCTCTCCAGTCCGATGGGCGCCTGAAGGTAGGGCTTGCCCAGCACCTCGCTCAGGCCGCGGCCGAACTCGCGGTACATGCAGACGTTGGCGTCGGCGTTCACGAGGCCCCGCATCTCGGCGACATGGGCGCCCAGCGGCATCACCATGTTGACCTCTGCGCCGATCCCCTCGACCAGGCGCCGGATCTCGGCAAGGTCGCTGGGCATGTTGAAGACGCCGTACATCGGCCCGAGGATGTTCACGCGGGGTGCCGCGCCCTCCTCGCGCTTCGTCTCCTTGGGCATCCGCCCCTTGGTCATCCCGAACTCGGTGAAGATCCAGGTCATCGCCCGGTCGGCGGCTTCCCACTGGTCCTCGTCGATGGTGCGCGGCAGGAACCGCTGGATGTTGGTGCCCTGTGGCGTCACGCCGCCGCCGATCATCTCGGCGATGGAGCCGGTCACGACGACGGCGGGCAGCGCGGGGTCCAGCACCTCCCAGGCGCGTTTCATCGCGTCCTCGGTGCCCGATCCCATCTCGCTCTCGCCCAGTCCCGTGACGACGATGGGCAGCTCGTGCGGCGGCAGCGCGTCGGTGTAGTGCAGCACGCTCGTCACCGGCAGGTTCTCGCAGCCCACCGGGCCGTCGATCACGACCTGCAGGCCTTTGACGGCGCAGAACGCGTAGACGGCGCCCCAGTAGCCGCCGGCCCGGTCGTGGTCCTGGATCAGCACGGCCGCGCCTCGGCCCCGGTCTGCGTGCGCCCTGCGTCGACCTGAGCCTGACGGGCCGGCGCATCAAGGGCTGGCCCCCGCTCGGACGTCTCCGCCTCGCGGCAGCTCAGAAGGTATGCGTGCCATCCGGTCATCAGATCATCTCCTCGGCCTTGCGGGCGCGGGCCTGCTTTTCCAGCTTCTTGGCGTTCAGCGCGCGGAACCCGGGCTGGCGGTTCGGGGACCCTTCCCAGACGCCGGCGGTGTCGCCTGCACCCACGCCCTCGAAGAAGGCCTTCATCGAGGCCATGCGGCCGCGGTTGCCGATGGCGGCATTCACGACCTCGCCCAGCGATCCGGCACCGGCGGGGCCCATCAGCGGCCGCGCCGAAATCAGGTTGGTGAAGTAGAGCGCCGGGATCCCCAGCTCCTTGCCGCGCTGCACGACCGGCGTGGTCCCGATGGCCAGATCCGGGCGGACCCCCTCCATCGCGCTCATGTCGTCCTCCAGCGAGGCGCGGAACTTCACCTTCACGCCCCTGGCCGTCAGCCACTCGGCGTCGGCGGCCGACCACGGCGTCTTCGGGCAGGCGGTGCCGACATAGGGCACGTCCGCGCCGCTCTCGATCAGCAGCCGCGCGACCAGCAGCTCGCTGCCCTCGTAGCCGCTCAGCGTGATGGTGCCCTTGATCGGGGCGGCGGCCAGCGCGCCACGGATCGCCGGCAGGAACGCGTTCTGCGCCGCGGCGACCCGCTCGGCCGGCAGCCCGAACGCGTCGCCGATTCCGGCCAGCCAGGCGGCCGTGCCGTCGTGGCCGACCGGCGCCGACCCAACGACGGGCCGACCGGCGGCCTGGAACTCGCGGATGCTGGCCGTGTAGAACGGATGGATCGCCGCCACCGCGCCGCAGTCGAGGGCGGCGTAGAGCTCGCGCCACTCCCGGCAGGGCACGGCGGGCCCGGCGGCCAGCCCCATGGGGGCCAGCATCGCGCCGATCATCATCGGGTCGGCCGGGAACATCTCGCCCAGCAGCGTCACCGTCGGCCGGTCCGACTTGCCGCCGACGGGGGCGGCCACCGGCCCCGCCTCCACCTCGGCGCGGGCGTAGTTCAGCATCGCGCCGGCCAGCACGTCCTTGGCCTCGGCGTGGGTCGGGATGCCGAAGCCGGGCACGTCGATGCCGACCACGCGCACGCCGTCGATCTCCGAGGGCAGCAGCCGTAGCGGCACGCCGGACGCCGTCGGGACGCAGAGGTTCGTCACCACGATGGCGTCCAGCTTCTCGGGGTCGGCGATGTCGTGCACCGCCTCGCGGATGTCCTCGAAGAGCTTGCCGGTGACCAGCGTTTCCGAATTGAAGGGCACGTAACCCACCGACCGCCGCGCCCCGTAGAAGTGCGACACGAAGGACAGGCCGTAGACGCAGCAGGCGCTTCCCGACAGGATCGTCGCCACGCGCTTCATCCGCAGCCCGACGCGCAGGGACCCGAAGGCGGGGCACATGCTTTGCGGCTGGTCGTGAGGCCCGCGCGGATAGTCGGCGGCATACTGGTCCAGGATCTCGGACGATCCCGCCGCCCGCGCCGCGGCCATCAGCTCGGCCCCGTTGTGGCAGGCACCGCCCTCGGCGGGGGCCTCCGGCTTGGGTTGCGAAATATCCTCGGGGGGGCCCGCAGGGCGGGGGGCAGACGGCCCCCCTGCGACGTCGCGGTCATGCATCGTCATAGATCACCTCCAGCGAGGCTTTGACGACGGCGTTCTTGCCGCGCATGTCTTCGTCCGTGGCGGGCACCAGCTGGTAGTCGCCGCCGGTGTCCTTGGCGTCGAAGAGGCCCAGCAGCCCGTCCTGGTCCAGCGGCGCGGGGCGCACCGGGGGCGCCACGCCGACCGCGTCGCCCAGATCGGCGAAGAGCTGGCCCCAGCGCGAGTCCATCGTGCCGACGATCTGGTAGTTCGCGGACTTCTTGCGCAGGTCGTCGTCCTGCGGGATCGCGGCCAGCACCGGGATCTTCACCGCCTGCGCGAAGGCCTGCGCCTCGCCCGAGCCGTCGTCCTTGTTGATCACCAGACCGGCGACGCCGACGTTGCCGCCCAGCTTGCGGAAGTATTCCACCGCCGAACAGACGTTGTTGGCGACGTAGAGCGACTGAAGGTCGTTCGACGCGACCAGGATGACCTTCTGCGCCATGTCCCGCGCGATGGGCAGGCCGAAGCCGCCGCAAACCACATCGCCGAGGAAGTCCAGCAGCACGTAGTCGAAGTCCCAGTCGTGGAACCCCAGCTTCTCCAGCAGCTCGAAGCCGTGGATGATCCCGCGCCCGCCGCAGCCGCGGCCGACCTCGGGCCCGCCCAGTTCCATAGCGAAGACGCCGCCCCGCTTGAAGCAGACGTCGCCGATCTTCACCTCTTCGCCCGCCAGCTTCTTCTTCGACGACGTCTCGATGATCGTCGGGCAGGCCTTGCCGCCGAAGAGCAGGCTTGTCGTGTCGGATTTCGGGTCGCAGCCGATCAGCAGCACGCGCTTTCCCTGCTCGGCCATCATGTGGCTGAGGTTGGCCAGCGTGAACGACTTGCCGATGCCGCCCTTGCCGTAGATGGCGATGATCTGGGTCTTCGACGTCGGCTCGCCGTGGATCACGTCGGCCAGATCCTCGTGCGCCTCGTCGCGCAGGCGCCGGTCGAAGTCCTTGAGGTTCGGCACGTCCGCGCGATCGGCGTCGGGCTTGGTCACTTCGTCCTTCACGACCGGTCCTTCCAGTTCAGGATCATCTTGAGGCAGGCAGGATCGGTGAAGGCCGTGTCGTAGGCCGCCGCCGCGTCCGTTGCCGGAGATTCGTGGGTAATGAGGCCGTCCAGCGACAGGTCGCCGGATTCGACCAGTTGCCGCGACGCGACCAGGTCGTCGGGCGCCCACTCGGCCGCCACGCGCAGCCGCGCCTCCTTCATGAAGGCCGGCGGAAAGGCAAAGCTGATGGGCTGGGCGTAGAAGCCGGCCAGCACGACCTCGCCGCCGCGTACCAGCCGCCCGATCAGCGCCGGCAGCAGCGCGGCATCGCCGCTGGCGTCATAGATCGAGCGATAGTCGCGCCGGTCGTCGGCATCGGGATGCATGACGCGGTAGCCGGCGCCGCCGTCCATCCGGCCCGGATTGACCTCGTGCACCGTGGGGGCGGGCGCGCCGGCGGCGACGGTCAGCCGCGCCAGAAGCCGGCCCAGCGTGCCGTGACCGACAATCAGGTCCGGCACCGATTTGCCCGGACCCGCCATCGCATGGCGCGCCGTCGCCGCCAGCGCCAGCAGGGCGCCGCGCGGTCCGTGCCCGGCGTCGATCCGCGTCACCCGGCCGGACGCCGTCACCAGTCGGGCGGCGGCCCCACCGAAGAGGCCGAAGGCGCCGTCGTAGCAGTTGGCGCCGGGCACGAAGACGGTGTCGCCGGGCCGGTAGCCGGTCGCGCGGGCCGCCTCGACGACCTCGCCCATCGCCTCGTAGCCGGGGACGAGCGGGTAGCCCATGCCGGGAAAGGGCGGCATGTCGCCGGACCAGAACAGCTTTTCCGTCCCGGTCGAGATCCCCGAATGGGCGATATCCACGACGATATCGCCCGCTGCCGGATCGTTCAGGCGCAGGTCGGCGCATCCGATGGTGCGGGGGGCTGTCAGGACGACGGCGCTGGTCTGCATGGCGGTCCCTCCCCGGGGTCTTCTGATTCTGAGCGATTCGACAGGATCGCATCGGCTATCTGTCTGTAACTCTACCTAGACAGTTTGATCTGTCAACTTGGATTGACAGTTTCCCCGGAGTCATCGGCGGCGAACGCCGTGATGACCGTTGCGACGAAGGGACGTCGCGAGGGGCGCACGCGGATATTGCGGAACCCCGCCGCCGCCAGCATCCCCGAGACCTCCGACGGCGTGCGTGTGCGTCCTGTCCGCATCGCCATGGTGTAGATCGCGAAATACGCGTCCCCCGCCCGCTCGGGCCCGGCGGCGCCGGCCATCGGTTCGGACACCAGGACCCGCCCGCCTGCGGGAAGCGCGGCATGAACGGCGCGCAGCAGGTCCGCCACGGTCGCGTCGGAATGATCGTAGAGAACCCGAATCATGCTGATCGCGTCGGCGCCCTGCGGCAGCGTCGGATCGCGGAACGACCCCGGCACGACGCGGGCCCGGTCCGACAGACCGGCGGCCGCAAACCGGGCCGCCGCGCCCGGAGCGACCGCGGGAAGGTCCAGCACCACGGCCTTCAGCCCCGGATTGGCCCGGCAGGCGGCGGCGGCGAACGCCCCCGTGCCGCCGCCGATGTCCATCAGCACGCGCACCCCGCGCAGGTCGACGGCGGCCAGCGTATCCTCGGCCAGCAGCGCGACGCTGTCGGCCATCAGGTCCGAATAGCGCGCGGCCGTAGCGGCGTCGCCTCCACCGCCCAGCACGTAGGGCCAGAAGCCCGCCAGTTCGGTCTCGGTCTCGCCGCGGAAGAACGCCGCGGGATCGGCGAGATCGCGGTAGAGGACGCGGTGGTGCAGGATCATCTCGCGCAGCCCCGGCACGCCGGTCAGCGCGGCCCCCCGGCGCGTCAGCCCGTAGCGGCCGCCGCGCAGCTGCCGCAGCAGACCCAGTGCAGAGCCAGCGCGCAGCAGGACGGTCATGCGCGGCGCCGGCACGTCGCAGGCGGCCGACAGCGCGGGGACGTCGGCGGGGCCGTCGAGCAGCCGTTCGCACACCCGAAGCTCGACCAGCGCGGCCAGAACCTGCGAATGGCAGAAGCCCGCCACCAGGTCGAACATCGCGGCACCGTCGCGCCGGACCAAATTGCGCGTCAGCGGAAACGCCGCCGCCCAGCGCTGGAACGCCGGCCGCGCGACCAGACGGTGCAGGCGGGTGGCCAGATCAGGCGCGCGGCCAGGCGGGGGTGCCATCCGCCCGGAGGTCGCGGCGTCGGTCATTCCCGACCGGCCGACGCGTAGACGATCGCAGCAGTGCGGCAGGCCGTGACGACACCGCGCGGCACGGGTGCGGATAGCCGGGCTGCGCGGGTGGAACCGGCGAGGCGCAATCCCGCGCAAGACGTCATTCGCCCGGAACCGTGGGCCGCTCCGCCCGCACCGGAGGCAGCGGCGGCGTCAGCTTCCTGGCGTAGCTCTGGACCATCTGCGCCAGTGCCGCCTCGCCCGGGCAGGACGGGATCGACGCGATGGCACCCGCGAGGCTGTCCTTCAGCCGCGCGGTTGCCCCCGCGACGCCCAGCTGCGCGACGGCGTTGGGACGTCCGTGCAGGTCGTCCTGACCGGCGGGCTTGCCCAGTTCGGCCGCGGTGCAGAGCGTGTCGCGCAGGTCGTCGGCGATCTGGAAGGCGTCGCCGATGCGCTGGCCCAGTTCGTGCCAGGCGTCGGGATCGTGCCCCCCGGCGATGGCGCCCATCCGGGTCGCGGCGATGAAGAGCGCGCCGGTCTTGGCCTCGTGATAGGCGGCGAGGTCCACGTCGGCCTCGCTCTCCCAACCCTGCCCGGCGCAGATGCCGCCCGGCATCCCGGTGCGTTGCGCCAGCGTCAGGATAAGAGCCGTCGCGGCCGCGGCGTCGTATACGGCGGCACGCGCCAGCACCTCGAACGCCAGAACGATAAGGCTGTCGCCGGCCAGCACGGCGACGGGTTCGCCATAGGCCCGGTGGACCGAGGGCTTGCCGCGCCGGGTGTCGGCATCGTCGAAGCAGGGCAGGTCGTCGTGGACCAGGCTGGCGCAGTGGATCAGCTCCAGCGCCGCGGCGGCCGCATCGCCGAGCCGCGCGTCGCGCTCGCCGCAGGCGGCAGCCACGCCCAGCAGGATCGTCGGCCGGATGCGCGCGCCGCCCGGAGCGGCGGCATAGGCCACCGCCGAGCCGAGACGCGACGGCGCGGCTCCGGCCCCGGCACGGGCGGTCGCGGCGGCCACGGCGGCCTCGATGCGGGATGTGAAGGTCTGCATGGGCGCTCCCGACTGTCACAGGAAAATGACACCTGACTGTAAACTATACTGGACAGCCTGCGGGATCCTGTCAACTCTCCGGCGCATGGTTCTCCCTCAACGCATCGCCGTCGTCGGCGCCGGCATCGGCGGGCTCGCCTCCGCCCTGCGGCTGGCCCATGCGGGATGCGACGTGCACGTGTTCGAGGCGCACGCGGCGCCGGGCGGCAAGATGCGGACCGTGGCATCCGCCGCCGGGCCGGTCGACGCAGGGCCGACCGTGCTGACCATGCGCGGCGTCTTCGACGACCTCTTCGCGGACGTGGGCGAACGGTTGGAGGATCACCTGACCCTCCACGCCGACACGACACTGGCGCGCCACCACTGGTCCGACGGCACCGTCCTCGACCTTTCGGCCGATCCCGCCGCCAGCGCCGCGAACGTCCGCGCCGCTTTCGGTCCCCGCGCCGAGGCGCAGTTCCGCGCCTTCTCGGAACGGGCCGCGCGCCTGTGGTCGGGGTTCGAGGCGCCGGTGATGCAGGCCGCCCGGCCGACGTTTCCGGCCCTTCTGGCCCATGTGCTGCGCCACCCCCGCCTGATTCGCGACATGGCGCCGGGGCGAACGCTGTCGGGGATGCTGCGGGGCGCGTTCGAGGATCCACGCCTCGCGCAGCTCTTCGGCCGCTACGCCACTTATGTCGGCGGCGCGCCGGACGCGTCGCCCGCGCTGCTGGCGCTCATCTGGCAGGCCGAGGCGCGGGGCGTCTGGAGCGTGGACGGCGGCATGCATGCCCTCGCCCGCGCCATCGAGGCGCTGGCGGTGCGCAAGGGTGCCCGCTTTGCCTACGGCACCCCCGTCACCCGGATAGAGACGCGGCACGGCGCCGTGGCCGGGATCGAGGCGGGCGGACAGCGCATCCCCGTCGACGGCGTGGTCTTCAACGGCGATCCCGCGGCCCTCGCCGCGGGCTTGCTGGGTGACGCCGTCTCGCGCGCCGTCCCGCGCCGGGCGACACAGCCGCGCAGCCTGTCGGCATGCGTTCTGGCCTTCGCCGCCCGCGCGTCCGGGCCGCCCCTGGCGCATCACACCGTCTTCTTCGGCGACGACCCGGGCGCGGAGTTCGCGGCCCTCGCCCGCGGCCGGCTGCCCGCCGACCCGACGCTCTATGTCTGCGCGCAGGATCACGGACGCGACGAAGGGCCCGGACGCTACGAGATCATCATGAACGCGCCGCCAAGCACCCCGGGCGCCCATCCGAAGGACGCGACATGCGCGACGACGACGGTGACCAAGATCCTGCAAAGGCTGGAGCGGTACGGGCTGCGCTTCGACCCGCCGCCGGGACCGGCGGACCTGACGACGCCCGAGGGCTACGAGACGCTGTTCCCGGCCAGCGCCGGATCGCTCTACGGGCGATCCCCGCACGGGACGATGGCGGCCTTCGCGCGGCCGACGGCGGCGACGGCGATCCCGGGGCTGGTTCTGGCGGGCGGCGGGACGCATCCGGGGGCGGGCGTGCCGATGGCGGCGATCTCCGGCCGGCACGCGGCCGCGGCGATGCTGGCGGGCCGAACTTCGACATCGACGTCCCGCCGGACGGATATGCCTGGTGGTACGTCGACGGCATCTCGGACGACGGCAGCCGCGCCGTCTCGGTCATCGGCTTCATAGGATCGGTCTTTTCGCCCTGGTATGCCTGGTCGGGCCGGCGCGATCCGGCGAACCACTGCTGCCTGAACGTCGCGACCTACGGCCCCGGCGGCCGCTTCGCGATGACCGACCGGGGCCGCGATGCGCTGGGGCGGTCGCGGGAGGCGCTGACCATCGGGCCGTCGTCGATGCGCTGGGACGGCACGCGGCTGACCATCGACATCGACGAGGTCTCGTCTTTGCCGCTGGTGTCGCGGATGCGCGGGCGCATCGTCCTGACGCCCACCGCCGTCACCTCGGTCGAGCTGGCGCTGACGCCGGACGGCGCGCACATCTGGCGACCCTTCGCGCCCACCGCCGACATCGCGGTGGAGCTGGAGGCGCCCGGTTGGCAGTGGTCCGGCCACGGCTATCTCGATGCGAACTTCGGCCTGCGCGCGCTTGAGACCGATTTCTCGTACTGGACGTGGGGCCGTTTTCCGACCGAAGACGGATCGCTCTGCTTCTACGACGCCCGGCGGCGCGACGGTACGGCGCTGGCCGCGGCCACAGCCTTCGGCCGCGACGGCGGCGCGCGCCCGGTCGACGCGCCGCCCGCGGCAAACATGGCCCGTACCGCCTGGCGGCTGCGGCGCGAGGCGCGGGCCGATCCCGGAACCGTGCCGCGTCAGGTCAGGCCGATGCTGGATGCGCCGTTCTACAGCCGGTCGGTCGTGCGGACCCAGATCGACGGCCGCGCGTTGACCGGCGTGCACGAGGCGCTGGACCTCGATCGTTTCTCGTCACCCTGGCTGAAACCGATGCTGGCCATGCGTGTGCCGCGGCGCCGACGATGGAGGGATCCCATGAAATGAAACATGTATCACGGACTGATGCCAATTCTTCACGCAAGGTCATTTTATAAGACACGGAATGAACCTGAGATTGACGGAAGTTCGTTTCCTCCCTAGATCCGCTACCGAGTGACGTTAACTCAAGAAAAAAATCGAAGGAAAACGACCATGCGCAAGATCATCCTCGCCGCCGCCCTGATCGCCCCCCTCGCCGCCATGCCGCTGACGGCGTCGGCTCAGATGGACGACGACGCCAAGGGCGCGCTCACCATGCTGGAAGCCAACACCAAGAACGCGCTGGAAGGCTACGGCATCGACGTCGACGTCCAGTCGCTGTCGATCGGCCAGCTGGGCGCGATCCACGGCATCATGAACGGCGAAGAGCCCGAGGGCCGCAAGGGCGCCCGCATCATGGCGATCATCAACAACAACTGAGGCTTTCGTCTCGGCTGGATTGCCAGGGGGCCGCAGCGCAAACCGCTGCGGCCCTTTTCGTACGCACCGGCCGGGCAATCGCGAATTCAGGTCGCGCCGTTAAGCTGAACGGGGCGGACACCGGGATTGCGCAGCGCGACCGAGACGTTCAGTGCCGCCGCCACCGTCACCCAGGCGAGATACGGCGCGAAGGCGAGGCCCGCCCACATGTCCAGCTGGTAATGGGTCCACGTCGCCCCCAGAACGCCCACCCAGAGCGGCACCATCACGATCAGCGCGCCGCGCAGCCGACGCAGGCCGAAGAATACCGGCGACCAGAGCGTGGCGAACGCCCCCTGCATCGCCCAGAACGCCATCGCATAGGCGCTCCCCTCGATCCGGCCGACGCGCGCGCCCGCGAACGAGATCAGCAGGTAGATCGACGTCCATGCGACGGGAAATGCCCAGTTGGGTGGCGTCCATGGGGGCTTTTCCAGCTCTTCGTACCACGCGCCGGGCGGAAAGACCGCGCCGGTCGTGGCCGCGCCGCCACAGGCGGCAAGCAGGATCGCGAAGAGGGCGATATCCATCGTATGATCCCTTTCTCGTGGCGACGGCACGTCATCGCACGGCTATCGCAAAGTTGCCACGACGCGCCCGCGCGGACCTCAGACCCCCAGATAGCGCGCGCTGTCGACCTCGGCGACCGGACCCGACCAGACAGACCGGCCGCGTTCGATTACCACCGCCCGGTCGACGATGCGCGCGAGTTCGGCCGGCGACTTGTCCACGATCAGCAGGGCCATGCCGCTGTCCCGCCGCACCCGGGCGAGGGCCGCCCAGATCTCGGACCGGACCAGCGGCGCCAGCCCCTCGGTCGCCTCGTCGAGGATCAGCAGGCGCGGGTTGGTCATCAGCGCGCGTCCGATGGCCGCCATCTGCTGTTCGCCCCCCGACAGGGTCGACGCGCGCTGGTGGCGCCGCTCGGCCAGCCGGGGCAAGAGCGCCTCGACCGCGGTCGCGTCCCAGGGGCCGGGGCGGGCGGCGGCGATCAGGTTCTCGCGCACGGTGAGCGTCGCGAACAGGCGCCGGCCCTCGGGGACCAGTCCGATGCCCAGGCGCGCGACGGCATGCAGGCGCGCGGGCATCGGCGCGCCCTCCCACAAGATGCGTCCGGCGGTATGCGGCAGCATGGCGCAGACTGTGCGGATGACGGTGGTCTTGCCCATCCCGTTGCGGCCCATCAGCGCCACGGCCTCGCCGACGCCGACCTCCAGATCGACGCCGAAGAGGGCCTGCACCGGCCCGTAGCCGGCCGCGACGCCGCCGAGCGACAGAAGGTTCATGCCCCGTCGCCCAGATAGGCGCGCCGCACCGCAGGGTCGGCCCGGATCGCATCGACCGGCCCGCTGGCAATCACTGCGCCGTCCACCAGCACCGTCACCCGGTCGGCGAGGGCGAAGACGGCGTCCATGTCGTGCTCGACCAGCAGGATCGGCGCGTCGCGGCGCAGGTCCGAAAGCATCGCGGTGATCTCGGCCGTGCCCTCGGAACCGAGGCCTGCCATCGGTTCGTCCAGCACCAGCACGCGCGGGCGCAAAGCCAGGGCCATGGACAGGTCCAGCCGGCGCCGTTCGCCATGCGACAGCGCGTCCGCCGGAACCTCCATCCGGTCGCCCAGGCCGACGCGGTCCGCGTGCGACGCGGCCTCGCGCGACAGTGCGGCGTCCGCGCGCCACCGGGCAAATGGACTGTGGGTGCGACGGTCGCGCCCCGCCAACGCCAGCGTCACGTTCTGGCGAACGGTGAAGGCGGGCACCACCGCCGAGACCTGAAAGCTGCGCGCCAGCCCCGCCCGCGCCCGTGCCGCCACCGGCAGCCGCGTGACGTCGCGTCCATTCAGCAGGACGGCGCCCGCGTCGGGCCGCACCGCGCCGCAGATCTGCGCGACCAGCGTGCTCTTGCCTGCGCCGTTCGGACCGATCACCGCGTGGATCGTGCCCGGCATCACCTCCAGAGACACGTCGCGCGAGGCGACCACCGCGCCGAAGGATTTCGTGAGGCCCCGCGCGGACAGGACCGGCTCAGCCACGGGGCCGCCCGGCCAGCAGGCCCAGGATCCCGCCCCGCGCGAAGAGAACGACGCCCAGCAGCACGGCTCCAAGATAGAGCAGCCAGTGGTCCCCGCTTGCGCCCAGCCAATGCTCCAGCGCGACGAAGGCACCGGCCCCCGCCACCGGCCCCGCCAGCCGGCCCACGCCACCGAGGATGACCAGCACCAGTAGCTCTCCGCTGGTCTGCCAGCCCAGCATGGCAGGGCTGACGAAGCGGTTCAGGTCGGCCATCAGCGCGCCCGCCAGAGCGGTGATCGCACCCGACAGCGCGAAGGCGGCCAATCGCAGGCGGTAGACCTCCACCCCCGACGCGGCCGCCCGCGCCGCGTTCTGCCGCGCCGCGTCCAGCGCGAGGCCGAAGAACGACCCCCTCAGCCGGGCTAGCAGCGCCAGTACCCCCAGCAGCACCGCGAAGGCCAGGACGAAGAAGGTCGCCGGGTCCAGAGTGTTCACCCCCGGAAACGCGTTGCGCCGCCAGATCGAGATGCCGTCCTCGCCCCCGTAGGCGGGCCAGGCGATGGCGAAGCTCCAGATCATCTGCGCGAAGGCGAGCGTGATCATGATGAAGTAGACGCCGCCGGTGCGCAGGCTGATCGCGCCGATGGCCGCCGCCGCCAGACCGCCGGCCGAGGCTGCGATGACCCAGACCAGCGGCATCGACGTCGTGCCCCAGCCGGCGGCGTCCTGGACGTTGGCGGCGAGGATCCCCACCGCATAGCCGCCGATCCCGTAGAAGGCCGCATGGCCGAGGCTGACCATCCCGCCTGCGCCCACCGCCAGGTTCAGCCCCGCCGCGGCCGTCGCCAGGATCGCCGCGCGCGTGGCCAGCGTGACGGTGAAGGGCGCGTCCGCTACCGCACCCGCCATGGCGACGCCGGCAAGCGCCGCCAGCAGCAGCGCCGTCACCGCGGCCTCGCGGGTCATGCGGGTGCGCCGAAGAGGCCGGTGGGCCGCACCGCCAGCACCGCCGCCATCAGGATGTAGACCGCCATCGACGCCACGATGGATCCGGTCGCCGGATCGGCGCCCAGCGCGGCGAAGAGACCCGGCAGCAGGACGCGGCCCAGAGTGTCGGTCAGCCCGACCAGCAGCGCGCCCGCGAAGGCGCCGCGGATCGACCCGATGCCGCCGATGACGATGGTGACGAAGGCGAGGATCAGCACCGGCTCGCCCATGCCGACCTGCACCGATTGCAGCACGCCCACCAGCGCGCCCGCGAGCCCCGCCAGCGCCGCGCCCAGCGCGAAGACCAGCGTGTTCAGCGCCGCGATGTCCACGCCCAGTGCCGCGATCATCTCGCGGTCGGCCGCGCCCGCACGGATGCGCATCCCCAGCCGCGTGCGCGCGATCAGCGCCCAGAGGCCCAGCGCCACCAGGACCCCGACCCCGATCAGCGCCAACCGGTAGGCCGGATAGAGCACCCCGAAGGGCAGCGCCACCGGCCCCGACAGCCAGTCCGGCGCGTCGAGGTAGAGCGGGAAGGACCCGAAGACGGCGCGCGTCCCCTCCGAGAAGACGAGGATCAAGGCGAACGTCGCCAGCACCTGGTCCAGATGATCGCGCGCATAGAGCCGCCGGATCACGGCGACCTCCACCAGCGCACCTGCGGCCGCCGCCGCCGCCATGCTGGCCGCCACGGCAAGCGCGAAGGATCCCGTCGCCGCGGCCACCGCAGCCGCCGCGAAGGCCCCCACCATGAAAAGAGAGCCGTGCGCGAGGTTGATGAGCCCCATTACCCCGAAGATCAGCGTCAGCCCCGCCGCCATCAGGAACAGCATCACGCCCAGCTGAACGCCGTTGAGGATCTGCTCGATCAGAAGGACGGACATCGCCCGCCCGTTGTCCCGCGTCCATCGCCGGCGCCGGCCACACCAGTCTTCGCTTCGCCGGCTGCGACCGCACCGGTCTTCGCCGTGCCTCCCGGCACCGCCGCCCGACGTCGCGCCCCGGGCTTGGGTTTGGAAATATCCTCGGGGGGGCGCGCCTGCGCGCGGGGGGCAGACGGCCCCCCTCCGTCGCCGGCCGCAGGGCGCCGGCTCACATCTCGCACGCGCCCGCGTAGGCGTCGGCGTGGTCGGTCAGCACCGTCTCGATCGTGCGGTTGGTGATGGTGCCGTCCTCCATCACCACCTCGCGCACCACGTAGTCCTGCACCGGGTGGTGGTTCGGCCCGAAGCGGAACGCGCCGCGCACGCTGTCGAAGGGCGCGCCCTCCAGCGCCGTGCGGAAGGCGTCCGCGTCCGCGACGTCGGCCTCTTCCAGCGCGCCGAGCAACAGGTTCGCGGTGTCGAACCCCTGACTGGCATAGACCGAGGGCAGGCGACCGTACTCGGCCTCGAAACTGTCCACGAATGCGGCGTTGGCGGGGTTGTCGAAGTCCTTGTTCCACTGGCTGGTGTTGCGCACGCCCAGCGCCGCCTCGCCCGCCGCCGCCAGAATCGTCTGGTCGAAGCTGAAGGCCGGGCCGACCAGCGGAATGTCCACGCCGCTGGCGGCGTATTGCTTGAGGAACGCGATTCCCATGCCGCCGGGCAGGAAGAAGAACACCGAATCCGCCCCCGAGGCACGGATCTGCGCGATCTCGGCGGCGTAGTCGGTCTGGCCCAGCGTCGTCATGATCTCGCCCGCCAGCGCGCCGTCGTAGGTCCGTTTGTACCCGTTCAGCGCGTCGATTCCGGCGGGATAGTTCGGCGCCAGGATGAAGCTTTCGGCATAGCCCGCCCCGTTGGCATAGGCGCCCGCCGCCTCGTGCAGCGCGTCGTTCTGCCACGAGACGTTGAAGTAGAGCGGATCGCATCCGGCACCCGCCAGCGCCGAGGGGCCGGCATTGGCCGACAGGTAGAACACCCCCTGCCCCACGGCCGACGGGACGACGGCCATCGCGATGTTGGAAAAGACGATGCCTGTCATCACGTCGACACGCTCGCTCAGGATCATCTCGTCGGCCAGCTGCACGGCGACACCGGGTTTCTGCTGGTCGTCGCGGACGATCAGCTCCACGTCGTCGCGGCCGGACTGCGCCAGGGCCAGCGCGAACCCGTCGCGGATGTCGATGCCGAGACCCGCGCCGCCGCCCGACAGGGTGGTGATCATACCCACCTTCACGCCGTCGCCATGTTCGGCCGCCGCAAGCGGCTGTGCCAGCGCCGAGGCTGCGATGCCCGCGCGGATGATCTTGCTAAGCTGCATGTCCGGACCCTTCCCGATCTGTCGCGCCGCGCCGGACCTGGTATCCGGGGCCGCCGGGCCGCACCGTGTCGTCCCGCGCGCCGCGATGCAACGGTCTTGGCGTTCGAACCGCGACAGGTCACGGCCGGAACGGCGGACCTCCGGGTACCGCCTGTGGCGGTGCCGGAACTGCGCCAGCGACGCGGCGTTGATGCCCCGACCGACAGGAATCATCACATGACAGCTCACCAGACCGCCCGCCGGCGCCGCGCCGGATGTCCCGTTCCGTCCTCCCCCGCGAGGCCGCGCTCATGAGGGCGCCGCGACAGGTGCCGGACACCGCCCTGCCCACGGCCACCTACCGCATCCAGTTGCGCGGCGGCGTCGACTTTGCTGCCGTCCAGTCGCGCGTCCCCTATCTGCGCGACCTGGGGATCAGTCACATCTACCTCTCGCCGATCTTCAGCGCCGTTCCGGGGTCCACCCACGGCTATGACGTCACCGACCCCAACCGCATCGAGGATGCGCTGGGCGGCTACGACGGGTTCGCCGCACTGTCGGACGCAGCCCACGCGGCGGGCCTCGGCGTCATCATCGACACCGTCCCGAACCATACCGCTTTCGTGCCGCAGAACCCCTGGCTGGAGGACGTTCTGCGCCACGGCCAGTCCAGCCATTTCGCCCGCCATTTCGACATCGACTGGGCCAAGGGGCCGTTGCGGCTGCCTTTCCTCGGGGGCCCGTTCGAGGCGGTGGTCGACAGCGGCGACCTGGGCATGCGCCTCGACGACGCGGGCGGCTGGATGACCTATCACGACCTCGCACTGCCACTGGCCCCCGGCACGGCCCCCTCGACCGACGACGTGACGCCGGACGTGCTGCGCGCCGTTCACGGGATGCAGCACTGGAAGCTCGTCCACTGGGTGATGGAACGGGACGCGATCACGCACCGGCGGTTCTTCAACGTGACGGGGCTGATCGGGATGCGGGTCGAGGACGAGGCGGTGTTCGGCGACATGCACCGCCTGACGTTCGAGCTTGTGGACGATGGCCTCGTGGACGGCATCCGGCTGGACCATGTCGACGGCCTCGCCGATCCGGCGACCTACCTCGCGCGGCTGGCGCGGCGCCTGCCCGCCACGCCCATCTGGGTGGAGAAGATCCTGACCGGCGACGAACCCCTGCCCGACTGGCCCGTTCTGGGCACGACCGGCTACGAGGCCGGTCGCATGATCGCCCGCGTTCTGACGGACGCCGACGGGCTGGCGCGGCTGGACGCGCACTGGCGCGACCGGACGCGGTTCCACGGCGACTTCCATGCCACGCTGGACCGCGCCAAGGGCGAGGTGATCCGCCGCGACCTGTCGGCCGAGTTGCTGACGCTGGTGCGGCTGGCCCGCGACGCCGCCGACCTGTCGCGCGCCGAGTTCGGGGACGAGACGCTGCGCGAGGCGGTCATCGCGCTTCTCACCGCCTTTCCGCGGTACCGCACGTATGGCGCCGCCGCCCTTTTGGAAGAAGCGCCCGGCGGCACCGGTCGGCGCAACCGCGAGGCCGACGCCGCCGTGGCGCGCGGCGACATCGAGGCGGCCGGCGGGCTGAGCGACGTGCCATGGATGAACGACGCAGACCGGGCCCTGATGGCCGAGGTCGCCGAACGTGCGGGGGAAGACCTGCGGTCGCCCGAGGCGGTGCACTGGCTGGCCGGCGTCATCGCCGCGCCGGCGGGCGACGACGGCGGCGCCGCCGCGCGGCGGCTGGCCGTCCGGTTCCAGCAGACCACCGGCGCGCTGCTGGCCAAGGCGCACGAGGACACGGCGGGATTCCGCTACAACCGCCTGCTGGCCGCCAACGAAGTGGGTGCCGAGCCCGACACCGCGACACTGGACGCGGCAGGTTTCGCCGACGCTCTGGCCGACCGGGCGCTGACCCAGCCCCATGGCATCACGCTGACCTCGTCGCATGACACGAAACGGTCGGGCGACGCGCGCGCGCGGCTGATCGCGGTGTCGCACCTGCCCGACATCTTTGCCGGTCTCTTCGACACGGCACCTCCGGCGGGCGATGTGGGCGCGAACCTGCGCTGGTATATCGTGCAATCCGCCCTCGCAATCTGGCAGCCCGAAGCGCCCGACCTGGCCGACCGGCTGGTCGCGCATGTCACCAAGGCGATGCGCGAAGCCAAGGTCGAGACGAACTGGAGCCATCCCGACGAAGAGGCCGAGGCGGCTGCACTGGACTGGACCCGCACGCTGATCGACGAATGGCGGCGGGCCGAGCCCGGGGGCCTGCGCGACCTGACCGCGCTGGGTGCGACGCTGTCGCTGTGGCAGCGCGCGCTGGCGCTGGCCATGCCCGGCATTCCCGACATCTATCAGGGCACCGAGGCACCGATGCTGGCCCTCACGGATCCCGACAACCGCCGGCCCGTCGCGTGGGAAGCGCTGCCGGACATCGCGGACGCCCCGGGTCTGGCCGGCGCCAAGGTCCGCCTGACGCGGGCCCTGCTGCAGTTGCGCCGCTCCCGCCCCGCACTCTTCGCTGGCGGCGCGGCAGGCGCCGAGCGCGCCGAGGACGGCGCCCTCGTCATGCGCCGCAGCCACGCCGGCGCCACGCTGACGCTGCGCTGCGGACCGCCCATGACACCGCAGGGCCAACGCATATGGCCCGACGACGACCGCGACGCGCCATGGCCGCTGAGTGTCGATCTGGACGCCCCCCCGGTCTGATCGGCGGCGCCCCCGGCATAGGGACGCGCCCATCATGCGGGCGCGATGCCACTTTGCCGGGCGGGCGGCAAACCCGTGCGGCCGAGGCGCCACATCCCGGACTTGACCGCCACGGACCGTGCGGACACGCTGGCCGCCACTGTCGCCACGCGACCCCCAGCAACCATCATCGGAGGCCACGATGACGCCCAAGACCCGAACCGCCGCACTTGCCCTCACCGCCGCCCTGATGGGCGCCACCGCCCTGCCCGCCATGGCCGAGACGCTTCGCTGGGCCCGCGCCGGCGACGCGCTGACCATGGATCCGCACGCCCAGAACGAGGGGCCGACCACGGCGCTCGCCATCAACATCATGGAGCCGCTGGTCATCCGCGACATGGAGGGCACCATCGTCCCGTCGCTGGCCACCGAATGGGCCGTGAGCGAGGACGACCCGAACGTCTGGGTCTTCACCCTTCGCGACGGCGTCACGTTCCACGACGGCGCGGCCTTCACCTCGGACGACGTGAAGTTCTCGATCGAGCGCGCCAAGAGCACGAACTCGAACTTCAAGGAGCTGCTCAACGCCATTTCCGAGGTGCGCACGCCCGACGACCTGACGGTCGAGATCGTGACCAACGGCCCCAACCCGATCATACCGGAGAATCTGACGAACATCCTCGTCATGGACCGCGACTGGGCCGAGGCGAACGGCGCCACCGAAGTGCAGAACTACGAAGGCGGCGAGGACACCTACGCCGCCAAGAACGCCAACGGCACCGGACCCTACAGGCTGGTCAGCCGCGAGCCCGACGTGAAGACGGTGCTGCAGCGCAACGAGGACTACTGGGGCATGGACGAGTTCCCCATGGGCCCCACCGCGATCGAATACACGCCCATCCAGAACGCCGCCACGCGCGTCGCCGCGCTGCTGTCGGGCGAGGTCGACTTCATCCAGGACGTGCCGGTGCAGGACATCGACCGCGTGGGCGGGACCGACGGGCTTGACGTCCGCACGGCGCCGCAGAACCGCACGATCTTCTTCGGGATGAACGTCGGGGCGGACGACCTCGACAGCGACGACGTGGAGGGGGCCAACCCCTTCGCCGACGTGAGGGTGCGCCAGGCGATGAACATGGCGATCAACCGCGACGCCATCCAGCAGGTCGTGATGCGGGGCCAGTCGGAGCCTACCGGCGTCATCATGCCCCCCTTCGTCAACGGCTGGACCGAGGCGCTGGACGCCGTCCCCGAGGGCACGCTGGACGACGCGAAGGCGCTGATGGAAGAGGCCGGCTACGGCGACGGGTTCTCGGTCCAGCTGGACTGCCCCAACGACCGCTACATCAACGACGAGGCGATCTGCCAGGCCGTCGTCGGCATGATGGGCCAGATCGGCATCACCGTGAACCTCGACGCCAAGACCAAGGCCCAGCACTTTCCGCTGATCACCGACGGCGGGACCGATTTCTATCTGCTGGGCTGGGGCGTGCCGACCTACGACAGCGAGTACATATTCAACTTCCTCGTCCATTCGCGCACCGACGACTACGGATCGTGGAACGCCACCGGCTACGGCGATGCCGATCTGGACGCCCGGATCGAGGCGCTGGCCTCCGAGGTCGATCTCGACGCACGCAACGCCGAGATCCAGTCGATCTGGGACGTCGTGCAGGAAGAGGTGCTGTATCTTCCGGTGCACCATCAGGTCCTGAACTGGGGCATGAAGACCGGGGTCGGCACCATCGTCGCGGCCGACGACACGGCGAAGTTCAAGTACTTCACGATGGAGTGACGCTCGTGTGCCCGGGCGCGGTGCGTCCGGGCCGCCGGCCCAATATGGACACGCCGCGTCACGATGCCCTACGCTCGCCCGGAACCCGACATCGGAGAACCGTAATGCGCCGTGCCACCGTCCCCCTTTTTGCCCTTGCCGTGACGGCCTTCGTGCCCGCGGCGGGCGCCGAGACGTTCCGCTGGGCCGGTACCACCGATCCGCAGACGATGGATCCGCATGCCGTCAGCAGCGCGCCGGTGCTGGGGTTTCTCAACAACGTCTACGAGGGGCTCGTCCGCCGCGGCAAGGACATGACGGTGGAGCCGGCACTCGCCACCGCGTGGGAGGCGTTGCCGGGCGGCGCTGGCTGGCGCTTCACCCTGCGGCAGGGCGTGACCTTCCACGGGGGGGAGGCGTTCGACGCCGACGATGTGGTCTTCAGCCACGCCCGCGCTGCATCGCCAGAAAGCGACGTCGCCTCGTGGTTCGCCGCCGTCGACGAGGTGGTGAAGGTCGATGACATGACCGTCGACGTGCTGACGTCGTCGCCGCAGCCGATCTTTCCCGACAGCATCGCCAACTGGATGATCATGGACAGCGGCTGGGCCGAGGCGAACGGCGCCGCCCTTCCCGCCAAGGACGCCGAGAACTTCGCCACCCTCAACGCGAACGGCACCGGCGCCTACAGCCTCGCCACGCGCGAGCCGGGGCTGAAATCGGAACTCACCGCCTTCGACGGCTGGTGGGGAGACGACCGGGGCAACGTGACGACCGGGATCTTCACGCCGATCCAGAACCCCGCCACCGCGGTGGCCGCGCTGCTGTCCGGCGACGTCGACATGATCAACCCCGTGCCCATCCAGGACGCCGCGCGGCTTGAGGCGCAGGACGGTGTCCGCATGATCGAGGGGATCGAGGCCCGCACGATGATGCTGGGCCTGTCGCAGGACAAGGACACGCTGGCGGGCGGCGACCAGGGCGCCAACCCGTTCCTCGACGCGGACGTCCGCCGCGCGGTGGCCCATGCCGTCAACGTGGACGCCATCGTGCAGACGATCATGCGCGGCGCGGCCGAACCGTCGTCGCAGCTGGTCGATCCGGCCTCGCGCGGCTATACCGAAGGCGTGGCCCGGCCCGCCTACGACCCCGACCTGGCGCGGTCCCTGCTTGAGTATGCGGGCTACCCGGACGGTTTCTCCTTCGCCTTCAAGTGCTCGAACGACCGCTACATCAACGACGAATCCGTCTGCCAGGCCATCGTCGGGATGCTGGCGCAGGTCGGGCTCGACGCCCAGCTCGAGGCGATGCCGGTGCGCAACTATTGGCCCCGCCTGCGCGAGGACGATTTCGACATGTATTTCCTGGGCTGGTCGCCCGGCACCTTCGACGCCGAGCATCCGATCCGCTTCCTCGCCCATACCGAGACGGACAAGCTGGGCACCTGGAACTTCGGCGGCTACTCGGATCCGCGGGTGGACGAACTGCTGCCGGCCATCCAGTCCGAACTGGACGACACCGCCCGGCAGGCCATGCTGGACGAGGTCACGCAGATCCTCACGGACGCGCAGGCCTATGTCCCGCTCTATGTGCAGCCGCTGCTCTGGGGCGTGCGCGATAATGTCGAGCTGACGCAGCGCCCCGACGACTTCTTCATCCTGCGCTGGGTCAGCGTGGAATAAAGGGGGGCGACATCGTCGATCATGCGCGGCCCGAAGCTCTGTCGCGGCGTCGTTGCCCTGTCGGTCTGCCTCGGTCCCGGGGTGGCGACCGCCGACGGAATTCACATCGGATCCTTCGCGACCAACCGGCAGGATTGGCACGGTGCGGCGTTCCCGACCTCGTCGGACTACGACGTCCTTCGCAAGGCCCTGGAGGCCCGCGGCGACACCACCGGGACCATCACCGCTCTCTCTCCCGATGAGCTCGCGCCGTTCGACGTGTTCTACACCAGCTTGATAGACTGGTATGCGCCTACCTTCACGGACGGCGAGCGCAACGCCCTCGACGATTGGGTTGTGGGGGGTGGCGTCCTCATCTCGGCCGGCGACTATGCGGTCGCCTACGACGATGCCGCCGACGAGCGCGTCCCGATCCCCAATCGGATATACAACGACCTGCTGCGGCCGTTCGGCGTAAGCGTGGCGGGTCTCGCCACCAGCAACTACGGTCTGCCCTTGGGCGGGGCGCCATTGCTGCTTGACGGACCGAACGGAAAGGTCGGCCCGTTCGAGATGGCGGCCTCGGGCATCATATCCGGCACGGCCCTGACACCGGTCGCCCGTGCGGCCGGCGGCGGGACCGTCGTAGGCGTGCAGCGCGTCGGCAGCGGCTGGGTCGTCGTGACGGGCGACTGGAACATGTTCACGGACGAGCATATCGGGCCGTCCGCCCTGGCGCTGTTTCTCAATGCACTGGACCTGCCTTCCGACGTCTGACCGAAGGCCGGGTCCCTCGCGGTATCCGCCGGTTTGCCGCACTCCGAAGCGGCAGTCGTCGCCCGGTCGCCATCATCAGGTGCCGCCTGCGCGGGCACGCCCGCGGCGAAGCCGCCCCAATGGGCGCCGGCCGTGCCCATCCGATACGATGGTCCCGCGTCGCCGCTTGACCGGGCCGGGCCGGGGCGCGAGGGTCGGTCGATGATCGCCTACATCGCCCGCCGCGTCGCGCAATCCGTCCTCGTCCTCATGGTCGTGGGCCTCGTCGCGTTCGCCATGTTCCGCTTCGTCGGCGACCCCATCGACGCGATGCTGGGGCAGGAGCGGACGCAGGCCGACATCGCCCGCCTGCGCGAGGCGCTGGGCCTCGACCGGTCGTTCCTGGTGCAATATTGGCGCTTCCTCCAGAACGCGCTGCAGGGCGACTTCGGGATCTCCTACCGTCAGGGCCGGCCCGTCGCCGACATCCTGATGGAGCGCGCGCCCGCCACGCTGGAGCTTGCGGCCGTGTCCGGCGTCCTCGCCATCGGGTTCGGCATCCTGCTGGGCATCTTCACCGCGATACGGTCGGGCACATGGCCCGCGTCGGTCGTCATGGCCGTGTCGCTGATCGGCGTGTCGCTGCCGACCTTCCTGATCGGCATCCTGCTGATCTACGTCTTCTCGGTCGAGCTGGGGTGGCTGCCGTCCTTCGGGCGCGGCGACACGGTGCGCATCGGGGGCTGGACGACGGGGTTCCTGACCGAAAGCGGGCTCAAGGCGCTGATCCTGCCCTCGATCACGCTGGGGCTCTACCAGATGACGCTGATCATGCGGCTGGTGCGGTCCGAGATGATGGAGGTGCTGCGCGCCGACTACATCCGCTTCGCCCGCGCCCGCGGCCTGCCCGAGCGTGTCGTGAACTTCCGCCACGCGCTCAAGAACACGCTGGTGCCCGTCATCACCGTCACCGGCCTGCAGCTGGGTGCGATCATCGCCTTCGCCATCATCACCGAGACGGTGTTCCAGTGGCCGGGGGTGGGGCTGCTCTTCATCAACGCCATCCAGTTCGTCGACATCCCCGTCATGGGCGCCTACCTCATGCTGATCTCGCTGATGTTCGTGGCGATCAACCTCGCCGTCGACCTGCTCTATGTCGTCATCGACCCCCGGCTGCGTGCGGCATGACCGACACCCGCCCCGACGCCGCGACGCCAGAGGCGGCACCCCCCCGCGAAAGCCCGGCCGAGGCGCTGGCCGGCCCGCGCGGCCGCATCGCCCGCGGCTGGGACAGCGACCTCGCGTGGTCGTTCCGCCATTCGCCGGTCGCCATCGTCTCGGCGGCGGTGGTGGTTCTGCTGGTGATGGGCGCGCTGCTGGCGCCGTGGATCACGCCGCACGATCCGTTCAACCCATCGTCGCTGAACCTGATGAACGGCTTCACCGCGCCGATGACGCCCAACGCCTTCACCGGCGAGAGCTTCGTCATCGGGACCGACGACCAAGGCCGCGACGTGTTCTCGACCATCCTCTTCGGGCTGCGCATCTCGCTCTTCGTGGGCGCCGCGGCGGTGGCGCTGGCGATGCTGATCGGCATCACGCTGGGCCTGATCGCGGGCTACTCGGGCGGCATCGTCGACGCGGTCATCATGCGGATCGCGGACGTGCAGCTGACATTTCCGGCGATCCTGGTGGCGATGCTGATCTTCGGCCTGGCCAAGGGGATCACGCCGGTGGAGTACCGCGACCAGATGGCGATCTGGGTACTGATCCTTGCCATCGGGCTGAGCGACTGGGTCCAGTTCGCGCGCGTCGTGCGGTCGGCCACCATGGTCGAGGCGGGGCGCGAATACGTGCAGGCGGCGCAGCTGATCGGGCGGTCCGGCCCCGCGATCATGCTGCGCCACATCCTGCCCAACGTGCTGTCGCCGGTGCTGGTGATCGCCACGATATCGCTGGCGCTGGCCATCATCGCCGAGGCGACGCTGTCGTTCCTCGGCGTCGGCGCGCCACCCACCCAGCCGTCGCTTGGCACGCTGATCCGCATCGGGCAGGGGTTCCTGTTCTCGGGCGAGTGGTGGATCCTCTTCTTCCCGGCCCTCACCCTGCTGGCGCTGGCGCTGGCGGTGAACCTGCTGGGCGACTGGCTGCGCGACGCGCTGAACCCCCGGCTGCGGTGATCGCGGTGTCGAACAGGCATCTGTTCCTCGTCATCGTCGGCTTTCTCGCCGTTTTGGCCGTCCTGATCGTACTTACGGACATCGAAGCCGAGATTTCCCGTCCCGAGATCATCTACAGCGCGCTCATCTCGGTTCTGGGTACCGGCGGGACCATCCTGGGCGGTTACCTTCTGTGGCGGCAGCAGGACCGCGCCGAACGCGAACTCGAGTTCCACCGCAAGGAGGAACGGCGACGGACCCTGCTGGTCGCGCTCCGCGCCGAATTGGCGGAATGCATCCAGGGTCAGTTCGATCAGTTCGGACCGGGCACCGTCGATGCGCTCAAGGCGAAGATACTGGCCAACATAGACACGGCCGCTCCGGCCGAGCATTCGATGCCGGCGGCCGTAGTCAAGCGCGGGAACGATATATATGACAACATGGCGTCCGAGATCGCGGAACTGCCGCCATCGGTCATCGGACCCACGATCAGATACTACAAGTTCGACCGATACGTCGCGGAGATCCTCATCGCCTTCACCGAGGCCAAGTTCGAGAAACTGTCCAAAGACCGCCGCAAGGACACGGTGACGACCTTCGTCAATATCGGTACGCAGGCGCTGATCGCCGGTCTCACGGCATACGATGCGCTCAATCCGCTTCTGGAACCGGACCCTGTCATCGGCGACAGGATCGAAGCGATCCGAAAATCGCTTCGATCGAAAGGTGTCATACGATGATGATGGGTGGTCCGAATGTCATGACGCTCTCCTCGTTTGCCCCGGACAATATGTCCGCCAAGATGAAGAAACAATGACCCTGCTGTCCATAACCGATCTCGGCGTCGCCTATCCCACCCGGCGGGGGACCGTGCAGGCCGTGGAGGGCGCGCATCTGGTGGTGGAGCCGGGGCAGATCCACGGTCTGGTTGGCGAATCGGGCGCCGGCAAGTCCACCGTAGGCGCGGCCGTGATGGGGCTGATCGACCCGCCGGGCGGCATCACGGGCGGACGGATCATGCTGCGCGACCGGGCCATCGGCGGTCTGGACCGCGCCGCCATGCGGTCCCTGCGCGGGTCCGAGATCAGCATGATCTTCCAGGATCCGCTGACCGCCCTCAATCCGCTGCTGACCGTCGGCCAGCAGATCGCCGAGACGATGCGCCACCATCTGGGCATCGACGAGGCCGAGGCGCGGCGGCGGGCCGAGGCGTTGCTGGACCGGGTGGGCATCGCCGACGCCGGCACCCGGATCGACCAGTATCCGCACCAGTTCTCGGGCGGGATGCGGCAGCGCGTGGTCATCGCGCTGGCGCTTTGCAGCGATCCGCAGGTCATCATAGCGGACGAGCCGACGACCGCACTCGACGTGTCCATACAGGCACAAATTCTGGACCTCATCCGGGAACTCGCACGCGAACGGCAGGTGGGCGTCATCCTCATCACGCATGACATGGGCGTCATCGCCGAGGTGACGGACGTGGTGACGGTGATGTACCGCGGCGCCGTGGTCGAGACGGGGCCGACGGAAAAGGTGCTGGGCGCGCCGGACCACCCCTACACGAAGGCGCTGATCGCCGCCGTCCCCCGCCCCGACCTGCGGATGGAGCGGTTTCCCCTCATCGCCTACGGCACCCCGCTGCCCACGGTCGACGTGCGCGAGCTGTCGGGCGGCTGGACGGCGCCCGC
Organism: uncultured Alphaproteobacteria bacterium; assembly: GCA_963722905.1. Taxonomy (GTDB): domain Bacteria; phylum Pseudomonadota; class Alphaproteobacteria; order Rhodobacterales; family Rhodobacteraceae; genus CAVROT01. The sequence continues at coordinate 96,159 of CAVROT010000001.1, read as the reverse complement.
GGGCGACGGGCCGCTGGTGCAGGTGCAGGGCATCACCAAGCGGTTCCTCGAACATGCCAGTCTGATCCCGTCGCGCCGGCGGCACTTCACTGCCGTGGACGACGTGAGCTTCGACATCCGCGCCGGAGAGGTCTTCGGCCTGGTGGGCGAATCCGGCTCAGGCAAGTCGACCATCGCGCGGATGATCGCGGCGCTGCATCCGCTGGACGGCGGAACGGTCCTGTTCGACGGGCAGCCGGTGCACCGGGGTGCCGATGCCGCCACGCTGAATGCCTACCGCCGCCAGATCCAGATGATCTTCCAGGATCCGTTCAGCAGCCTGAACCCCCGGATGCGCGTCGACGCCATCGTGGCCGAGCCGCTGCATCACCTGACCGACCTCACGACGGCGCAGATAAACGAGCGGGTCACGGCGCTGCTGGAGGGTGTGGGCCTGGGCGCCGCGGCCGGACGGCGTCATCCCCATTCGTTCAGCGGCGGGCAGCGGCAGCGTATCTCGATCGCGCGGGCGCTGGCGACCCGGCCGCGGTTCCTGATCTGCGACGAACCGACCTCGGCGCTGGACGTCAGCGTGCAGGCGCAGATCCTCAACATCCTCAAGGACCTGCAATCGCAGCTGAACCTGACGATGCTGTTCATCAGCCACGACCTGCCCGTCGTGCGCCAGATGTGCGACCGCGTCGGCGTCCTGCGCCGCGGCAAGCTGGTCGAGGTGGCGCCTACCGAGCAACTGTTCGAGGACCCGCGGCACGATTATACAGCCGAGCTGCTGCGCCTGATGCCCCGCTTCCGCGCCGGGTAGCGGCACCGACCCGCGATCCGCCTTGCAATCGCTTCGCACGCGCCGATACTGGTCCGGCAACGGGACCAGTCGGGGAACACGTGAGCACCAGAGCGGCCAGCACCACCCTTCTCGCGCGCGAGGTCGGGCAGCGGCGCGACCTGTCGCGCCAGACGATGCGCATGCTCATCGCGCAGAAGATCGCCGTCCTCATCGGCTCGGGCGTGCTGTCGGTCGGCGACGCCCTGCCCGGCGAGCGCGACCTGGCCGCCGCCCTGTCGGTCAGCCGCGAGACGGTGCGCGGCGCCATCGCCATCCTCGCCGAACGCGGCATTGTGGCCGTGGCACAGGGCACCCGCACGAGCGTCGCGACCGCGGACGTCGGCGCCATGGCGGGCGGGGCGCAGATGCCTGCCCGCCGCGCCGTCGCCGATTACGCTCTCGATGAGGTCCACGCCGCCCGACTGCTGATCGAGGCGCAGGTCGCCGCGCTGGCCGCACCGGCCATCGATGCCGAGACACTGGCGACGCTCGAGCGGTCCATCGCGGCGCAGCGCGACTGCGCGGACGACCCCGTCCGGTTCCTCATCTGCGACCGGGAGTTCCACGTCACGGTCTACCGCGCCTGCGGCAACCGGCTGCTGGCCGACATGGCGACCGAACTCTACGCCTACTTGCTGGAGCATCGCCGCCGCGCCGTCGCCCGCCCCGGCGCCATCGCCACCAGCATCGCGGACCACCGCGCCATCGCGGGCGCGCTGGCCGCCCATGATGCGGACGCCTGCGCGGCCGCCTTCGCGGTGCACGAGACACGGATCTACGACACCACGCGGCGCCTCCTCGCGCAGGACGGCGCGCCTGACGACACGACGAACCAGCAAACCGGGCGGACCCAACCCGCCCACCCAAGGGAGGACTGACATGACCCAACGACGCACGTTCCTGACGCTCGCCGCAGCCACCACGGCCGCCGCCATGGGCCTTTCCGCGCCCGCCGCGGCGCAGGAGGGCGAGATCGTCTACATGACGCCGGGCCTCAACCTGCCGTTCTGGCGCTACCTCTCCAAGGGCGTGGAGAACGTCGCGACCGAGGCCGGCTACGGCTTTGCCGCGCTCGACAGCTCCAACGACCCGCAAAAGCAGCTGCAGAACGCGCAGGACAGCATCGCGCGCGGCGTGGCCGGGATCGTCCTGTCGCCGACCGACAGCTCCACCGCGCCCGCGATCCTCGAAATGGCAGGGGAGGCCGGGATTCCGGTCGTCATCGCCGACATCGGCACCGACGGCGGCGACTACGTGTCCTTCATCATCTCGGACAACTACGAGGGCGCGGCCGGCGTGGGCGAGGCGCTGTCGGCCGCGATGAAGGCCGAGGACAAGGGCGACGGCAGCGTCGGCATCGTCGCCATCAGCCAGGCGCGGCTGAACGGCCAGGCCCGCACCAAGGGGTTCAAGGACGCCATGGCCGAGGGCGGCGTGACCGCCGAGGCGGGGATGCAGCAGATGCAGACCTACACCTCGGACGAGACCTTCCGCTTCACCCAGGACATGCTGACGGCGAACCCCGGGATGGCCGGCATGTTCATCCAGACCGACCAGCCGACGCTGGGCGCGCTCCAGGCGATCAAGGCCGCGCGGATGGAGGGCGATATCCTGATCGGCGCCTTCGACGGCATCCCCGAGTTCGTGCCGCTGCTCCAGTCGGGCGAGATCGTGGTGTCGGGCATGCAGCAGCCCTATCTGATGGGCGAGGAATCGGGCCGCGCCCTGATCGCGCACCTGAACGGCGAGACGCCGGAGAAAGAGATCCTCGTGCCCATCGTCATCGTCACGAAAGACAACATCGACGACATGCTGCCGACAATCAGGGAATCGGTCTTCGCCAACGAGATCGAGTGACCGAGGCGGGTACCATGACGGACGGGGCAGAGGGCCGCGTGCCCCCCGCCCCTGCCGATCCCGTGGCAGGGGAGACGGACGCCTTCGACGGCACGCACCCGGGCGGCGGACCATCCGCCGCACGGCCCGTACCTCCGGCCACGGACGACCGCCACGACCCGATGCTGACCGCGCGCGGCGTGTCGAAGTCCTTCGGCAGCACCCGCGCGCTGGTCGATGCGTCGCTGACCCTGCGGCCGGGCGAAGTGCACGGCCTGCTGGGCGCCAACGGCGCGGGCAAGTCCACCCTGTCGCGCATCGTGTCGGGACATATCGCGCCCACGTCCGGCGACATGACCTATCGCGGCGCGCCCTTCGCGGTGCAGTCAACACGCGATGCCCTGCGCGCCGGCATCGTCCTTGTCGCGCAGGAGACCAGCCTCGCCCCCGACATGACCGTGCTGGAAAACATCTTCCTGCCCGAGCTGGGGATGCCCGGGCGGCTGTCGTGGCGCGGCATGCGCGACCGCGCCGCCGGGATCCTGGGCCGTCTGGGCAGAGAGCACGCACTGCCACTGACGGCCGAGGTCCGGCGCCTGTCCTCGGCGCAGCGCCAGCTGGTCGAGATCGCCAAGGCGCTGGCGCTGGACGCGAGCCTGCTGATCTTCGACGAACCCACCGCGTCGCTCAGCCCGACAGAGGTGGACCGGCTCTACGACATCATGGCCCGCCTCAGGGACGACGGACGCGCGCTGGCCTTCGTGTCGCACCGGCTGGAGGAGGTGTTCGCGATCACCGACCGGGTGACGATCCTGCGCGAGGGCCGGTCCGTGGCCGAGGACGTCGCGACGTCGGACCTCACGCAGAACGACATCATCCGCCACATGGTCGGGCGCGACATCGGCACCGTCTTCGCCGCCCGGGCGGAGGGACGCGAACCCGGCGAGACCATGTTCGAAGTCGCGGGCCTGCGCGCCCTGCCCCATGTGCGCGACGTGTCCTTCTCGGTCCGGCGGGGCGAGATCCTGGGCCTGGGCGGCCTGGTGGGCGCGGGGCGGTCCGAGGCGGCCGAGGCGATCTTCGGCCTGCGCCGACGCGACGCCGGCACCATCCGCGTGGAGGGCCGCGAGGTCGCGCCGCGCCGCCCGGCCGACGCCATCGCCGCCGGCATCGGCATGGTGGCCGAGGACCGCCGCGCGCAGAGCATCGTGCCGGACCTCACCGTGCGCGAGAACCTGCTGCTGGCCCACATGGGGCGCCACCGGGGGTTCGGCCGCGGGTTCGGCGCCGCGCGGGCCGACATGGACCGGCTGATCGCGGATCTCGGCCTGCCCGCCGATCGGCTGGACACCAGCCTGCTGAACTTCTCGGGCGGAATGCAGCAGAAGATCGTCATCGCCCGTTGGCTGCTGACGAAGCCCCGCATCCTGATCCTGGACGAGCCGACCAAGGGCGTCGACATCGGCACCCGCACCGCGATCTACCGCATGCTCCAGGCCGTCGCGGACGACGGCGTCGCCGTCGTCGTCATCTCGTCCGACTTCGAGGAGCTGCTGGGCCTGACCGAGCGCATCGTCGTCGTCAGCGACGGGCTGACCATCGCCGACCTGCCCACGTCGCTGCTGACCGAAGAGAAGCTGACGCTGCTGGCCGCGCCCCGCACGTCCACCGCACGCAATGCGGCGCTGCTGGAGCGTCTGGCCGCCGACCACAGCGCCGCCGCCTTCTGGACCCTGCGCGACGGGGACGAGCTGATCTGCCTGGCCGCGGCCGCCCATCCGCAGGCGCCCGCCACCGGGCTGTCGCCGGGGCAGGCCACCGCGGGCCCGGCCACGTCGATCCCCAAGGCTCTGGCCGCCCGCGCGGACGGCTTCGTCGAGGATGCGGGCCGGGCGACGTTGCTGACGCCCCTGACCGACAGCCGGGGGCACGACCTGGGATGGATCGGACTGACGCTCGACCTCTCGGCCCCGCGCCCCAAACCCGCCGATATCGCCGCGCAGGTCGGCACCCTGACGAGCGCAGACTAATGCCAGCCCTGCCCCGGGACACCATCGAGAGGACCGACCGCCATGCTTGACAGCGCCCCGGGAGGACCGACAGCAATGCCGACACCGCCGACCGGCTGACCGACGCCGCCGCTCCGCTCCGCAATGCCGCCGGTAGACCGGATCGCATTCCGGACAGGAGCGCACCCTCCGGCTGACGCCGCCCGGCCCAGCCACACCGACCCGACGAAAGGACCGACCGCCATGTCAGACAGCGCCGCACCCGCCGCCAACCCGCTGGGCGCCGTCGCGCGCAGCCTGGAGGTGCGGATGCTGGGCCTCGCCGTCGTGCTGGCGGTGATCCTGTCGTTCCTGTCGCCCTACTTCCTGACCGAACGGAACGTCTTCAACATCCTCGACCAGTCCGTCGTCATCGGCATCGTCGCGATTGGCATGACGTTCGTGATCCTGTCGGGCGGCATCGACCTCAGCGTCGGGGCCGTCGCGGGCCTGTCGGGCATCGTTCTGGCGCTGCTCCTGCGCGACCTGCCGATCCCGCTGGCCATTCCGCTCGCTGTCGCCGCGGGCGGGGCCATCGGCCTTTTCTCCGGCCTTCTGATCGCGGTCTTCGGCCTCGCCCCCTTCGTGGTGACGCTGGGCGTCATGGCCATCGCGCGCAGCCTCGCCTACATCTTCTCGGGGCAACGCTCGCTGTCGGGAATGCCGCCCGAACTGGGCAACATCGTCTACACCACCGTGCTCGGGATCCCCGCCAACGTCATCTTCCTGGTGCTGCTCTACATCGCCGCCTGGGCCTACCTCACCCGGACCAAGGGCGGTCGCACGATCTACGCCATCGGCTCGAACGTCGAGGCGGCACGGGCCGCCGGGCTGAACGTTCTCTTCTATTCGGTGCTGCCCTACGTCGTCTCGGGCGCGTTGTCGGCGGTGGCCATCACCTTCTCCATCGCGCAGATCATGTCGGCCGACCCTCTGGCGGGCAATCAATGGGAGCTCGACGCCATCGCCGCCGTCGTCATCGGCGGGGCCAGCCTCTATGGCGGGCGCGGCACGATCTTCGGCACGCTGATGGGGGTCCTGATCATGGTGATGATCCGCAACGGGCTGAACCTGATGGGCGTGTCGCCGTTCTGGCAGGGCAGCGCCATCGGCAGCATCATCATCATCGCCCTGCTGGCCGAGCGGGCGATCAACTGGCGCTCGAACCGTGGCTGACGAGGACGACATGACAGACCCATCGCTATCGATCCGCCTCTACGGCACCGATGAGCCGGCGGCGCCGCCCCGCATCCTGACCGCCGGCCCGCTGACGGCCGAGTTCGAGGCGGGCAACCTGCGCTACATCCGGTTCCACGGGGTGGAGGTCCTGCGCGCGGTATCGTTCATCGTGCGCGACCCCGACTGGGGCACCTACACACCCGATATCCGCAACCTGCTGATCGAGGGGGACCGCGAAGGTTTCGCCGTTTCCTACGAGGCGACGGCGCGCGATCCGGACCAGTCGTTCGGCTGGACCGCGCGCATCGAGGGGACCGCCGGCGGAACGCTGACCTTCTCTGCCAGCGGCGCATCGGAAAGCGGATTCCGCACCAACCGCACCGGCTTCGTGGTCCTGCACGAAGCGGGCCTCGCCGGGTCGCCCGCGCGAGTGGAGCATGTGGACGGCCGTGCCATAGATACCGCCTTTCCCGACGTCATCGACCCCAAGCAGCCGATGATGGACCTGCGCGCGCTGACCCACGCGGCCGGGGGCCTGACCGTGGACTGCCGCATGGAGGGCGACACCTACGAGATGGAGGACCAGCGCAACTGGACCGACGCCTCCTACAAGACCTACGTTCGCCCCCTGGCGCGGCCCTGGCCCTACGATCTTGCTCCCGGCGAGGTAGTGGCGCAATCGGTCACCGTGACCGTCACCGGCACGGCGGACGCCGCCGGTGCGGACGGTGCGGCGACGCTGCGCCTCGGTGACGCCGCGGGAACTGTGCCGCCCCTCGGGATGGGGCTGGACCCGGCCGATACGTCGGATGCGGCGCAGCGGCTGCCCCTCCTGTCGCGGATCGGCATCGCCCATCTGATCCTCCATCACGATCCGCGCGCGAATCACGACGCCGCGACGCTGACGGCGGGGGTCGAGGTTGCCAGCGCCATGGGCGCCGCGCCGTGGCTGGAGGCCGTCGTGATCGCCGAAGACACCGACGCAGCGGTGGAGGAGATCGCGGCGCTGGGGCGCATGGCTGCCGGCATGGGGTTCCACGTCGTGTCGGTCTCACCGGCGTCGGACCTGAAATGCACGTTGCCGGGCACGCCCTTCCCGCCGGCACCCGACGCCCGCGCGCTCTATGACGCCGCGCGCGCCGCGTTTCCGGAGGCACGGATCGGCGGCGGAATGTTCAGCTACTTCACCGAGCTGAACCGCAAGCGCCCGCCGACGGACGCGCTGGACCTCGTAGGTTTCACCACGTCGCCCCTCGTCCATGCCGGCGACGACCGGTCGGCCATGGAAAGCGCCGAGTCCTATCCCGCCATCGCCCGCAGCGTGACGGGAATCGCCGGCGGTGCTCCCTGGGCCGTGGGGCCGTCGGCCATCGGGATGCGGATGAATCCCTATGGCTCCGCTCCGAAGGAGAACCCCGACAACGTCCGCCAGGCGATGAACCGCGAGGATCCCCGGCAGCGGGGTCTGATAGGCGCGGCCTGGGCGCTGGGCTACTTCGCCGACTTCGCGCTGGGCGGTGCGACGGCCATTGCGCTGGGGGCGCCCGTCGGCGCCGCGGGGGCGGTGCATGTGCCGGGAGGCGGATCGCGTCCATGGTTCGATGACGGGGACGGACGCGACCTCTATCCGGTCTACCACGTCCTGCGGGGGCTGGCGTGCCTGAGGGGCGGCGCCCTGCATCCCGTGGAGGCCGGTCCTGTCCGCGGACTGGCTGCGCGGCGGGACGGGCGGACCGAGCTGTGGCTGGCCAATCCGGGCTGCGATACCGTCACGGTGGCGCGGGGTGACGTGCCGCCCTCGGCCCGGATCGCGACGCTGGACGCGGACTCATTCGTCGAAGCGGCAGGCGATCCCGCGTGGATGGACGCGGTCGCCCCGCTGGGCGAGGGAGACATCTCACTTGCGTCCTACGCCGTCGCTCGCATCGTCTGGTAGCCGCGGAGGTTCGACGTAAAGGGTTCCGGCCCGCCAACGGCGGGCCGGGGTCGTTTCAGGCGTAAGGCTGGGTCACTCCGGCGCGCCCGGCAGACTGGCGAGGAATTCGGCCAGCGGCTCGGCGTAGTAGGACGCGTTGAACGTCGTGCCGTGGCCCGTGGTCTCGTCGGATTCGGGTACGATGTAGACGGACCCGTCCGGCACCTCGGCCATGCCCTCTTCCAGCATCGGCAGCTCGACCGGGTTGCGTTCGTCGTCCTGGCTGAGGATCAGCAGCACCTTGGCGGTGATGTCGCCCAGTTTCGGCGTGGGGTCGAAGTTGCGCGAAGCGTTCCACATGTACATCGTGTCGTTGGCGTCGCCGACCTTCTGGTTGGCCTTCTTGTCGTCCACGACGGCATCGGCCATCTCGCGCGTGGCGCCGTCCTTCTGCAGCTTGAGATTGCCGCCCGACGTCGCCAGACCGAACCAGGCGCTGGCCTGCTGCAGCATCGGCGGCTGTTCCTCGTAATTGCCGCCGTTCCAGGCGGGATCGTCGCGCACCGCGTCGATGACCATGCGCCGCATCATCCAGTTGCGTCCCGACATCGGCCCCGGCAGCGAAGCGATGGGCACCACGCCGTCCACGAAGTCGGGGTGCTCGGTGGCCCAGGTCCACGACAGCATGCCGCCCATGGAGAACCCGATCTTGACGTGCAGGTGGTCGATGCCCAGCCCGTCCTCCAGCATCGCCTTCTGCGCGTTCACCATGTCGATCAGCGTCTGCTCGGGGAACTCGGCGCGCATCCCGTCCGAGGGCTTGGACGAGCCGCCCGAGCCGATGGCATCCACGAGGATGAGGAAGTACTTCGTCGCATCCAGCGGCTGGCCGGGGCCGTAGAGGTTGCCCGCGAACGCCTCGCCCAGCATGGAGCTGCCGGAGCTGGTGGTGCCGTGGGTGATCAGGACGGGCGCGCCCGAGGGGTCGCCGATGGTCTGGTAGGCGACGACCATCTCGGGGATGGTCTCGCCGCTCTCGAACGTGAAATCCTCGATCACGTAGGTGCCGGGCACCGGCTCGGGGTAGTCCTGCGCGATCCCCGCCGTCGCCGCGAATGCCAGCCCCGCGGCCAGCGCCATTGCCGGTCTCGTCATGTCCGTCTCCTCCCTTTCCGGGTGTCGCGGCGGGCCTTCTCCGTACCCACGGGGCACTGGTCCGTCCGCAATACCAGTTACGCTAGACCCGCGGCGGCGGCGGCGTCAACCGGCCACCGCGTGCCGCTGCGTCAGGCGAAGACGAAATCCTCGAAGCCCAGCCCGGCGGCGTCGATGCCGCGCAGGACGACGACGTGGCCGGCGGCGTCGATCCGCACCAGCGCCCCCAGGGCATCGGAACCGTCGGCGATGGTCAGCGCGTCGAAGGCGCCCCGCGCCCCGCCCGAAGACGCCAGGTCCGACGCGTCGAGGCGGATCTTGTCCAGTCCGTTCTCGAACCCCCGGATCTCGTCCACCTCGCCCGCGCGCAGGTCGTTGAAGACGAACCGGTCCGCGGCGCCGCCGCCGGTCATCGTGTCGTTGCCGGTGCCAACGTTCAGCGTGTCGGATCCGAAGCCGCCGACCATGAGATCGTCGCCACCGCCGCCGGCCAGAAAATCGTCGCCTGCGCCGCCGTCGATCACGTCGGCCGCGAAACCGCCGCCGACGCTGTCGTTGCCGAAGCCCGCCTCGATAGTGTCCGATCCGGCGCCGCCGCCCAGATCGTCGTCGCCCGCCCCGCCGCGCACGATGTCGTCGTCAAAGCTGCCGCCCATCGTGTCCTGGCCGTCGCCTCCGACCAGGGTGTCGTCGCCGCGGCCGCCGTTCACGACGTCGCGGCCGCCGCCTCCGAATTCCAGGTCTTCGCCGTCTCCGCCGCCCATGAAGTCGTTGCCGTCGCCGCCGTCCATCGTGTCGCGGCCGCGCCCGCCGCCCATTCGGTCGTTGCCGCCGTCGCCCCTGACGTCGTCGTCGCCGTCGGACGCCGCGATGTTGTCGTCGCCGTCGCCGCCGCTGAGGTCGTCGTTCCCACCACGCCCTAGGATCGCGTCGTCGCCGTCGCCCCCCTCGATCCGGTCATCCCCGGCGCCGCCGTCCAGCCTGTCGTTCCCCTCCTCGCCCTCAAGCCGGTCGTCCCCGCCCCGCCCCTCCAGCGTGTCGTCGCCGTCCCGGCCCCAGAACCGGTTCTCGTCGCCGTCGCCCAGGAGGAGATCGCCGTATTCCGATCCGTGGACCTGATCTATCGCGATCAGCGTGTCGGTGTCGCCATAGCTGTCGGTGGCGGTTCCCGTCGCAAGGTCGACCGACGCCCCGGCCCCCGCCGGCGCACCGAAGTTCCGGTAATCCGCACGGTTTCCGGGGTTTCCGGCGCCGTCGATCGTATCGTTCCCGCGGGATCCGTTAAATGTCTCGCTACCGGCGTCGACCGATCCGCGGAGAAGATCGTCATCTCCCGACCCGAGGAAATAGTCGGCATAGGTGAAGGTATCGTTCACCCGTCCGTCGCCGCTGATTGCGGTGCCGGCGCCGTTTGGCCCGACCGCCAGGACGATGCCGCCAACTTCCGAAAGGTCCTCGTACGAGATGTCGATCCCGTCGCCGTCCTCGTAGAGCGCCTGAAAGCCGTCGATGGTATCGTTGCCGCGTCAGGGGCGGATGAAATCGCCGAAGAAATCGTCGGCGAGGGTTGCGCCGGTCTGGGCGTCGATGAGGTCGTCGCCGTCCCCGGCAACGACAACATCGTTCCCCGGACCGCCGATCAGCGTGTCATTGCCCGGCCCCCCGCGGAGTTCGTCGCGGCTGCCGAGGCCGACAAGCCTGTCGTCTCCCGCTTCGCCGAACAGCCGGTCTTCGTCCGCGGTGCCTGTCAGTATGTCATTGGCCGCCGTTCCAATAAAATCCACAATTCTGACGCTCCATCTCTGAATCAAGGTGCATGGATGCAGACGCCACCGGACCGACCGTCGAATGGGGCGACTTGCGTCTCATCGTCGTAGTAAATCGTTCGTGAACGCTGCCATGAGGTCAACTTTTTGCCAAGTATACTGGAGCCGAACCTCGGTCGGACCTACCAACGGGCAGGAAAGACGCTTTCGGTTGAATGCGCTGATGAACGTTTATGGCGTTCGACGCGCTTTCGGATTCGGCATGCAACATGCGTCGGCACTGCTTCTGCTCGCCGAATCACGCGGCCGCGACGTCCGCCTCGTCGTGATAGGGGCAGGCGACGAGATGGCCCGGCTCGGCCTCGATGAGGGGCGGGCGGGCGGCGGCGCAGTCGGGTCGGGCGATGGGGCAGCGGGTGCGGAAGACGCAGCCCGACGGCGGGTCCAGCGGCGACGGCAGCTCTCCCTGCAGCACTGGACGCTGGCGCTCGCGCTCGCGTACCGGGTCCGGGATCGGCACCGATGCGATCAGCGCCCGCGTGTAGGGGTGGCGCGGATCGCGCACCAGCGGGCGCGACGGCGCCTGCTCCATCTGCTGGCCGAGGTACATGACCAGCGTCCGGTCGCTGACATGCTTCACCACGCTCAGGTCGTGCGCGATGAAGATCATGCTCAGCCCCATGTCGCGCTGGAGGTCGCGCAAGCAGGTTCACCACCTGCGCCTGCACGCTGACGTCGAGCGCCGACACCGGTTCGTCGCAGATCACCAGTTGCGGCTCTCCGATGAGGGCGCGGGCAATGCCGATGCGCTGGCACTGCCCGCCCGAGAACTCGTGCGGATAGCGGTTCACGAGGTTAGGCAGCAGGCCCACCCGCTCCATCATCGCAGAGGCGCGGTTGCGGGCGTCGCGGCGCAAGATGTCCGGATCGTGGGTGCGCAGCGGCTCGGCGATGATCTCGCCCACGGTCATGCGCGGATTGAGCGCGGCCAGCGGATCCTGGAAGATCATCTGCACGTCGCGCCGGTGCCGCCGCCGCTCGCGCGGGGCCATCGCGGCGAGGTCCTGCCCCTCGAACACCACCGCCCCGCCCGAAACGGGCACCGTCCCGACGATGGCGCGCGCCAGCGTGGACTTTCCCGAACCGGATTCGCCGACGACGCCCATCGTCTGGCCACGCTCCAGGTCGAAGGAGATGCCACCGACCGCATGCAGCTTGAGCGCCGGGGTCCACGGCCAGGCGCCGCGGGGCATGACGTCGAAGGTGACGGACAGGTCGCGGACGGAAAGGAGGGTCACGCCGCGGCCACTTCGGTCACGGGCGCGTGGCAGGCACGGCGGACGGGGCCCGCGTCCTCCAGCGCCGGCTGCACGTCGCCGCACATCGGCATGGCGAAGCCGCAGCGCGGGGTGAAGGGGCAGCCCTTGGGGAGGCGCGACATGTCCGGCGGCTCGCCCGGAATCGTCTCCAGCACCTCCTGGTCGACGTCGAGGCGCGGCACCGCCCGCAGCAGTCCCAGAGTGTAGGGATGGGTGGGCGCGGCGAAGACGGCGTCGGTCGCCCCCTGCTCCATCACGCGGCCGCCATACATCACCACCGTCCGGTCGCAGCTGTCCGCGACGATCCCGAGGTCGTGGGTGATCAGGATCATCGCGGTCCCGAACTCTTCGCGGATCTCGGCCAGAAGCTGCATGATCTGCGCCTGCACCGTGACGTCCAGCGCCGTTGTCGGCTCGTCCGCGATCAGGAGGCGCGGGCGGCAGAGAAGCGCCATCGCGATCATGATGCGCTGCCGCATCCCGCCCGAGAACTCGTGCGGGTACATCCGCATGCGTCCCGCCGCATCGGGGATGCGGACGGCGTCCAGCATCGCCACGCACTCCGCTTCGGCCGCGCGGCGCGACATGCCCTTGTGCAGCGTCAGGACCTCGGACATCTGGCTGCCGACCCTCAGGTAAGGATTAAGCGACGTCATCGGATCCTGGAAGATCATCGCGACCTTCTCGGCCCGCATCCGATTCAGCGCGGCGGGGGCGAGGCCCAGCAGCTCGGTCCCCTCCAGCCGCACCGATCCCGTGGCGCTGCCGTTCTGCGCCAGCAATCCCATCACGGCGAAAGCGGTCTGCGACTTGCCCGAACCGGATTCGCCGACGATGGCCAGCGTCTGCCCGGCATCCACGTCGATGCTGAGCCCGTTGACCGCGTTCACCGTCCCGTCCGCAGTGCGGAAGGCGACGGCGAGGTCCTCGATCTCCAGCAGCGCCATCAGCGGTCCTTCGGGAGCTTGATCATCACCGATCCTTCGGAAGCTTGATCATCACCGATCCTTCGGATCGAGGGCGTCGCGCAGGCCGTCGCCCAGGAAGAAGAACGCGAAGAGCGACACCACGAAGAACGCCAACGGGAATCCCAGCATCCAGGGCGTGTCGTTGCGCAGGTTGTCGGCGCCCGCATTGATGAGCGCGCCCCAGGACGTGCTCGGCTCCTGCACGCCGAGGCCGAGGAAGCTGATGAAGCTCTCGAAGATGATCATGCTGGGCACCAGCAGCGTCGCATAGACGATGACCACGCCCAGCAGGTTCGGAATGATGTGGCGCCGGATGATCGTGGGGGTCGAGACGCCGGTGGCGACCGCGGCCTCCACGAACTCCTTGTTCTTCAGGCTCAGCGTCTGGCCCCGCGCGATCCGCGCCATGTCCAGCCACGAGATCGAGGCCGATCCCGACGAAGAGCATGATGAGCGACCGGTCGAACACGACCAGCAGCAGGATCAGGACGAACATGTAGGGGATCGACATCATCAGGTCGACGATGCGCATCATCACCTGGTCCGTCTTGCCGCCGACATAGCCCGCCGTCGCCCCCCAGGCCGTACCCACGACGACCGAGATGAGGGCACCGACGATCCCCACCATCAGGCTGATGCGCGTCCCCTGCACGATGCGCGCGTAAAGGTCGCGCCCCGTCTCGTCCACGCCGAACCAGTGGCCATTCGCCAGGCTGGGGCCGCCCAGTTCGCTCACGTTGCCCAGCATGCCCCAGTCGATCTCCTCGTTCGACCAGCGGGCCAGGAACTGCCCGAAGCAGGCGAAAAGGACGATCGCGCCGAGGATGAAGAGGCTGACGACCGCCGCCTTGTTGGCGAAGAACCGGGTGGCCGCGTCCTGCCAGAGCGACCGGCCGCGGACCGCCTCCATCGTGCCGGCTTGTTCCAGGGCCTCGACCGTCGCGCGCTGGGGATACATCGGCCTAGTACCTGATCTTGGGGTCGATCCACGCGTAGAGGACGTCGACCAGGAGGTTGAAGAGGACGGTGAGCGTGCCGATCAGGATGGTGATGCCCATGATGACCGAATAGTCGCGCGCCAGAGCGGAGTTGACGAAGAACTGGCCGATCCCGCCTGTCGAGAAGAAGACGTCGATCAGCACCGATCCGGTGATCATGCCGACGAAGGCGGGGCCGAGGTAGCTGATGACCGGCAGCATCGCGGGCTTGAGCGCATGGCGCCAGATGACGCGGCGCATCGGCAGGCCCTTGGCGCGGGCCGTGCGGATGAAGCCGGCGTTCAGGACCTCCAGCATCGAGGAACGGGTAATCCGCGCGATGGACGCCATGTAGGAAGTCGAGAGCGCGATCACCGGCATGATCAGGTACTGCCACTGCCCACCCTGCCAGCCGCCGCCTGGCAGCCAGCCCAGCCACAGCGTGAAGACCAGCACAAGGATCGGCGCCATCACGAAGTTGGGGAGCACCTGCGCCCCGATGGAGAACCCCACAGCGGCATAGTCCCAGGCCGAGTTGTGCCGGATGGCCGCGACGATGCCCAGCGTGCACCCGACGGCTACGGCGACGACGAAGGACCAGAACCCGTAGGTCAACGTCACCGGAAAACCCTGCGCGATCAGGTCGTTGACCGTACGGTCCTTGAACTTGAACGAGGGGCCGAAGTCGAAGTGAAGGACATCCCAGATATAGATGCCCATGCGCTGGATCAGCGGCTTGTCCAGACCGTACTTCGCTTCGAGGTTGGCAAGCACCTCGGGCGTGACGCCGCGTTCGGTGGCGAAGGGGCTGCCCGGCGCCATCTCCATCAACAGGAAAGAGAACACGATCAGCAGCAGGATCGTCGGCACCGCGACGGCGAGGCGCTTGAGGATGAATGTCAGCACTGCATCGCCTCCGCACGGGTCAGACGGCAGCCGCCGCACCACGTGGGGCGCGGCGGCACGGGCCGGGGATCACTCCCCGGCGGTGCGGTAGAAGTCCTTGACGTACCAGTTGTTCTCGACGTTCTCCATCGGGAAGCCCTTGATCGTCGGCTCCAGCAGGAACGTGTTGGCGTAATGGTAGATCGGAATGATCGCGGTCTCGTCCGCGATGATCTGCTCGGCCTCGGTGTACTGCTCGTTCGGAGTATCGCTGGTCTTGGAGGCGGTCATCAGGTCGTCGTAGGCGGCATTGGTGTACTTGCCGTCGTTGGCCCCGTGGGGCGTCGTCAGCAGGTCGAGGAACGTCGACGCCTCGTTGTAGTCGCCGCACCAGGCCGACCGCGCCACGTCGAAGTTGCCGGCCGCGCGCACGTCGATGTAGGTCGACCACTCCATGTTCTCGAGCGTGGTCTCCACGCCCAGCTTCTGCTTCCACATCTGGCTGATGACGGTTGCGATCTGCTTGTGGCTCTCGTCGGTGTTGTAGATCAGCTTGAGCTCCAGATCGTCGACGCCCGCCTCTTCCATCATCGAAGCGGCCATCTCGTCGCGCTCGGCCTGCGTCATGGACGCCATGGGGATGTCGGGCATCTCGAACCCGGCCGTCTGGGCATGGGCGAAGTTGTAGGCGGGCAGCTGTCCGCCCTTGAGGATCTGGTCGACGATCACGTCGCGGTCGATCGCCAGCGCCAGCGCCTCGCGCACCTTCTGGTCCTGCAACGCCGGGTTGGCGTCGTCGCGGAAGTTGATGGCGTAGTAGTACGAGCAGAGGCGCGGCACCGAATGGGCGGCTTCGGGATACTGTTCGCTCAGCTCGGGGAAGGTTCCGGGCGGCAGCGGCTCCAGCATGTCGAACTCGCCGGCTTCCCAGCGCGTCAGCGACTGGTTGGCGTCGTTGATGACGTAGCCGGTAACCTCGGTGATGACGACGTTGTCGGCGTCCCAGTACTCGGGGTTCTTCTCGAGCCGGAAGAACTCGTTCAGCGACAGCTCCGCCAGATTGTAGGCACCGTTGTTCACCATGTTCTCGGGCGAGGTCCAGTCGCTTCCGAACTCCTCGATGGTCGCCTGATGGGCGGGGAAGAGCGTTGCATAGGTGGTCATCGCGGGGAAGTATGGGGTGGGCTGGGTCAGCGTCACCTTCAGCGTGGTGTCGTCCACCGCCTCGACGCCCAGTTCGGACGGCTCCATGTCGCCGGCGACGATCTCGGCCGCGTTCTGGATGGCGGCTAGTTCGACGTACCACTGGTAGGGCGACGCGGTGGCGGGATCGACGGCGCGCTGCCAGGCGTAGACGAAGTCCTGCGCCGTCACCGGATCGCCGTTCGACCACCTCGCGTCATCGCGCAGGGTGAAGGTATAGACGGTGTTTTCCTCGCTGGCCTCGAAGCCGGTCGCGACGCCGGGCAGCAGCTGGCCCTGCGCATCCTGCGTCATCAGACCCTCGAAGAGCTGCCGGATCACATGACTGCCGGCCGTCTCCTCGTTCAGCTGGGGATCGAGCGTCGGAAACTGGTCCAGCAGGCGGTAGCTGAAGGTCTGGTCATCGGCCAGCGTCGTGCCCTCGGGCACGTCGGCGGCCTGGGCGGCGATGGCACTGCCAAGGACGGCGGCGGTCGTGAGCGAAAGGATGGTGCGGCGCTTCATGTGCGTCTCCCTTTATCGGTTTCGGTGAACTCGCTGCGCGCGATCAGACGGTCTCCTGTTGCCGCGCGCAATATGAACAGGATGTTAACCCTAGGTCTATGTGAGGCAACTGCCTATCTGCCGGGCAAGTTCCACCGCGAGGGACTCCATGATCCGCGCCTCGGGGCCGGCATAGAAGGCCTCGTCCCCGCTGTCCTCGGTCAGATCAGGCGATCCGTTCAGCGCGTACGCCCAGCAGGTGCCGCGCGCCATGTCGCGCCAGACGCCGCCGGTGAAGCCCAGAGCATGGCCGGCATGGCCCGCCAGATGCCCCGGAATCCGGGGGTGATCGTCGTAGAGCGTCACCCCCAGACCGAAGGCGGTGAAGAGCCCGTCGCAATCCATGCCGTTCGTGCCGTCGTGACGCCACCGCGGACGCAGCATCACCTCGCCCGCCGGTCCCGACAGCGCGAACCGGACGAGGCGCGCCGCCTCGGCCACCGAAACGCGTAGTCCGGCATGGGGAGAGAACAGCGCCGTATCCGCCCCGATGCGGTAGTCTTCCAACGACGCGCCCACCCCGTCCCGCCAGATCAGGTCGGCCGACCAGTCCGTGCCGGGTCCGTCCGCCTGCACCACCAGTGCCCCGCCCGTCCACTGCGCCACCGGCAGCACCGCATCTCGCGGCGCGCCCACCCAGTTGAACCCGCCCGCGATGCCGGCCGGATCCAGCACCAGCCGCCGCAGAAGGGCGTCGAAGCGCTGCCCGGTCGCCCGCTCCAGGATAAGACCGGCCAGCATGTAGTTCAGGTTGGCATAGCGGAAGAAGGCGCCGGGCACCGTGCCGGCCACCGCCAGCGGCGCGTCGAGGAACTCTAGGGGCGACGCCGGCGGATCGGCGATGTAGCCGGCGTGATCCGTCAGCCCCGAGGTATGCGACAGCAGGTCGCCCACCCTGACGTGGCGCAGGGCGGGATGGTTCAGCCATTGCGATACCGGCGCGGCCGGATCGATCCCGGCGGCAACGACCGCCCGCGCGGTGGCCAGCTTGCTGATCGACGCCATGCGCATCCGTGCGCCCACCGGCGCGCCGCCCCAGGACCACGCCTCCTCTGTCCCGTCCGGTCCGATCCGCGCCAGGGCGGCGTGGGTGAACCCGTCGGGCGGCACGCCCAACGCCCCCTCCATGAGGGCACGCAGCCTTCCGGTGCGGGCATCGCCGGTCATGCGCGCAGGCGCCGCGTCACGCGGCCTCGAAGAGGGGAATCAGTTCCATCTGCGGGACGGTGACGAGGCCGCGATCGGTGATGCGGATCTCGGGGATGACCGAGAGCGGGATGAGGTTGAAGCCCATGAAGGCGATGCGGCAGCCCGCCGCCTGCCATTCGACCTTCAGCGCCTTCATCCGCTCGGCCACCTCGGTCACGCGCAGGTCGCTCAAGAGCCCCGCGACCGGCAGCGGCACCATCGCGCGGACGTCCCCGTCGCGGACCACGCAGACGCCGCCCTGCTCCTTCTGGATGGCGTCGAGCGCGACCTGCATGTCGGCCGCGTTCGTGCCCGCGACGATGACGTTGTGGCTGTCGTGCCCGACGGACGAGGCGACGGCGCCGTCCGTCAATCCGAAGTCCTTCAGCAGACCGTGCGCCACGGCGCCGCCGCGCAGTCCGTGGCGTTCGATCACCGCGACGTGGCAAAGGTCGTGCGCGGCGAAATGGGTGGCCCAGTCGGGCGCGGGGTCCAGCGCGATCCGGTCGTGGTGCAGGGTGATCCCCGGCAGGGCGACGCGCAGCACGTTGGCCGTGACGGCCTCTGTCGGCAGGTCGGGCAGCAGTGCGGGCGCCTTCGGCAGCGTCACGGTATGGTAGGCCGCGTCCGGGTAGCGCCAGCGGTCCGACAGCGCGGCGTCGAGCGCGGACGTGATCCTGCGGTCCTCGACCACCGAGACGCCGCCGTACCACGTCGACTGCGGCTCCAGATCGTCGTTCAGCAGCACGATGTCGGCGCGCCGCCCGCCGCCCAGACCGCCGAGGTCGCCGTCCATGCCGTACCGCGTGGCGCCGTGCAGCGACCCCATCGACCACGCCTGGAGGGGCGTCATCCCGGCCTTCACCGCCTCGCGCACCACCCAGTCCTGCCCGAACAGCATCAGGTCGTCGGCGTCGCGGTCGTCGGTGCATACGGCGATCCGCTTGTGGCTGGCCCCGTAATCCGTGAGGGCACCGATGGCGTGCGGCAGCGAATGCCAGGGCGTCCCCGGCGGTCCACCGCGCAAAAAGACCCAGACGCCGGCCTCGATCAGGTCGTTCGCGATGTCGCGGTCGATGGCCTCGTGCGTGTCGGTGACGCCCGCCGCGGCATAGGCGGCGACGAACTCGCGCCCGTAGACATGGCCGCTGACCGGGCGGCCGCGACGCAGCGATTCGGAGATGATGGCGTGGCTGCGTTCGTCCGACATGGCGACGGGGACGAAATCCATCTTCTCGCCCAGCGCCACTGCCTCCGGCCAGGCGTCGAAGAGCGCGGCGATCTTCGCGGGCGTCAGATCGCCGCCCGCCGTCTCCATCTCGGGCGTGGTGGCGGGCACGGTCGAGGGCACGGTGAGGAAGATGTTGAGCGCGGCGGCGCGCGCGTCCTCCAGCATCGCCTCGACGCCGGCGACGTCCATGACGTTCCCGATCTCGTGGCTGTCGCAGAAGATGGTGGTGGTGCCGTTCAGCAGCGCCGCCTCGGCATAGGCGCAGGCGGTAACCATGCTGCTTTCGATGTGACAATGCGGATCGACCAGCCCCGGCGCCAGGATGCCGCCCGCCACGTCGGTGCGCGGCGCGTCGCCCTTGTGCGCGCCTGCCGGCATCATCGCGGCGATCCGGCCGCCGGCGATCCAGAGCTCGCGGTCGTCCAGCATCCGTTCCGAGTAGGTCGACAGGACGCGCGCGCCGGTCAGCACGAGGTCGGGTGCCGCGCGGCCAGATGCGACGTCGGCCAGATGACGCGTCATCCCGTGCAGCGGCGCCGTGGCGAAACGGTTGATGGGTGGCATGGGGGCGATCCCTTTCGGTACGGTGACGGGCGCGATGATCGGCGGGAGCGGGCGCGAGGTCCAGTGCGGTTCGTGTCGGCGGCGACGGTCGCGGATGACCGGGGCGCCCGGCGACCTAGCTGGGTGCGCATGGAACGATCCGAACTCGAACGGCGATGGCTGACGCTGACGTGGCACGACCTGCCCGGCGCGGCCGGCGTGCGGGGCTGGCCCATTCGTCGGGACCACTGCTTCGCGCGCGTGCTGCTGGACGGGGCCTGCGGCGGGGTCTGGTACGACAGCATCGCGGGGCGTCCCGCCCGCACCCATGCGCCCGACGCGATCCTGCGCCATGCGGTGGCGCTGGGGGAGGACGTGCTGGCCGGTCGCGCCGACCTTGCGGCACTGAACCGGCAGAGCCTTGCGTGGCGCGGAATGGCGACGCGTCAGAGGTAGGAGACGACCGTCGTCCCCACATCGACCGACTCGTAGAGGTCCACGATGTCGGAATTGAACAGTCGTATGCAGCCCGACGACACCGCCCGACCGATGGTCCAGGGCTGCGGCGTCCCGTGGATGCGGTACATCGTGTCCCGCCCGCCGCGGTAGAGATAGAGAGCGCGCGCGCCCAGCGGATTGTCCGGCCCGCCGGGCATGCCGCCCGCGAATTTCGCATAGGTGTCGGGCTCGCGCCGGATCATGTTCTTGGTGGGCGTCCAGCTGGGCCACTCGGCCTTGCGGCGGATCACGGTGCGGCCGTTGAGGTTCCGGCCCGCGTCCCCCACGGCGATGTGGTATTCGCGCGCGCGCCCTCGCGACGTGATGTGGTAAAGCGAGAAGTAGTTGGGGAAGACGTGGATCGTGCCCGGATCGACGCTGGTCGTCACGTCCACGTCGCGGCGCGTCATGCTCTCGGGCGAACTGTGCGGCGGCCCGCCGTGCGCATGGGCGAGGATCGGCGCGCTTGCCGCGGCGGCGGCGGCCCCGGCGATGAAATGGCGGCGGCTGAGCATGATGTTCTCCTCGGGTCGCGGCAATGGGCAGCATGGCGCGGGCGGGTCCGATGATAAACCCGGACGCGCTCGATCGGTCCCGCAAACCGCTTGTGCCTGTACGGTTAGCGTGCAGGCCGCGGTCATTTTCGCGTGAGATCAGCGGTCGTAATGCTGCCGGAACCACCGCACGAAGGCCGCGACGCCCTCGCGGAAGGGAGTCTGGGGCCGGTAGCCGGTGAGGTCGTGCAGCAGGGTCGCGTCGGCCCAGGTGGCCGGTACGTCGCCCGGCTGCATGTCCATCATGTTGCGAATCGCCGGCCGTCCCACCTCGGCCTCGATGGCGTCCACGAAGTCCAGCAGGCGCACGCGGTCCGAGTTGCCGATGTTGACGATGCGGTAGGGCGCCACCGGCGACAGGCTGTCGGCGGGCGCGGCGGCGTCGCCGCGGACGGGCGGCACGTCGATCAGCAGGCGGATGCCGCGGACCAGATCGGTGACAAAGGTGAAATCGCGCCACATCTCGCCGTGGTTGTAGATGTCGATGGGGCGCCCGGCGAGGATCGCATCGGTGAACTTGAAGAGCGCCATGTCGGGGCGGCCCCATGGACCGTAGACGGTAAAGAATCGGAACATCGTCGTCGGCAGGTCGTGGAGGTGGGCGTAGGCGTGGCCCATCGCCTCGTTCGCCTTCTTGGTGGCGGCGTAGAACGACATCTGCGTATCGGCCTTGTGCGTCTCGGCATAGGGCATGTCGGTGTTGGCGCCGTAGACCGAACTGGTCGAGGCCATCAGCAGGTGCCGCACGGCATGGCGGCGCGCGCCCTCCATGACGTTGAAGGTCCCGGTGACGTTGGCGTCGATGTAGGCGCGCGGGTTCTCGAGGCTGTAGCGCACCCCGGCCTGCGCGGCGAGGTGGACGATCACGTCCGGCTCCGCCGCGTCGATGGCGCGTTGCAGCGCGGCGTCGTCCTCCAGCAGCGCCCGCGTCGCGGTGAAACGCCCGTGCTGGCGCAGGATGTCGTGGCGCGCCTCCTTCAGCGCGACGTCGTAGTAGTCGGTCATGCCGTCGTAGCCGGCGACGGTGAACCCCTCCTGCAACAGCAGTTCGGCCAGGTGGAAGCCGATGAAGCCGGCGCTGCCGGTGATGAAGACCCGGGTCATCGGGCGCACCGGCGAAGGTGCCGGACCATGCGGCGCAAACGGCTCAATTCCGTCCCGCCGGGAATGCGCAGCGCCGCCCGCCCATCAGGCGCGGCCGACGCTGGCATAGTCGGTGAACCCGGCCTCCTCGGCGTCCGGACGGGTGTAGATGTTGCGCAGGTCGGCCATCCGCGGCGTGCGCATGCCCTGCGCCATCCGCTTGAGATCCAATGCCCGGAACTCGTTCCATTCGGTCAGCAGCACCAGCAGGTCGGCATCCTTCGCCGCGTCGTAGGGGCTGTCGTGCCATTGCGCGCCGGGCAGCAGCGCCTCGCCCTCGTGCCGGCCCTGCGGATCGACGACGCGGACCGTGGCGCCGCCCCCCACGAGGGCGGGCACGATGGTCAGCGACGGGGCGTCGCGCATGTCGTCGGTGTTGGGCTTGAACGTCACGCCCAGCACGGCGACGACCTTGCCGTTGAAGGTGCCGTCGCACAGATCGCTCAGTTTCTCGATCATGCGGCGCTTCACGCGGTCGTTGACCTCGATCACCGTCTCGGTGATGCGCATGGGCACGCCAGCCTCCTGCCCCATGCGGGCCAGCGCGCTGGTGTCCTTGGGAAAGCACGATCCGCCGTAGCCGGGGCCGGCATGCAGGAACTTGTTGCCGATGCGCCCGTCCAGCCCGATGCCGCGGCTCACCTCCTTGACGTCGGCGCCGACCTTTTCGGACAGGGCCGCGATCTCGTTGATGAAGGTGATCTTGGTCGCGAGGAACGCGTTGGCGGCATACTTGATCATCTCGGCCGATTCGAGGTCGGTGACCATGATCGGAAAGTCGCGCAGGAAGAGCGGCCGGTAGATGTCGCTCATCACGGCGCCCGCGCGTTCGGTCTGGACGCCGACGACGACCCGGTCGGGCCGCATGAAGTCGTCGATGGCAGCCCCCTCGCGCAGGAACTCGGGGTTGGAGGCGACGTCGAACTCGGCCGATGGGTTCGCCTCGGCGATGGTCGCCTGGACCATGCGGTTGGTGCCGACGGGGACGGTCGATTTCACCACCACCACCGTATAGCCGTCGAGTGCTGCCGCGATGTCGCGCGCGGCCTGCTTGACGTAAGTGAGGTCCGCGTGGCCGTCGCCCCGGCGGGTGGGCGTGCCGACGGCGATGAAGACGGCATCGGCGGCGGCCACGGCGGTGGCGAGGTCGGTGGTGAAGGTCAGGCGCCCCGCCTCGACGTTCTTGGCCACGAGGGCGTCGAGGCCCGGTTCGTAGATCGGGATCTCGCCACGCTCCAGCATGGCGATCTTGTCGGCGTTGAGGTCGACGCAGGTCACGTCGTGCCCGAAGTCGGAAAAGCAGACGCCCGACACCAGCCCGACGTAGCCCGTTCCGATCATTGCTATGCGCATGTAGACGCTCCTTGGTCGCGTATGGCGGGTATCGCCCGGGACATGCCCCGGACGGTAGGCGATTTCCAGACGCAATCGTGGCGGCGCCGGGGCGCGACCCGTTCCGGCGGCGTCACGATCGCCTGCGCCAGGGCGTGCGGGGGTGGTCTTGGCGTACCAACTGTGTGAATCCTGACCGCTCCAACGCGGACGTGGTGGAATCGGTAGACACAAGAGACTTGAACCATGTTTTGAGTGCCCTTCGGGAAACCGGGGGAGTAGAACTGCTCAAATTCGGGGAAAGCTGACGGCCGGTTCCACGGTCCATGCCGATCCCGAGCCAAGCCGGCCGGGGCGGCGTCCGGGCCGGAAGGTGTAGAGACTAGACGGGCAGCGCCTAATGCCGGGAGACCGGCGACGGCGAAGGGATAGTCCAGACCCCAAACGGCGCGCAGGCGCCGGCGGCGAAAGCCGTGGCGGGTACGAAAATCTCTCGACCTTCGGGTCATGCGGGTTCGAGCCCCGCCGTCCGCACCATCGAATGGCATCACGGCGACGCCGGCATATCGCGGCCGGGCGTGCGGACCGGCGGGCGCCGGTCCGGCCGGTGGGACGCTTGCCCCAGAGGGCACGTCGCCTATCGTCCCGTTGCCTGCACCTGCTTGACCGGAGACCCCGCATGGCCGACCACGGTTTCACCGCCAAGAGCTTCGATTTTCTCGACGGGCTGGCCGACAATAATGACCGGGACTGGTTCAACGCGCACAGGGACACGTTCCGTTCGCATGTCGAAGGCCCGTTCCTGGACCTCGTGGCGGACCTGACCGACCGCATGGCCGATTGCGACGTTCCTCTGCGCGGCGGGCCCAGGACGATGTTCCGCATGAACCGCGACGTGCGCTTCGCCAAGGACAAGTCGCCCTACAAGACCTCCGTTTCCGCCGTGCTGACGCCGTCGGGCACCAAGTCCGAGGCGGGCGGGCTGCTCTACGTCCAGATGGACCGCACGGGCGGCTTTGCGGCGACGGGCTGGCACCAGCTGGACGCCACCGCCTTGGGCCCCTTCCGCGACGCCATGGTCTCCGACGCCGACGGGTTCGCCGCGGTGCGCGACGGGCTGTCGCGGACGGGCCGCGCGCTGTCGGGCGAAAACAGCCTGACAACGATGCCGCGGGGCTATGCGGAGCACGACGATCATCGCCATGCGGACGCCATCCGCCTCAAGTCCCTCATCGTGGCCGAGGATCTGCCGAAGGTGGCCTTCACCTCCGGCGACGCCGGCGGCCGTGTCGCGGACCTCGTGCGGGACGCGATGCCGTTCCTCGCGTGGGGACGCCACGCCGCCGGGATGGGCTGACGGGCAGGGCTGACGGGCG
Organism: uncultured Alphaproteobacteria bacterium; assembly: GCA_963722905.1. Taxonomy (GTDB): domain Bacteria; phylum Pseudomonadota; class Alphaproteobacteria; order Rhodobacterales; family Rhodobacteraceae; genus CAVROT01. The sequence goes on along the minus strand of CAVROT010000001.1, from coordinate 71,677 downwards.
CCCCTCTCAGACGGTGGCGCCCATCATCAGGCGCACGATCTCTTCGTCGTTGGTCTCGGCGGGACGGCGTTCCCCGCCCACGACGCCGCGTGCCAGCACGACGATACGGTCGGCGGCCGCGAAGATGTCGGGCAGGTTGTGCGAGATCAGGATGATCCCCACGCCGCTGCCCTTGAGACGGTGGATCAGCGCCATGACCTCGCGCTGTTCGGGCACGCCCAGAGCGGCCGTCGGCTCGTCCATGATGACCAGCTTGGCCTTCCAGTGGATCGCGCGGGCGATGGCGATGGCCTGACGCTGCCCGCCGGAGAGGTCGCGCACCGGGGCCGACGGATCGGGCACCTCGATCCCCAGCCCCTTCATGACGTTGGCCGCATCGCGGCGCATCGCGGCCCGGTCCAGGAACGGGATGCCCAGGATGCGCCGGATCTTCTCGCGTCCCAGGTAAAGGTTCAGCCCGGGGTCCAGGTTGTCGGCCAGAGACAGGTCCTGGTAGATCGTTTCGATGCCCGCGTTCCGCACGCCCTCGGGCGTCCGCCCGGTCAGCAGCTTGCCATCGAAATGGACCTCACCGGCCGTGGGCGCGTAGACGCCCGAGATCATCTTGATCACCGTCGACTTGCCCGCGCCGTTGTCGCCCGCGAGCACGACGCACTCGCCGGCGTTCACCGTGAAGTTGACGTCGCTGACCGCCTCGTTCCCGCCGAACCTCTTCTTCAGGCCCCGGACCTCCAGAAGGGCGGTCATGACCGCCGCCCCGTCAGTCGGCCCTTGGACTGGTCGACCAGCACCGCGACGATGATGACGAGGCCGACCGCGACGAACTGCCAGTAGGGCGGCAGCCCAGAGAAGACCAAGCCGAACTGGATCACCGCGATGATGATGGCGCCGATCACCGTTCCCACCACGGTGCCCTGCCCGCCCGTCAGCGACGCCCCCCCGATGAAGACGGCGGCGACGGCGTAGAGCAGGATGGGCTCGCCGGCGTTGGCCGCTCCGGCCGAGAAGCGCCCGGTGTAGACCAGCCCGCCGATCCCGGCCGTCACCGCGGAGATGACGAAGAGCGCGATGAGCAGCCGGTCGACGTTGACGCCCGCCCGTTCGACGGCGGCGCGGTTGGCACCCAGCGCGTAGACGTGGACGCCGAACCGCGTGTAGGTCAGCAGATAGTGGCAGGCCGCCGACAGCAGAATCGCGATGAACACCGGGACGGGCAGCCCCAGGATGTCGCCGTTCCCGAGGCTGCGCGCCTCGTCGCTGCGGATCGACACCGTCGCGCCGCCGGCCACGATCAGCGCCGCACCCCTGGCGATGCCGTAGGTGCCCAGCGTCCCGATGAAGCTGGGAACGTCCAGATAGGCGACGAGCCAGCCGTTCACCAGCCCCACCACCACCGCGGCGGCGATGCCGATGGCCATCGCGACGATCACGATGCCCCAGCCCGCCTCCGGCCCGGCCCAGCGGATCACCAGCGCCATGACGACGGCCGAGAGCCCGGTGGTGAACCCGATCGAAAGGTCGATGTGGCCCGCCACGATGACCAGCGTAAGCCCCAGCGCCAGCAGCAGGATCTGCGAGGCCGCGATGGCGATGGACTGGAGGTTGTAGACCCGGAAGAGGAAGGTGTTCCCGGTCTCGATCTGGGCATAGATCTCGAAGAAGCCCAGGATCAGGACCAGGAACAGCCAGGACCAGGCGTTGAGAAGGGACCTCAGGAACGAGGCCCCCGTCATTTGGTTTGCCAAGGGTCAGGTCACTCGGAGTAGATGAACTTGGCGATGGATTCGTCATCCACGTTGTCGGCGTCGATGACGGTGAAGCCGGTGCCGATGGTGACGGGCACGGATTGCCCGGTCAGCACCGCATAGGCGGCCATGACGCCAAAGTACCCGATCTCGGCCGGATGCTGCGCGATGGCCGCGTCGACCAGGCCGGACGAGATGTTGTCGACGATGCTCTGCGGCGCGTCGAAGGCGATGACGGTCACGTCGTCGGCCTTGCCGGAGTTCTCGACCCCGTTGCCCGCGCCGATGGCCGAGAAGAGGTTGGCGCCGAAGACGCCCGCGATCTCGGGGTTGCGGGCCAGCACGGCGTTGAACTGCGACGCGGCGAGGCTGGCGTCGTTCTCGTTGTACTGGGTGTCCAGAACCTCGACGTCGGGATAGTTCTCGGCCATCTCGGCCTTGAACCCTTCCTCGCGCTGGTCGGTGGTCGAGATGCCGGGCCGTACGTTCGACACGTAGACCTGGCCCGTCCCGCCCATCGCCTCGGCCATGAAGCGCGCCGCCATGCGGCCGCCGCCCACGTTGTCCGACGCGACGTAGGCCATCGGGAAGTCACCGTCGCCGGCGCCGTCCTGATACTTGCCGTCGTCGATGAACGTGTCGACGGTGATGACGGGGATCCCCTGTTCGTTGGCGCGGCGCAGCGGCTCGATCATCTGGGTGGTGTCGGTGGGCGCGATCAGGATCGCGTCGGGGCCACGCGCGATGACGGCGTCGAGGACGGGGGTCTGGAGGACGGGGTCGAACTCCTCGGCGCCCTGGAAATCGACGGTGATGCCCAGCGCCTCGGCCGCGGCCTGCGCGCCGCGGTTCATCGTGATGTAGAAGGCATCCGTGGTCAGGCCGGGCACCAGAACGATGGTGATGTCCTCGCCGTCGGCCGTCTGCGCCGTGCCGGCGGTCCCCGCCAGGCCGATGGCGGCCGCAGCGACAACGGACATGATCAGATTTCGCATGTGTCTCCCTCCCTTTAGATCGCGCGGCACCTCTCCGGATGCCCGCGATCGCTGCCCCGGTGACGGGGTTCGATGACGCCGGGGTCGCCCCGGCCGCATTGATGATTGCGCGGCGACGCCGCTTGACGCAAGAATTAAATACCAGAAAGATATTGCAGGGATCGCAGAGTGGCCCAGCCAACCAAGGCCGCCGGGCCGGCAAACCGAATTCTCGTCCACACGGCCGCCCGGCTGCACTACCTGGGCGGCCTCTCGCAGGTGGCGGTCGCGCGCGAAATGCGGATCTCGACCGCGACGGTATCGCGCCTGCTGGCCCGGGCGCGCCGCGAGGGCATCGTGCGGATCGAGGTGCCGGACCTCGACGCGACCGACACCGTCGACGCGACCCTTGCCGCGGCGCTGGGGCTGCGGCACGTGCGCATCGCCGACAGCGGCCACGCGCCCGCGCTGGCTGCGGCGGTGGGCGCCCTGCTGCGGGACGCCGACCTGCCCCGCCGTCCGGTCGTCGCCATCGGCTGGGGCCGCGCCGTCGAGGGCGTCGTCGCGAACGGCCTGCCGGCGATGCCGGGCGCCGTCGTCGTGCCCACCACCGGCGGGATGAACCAGACCGGGGCGCATTTCCAGATCAACGAGTTCGTGCGCACCGCCGCCGAACGGATGCAGGCCGAGGCACAACTGCTCTACGCGCCGGCACGCCCCGGCGCAGACCTCCGTGCCGAGCTGATCCGAGATCCGCAGATCTCGGCCATCGTCGCCCTTTGGGACCGGGTCGACGTTGCGGTCATGGGCATCGGCGCCTATGCGGACGGGCCGTCCGAGACCGATCTGGGCTTTCCCGCGGACGTGGCGGCGCGCGTCACGGGCGACATCGTTCGTCAGTATTTCGACCGCGACGGCGCCCCGGCCGCGTGGCCGGGACAGGACAGCCAGATGGGCATCGGCCGGGCGCAGCTGGCCCGCATCCCCCTGTCCATCGGGATCTGCGCCGGACCCGAGAAGGTCGCTCCCATCATCGGCGCCGCGCGGTCCGGCATGATCAATGCGCTGGTGACGGATGCGCGCACGTCTCAGGCCGTGCTGGCCTCTGTCGCACGCGGATCATCCGTCGAGGGACCTGTCTGATGCGTCCGTGCAAGATGTTTCTGGAATGAATTGTTGTCAGCCGGCGCGCCCGCGATTACCCCTGCAACCGGAACGACAGCAGGGACGGGCGCGATGACGGCAACGATGACGACGTCGGAACGGCGCGGATACCAGCAGATCTGCGGCGCGAACGGGTTGATGATGGTCGTGGCCTGCGACCAGCGCGGCGGAATGCGCAAGGTCCTGGCCGACACGGACGCGGCGCGCGCCGCCATCGGCACCGACATCCTGGGACAGACGAAGGCGGACATTACCCGGCACCTGGCGAACAAGGCGTCCTGCGTCCTGCTCGACGCGACCTGCGCCGTCCCGGGCGTGGTGGACGACGGCGTGCTGGCGCGCGACACGGCGCTGCTGGTGGGGCTGGACGATTCCGGCTGGGACGACGTCGCCGGCGGCTACCGCAATTCGATCATGACGCCCGGCATCACCGCCCGGCGGGTGCGCGAGCTGGGCGGCACCGGCGCCAAGCTGATGGTCTACCTGCGCCCCGACCGCGACGACGCGAACGACTTCAACATCGCCATCATCCGCGACACCATCGCCGATTTCGCCGCCGAGGATCTGCTGCTGGTGGTCGAGATCCTGACCTACCGGCTGGAGGGAGAATCCGAGGCCGACTACGCCGCCGCCTTCCCGGGCCTGATCGTCGAGTCCGCCCGCATCTCGGTCGACCTCGGATCGAAGGTGCTGAAGCTGCCCTATCCCGGCACGGCCGAAGCCTGCGCCGAGATCACCCGGATTTGCGATGGCGTGCCCTGGGCGGTCCTCTCGGCCGGCGTCGACCACGAGACCTTCGTGGGCCAGGTCGTCATGGCGATGGAGAACGGCGCGTCCGGCGTCATCGCGGGCCGCGCGCTGTGGAAGGACTGCGTCTCGCTGGACCGGGCGGTGTCGGCCGACCGGCTGGAGACCGTCGCCAGTCCCCGTCTGCGCGAGATCCAGGCGATCCTCGACCGCCATGACCGACGCGGCTGAAACCACCATCGGAATAGACGTCGGCGGCACACGAATCCGCGCCGCGCGGATCGCACGGGACGGGGCGATGGCGGGGCGGATCGCCGAAGCGGTGGACCCGACCCGCGGCGGCTTCGCGGCGCAGGTCCTGCGGCTGGTTGGCGCGCTGCGCCACCCTGCGACTGCGGCGGTCGGCATCGGCATACCGGGGCGGGTGGCGGGAGGGTCGGGCGAGATCCTGTCGGCGGGCTATCTGGACATCGCAGGCCTCGACCTTCCTGCGCTGGTCCGGGACGAGGCGGGCCTGCCCGCCCAAGTCGAGAACGACGCCATGGCGGCCCTGATCGGCGAGGCGCACGGTGCGCACGGCCTCGTCGCCATGGTCACGGTGGGGACGGGCATCGGCGGCGCTCTGCTGTGCGACGGAAAACCCTGGCATGGCGGCGGCGTGGCGGGACAGTTCGGTCACGTCACCGTCGCCGCGGACGGCCCGCCCTGCAACTGCGGCCGCACCGGTTGCGTCGAGACGTTCAGCTCGGGCACCGCCCTTGGCCGGCTGATCGCCGCGGCGGGACTGCCGGCCACGACCACCGTCGAAAGCCTTCTGGCCGCTTCCGCCACGGGCGACCCGGGCGCCGCCGATATCCTGCGTGACTGGGCCGCGCCGATGCAGCGCGCGCTGGAGACGCTGGTCGCCGTGGTCGATCCGGTCCGGCTGATCCTCGGCGGCGGTCTGGGGCACGCGATGGCAGGCGCCCTCGTCCGGCTGCCGGACCGCAGCCCGTGGTTCTCCCTGGCGCCAGAGCCCGCGCGCCTCGGCGACGACGCCGGCGTCATCGGCGCCGGTCTGGCCGCCTTCGACGGGGCGCGCGGCGCATGAAGCGTGTGCTGCTCGTCAACGGCGTGCCCGCCAGCGGCAAGTCCACCGTCGGGCGCCTGCTTCTGCCGGCGCTCGTCGCCGCCGGGGCCAACCCCGTGCCCCTGGCGCTCGACACCGTCAAGGAGGGCCTCTTCGCCGAGATCGGCACCGGGGACCGGGCGCACAACCGTCTGCTGGGGCGCGCCAGCTACCACGCCATCTTCAACGCGGTCGCGGCGTTCCCCGACGGCCTGCTGCCGGTGGTGGACGCCTGGCACGGTTTTTTGCCCCGCAGCGTGCTGGCCGGTCACCTCGCCCGTGCCCGCATCGACCTCGCGGTCGAGGTCTGGGTCGCCGTCGCACCCGCGACCGCGGCCGAGCGGTACCGCGCGCGGGCCGCAGAGCGCCATGCCGGGCACCTGCCCGCCAGCTATGCCGACGAACTTTTCGTCCTTGCCGGCAGTGCCCGGCCGATGGGCGTCGGCCCGATGATCGAGGTTGCGGGCGACGCGCCACTGCATCCTCACGTGGCCGAGGACCTGGTGGAGCTGCTGGACCTCAGACCGCGGTGAACCCGCCGTCGACGGGCAGGGTGACGCCGGTGATCATCGCCGCGCCGTCGCTCAGCAGGAACGCGATAGGCGCGGCGATGTCCTCAGCGGTCGCCCAGCGGCCCAGCGGCATCTGCGCAAGGATCGGATCGCCGATCTCGGGGCGGCCCCAGTAGAAGGCCGACATCTCGGTCATCACCACGGTCGGATGCACCCCGTTCACGCGGATGCCGCTGGGTCCCAGTTCCAGCGCCGAGACGCGGGTGATGCTGTCCAGAGCGCCCTTGGACGCCGCGTAGGAGACGTGCCCCTTCAGCGCCACCAGCGATGCCTGGCTGGAGACGTTGACGATGGCGCCGCCCTGCCCCAGCCGGATCATCTCGCGGGCGGCGTATTTCGTGACCAGCAGGGCGCCGCGTGCGTTGATCGAGACGACCTTGTCGAAGACGTCGATGTCGGTCTCCATCGGGGTCGCGATCTCGCCTCCGAAACCGCCGCAGTTCACTGCGCCCCAGAGGTCCAGGCCCTCCAGCGCTTCGCGCACGCCGTCCTCGGACGTCAGGTCGAACGGCAGCGTCCGGCAGCCCGTCTCGGCGGCCAGGGCGTCCAGCCGGACCGCATCGCGCCCCGAGGCGATCACCTCGGCGCCACGCGCGGCCAGATGGCGCACGGTCGCGGCCCCGATCCCGCCGCTGGCGCCCGTGACCAGTATCGGGCCCTTGTCGTAATCCGCCATCACATGCTCCTGTTGCGGGACGCGTGACCCTGGAGCGCATCGGGCGGCGGAAGCAAGCCGCCACGGCCGCGCATCGGCACCGGCGGGCGTCTCAGGCGCCGTCAGGGCGCAGCGCCAGCGTCCGGTCGCGCAGCCACCGCATGAACCCCATGGGATCGCCGGACCAGGCAGCGATTTCATCGGGCCCGATGGGCCGGCCGACGACGGGGCGCTGGGGCCGCTGCATCGCGTGCCGGACCTCGTGCAGCAGCAGGCCCTGCCGCAGCGTCGGCGAGACGAGGCTGGCGATCTGGTAGGCCCGGCTGTTGCGCCCGGCGAACCGGATCGGCACCACGGCGGCGCCGGAGCGCTGGATGAGCTTGGCGGTGAAGGCGCTCCAGTCCCGCTCGACCGCCGGGCCGAACCACCGGTCCGACGAGGCGACGACGCCGGCGGGAAAGAGGACGACCGCGCCGCCGTTTTCCAGGTGCCGCATCGCCGCGTCCCGCATCGCGATGTTCCTGCGTAGGGCGTCGGGGTCGTGGACGAAAGGCACCGGCAGCAGGAAGCGGTCCACCTGGGCGACGCCGGTCAGCAGCGACCGCGCCAGGATCTTGTAGTCCTGGCGGACGCGGCCGACGATCTCGGCCAGGACCATCCCGTCGATCAGCCCGTGGGGGTGGTTGGCAGCAACCACCAGAGGCCCCTCGGCGGGGACGCGGGCGATCTCGGACCCGGGCGTCACGACGTCGATGCCCAGAACCTCCAGCGCCCTCGCCCAGAACGGCTGGCCGTCGGGCACGCCCATCGCCTCGAACCGGCGGATCCGCCGCAGGAGCGCGGGCCTGGCCGTCAGAAGCTCGATCGTGCGGATGATCGCCTGCTGCCGCGGATCGGTGAAGGTCGTGGCATAGGACAGACGGCGGCCGTCGTAGGGCGGGCCCGCGGCCCGGCTGGCGTCGACCTGACCGGCTGCCGGAACGCCGCCCGTCGCGTCCCCGGCGGCGGACCGGATGCCGGGGGCCTGCCCGGCGTGCCTCGCGTCGTCCAATGGCCGTCCTCCATCGCCGGCCGCCGGACCCGGGCGCGGACCGACGGCTTTCCCTCGCAGACTATAGACCGGGCATCGCTTCTGTCGCACCACCCGCGTCGCCGAAAGCCCACGGGCCGATGCCGACGGCGCCCGACCCTTCGGAACCGGCGTCCCGGACGGGTGCATGCGCATGACCTCCACCGGCAGGCCCGCTTCTGCGGATCGGGTCGCGTTGGGTCCGGCATCCCCTCTCCTTCGCCCTATCGGCCGCGGCCGCCATGCATCGCCCCGGCCGGCCGGCGGAGGTGGGGGGTACCGCCCCGGCAGGGCGGCGGCAGCGGCGACAGGCGCGGCCGGCAGGGACCCATTCGTGCATCGCCCGTCGCGCGTTCGCGCACAGGCAGGCCTTCCCCCGGGCCCGCGCGACGTCGGCTATTGTGGCGTCAGCACGATTTTCGGCGCGGCCACCCGGCCCGCACGGATGTCCGCGAAGGCCCGGGCGCCCTCGGCCAGCGGGCGCGTCTCGTACCAGTCGAGCGCGCCCAGCCGTCCCGCGAACATGGCCGCGCAGGTGTCGCGGAAATCCCGGGCGGTGAACGTATAGGTCCCGATGAAGGCGATCTCGTGCAGCGTCATGCGCCGGATGTCGAGCCCGCCGGTCCCGCCGCCCAGCCCGACATGCACGATTGCCCCGCCCGGCCGCACGGCGCCGCTGGCGGTGGCCCGCGTGGCGTCGATGCCGACGCAGTCGAGGATCATGTCGAACCGGTGCCCGGCGATTTCGTCCGGCGCCATGACCGCGACACCCCGCCCGAGATCGAGATAGTCGCGTCGAAGGCCGTTCGGCTCGACAAGGGTCACGTCGGCGATACCCTGCGCCAGCAGGCATACCGCGGCGGCCACCCCGATGGCGCCGCCGCCGATCACCAGCGCGGTGTCCGCGGGGCTGGAGCGCAGGGCATCGCGCCCCAGCCGGACGGCGTGCCAGCCCACCGCGAGCGGCTCGGCCAGGGCGGCCCGTTCCGGCGGGACGTCGCCCGGCACCGCCACGAGGTTGCGCTCCGGCATCGCGACGAACCGGGCGAAGGCGCCGTCGCGCGGGGGCAGGGAGATGACCTGCCGGGCGCCGCACAGATTCTCGCGGCCCGAGTGGCAAGCGGCGCAGCGGCCGCACGCCACCAGCGGGTTGATCGTCACGCGGGTGCCGTCCGTCGGCCCGCCGGACACGGTGCCGGCAGCCTCGTGACCCAGGATCAGCGGGGCGGGGCGGCGGTCATCGCGCCCCAGATAGGCGTGGATGTCCGACCCGCAGATCCCGACGCCGTCGATCCGCACCAGCCGGTCGCCGACCGCCGGCACCGGATCGGCCACGTCACGGACCTCCAGCGCCCCGGGGCCAGTGTAGACGAGAGCCTTCATTCCGCAGCGATCCTTCCACCGACCATCGGCACCTGCCCCGCGTTACGCGTGGCGGTGTCTGTCCGGACTTTCGTCAGGGCGCGGTCAAAGGCCAAGGGCCGCGTCATGAATTGGCCCGACCGGCCCTATATTCCTGGCGGGACCGCGGAGCGCCAACCGGGTCCGAAGGCGCGTCTGGCGACGAGGCGCACGGGCATGACGCGGGCCATTCCCATCGTCCTGGCGTTCCCTGTCGGCGACCCGAAACCCGGGGGCCCGTCCGAGTTGCCGCCGACGCAGGCGCATCTCGGCTCACCGCGGTCGACGCAGACCGCCTTGACCACGCTGGCCGCCCCGGCCGTGGCAATGAACAGCGTGGCCGGAGGGTCAGATGCGACCCGGGTGTCCTTGGGCATATCGGGCCTCCATGATGCCGGTCGGGCCTCGGGTCACGACGGACCGACGACGCCGATCATCGCACCATCCGCGGAGACGGCAGTTGCCGGGAGGCGCGCACCGGCCGGTGTGCCGACGCGCGGCGTCGAAGCGGCGCTCCCCGGTCACGTACCCGGCCGTCGCGCCGGAAGGCCCTGACGCAACCCGTTGCGCCGCTATCGGCGGTCAGAGCAGCAGGTCTGCGCCGTCCGACACGGAGCCGTCGCTTCGGGAGAGCTCCCATACCGGCCCCGAATCGCCATCTGGCGACGTCCTGTCGCCCGACGAACGGTCCCGCGCCCCATGGGCGTCCGACGCCCATGCGACCCGATCCGCCGCCTTCATGCCTTTATGGAAGGCGAGGGCGTCCGCTCCGGCCGTGCCGGCGCCGAGGATCTCGAAGGGCGCGCTGCCGGTTTCGGCGACGGCGCCGCCCGGGTTCGCACCCTCGAAGATCTTGCAGGACAGGGTCTGCGCGCCCTCGCCGAAATCGGATCGACCAATCGGAAGCCGGGAACCGCCGTCGCCGTAAACGGTATAGGGCGCATGGTTCTCGACCTTGCTTTCGGCCCCGGTACTGGAACGCGATGCAGCCGATCCTGACGTCAGGCGTGGGGGCCGTGGCCACGACGGTGACGCAGCGCCCCTCAAGGAGCGACGGCGGGGTCTCGGTGCCGCCGGTCAGGACAAGCGGGGCCTCGCCGGTACCGGCGTCCGTCAGTGTCAGCTTCCACGGCGGCGGCGGCGGCGTGGCGGGTTCCGGCGCCGTCGGTGATCGTCCAGAAGCCGAGTTGCGCCGGGTACATGAAGAACATGCCCGGCGTCCCGGCATCCGCCTCGACATGCTCGCTGCGCAGCTAGCTGTTGAACAGCGACTGCTGGAAGCCGAACTGGATGGCGCCCGGATCCCGTTCGTCGAAGCGGGCGAAGGACGCGCTCTGCTGCCAGGCGTCGCCATTGCCGAGGCTGTGACGGGGAGCGCAGTCGTTCTGCGGCAGCCGGACGAGGTTGGTCTGCGCGACGGTCTCGCCTTGCGCGCGTGCGGATAGCGCACTGTTCCCGGCCGGTAGGGGCCTGGGGTGGGTAGTGCCGGTCAGGGACCCGAAATGGTCCCGGGTCTGGCCCCCGTCGGCCGAGTAGCCGGAATAGTCCGGATAGGTCGGGTCTCCCGGATGGTTGCCGCCCTCGACGTTGTAGCCGAGCGCGGCGACACAGGTGAGGTCGTTCCCGGGTGTCGCGACGCTGGGTCCGTTCGCGATGGCCGAAAGACTGCCCTGCAGGCCGAGGGTCTGCGTCGCAGGATAGCTGTCGGGATCGGTGATCAGGACGGCGGTGTGGTCGTCGACGGCGACGACGAAACCCTCGGACGTATAGGCCCCGTTGCGCGACACGAGGTTCTCGATCCCGCGGCTGTCGGACACCCGTTTATTGTTCGAACCGGGCGTCAGGGTCGCGGTGTCGACCGTCCACACCCCGATCCCGTAGGAAACGGTCAGCGCGTTCGGCGTGACAGGCTCTACGTCGAGGGAGGCGACGGAGAAACAGCTCTCTACGGTGTCCGCCAGGCACGGAATGTCGGGGCTCGACCGGAGGGAGACGCCGATGTCCTGACAGGAGGCACCGCCATTCCCATACCGGAAGACGCGGCCGCCGCCGGTGGAGGTGTAGATGTCGAACGACATGTCCGTCGGATCCACGATCACCGCCGAGCTTACGGCGTCGGACCCGCCGCTGACGGCGCTTTGCGGGCGGCCCGGGACGGTCGCCGACCATCCCCCGTCCGGGTCGCCGACCATCCCCCGTCCGGGTCGGCGACCATCCCCCGTCCGGGTCGGCGACGTCCCACCGTGCAACGGCGTTCCGGCCGCCACCCTTCGGGTCGGGCGTGTGGGTGATCGGTACGGTGCCATCCGGCGGCACGTCGATGTCCTGCGCGAAGGCGCCGTCCACGATCTGCCCGTCGGAGATCTTGGCGAAGGCGACGCCCGCGTTCTCGAACCGGAACGTATCGCCGCGCCGCGTGACGGCGCAGAGGACCGACGCCGCCATCTCTCCGCCGACCATCACCTGCGGCGCGTTCCTGTCGAACGCCAGAAGGGCGACGTTCCCGTTACCGGACGGCGCCCCGGGTCCTGTCACCGGATCGAAGGTCGCGCCGCCGTCGGTCGACCGGGAGAGCCCGTTACGCAGGGTTCCCCGGATCGAACGCCAGCCGCTGCGGGAACTTGTCGTGCGCGTCGTTGGCGTCGATATCCACCCGCCGGTCCGAGGGCTGGAACGTGCGCCCGCCGTCGGTCGAGCGGTAGACGGTGCCCGGGGTCTCGCACGTCGTGCGGCTGTCGCAGCTCATCAGCACAATGTCGGGGTCGGTGGGGTGGGCCGCGATGGCCTGCGTGCCGTAGTTCCCGGCGCCGACTGTGCAGCCCCGGTCCAGCCCTTGGCCCGCGCACGTCGCCATCTGGACCCACTCGCCCGGCGCCCCCTCGTCCAGATCCCGGCGGAAGGCCCCGCCGACGTCGCTGATCGCATAGCGAACGCCCGGCGCGGCGGCGCTGTAGATAACGTCCTGGATGAACCCGCCGCCGCCGATGCGCACGGGCGCGGCGCAGAACTGGCCGGTGAGGTCGGTCGCTGGCATCGTCGGCTCCATGTCCGGATTAAATAGGGCCGACGGGCCCGATCCGAACGGTACGCGCACATATGCTGCGGTCCGGATACCCGGTACAACCTCATCGTGTGTGACGCATATCCAGCGAGGGTTTAACGCGACATTGCGTTCGCCCGCAGGTGGCACGAATTCGCGCATGGTATGGTGTACGGCCGCCGGCACCAGATCGGCCGGTATGCCGGTCCGCCGCCGGAATGCCTGACGCCGCCGGGATCGCCGCCTTGCCCGAAGCCGGTCGACGTTCCGGTCATCCATGTACGCTGTGTAATCGACCCTGGAGTGACCGCGACGATCGCATCCTGTGGTCCGACCGATGCCGCGTCCCTGTAACGCCGCACGTGGGCTTTCATCGGCGCGCCTGCCACATCCGGCGAGTTGCGTCCGATCTCGTGTTTCCAGGCCGCGCGCCACGGGCCCATCCGCCGGCGTCGCCGCAGGTCCGGTTGTCCGACGCCGGTCATCGGGCACGGGACCGGGACGTTTCGCCGGCATCCTGCGGCCACGCGGGTCGGTGTCCATCAGGTGCGACCCGAGGGTTCGGAACGGGCCTGTCAGGAGGCGACGTGTCAGCCCCTGCGGGTAGCCGCGTCATCCAGCCAGGTGCCACGGAGGCAGGCAAACCCGCGCGGTCCGGGCCGTTGCCATTCCAGGTGGCGGCCCATTCGCGGCCGGTGGCCGAGGACAACCGCAGCATCCCGCATACCCGTCCAGACGCGAGCGGTTCGCGCCTCCGCGCGGCAGCAGCGGCCCGAACGAGCGGCCGGCCACCTCCCCCGGACGGACCTATGCCGTCAACACGTCCTGGATCCGCATCGGCAGCGACGTCAGACGCTTGCCGGTGGCATGGTAGATCGCATTGCCGATGGCGGCAGCGGTGCCGACGATCCCCAGCTCTCCGATCCCCTTCACGCCCAGCGGGTTCACGTAGTCGTCCCGCTCCTCCAGCATCTCGACGCGGATCTCGCGGATGTCGGCGTTCACCGGCACGAGGTATTCGGCGATGTTGGCGTTGAGGAACCGCGCGCGTGGCACGTCCACCTCGGTCACCTCGTGGAGCGCCGAACCGATGCCCCAGACCATGCCGCCCATCAGCTGGCTGTGCGCCGTCTTGCGGTTCAGCCAGGTGCCGGCCGCGAAGGCGCCGTGCAGACGCGGCACGCGGATCTCGTGCGTCCAGCGGTGGATGCGGACCTCCGCCATCTCGGCCCCGAAGGCGAACATCGCCATCTCTGGCGTGACCGGCCCGGCGGTGCCGTAGCCGCCCGCGAAGGTGGCGCGGACCATCTGGTCGGTCATCGCCTTGTGGCGGAACTCGCCCACGACCTCGACCTCGCCCTCGGGCATGGAGGCGAGCGCCGCCTTGAGCTCCTGGCTCTGGCCGTCCGGGCCGCGCAGGGTGCCGTCCTCCAGCACGATGGACGACGGATCGACGCCCGAGAGCGGGCCCTCCGGCATGGCCGAGACGGCCGCCGCGACCGCCCGTCCGATCCGCAGGCAGGCGTCGTGGACCGCGGAGCCTGCCGAGGCCGCAGTGGTCGAGCCGCCCGAGAGCGGCGCCACCGGCAGGTCGGCCTCGCCCATCACGACGTCCACCGCCTCGACCGGGAGACCCAGCCGCGCGGCGGCGATCTGCGCCAGGATCGTGTAGGTGCCGGTTCCGACATCATGTGAGGCCAGTTCCACGTAAGCCTGCCCGCTGCCCTGCATGCGCACCCGCGCATTCGAGGCGAGGATGTTGGTCGGGTAGGTCGCCGTCGCGCAGCCGTAGCCCACCAGCCAGTCGCCATCGGTCATCGACCCGACCCCGGCCCCGCGGTCGGCCCAGCCGAAGCTCTGCGCGACCGCATCGTAGCTCTGCATCAGCGACCGGGACGAGAACGGCACGTCGTCGGTCGGATGGGTCATCGTGTCGTTCACCCGCCGCAGCGCCACCGGGTCCATGCCCAGCTTCCACGCGAGTTCGTCCATCGCCGATTCCAGAGCGAAGAACGTCTGCATCTCGTTGGGCGCCCGCATGAAGCCGCCGGTATTGGTATCCGACCTGGCAAGACGCTGCTCGGTATCGGATGTTCGGGACAGGCGTACATCGCGCGGGTGATGTGGGTGCCGGGGTTCACCACATCGTCGAATCGCGGGGTCTGCGCGGTCTCGACATGTTCGAACGCCATGAGTTTCCCGTCCGCCGCGGCACCCAGCCTGAAGCGCTGCTCGGACTCGGGGCGGAAGGTCGCGACGGTGTACATCTGCGGCCGGGTCACGATCAGCCGCACCGGCGCGCCGACGCCCTTGGCCGCGGCGATGGTCAGCATCGCGTAGGGCGTGATGCCGGCCTTCGAGCCGAAGGCGCCGCCCACGAAGGGCGAGATCACGCGCACGCTCGTCTCCGGCAGGCCGTAGGCACCGGCGATGCCGCCGCGCAGGGTGCGCACCGACTGCGACGGCATCCAGACGGTCAGACGGTCGCCGCGCCATTCGGCGGTGGCCGAGAACATCTCCATCGGGTTGTGGTGCTGGAAGGGCGTGGTGAACGTCATGTCGACGCTCTGGTCGGCCGCGTCGAGACCCGCCTGAAGATCGCCCTTCGTCAGGACCATCCCCTCGGCGCCGTCGCCGGCGCCGACGACGAAGCTCTCGGCCGGGTCCATGTGGATCGCCGCCTTGCCCTCCTCGTAGGTGACCGCCACGAGGTCGGCTCCGCGCCGTGCCGCGGCGGCCGTCTCGGCCACGACATAGGCGACAGGCTGGCCGGCATAGCGAATCTCGATCCCCTCCATCGGCCAGAACGAGGCCGATCCGGGACCGCCGGCATAGAACCCCTTCACCGTCTTGTACTCCGGCAGGGTCTCGTGGGTGTAGACCGCGACGACGCCCGGCTCGGCCATGGCGGCGGCCGTGTCGATGGCGCTGACGGTGCCCACCGCGATGGGCGAACAGGCAAGCGCGCCATGCAGCATTCCCGCCGGCATCACGTCTGCGGCGTAGGTGGCGCTGCCGGTGACCTTCCGGCGCGCGTCGGTGCGGGTGACCGCGGTATCGATCGTCTGGACCATCATTCGTCTCCCATGCGGGATTTCACCTGCAGCAGCGCACCGGCCACCACATCAGCGCCAAGCGCGATCTTGTAGGCCGAGCCTTCCATCGGCTCGGCATCGGCAAAGGCGATGCGCCCCGCCTCGCGCGCCGTTTCCGCGGTCAGGGGCTGGCCACGCAGGCTGTCCTCGGCCGCCCGTGCCCGGTGCGGGGTGGCTGCGACGCCGCCGAGGCCGATGCGCACGTCGCGCACCGTGTCGCCGTCCATCTCGACCCCGACCGCCGCCGACGCAGAGGCGAACGCGTAGCTCTCGCGGTCGCGGGCCTTCAGATAGTGGCTGCCCGCCATCGCCGGGACGCGGGGCAGGACGATCTGGGTCACGATCTCTCCCGGCTCCAGCACCGTCTCGACCTCGGGGGTGTCGCCGGGGGCACGGTGCAGGTCGGCGAAGGGGATCGTGCGCGACGCGCCCGGGCCCTGCGTCGTCACCTCGGCGTCGAAGGCCACCAGCGTCTGTGCGAGGTCGCCCGGATACATCGCGACGCAGGACGCGCTGCCGCCGAGGATGGCATGCATGTTGGTTTCGCCGCCGTCGAGCGCGGCGCAGCCCGACCCCGGGATCCGCTTGTTGCATTGCGCATAGGCCGTGTCACGGAAGTAGGGGCAGCGGGTGCGCTGGAGGATGTTGCCCCCCAGCGTCGCCACGTTGCGCAACTGGGGGCTTGCGGCCTTCCACAGCGATTCGCTCAGCGCCGGGAACGCCGCGATGACGTCGGGATCGTCGGCGACCGTGGACATCCGGGCAAGCGCGCCAAGGCGGATCCGGTCGGCGCCGACCTCGAAGCCCTCCAGTTCTCCAAGGCCGCCCACATCGACGAGGGCGTCTGGCTGCATGACGCCGATCTTCATCAGGTCGACCATGGTGGTGCCGCCGGCGATGATCGCGGTGCCGTCCTGCGCGGCGGCGTCGGTCGCGTCGCCGATGCGTGTGGGGCGGGAATATGTGAACGATTTCATGGCTCAGCCCTCCTGTCCGTCGCGGACCTGCTCGATCGCGGCGACGATGTTGGGATAGGCGCCGCAGCGGCACAGGTTGCCCGACATGTATTCGCGGATCTCGTCGGCATCGCCGGCGTGGCCCTCGTCGATGCAGGCGATGGCCGACAGGATCTGGCCCGGCGTGCAGTAGCCGCACTGGAAGGCGTCGTTCTCGGCGAAGGCGGTCTGCATCGGGTGAAGCTCGGCCGTCGGATCGGCCAGACCCTCGACGGTCACGATGTCGGAGCCGTCGGCCATGACCGCCAGCGCCAGGCAGGAGTTGATCCGCGCCCCGTCCATCAGCACGGTGCAGGCGCCGCACTGGCCCTGGTTGCAGCCGATCTTCGTTCCGACCAGACCCAGCGTATCGCGAAGCGCCTCGACGAGCGTCGTGCGTGGTTCGACCGACAGGTGCCGTGCGGTGCCATTGACGGTCAGCGTGATCGTGCGCGCGTCGGCACTGGGTGCGGCGGCGTCCTGCGCGGCAGCCGCTCCGGCCATGCCCAGCGCGCCGGCGACGACCGACGTACCCTGAAGGAAGCCGCGGCGCGAGACGCCGGGCCGGCGCAGGTCGGGGGGGCTGTCTGATGTCGGCATGCTGGTCTCCACCTGGTAGCGGGAATCGTCGTTTCGCGGTCCCTTGGACCCTTCGATGATGCGGGAGACGGCAGGCGAACCGGCCATGATCCTCCCGTCGTCGGCGTACAATGGGAGCGCGATGTCGCAGGAAGTAAAGTTGCCCGGAACCATTTACATTGAGACAGGCGCCGGCGGCGGCGTTCCACGCCTGTGGCGTATCGGGCCACGACCGGAGCCGGCGCTCGGCCGGTAATGGGCAACTCGACCGCCAGGATCGCCCTATCGGCCCCGTACTCGCCGGCGGTGGTCGCGAAGAGGGTCCGCAGGTCCGGGCCGCCGGACGCGCGGCCGGCCGGCGGGCCGAACGCGTGACGACGACAGTCACCGCGCCCGCCGGATCGACGCGATGGACCCCGCCCGCTTGGATGGCGGCGATCCGGCCGCCGCCGCCCGTGTCCATCGCGGCGCCGTCCGGCCGTCCGCCCGGATCGCGGAAACCCGCGAGGACCCGTCGCTCGCCCATGGCGCCGGTCGACGGGTCGTGATCGGGAACCCGGACCGTCTGACCCGTGGCCGCGCTGTCCGACAGATCATTCCGCCGTCCCTCCGGCGTGAACCCGATGCTGTCGGGCGTCGTCCGTTCGGCCATGAGGGCGGCGTCACTCCCGAGGCGCCGGAGCGCGCCCGCCATGGCCGTCCCGTCCGCCATGGAACGGCCGTGGAAGCGGCCGGCGGGGTCGGTTCAGCCGTCGTCCATCCCCTCTCCCTGCCGAACCGCCGGCAGCGAAGCGATGATAAGTTGGGCCAAGACCCGCGTCGATGTGCGGGCGGGCGACGTCGATCATTCGCATTGCCCCCTACCCTCCCGGGAACCGGTCCGACGCGATGGCGTCGCCATCGCTTCGAGATGCACGGCGGCGGGCGACGGAGCGACAAGCCGCCGCCATCGGTCGCCCGGCGGTGAGCGTCGGCGCCGGGCCGGCGCCTCGGGGCCCGCGTGCGGGGGCCTGTTCTGGCACCACGGAGGACACATGCCTCCGGCGGCTTTCCGGCGGCGCTACAGACAGTCGGCCAGTGCCACGGCAAGGTTTCGCATGAGGGCGGGATAAAGCGTCGGCCCGGGCGTCAGCCCGGCGCCCAGCGGGTCGGCCACGGCGGTGCGGGCGGGCGTACCATCCATGACGGTCCGGACGAGTCCGGGATCGAACTGCGGCTCGGCAAGGACGCAGGCGACGCCAGAGCCGGCCAGACGCGCGCGGATCCCGGCGATGCGCGCGGGGCCCGGCCGGGCGGCGTCCCCCAGCGAGATCGCGCCGGCGGCCGGAACGTCGAACGCCGCCTCGAAGTACTGGAAAGCATCGTGGAAGACGATGAAGCCCCGCCCGCGCACGGGGTCGAGGGTGCGGGCGATCTCGTCCGCCAAGGCGGCGGTCTCGGCGCGGGCGGCGGCGGCGTTGGCGGCATAGCGCCCGGCGTTGTCGGGGTCCGCGCGTCCGAGGGCGTCCGAGATGACGCCCAGCCACGCGGCGGCATTGTACGGGTCCAGCCAGGCATGGGGATCGGTGCCGCCGTGGTCGTGGCCATCCGCGCGGGCATCCCCCTCGTACATCTCGCCGTCTGCATGGCTGCCGCCGTCGTCGACATGCGCATGAACCGCGTCGTGCCCGGGATCGTCCCCGTGGTCGTGTCGACCCGCGCCGGAGCCGCCGTCATGGGTCTCGCCGCCGGCATGGCCGTCGCCGTCGTCGGCGTGCGCATGATCCGCGTCATGCCCGGAATCCTCCCCGTCGTCGTCGCCGCGGTGATGATCGTCGGCCTCGAAGAGCGCGCCCTGCCGGAACGCGAGGGTCTTCGATCCTCCGGCGCCCAGCAACGCCACTGCCTCGGCGGAGGGGGCGAGGGTAGAGATGGCGTCCGCCAGCCACGGGGTGAGGGCGGGGCCCACCCAGAACACCACATCGGCATTCTGGAGCGCCCGCGCCTCGGACGGGCGCAACGTGTGGGCATGCGGCGTGGCGCCGGCGGGAATGACCAGGCCGGGCGCTCCCACCCCCTCCATCACCCGCGCGACCAGCGCGTGGACGGGCGCGATGTCGGCGGCGACGGACGGCGCGTCCGCCGCCGCCGCTCCGGCGGACAGGACCGCGGCCATGAGGGTCGCGCGAAGGGTTCTCGACATCTTCTCGGTTCCGTTATACTATTACATTCCGCCGTTGTCTAGCCGGATCGCCTGCCTCTGGCAACCGCACCCGGCAGACGGTATCGCGGCGAACGCCAGACGGCGACCGGTGGGGCGAACGGGGCGATGGGCGAACTTGCGGGAGGGCGGCGGACGTGACCAGCGGCTTCGAACGGCACGATCACGACCGGTGCATCGCCGTCGCGACGGCCGCCGCCGAGGCGTTGTGCGCGGATCGCAAGGTGCGGCTGACGCCCGTGCGGCGCCGCGTGCTGGAGATCCTTCTCCAGCAGCACAGGGCCATGGGCGCCTACGACATCCTGGGCCGGCTGGGGGCCGAGGGGTTCGGTTCGCAGCCGCCGGTCGTCTACCGCGCGCTGGAGTTCCTGGTCGCGCACGGGCTGGTGCACCGGATCGAACGGCTCAACGCCTTCGTCGCCTGCGCCCGGCCCGGCGCTCCGCACGCGCCGGCCTTCATGATCTGCCACGCCTGCGACAGCGTCGCCGAGGCGCTGCCGGACGCCGGCGCCCTGGGCGACGCGGCCCGCGCCGCCGGCTTTCGCATCGAGCGCACGGTCGTCGAGGCCGAGGGCCTCTGCCCCGCCTGCCAGGAAGCGGCGACGGCATGACGCTGCTGGCGGCACGCGGGCTGAGCGTCTCGTTCGGCGGACGCGCGGTGCTGGAGGGCGTGGATTTCGCCATCTCCCGGGGCGAGATCGTGACGATCGTCGGCCCCAACGGATCGGGCAAGACGACGCTGCTGCGCACGCTGATCGGGTCGGTCGCGGCGTCCGCGGGCCGGATCGAGGCGGCGCCGGGGCTGCGCATCGGCTACGTGCCCCAGCGACTTCACGTCGATGCGGCGCTGCCACTGACGGTCGCGCGTTTCATGGGGCTTCCGCGGCCCATCGGCGCAGATGCCTGCCGCGCCGCGCTGTCGGCCGCAGGGGTTCCCGACCTCTCGGCGCGGCAGATGTCGGCGCTGTCGGGCGGGCAGTTCCAGCGCGTGCTGCTGGCGCGTGCCCTGGTGGGCCGCCCCGACATCGTGCTGCTGGACGAGGCGACGCAGGGGCTGGACCAGCCGGGATCGGCAGCCTTCTACCGACAGATCGAGGCCGTGCGCCGCGACCTCGGCTGTGCCGTCCTCATGATCAGCCACGAGCTGCACGTCGTCATGGCCGCCTCGGACCGGGTGATCTGCCTCAACGGCCATGTCTGCTGCGAAGGCGCGCCCGCCGCCGTCGCCTCGGCGCCCGAGTACCGCGCGCTCTTCGGCACCGGGACGGGCGGCGCTCTGGCGCTCTACCGCCACGACCACGACCACCGTCACGACCACGGCCACGACCACCCTCAAGACCACGACCACCACCGCGACCACCCTCGTGCCGACGACCGGAATCGCGAGGGCCACGGACAGCCGCGGGACGACTGCCACCCTCGCGAACGTGTCGGTCCGGCGCACGGGGGACCGTCCGAGAGTGCCTCCGGTCTTTTACCGGACGACCACGGGCGGCGGATCGGATGACGGCTGCGGCGCTGCTGGACGACTTCATGGTGCGCGCCACGCTGGCGGGGCTGGGCGTCGCGCTGGCGGCTGCGCCTCTGGGCTGCTTCGTCGTGTGGCGGCGGATGGCCTATTTCGGCGACGCGACGGCCCACGCGGCGATCCTGGGCGTCGCCCTGTCGCTGGCGCTGTCGGTGTCGGTCTTCGCCGGCGCTCTGGCGGTCGCGCTGCTGATGGCGCTGGCGGTGGGCGCCCTGTCCGACCGGGGCTATGCGATGGACACGCTGCTGGGCGTGCTGGCCCATTCGGCGCTGGCCGTGGGGCTGGTCGCGGTATCCTTCATCGAGGGCGTGCGGATCGACCTGATGGCCTATCTCTTCGGTGACATCCTGGCGGTTTCGCGCACCGACCTCGCGGTCATCTGGGGCGGGGCGGCGACGGTCGTGGCGCTGATCGGGTGGCGCTGGTCGGCGCTGCTGACGACGACGCTGAACGCCGACCTCGCCCGCGCCGCCGGCATCGATCCGGCGCGCGAACGGCTGGTGCTGACGCTGACGCTGGCCGTCACGGTGGCCGTGGCGATCAAGGTGGTGGGCGCGCTGCTGATCGCGGCGCTGCTGATCGTGCCCGCCGCCGCCGCCCGTCCGCTGGCCCGCACGCCCGAGGGGATGGCGGCGGCGGCGGCGCTGATCGGCGCGCTGTCGGCGGTGGCGGGGCTGCGGGCGGCGATGGCCTTCGACACGCCGGCCGGCCCCTCCATCGTCTGCGCCGCCGCCGCGATCTTCGCGCTGACCGGGACGCTCGGCGCCCTGCGGGGCGGGGCGGTCCGCTGATGCCCGACGGTCGGCCCCGAGGGCCGCGGCACGGCCGCCACGGCCCTCGCATGTTCGGGGTAGCGCGACATTGCGGGACTCCCAACAAGAACGAAAGGTGAATATCATTGCGGGATGCCTAGCGACTCGATCAGCCTCCTTCCGCATGCCGAGCTGTCCGTCACCTCGAACTTCACGTTCCTGACGGGCGGGTCGCATCCCGAGGAATACGTGGACCGCGCGGCCGAGCTGGGCATCGGCGCCATCGCCATCGCCGACGACAACACCGTGGCTGGCATCGTGCGGGCGCACACGCGGGCGCGAGAGCTGCGGCGCATCGTGGCGTTGCGCCGGGCCGCCGACGCCGATCCCATAGGGCCGCCGGCACCGCCCGGCCGTCCGGGGAGGCCCGGCATCGACATCTACACCGTGCCCCGCCTGATCCCGGCGGCACGCATCGTCATCGGCAACGGACACGCCCCCAACGCGGGAGGGCCCAACGCGGGAGGGCCCAACGCGGGAGGGCCCAACGCGGGAGGGCCCAACGCGGGAGGGCCAGACAGCCGAGAGGACGGCGCGGGCAGGCCGGGCACGCGGGCGGGCATCGCGGGCGCGCCGGACGACCGGGCCAGCGCAGCGAGAGGGCCTGATCGCCGGTCTTTCGACGCGGACGCACCGGTCGACCGGGCAGGCGCTGCGAATGCACCGGAGGACCGCATGGGCGGCGGCGGGTCGGACGACCGCCCGGGCGCCGGCGGCGCGCCTGACGACGGGGCGGGCGGCGGGGCGGGCGGCGCGCCGGAGGACCGGGCGGGCGGGGCGGGGCTGACCGTCACCGTGATCCCGCGCGACCGTGCCGCCTGGGGGCGGCTCTGCCGGCTGCTGACGCTGGGGCGGACCCGCGCGCCCAAGGGCGACTGCCGGATCGGCGCGGACGACCTCGTGGACCACGCCCTGGGCTGCGAGCTGCTGGTCCACCCGCCGCGCCGCGCCACGCCCGCCTGGAGGCGGTCGGTCGCCCGGCTTGTCGGCGCGGCACCCGGGGCGCGTCGCCCTGTTGCTGGTTCCGCGCTACGACGGCGAGGATGCCGCCCGCTTCGCGCGGCTGCGGCGCGCGGCGGACGGCATGGGCCTGCCGCTTGCCGCCAGCGCGGCGCCGCTGATGCACCACGGCGCGCGGCGACGTCTGCGCGACGTGCTGACCGCGATCCGGCTGGGCGTGCGCGTCGACGACCTGGGCCGCGACGCGCTGGCCAACGCCGAGGCGCGGCTGCGCGCGCCGCCCGAGATGGCGCGCCTCTTCGCCGGCCACGCGGACGCGCTGGACCATGCCCGCGCCATCGCCGCCCGCGCCACCTTCAGCCTGGACGAGCTGCGCTACGACTACCCCAGCGAGGTCGAGGGCACCGAGACGGCGCCCGAACGGCTGGCCCGGCTGGCCTGGGAGGGGTTGCGCTGGCGATACCCCTCGGGGGCGCCGGACCACGTGCGCCGCCTGATCGCGCACGAGCTCGACCTGATCGAAAAGCTGGGCTACGCGCCCTACTTCCTGACCGTGAACGACATCGTCGCTTTCGCGCGGGGACGCGGGATCCTGTGCCAGGGGCGCGGATCGGCCGCCAACTCGGTCGTGTGCTACTGCCTCGGCGTGACCTCGGTATCGCCCGAGATCGGGACGATGGTGTTCGAACGCTTCGTCTCCGAGGCGCGCGACGAGCCCCCCGACATCGACGTCGACTTCGAGCACGAGCGCCGCGAGGAGGTGATCCAGTACATCTACGACCGCTACGGCCGGCACCGCGCGGGGCTGTGCGCCACCGTGATCCACTACCGCGGCAAGCGCGCGATCCGCGAGGTCGGCCGCGCCATGGGCCTCAGCGACGACACTCTGGGCGCGCTCAGCTCGCAGCTGTGGGGGTTCTTCGGCACCAACGGGCTGGAGACGCACCGCATGGCCGAGATCGGGCTGGACGCCGCCGACCGCCGGCTGTCGCGCACGATGGAGCTGATCTTCGAGATCATCGGGTTCCCGCGCCACCTCAGCCAGCACGTCGGCGGCTTCGTCATCACCGAAGGGCGCCTGGACGAGCTGGTGCCGGTCGAGAACGCGGCGATGGAGGACCGCACCGTCATCTGCTGGGACAAGGACGACATCGACGCGCTGGGCATCCTCAAGGTCGACATCCTCGCGCTGGGGATGCTGTCGTGCGTGCGCAAGGCATTCGACCTGATCGAGAGGCACCACGGCACCCGCTACGACCTCGCCACGCTGCCGCCAGAGGATCCGGCGACCTACGACATGCTCTGCGCCGCCGATTCGCTGGGCGTGTTCCAGGTGGAGAGCCGGGCGCAGATGAACTTCCTGCCGCGGATGCGCCCGCGCACCTTCTACGACCTGGTGATCGAGGTGGCGATCATCCGCCCCGGCCCCATCCAGGGCGACATGCTGCACCCCTACCTGCGGCGCCGCAACGGCGAGGAGCAGGTGTCGTTCCCCTCGGACGCGCTGGGGAAGGTCCTGGGCAAGACGCTGGGCGTGCCGCTGTTTCAGGAGCAGGCGATGCAGATCGCCATCGTCGGCGCCGGCTTCACCCCCGACGAGGCCGACCGGCTGCGCCGCGCGCTGGCGACGTTCAAGAAGCTGGGCAACATCTCCGAGTTCCGCACCCGGTTCCTGCGCGGCATGAAGGCCAACGGCTACGACGACGACTTCTCGGGGCGGTGCTTTGCGCAGATCGAGGGATTCGGCAGCTACGGCTTTCCCGAATCGCACGCCGCCAGCTTCGCGCTGCTGGTCTATGCCAGCGCCTGGATCAAGCGGCACCACCCCGGCATATTCGCCTGCGCGCTGCTCAATTCGCAGCCCATGGGGTTCTACGCGCCCGCGCAGATCGTGCGCGACGCGCGCGAGCACGACGTCGAGGTGCGCCCCGTCTGCGTCAACGCCAGCTACTGGGACAACACGATGGAGCCGGGGCGCGACGGCGACCTGGCGGTGCGGCTGGGGTTCCGGCAGATCAAGTCGATGCGCCAGGACGAGGCGGCGTGGATCGCGGCGGCGCGCGGCAACGGATACCGCTGCGTCGAGGACGTGTGGCGCCGCGCCGGCCTTGCCCCCCGCCAGCTGCGCGTGCTGGCCGAGGCCGATGCGTTCGCGACGCTGGGCCTTTCGCGGCGCGAGGCGATCTGGGCGGCGCGCGCCCTGTCGGCCGACGCGCCGCTGCCGCTCTTCGGCGGCGACATCGACGGCGAGGGCATCGTCGAGCCGGCGGCGCTGCTGCCCGCGATGACCGAGGGCGAGGAGGTGGTCGAGGATTACGTCGCCATGCGCCTCACCCTGCGCCGCCATCCGATGTCGTTCCTGCGCGCCCGTCTGACGGACGGACCGTCGCCACGTCCCCGCCTCGCGCCCGCGGTCACGGGCGCCGCAGGGCGCAGCTTCGGAGACGCGACGGGGCTCGCGCGGACCGACGTCTGGGACCGCGACGCCGCGACCGGCGGCCTGAGCGGCACCTCGGTGCGCGACTGAGGCAAGACCCCGCGCCCGGCCCCGCCGGACCCCGGCCGGGAACCGCCCTCCCACACCGGGCAGAGCGCCGTCTCAGCGGCCCGACCCCCGCCGCGCGGCACATTCGCGAACAGGATCGCGACGCCACACACAATCGCCTCATGCGGGCAATGAGGCCTGCCGACAGTTGCAAACGGCCGGAATTGATGGTCTTAGGCCCGTGATCTTGCCGCAAGGCAAACCCGCGATGACGCTGCGGCACGTCCTGCCGAAGGGTCGTGGCACCACAGGGACGAGAGGGCGCCGGAATGACTAGGCCGTCTATCAGCGCTGCGGCAGCCCTGACGACATCCGCCGCCACGACCGCCGCACGCCGGGTGATCGAGATCGAGGCGCGTGCCGTCATGCGGCTGGCGGCAGAGATCCCGGCGGACCTGCCGCACGCGGTCGACCTCATCGCCGGCCTGTCAGGCCGCCTCATCGTGTCGGGCATGGGCAAGTCCGGACATATCGCGCGCAAGATCGCCGCGACATTCGCGTCGACAGGGACGCCCGCCGTCTTCGTCCACCCGGCCGAGGCCAGCCATGGCGACCTCGGCATGGTCACGCCCGACGACATCTGCCTGCTGATCTCGAACTCGGGCGAGACGACCGAGCTGGGCGACCTCATCGCGCACGCGGCGCGGTTCTCCATACCCATCGTTGCGATCTGCGGTCGCGACGATAGCACGCTGATGCGTGCCGCCGAAGCCAGGCTCAAGCTGCCCGACGCGCCCGAGGCCTGCGCCATCGGCATGGCGCCCACGACATCGACGATCCTGACCCTTGCGATGGGCGACGCGCTGGCCATGGCGGTGATGGAGCGGCGCGGCTTCGCCCGCGACCAGTTCCGCACCTTCCACCCGGGCGGCAAGCTGGGCGCCCGTCTGGCCAAGGTGGCGCAGCTGATGCATCCTGCGGGCGACACCCCCATCGTCGACGCGGACCGGCCGATGCCCGAGACCCTGCTGGAGATGACGGCAAAAGGTTTCGGCATCGCCTGCGTCGTGGGCGACGACGGCCGCCTTCTGGGCGTGATCTCGGACGGCGACCTGCGGCGCGCCATCGACGGGCTGATGGACCGCACGGCGGGCGACGTGGCGACGCGCAACCCGATCACGGTCACCCCCGACATGCTGGCGACCGAGGCCGTGGCGCTGATGCAGAAGGGCAAGGTCACCACCCTCGTCGTGACGTCGGCCGACGGCGTGCCCGACGGAATCCTGCGCATCCACGACTGCCTGCGCGCCGGGGTCGTCTGAGGCGCCGGCGACCCGAACCAGCATCGTCCCGAACCAGTACGGACCCGTCATGAAGACCGTCATCCTCATCCCCGCGCGCTATGCCTCGACGCGCTATCCCGGCAAGCCGCTGGTCGAGTTGCGCGGACCCGACGGCGCCAAAAGCCTCGTGCGCCGGTCGTGGGAGGCCGCCTGCGCGGTGGCCGGCGTTGCCGAGGTCATGGTCGCGACCGACGACGACCGCATCCGCGACCACGCAGAAGGGTTTGGCGCGCGCGTCGTCATGACCTCGCCCGACTGCGCCAACGGCACCGAACGCTGCGCCGATGCGCTGGGGCGGCACGGCATCGCGGCCGACGTGGTGGTGAACCTCCAGGGCGACGCGCCGCTGACCCCGCCCGGCTTCGTCGAGGCGCTGATCGGGGCGATGGCGGCGGACCCCGACGCCGGCGTCGCGACGCCGGTGCTGCGCTGCGACGCGACGACCTATGCCCATTTCCGGGCCGACCGGGCGGCGGGCCGGGTGGGCGGCACCACGGCCGTCTTCGACGCCAAGGGCCGCGCGCTCTACTTCTCCAAGGAAATCGTCCCCTATGTCGGTGCCGCGGCCGCCGCGACCGCGCATGGCGACATTTTTCACCACGTCGGGCTTTACGCCTACCGGACGGACGCGCTGACCGCCTATCCGTCGCTGCCCGTGGGTCGGCTGGAACGATACGAGGGTCTCGAACAGCTCCGCTTCCTCGAGAACGGCTGGCCTGTCGCCTGCGTCGAGGTCGATGCCGCCGGCCGCGTCTTCTGGGAGCTCAACAACCCCGAGGACGTGCCCCGGATAGAAGAGGTCCTGAACCGATGACCGAACCCGCCGCGCCCCGAACCGTCAAGATCGGCAGCCTCGCGCTGGGTCAGGATCGCCCGCTGGTCCTGATCTCGGGGCCCTGCCAGATCGAGAACCTGGAGCATTGCCGCCGGATCGCCGGGGCGCTGAGCGAGATCTGCGCGCGCACCGGCACTGGGCTGATCTTCAAGTCGTCCTACGACAAGGCCAACCGGTCGAGCCTGGGGTCGCAGCGCGGCATCGGCATGGAGGCGGGGCTGGAGATCCTCGCGGCCATCCGTGACGAGTTCGGCTGCCCCGTCCTGACCGACGTGCACCTGCCCGAGCATTGCGCGCCGGCCGCGGCGGCCTGCGACGTGATCCAGATCCCCGCCTTCCTCTGCCGCCAGACCGACCTGCTGCTCGCCGCCGGCGAGACGGGGGCCGCCATCAACGTCAAGAAGGGCCAGTTCCTGGCGCCATGGGACATGGCCAACGTCGCGGCCAAGATCGCGTCGACCGGCAACGACCGCATCCTGCTGTGCGACCGCGGCACGTCCTTCGGCTACAACACGCTTGTGTCGGACCTGCGCGGCCTGCCGATCATGGCGCGCACCGGCTATCCGGTCGTCTTCGACGCCACCCATTCGGTGCAGCAGCCCGGCGGCCAAGGCGCGACCTCTGGCGGGCAGCGCGAGTTCGCGCCGGTCCTCGCCCGCGCCGCGGTGGCGGTCGGCGTGGCGGCGGTGTTCATCGAGTGCCACGAGGATCCCGACCGCGCCCCGTCCGACGGCCCCAACATGATCCCGCTGGACCAGATGGCGCCGCTGATCGACCGGCTCGCCCGGTTCGACGCGCTGGCCAAGGGCACCGCCGGATGAGCGAAGCGGAGCGGGAGGCGACCGGGGACTTCGACGCCGGCTGGTACGCACGGCGTTACCCGGATGTGGCCCTCTCGGGCTTAGCGCCGCGCCAGCACTATGACCGCGTCGGCCGCATCCTGGGGCGCGCGCCCGCGCCGGGCGTGGCGCCCGGCACCCCCGACATGGCCGGACCGGACATAGAGGCCGAGTTGCCGGACATCGCCGCCGCCTTCGGCACCGCGACGCGGCGGGCCGCCCTGCCGCGTCTGCCCGCCCGACCGGACGACCCGCTGGTGCCGCGCCCCGAGGGCCTGCGGCTGGGCCTCGAAAGCTTGCCCCGCGCGGACCCGGTCTACGCCGACGGTCCGCTCGGGGCGGTCGACTGCGCCACGCCGGGCGACCTGGCGGCTTTCCTCGCGCCGCTCGAGGCCTATCGCGCCCTGCTCGATCCTGCCCACGCCGGGCTGGCCGCGCTGGCGCCGCTCATGTGGGGGGCGGCGCTGCGCGAGGGCCGCCACGCCGTCGCCGACATGTGGATCGAGGGACCGGGGCGCATGTGCGTCAGGGTGGGCAACGAGACGTCGGACGGGTCCGACGGCGGGCTGCTGTCGGCCTGGCAGGAGAAGCCGACGGGCGGCAACCGCCTGCGCCGCGTGGGGCATGCGGCCCTGCCGCGTTCGGGTCCGCTATGGTGGGACATCGACCTCGACAACCCGTTCATGCCGATCCTCCTCTGCCTCGCCCGCACCGACGGGACCACGCGCGCCGTGGCACTGATCCCCTTTCCAAGCCTCGCCCGTGGCGGCGCCCATGCGGCCGAACTGGCGTTGCACCGCGCCAACGGCGACGGGCTGGCCGCGCTGCGCCGGCTGGGCGAACGGTTCGCCACCGAGCTCGAACGCCAGACCCCGGCGGTCGGCGCTATCGAGGTCGCCCCGGTGACCGCGACCGGCCCGGCCAACGGATCCGAGGCGATCTTCGATCCCGACATGATCGGCTGGATGGACCGGGTATTCGGCCTGCGCCCGGGCGTCGCGCCGCAACCCGTCACGGCGGCGGGCGCGGACCCCATGGCGGGCGACGAAGGCCGGGAATGGCTGGCCGCGGATTATCCGATGCAGCGCCGCCCGGGACCACGCACGCTGCGCCTGCCGGCCGATCAGGTGCCCACGATCTCGGCGCTGCTGGCGACAGAGGCCGCGCTCGGGCCCGAACGCGAGATCGCCGGATCGTTCCTCGTCGTCGATGCGCAGACGGCGCGGGCGCGCTGGTCCGTTTCGGTCCCGGCGCGCCCGATGCCCTGGCTGACCGCGCTCCAGCCGCTGCCATGGGCCGCTGCCTGCCCCGTCCTCACTGGCGGTCCCGGCCGCGCGGACGGCGATCCGGCGGCCGCCCTGTCGGCGGCGGCACCCTTCCCGCTGGGCATCGCGCGACGGCGATTGCAGCCCCTGTCGGCGCCGCGCGCGCTGTTCCCCGTCGCACCCGACGCGCCCGGGCCCGTCCTGCCGGCGGCGCCGCCGCCGCCGGACGCGCCATTCACCGTCGTGCTGCAGGTGGAGGACGCCGCGCGCGCCGTGCTGCTCCTGGAGGCCGTGCAGGACGCGGCGGGGCGACGCGACCTCCAGATCCTCGTCCTGCCCCGCACCAGGGCAGCCGCCGACGCCTTCGTCGTGGCGGCGCGAATGCGGCTGGACGCGGATCTCGAGACCCTCACGGCCGATGCGACGCTGGCCACCGCCGCCGACCGGGCGCGCCACGACGAAATGCTGGTCATCGACGACCGCATCGTGCCAAGCGATCCGCGTGCCATCGGCGTGCTGCGCGCCATCCTGGCCGCGGACCCCGGGATCGGCGCCGCGTCCTGCACCCTCCTGCGCGAGACGATGACGGGAAAGACGCACGAGCTTTCGGCGTCGGGCGGGCTCTTTCCCTCGCGGATCTCGCTGCTGGCCCTGCCGGCGCTGATCGTCGAGGAGCCGGACGTCGCCGAGGCGCTGCCGATGGCGACCTACCCGGTGATCGGCGGCGCGCTGGACTTTGCGATGCTGCGGCGCGCGGCGGTCGTGGCCGCGCGCGACGCCATCGCGGCCGCCCCGGCCGATCAGGCCGACATCGCCTTCGCCCTGGCCGCGACAGGCGCCGGCTACGTTCACCTCGTCACGTCGGCCGTCGCGCTGGGAACCTCGGCCGAGCCGCGCGCCCGACGCAGCGACATGGACCCCGTGGGCCGCGACGCGCTGCGCCTCCATGCGCTCGACCGGCTGCTGGCGTCGGTCACGGTGCTGGCGGAACTGCGCTGATGCGGATCGCAGCCTATGTCGCCGACAGCCAGGCGCTGACCAGCGCCGGCGTGCGCATCCGATACGACCGTCTGCGTCCCCGGCTGGCGGCGATGGGTCACCACCTGGACGTGCGCCGGATCGATGACGTCGACGGCGCGGCGCCACCCGACATCGACGCCGCAATCGTCACCAAGGTCTACGACGGCCGCGCGATCGCCCTGGCCCGCCGCCTGCGCGAGGCCGGCGTCCGCATCGGGATCGACGTCTTCGACGACTACTACAGCCAGGGCGAGAACGCCGACTTTACCCATATCCGTGGCTGGCTGGCCCAGATCGCCGGGCATCTGGATTTCGCGCTCTGCGCCACACCGCCGATGCAGCGCCGTCTGGAGGCGCTCTTGCCGGGGTGTCCGGCGCATGTGATCAACGACCCCCATGACGATGTCGACCTGGACGACGTGGCCGCGGCGGCCGAGGACGCCGCCGCCCGCGCGCGCCGCGACCGGACGATCGACATTGCGTGGTTCGGGATCGGCGACAATCGGGACTTCCAGGTCGGGCTGGAGGATCTGGCGGCGTTCGGATCGCGTCTGGCGGTCTTCGCGCGTGCCGGCTGGACGGCCCGGCTGCGGGTGCTGACCAATCCGCGGGCGATGACGACCGACCGGCTTGAGGGACTGGCGCGGCTGCCCGTCCCCTGGGAGATCGAGGAATGGAGCGAGTCGCGGCAGGCCGGCCTGCTGGCCACGTCGCTGGTGTCGTTCCTGCCGGTCAACGGCCAGCGCTTCTCGACCGTGAAGTCCATGAACCGTGTGCTGACGGCACTCTTGGGGGGGACGCAGGTGCTGTCGGCAGGCTATCCCCTCTATGCGGCCTTCGATGCGCTGATCTACCGCGACGCGGGGCGGATCGTCGATGACCTGACGAACGACCGGCTGCGGCTGCGGCGCGAAGCCGTCGCCGAACTGGGCCGGCTCCTGTCCGGGACCGGCGATCCGGGGACCGAGGCCGCGCGGCTGGCCGACTTCCTGACGCAGGTCTCCGCAACGGACCGCCCGGCGGACCCGCGGCCGCTGCTGATCGTGCAGGGCTACCGGTCGCCCGGGGCACTGTCGGCTGCGGCCAACCGGCACCGAGCGCTGTCGGTCAACCATCCGTTCCTCGGGCAGGACGGGTCGAAGTGCGACGTCGCGCTTGGCATCGACGCGTCCGGTCGCGTCGCGGTCGACATGACCCCCGCGGCCTGGGAACGGCTGAGGCCCGCGGTCGCCGAGGGAACCGCGCAGGACACGGCCGCGGCCCCGCGACGGCGACGCCTCCTCGTGCCGGGAGACCATGTCCCTCGCGCCATCCGGCCCCGTAGCGTGGCGCGTCCCGGGCTGCTGGACGCCACTGTGGGCTACGCGCCGGGGCTCGACCTCATCGGCCTGGTCGCGGAGTACCTCTTCGGGGATTGCGACATCGTCGTCAGCGACAAGGCGGCACCGTTCCCGTCGCCGCGCCTGCCACGGGCGACGACCGGCCCGGCCAGCCACGTCCCGGCGGACGCCGCGCCGTGACGCCCCGCGCCTCGGTCGTCTTCGTGGTGCAACTGCTGCAGGACATGAACATCCTTCGGGGGCTGGCGTACCTCGCCGCGCGCGAGACCGACGCCGAGATCGTGTTCCTGTGCTCGGACGGTTTCGTCAAGCGCGACACCCGCGGCGTCTGGCAGGCCGAGCTGGCGGATCTCTCCGCCGAGCTGGCGGCACCCGTCCATGTCTTCGGCCAGGCCGCCGAGGGGCTCGCCGTCCTGCAGGGGCGCCACGGCATCCTGATCGCGTCGAGCGAATCCGATCTCGGCGCGCACCGCGAGACTCACGGGATCTTCCGCATCGCCCCGCGGGGCTGGCTGCGCGTCACCCTGCAGCACGGGCTGGAATGCATCGGGTTCCTCCAGAACCGCGAGCATGTGCTGGCCCATGGGCGCAACGTCGGGTTCGGCGCGGACGTGATCTGCACCTGGTCGGCCGATCCGCGCATGCAAACGGCCATGACCGCCGCCAGCCGCAGCAAGGCCATCGTGACCGGCCCCTCGACCCTGCTGCAAAGGGCCGTACCCGCACCGGACCGACCCGAAGCCGTCGGCGGCCTGATCTGCGAGAACCTGCATTCCGTCCGTCTCCGGGCGAGCGGGAACCACGGCGCGTCCTTCATGGAGCATTTCTGCAGCTTTTGCGCCGCCGAGAACCGCGCGGGCCGCGGCGTGACGATGCGCCCCCATCCGGGCGGGCAGTACGTGCTGAAGCAGAACGTCGCCCTGCCCGGCAACGTCGTGCTGAACAACGAACCCATCTACCGTGTCGCTCTGGACCGCTACGCCTACGGCATCTCCGCGCCCTCCACCGTGGTCCTCGACATGGTGCTTGCGGGCATACCGACGGCGGTTTGGCGCGACGAGGGCGGCATCATGGACCACAGCATCTATGCCGGCCTGACCGACATCGACCGGGCCGGCACCTGGTCGGACTTCGCGCGGGAAGCGCGGCTGCGGCCTGACGCGATTCTGGCGCGGCAGGCGGCGTTCCTGGACCGGTTGGGCGTGGTGACGCACCGCGGCGAGGTCTATGCCCGCTTCGCGCGACTGCTGGTGAACGGCCTGCACCGGCGCGCCGCATGAGAGCCCCCGCCCCCCTCCCCCACGCGCTGTTGGTCGCCGACGTCATGAGCGCGACGCAGGACATCAGCTTTCTGCGGCCGCTGGCCGGCGAGATGCGCTTTACGAAGGTCGAACCGAAGTTCGACGCGGACGGCACGGCCGACATACTCGAACGGCTGCGACCCGACTATCTTGTCCTTTCCCGCGCCACGCGGCCGAACCTGACCGACGTCGTCGGGCGGGCCCGAAGACTGGGCATCCCGTCGATCTTCCACCTGGACGACAATCTGCTCGCCGTTCCCCGATCCCTCGGCGAAGAAAAATACGGGGCCTACAACCATCCCGCGCGTCTGGCGTCGCTGCTGGCCAACCTGAACGCCGTCGATCTGGTCTATGCCTCGACGCCGGAGCTGCGCCGGCAGCTGATCGCGGCAGGTGTCACCCGTCCGGTGACCGCCGGCCGCATATACTGCGCCCTTCGGGCGGACGAGGTTCCCGCCCAGCCGCCGCCGCTATCGGCAGGTCCGGTGATCGGCTACATGGGCACCGGAGGCCACGCGGCGGACCTGGCCGCCATCGCGCCCGCCATCGCGGCATTGATGGACAGTCGGCCGGACCTGACGCTGGAGTTGTTCGGCGGCCTTGAACCGCCGGCGGGGCTTGCCGCGCATTCCGGCCGGATCCGCGCGATTCCGAAGACCGCCACCTACGACGACTATCTGGCCCGGCTGGTGACGCTGGGATGGTGGGTCGGGCTGGCGCCGCTGGAGGACAATCCGTTCAACCGCTGCAAGGCGGACACGAAATGGGTCGAGTACACGCGCGGCGGCATCCCGGTGGTCGCCTCCGACCTGCCGGTCTACGCATTCGCCTGCGCCGACGGGGCCGGGCGCCGCGTGCCGCCGGACGCGGCGGCATGGGTACGCGCCGTCGCCGCTCTGCTGGACGATCCGGCGCGCGGCCGGGCTCAGGTCGCGGCGGCAAGGGCCCGCCTGGCAGAGCACTACGACGCCGCGATGCTGAAGGACCAGGTGCGCACGGTCCTCAATTCGGCCGGCCGGCTTGCGCGGGATCCGGGCACGCCCGTCCCCGCGGTGACGTCCGGGGCGCGGGCGCGCGACGCGGCGCATCCCCCGGTCCGGCCGGCCCCGGACCGCGCGCGCAGGCTCCTCTTCATCGCGAACGGCCCCGTGCCGACCCTTCAGCTTTCGTTTCTCAGGCCGCTGGCCCCGCTGGTGGCGGAAGGGCGGGTGCACGTCAGCCTCACCACCGAGGCCGAGATGATCCGCGACAACGGCGACGGGGCTTTGTTCGGGCCCGGGATGATCTGGTTGCGGGACCGCATCGCGTCGGCCCGGCCGGACACGATCGTGTGCTGCCGCTACAGCGGCCCGCACGCGTCCGCGATACTGGCGGCGGCTGAGGAATTGAACGTGCCGCTGGTCGTGCACGTGGACGACGACCTGCTGAACATTCCACCCGAGATCGGAGCTGCGAAGTACCGTTCCCACAACGCGCCGAGAAAGCTGCTGACCGTGCGCACCCTGCTGGAGGGCGCCGACCTGATCTACTGCTCCACGGAGGCGCTGCATCACCGGCTCCGCGCCCAGGGCTTCCGCCGGCCGATCCGCCACGGGGACATCTACTGCGCCGCCCGGGTGCGGCGCCGACCCCCGGACGGTCCGATCCGCCGCATCGGCTACATGGGCTTCGACCACGCCCACGACTTCGAGATCGCGCGCCCCGCCGTAGAGGCGATCCTGGACCGGCACCCGGAGATAGCGTTCGAGCTCTTCGGCTCAATTCCAATGCCGGCCAGCTTCATGCGATTCGGCGACCGCGCCCGCACCGTGGCGCCGGTGCGCGACTATGCGGCGTTCGTCGGGGCCCTTTCAGACCGCGCCTGGGACATCGGGATCTGTCCGCTGGCACGCACGCCGTTCAACGCAGTCAAGGCCAACACGAAATGGGTCGAATACACTTCCGCCGGCATGGCGGTCGTCGCCACGGGCGGCATGGCCTACGACGATTGCATGCGCGGCGGACGCGGCCTGCCGGTCGACGACGGCGAATGGGAGGCGGCGCTGGACCTGCTCATCGCGCGCCCGGACGTCTGCCGGGCGATGGCCCACGCGGGCCAGCGGCGCCTGATGACGGACTATTCGGAGGCGGCCCTGCGCGATCAGGTCCTGGACGTCCTCGACGAGGCCCACAGGCACCACGCCGCCCGGCATGCGGTACGTCCGCTTGCCAGTTCCATCCGAACCGTCGCATGATAAGTGAAATGCTCTGACCAGAAGCGGACCGCCCGACATGAATGCGACCCAAGTCGAGGGGGCGAAGCCGAAAGAGCATGCGCCGGCAGCCGGTCCGTCTCTGCCGCCCGGATCCGACGCATCCCGTGCTCTGCTCGACGAGCGGATGCACGAGATAGCGGTCCTCGCGCGCGAGCTTGTCCGCATGCAGGAAGAGGTCGCCGCGGCCCGGGACGCGACCGCCCGCCTGCGCGACGAGCTGGCCGAGGTCAGGGACGAGCGCGACAACCTCATGGGCGAGGCGGCCGTCGGGCTGAAGGCGCACGCCGCCTCGCTGGAAGTCGCATGGGCCGAGAACGAACGCGTCGTCGCCGCGATGCGGAGCAGTACGTCGTGGCGGGTGACGGCGCCCCTGCGGGCCGTGTCGCGCCGGCTGGGGCGGTCGTGACGCCGCTGTCGGCCCGCGCAAACTGGAGCAGGACATGACCAAGGCACTCAAGATCTACGTCGGATGGGATTCGCGCGAGGACATCGCATGGCAGGTCTGCCGCCATTCGATCCGCCGCCACGCCAGCCGGCCGGTCGAGGTCTATCCGCTCAAGCAGCCCGCGCTGCGCGAGCTCGGGCTCTACACCCGCGACGGCGACAACGCGGCGACCGAGTTCTCGATCACCCGGTTCCTGACCCCGTGGCTCTCGGCGCACGACGGCTGGTCGATCTTCGTCGACTGCGATTTCCTCTTCACGACCGATGTCTGGTCGATCTTCGACGGGATCGAGGCCGACAAGGCGCTGCACGTCGTCCAGCACGACTACACCCCGGCCAACGCGGTCAAGATGGACGGCAAGCAGCAGACCGTCTACCCGCGCAAGAACTGGTCGTCGTTCATGCTGTTCGACGCGGCCCACCCCAGGGTGCGCGCCCTGACGCCGGCAGTCGTCAACTCAGAAAGCCCCGCATACCTGCACCGGTTCTCGTGGCTGGACGATTCCGAGATCGGGGCGCTGGACCTCGGGTGGAACTTCCTCGAAGGCGAGTATCCCAAGCCCGAAACCCCGCCCAACTGCATCCACTATACCAACGGCGGGCCGTGGTTCGACGACTGGCAGAAGGTCGACTTCGGCGACCTGTGGCGGGCCGAGCAGGATCGTTACCTGGCCGAGGCCGGCGAACGGGGCGCAGCCTGAGCGCATGCCGGACGTCCTGATCACCGGCGGCGCGGGCTTTATCGGCACGCATCTGGCGCGTCGTCTCATCGACGACGGGCTGGAAGTCCGCATCCTCGACCCTCTCGGGGCGCAGGTGCACGGGACCGTGCCGGGCCGCGACGGCGCGCTGGACTGGCTGGAGGGCCCGGGCGTCGACTTCCACCGCGGTTCGGTCCTTGATCCGGAGGCGCTGGTGCATGCGCTGGAGGGGGTGCGGGCGGTCGTGCATCTGGCGGCCGAGACGGGCACCGGGCAGTCGATGTATCAGATCGCGCGCTACAACGCAGTCAACAGCCAGGGCACGGCGCTGCTGATGCAGGCCATCGCCGATGCGCCGGGACGTCTCGACCGGGTCGTGCTGGCCTCGTCCCGCTCGGTCTACGGCGAGGGCGCGTACCTCAGGGCCGACGGCAGCCGGATCGTGCCGCGCGGGCGCTCCGCCGCCCGCCTTGCCGCCGCCAAGGCGGGGGACGCGCCATGGGATCCGGTCGATCCCGACACCGGCGCGCCGCTGACGCTGACGGCCACGCGCGAGGACGACGCCACCGCCCCTGCCTCGATCTACGCGGCGACCAAGCTGGCGCAGGAGGATTCTGGTGGCCATCGCCTGCGACGCGCTGGGGATCGGCAACGCCATCCTGCGGCTGCAGAACGTCTATGGCGAGGGTCAGTCGCTGACGAACCCCTACACCGGCATCCTGTCGATCTTCTCGACGCGCATCCGCCGCGGCCTGGACCTGCCGATCTTCGAGGACGGCGCCGAGAGCCGCGATTTCGTCCACGTCTCGGACGTGGCCACCGCCTTCGCCGCCGCCGTCGCCCGGCCCGACGCCCCCGGCGGCGCAATCAACGTCGGGTCGGGCCACGCCACGCCGGTGGTCGAGATCGCCCGCGAACTGTCGCTGGCCTTCGGAGCAAAGCCAGACCTTCGCGTCACCGGCCAGTACCGCGTGGGCGACATCCGCCACAACGCCGCCGACGTGACCCGCCTGGCCGCGCTGCTGGGCGTGCACGCCAATGTCGACCTGGACAAGGGGCTAGAGCGCTTCGCCGCATGGGTCGGGCGCCAGCCCCTCCCCGAGGACCGGCTGGGCGCCGCGAACGCGGAACTGGAACGGCGGCG
Organism: uncultured Alphaproteobacteria bacterium; assembly: GCA_963722905.1. Classification (GTDB taxonomy): domain Bacteria; phylum Pseudomonadota; class Alphaproteobacteria; order Rhodobacterales; family Rhodobacteraceae; genus CAVROT01. The sequence continues at coordinate 34,061 of CAVROT010000001.1, read as the reverse complement.
GATGATGGGGTAGGGGCCGTGTCGATTGCGACCGGACGGACGAAACCCTGGGAGGACAGCAGTGTCGATCGACCCGAAGCGCAGCAACGCGATCGAACCGGCTTACCTTTCCAAGGAGCAGGTGTTTTGGCTGGGGTCGTATCCGAAGTCCGGCAGCACTTGGCTTCGCGTGTTGCTGGAGGGCTTACTTGCCGAGCCGGGACAATCGCCATACAGGCTGTCGGCCTTCCATAACGAGTATCCCGAGGATCGCGAGACGGTAACGCTATTCGGCAACCCCGTGCATGTCACGAAGACCCATCTGTATCCGGGGCACCGAAGGATGTCGAAATGCCCCATGGAATCGATGGGAGCGATCACGATCCGGCGCCACCCGTTGGACATCCTCCTGTCATCCATGAACTACGCCGGGCACAAGGGTTATTCGGCGCATTTCATCGACAGGAAAATCAAGTCGGTAGAAGACATCATAGCGGATGGCGAGTTCAGGTTCTACATCGACAGTTTTGCCGACGAGGACGGGTATCCATGGTTCCTCGGCCTATCGGGATACCTATCCTGCTATATGCAATTCTGGCGAGAGTTCGGCACGCAGAAACCGTATCTTGAGGTTTGCTACGAAGACCTCTTTGCAGACCCCGACGCCGGAGTACGGGAAATCGCCGGATTCCTCGGCCTTCAACGAAACGATCGGGCGGTGGACGACATATTGAAGCGCGCCGATCTGAAAACGGCCAGGGACAACGCATTTTACTGGAAGCGCAGGTCATATAACTTTAGCAAGATGGTCCCGCCCGAACTTATCGACTACTTTAACGAACGCTGTCGAGCGCAGTTGGTCGGACTGGGCTATCCCTCCGATCGCCGGGACTACTGATGTGGATCCGTTCCGGTTTGCCTTCGCCTCTACGGACCCCGGGGCCGACGCTGCCCGGTCCACTGCATCGGCCCTGTACACGGGTACGACGGCCGATGGGGAGGCACCCGGTGGAGTGATGCGATTTATCGTCACGGCAGTTCGCGACGAATCATGCCCGCCGAGGGTGCGTTCGAACGTTGCGGCACGTCCGTTCGGCGGTAATCAGAGCGCGGGTCTGTCGCAAGGGAACGTTCGGCCCCGGTGCAATCTCTGCGGCTCGGAATGTCGCAGTGCCCTTGGCTTCGACGCAGATACAGGTCCGCATCCTCCGACATGGGATATTGAATGAACCTGATCGACCTCTTCACCCGCAAGGACGGGCGGTTCGGCGCCCCCGACGACACCGTCATCTCGCGCCGGAACTGGGGCGGGGAATCGTGGCGCTGCCTGTCGCTAACAGTGAACGACGCGCCCTTGCGGCTGAGCGGTTTCGCCGACACTCATCCCTACTGGGCCCGCCCCGACCAGACTGGCTGGTACGCGACCCTGGCGCCGGGCAAGGTGGGCGCGGCCACACTGGAGGTTGCGATCCGCCGAGGCGCCGAGGTGCTTTCAAGGCGCGAGGTCGCGGTCGGGCCTGAACCCTCTCCCGTCTTCGTGCCGTGGCCCGTACCGCCGGTACCGTTGGGGGCCGGCGCGACGCTGGAGTTGACGTTCCGGGGAGATGCCGAACGGGTCGAGATCCTCGTGCACCGCGCGCTGCGGCGTCAGGTCCTCTACGACCTGGCGCAGGGCAACGGGGTGGAGATCGGGCCCGGCCCGCGCCCCCAGATCCTGCCATCGGACACCGTGACCGTCACCTACATCGAGGAGACCTCCCCCGAGGAGTGGGCCAGGCTCTACGATCGCAAGGGCAACTTCGGCGCGGCCGAGGCGGACTGGTCCAACATCCAGGTCGGCAAGGCTGCTGCCCTGCCGGTCGAGGATGACAGCCTGGACTTCATCTTTTCCAGCCACGTATTCGAACACCTGTCGAACCCCCTCGGCCACCTGGAACGGTGGCGCGCCAAGATGCGGCCGGGCGGCGTAGTCATGGCCGTGGTGCCGGATCTCACCAGCACCAAGGACCGGTTCATGCGGCCCTGCGCCCCCGCCGAGTTCCTCGACGAATACGAGTCCAAGTCGTTCGAACCCTTGGAGCGGCATTACCACCGCTATGTGAAGCGCCTGACCTCAGGGAAGGATGATCCGGCATTGGCACGGACCTTGATGGGACGGAATGAATCCATCCACATACATTTCTACGACCGCGCTACCATTGCCTGGTTGCTGTCCGAGGCGGTCGCACGCTTCGGTTACACCGCTTTCCACCTTGAGCATGCCCGCAACCACAAGGACTTTCACTTTGTGCTACAAGCATAGAAAAGCTGTCGTGCGCCGGTCACCGTACGGGCGGTCGGCGGCGGGCCTGTCGCCGGCGCTCGCGGGCCCCGAATGGCTCCGGGATGCCTGGACTGCCCTACCGGACAGCCAGAGCCGGCTCGGCGCCGCAACCGAAGACGTTGTGCCGTTACCACGCCGTCGCACGCGGAAAATCGGCTCATGAGGCGGATCGTCGTCGCGGGCGACAGCCATATCGTCGCTCTCGAGGCGGCGCTGAGGGAGGCCGCGCCGATCGATGGCGTGGACCTGTCGGTCTATCGCCTGACAAAGATCAAGAACGGCCGGTTGATCGGATCGGTCTCGCTGCCGGACCTACTGCTGATCTGCAAACATCTCGACCCCGGCGATACGGTGGTTTCCCTTATCGGAGGCAACCAGCACGCCGCGCTCGGGCTGATCCAGCATCCGCAACCGTTCGACTTCGCCGATGCCTCCGGCGGCCTCGATCTGAACCCCGGCGACGAACTGGTCCCGCGGTCGGCCCTGTCCGCTGTCTTCGAACGCGGTCTGCGCGGCAACGACGCGAAACGGGTCATGCAGATCGCCGCGGCCGGGCCGCACCGAACCGTCCACCTGCAGCCGCCGCCGCCAAAAGCCGACGAGGCGCATATCCTGAAACGGGTCGAGACCGATTTCCTCGCTGCCGGCATATTCGAGAAAGGCATATCGCCGGCGGCCCTGCGACATAAGTTATGGACCCTGCAAAACGAGGTGATGCGCGCCATCTTGGCCGAAGAGGGGATCGAGGTCCTGCCACCCCCCGACGGCACCACGACGGACGACGGCTTTCTCGCGACTGCCTGCTATGCGCCCGATGCCACACATGCGAACGTCGTCTACGGGACGGCTGTGCTGAGCCAGAATCCTCGCCGTTGGAGGATCGGAGGCGCGCGCGGCCACCGTCGCCCTATAAAGGAGAACCGGATGGCCGGACATCCCTATGCGTCCCTCGGTGACGGCGCCTTCTGGCGGCGGGCCGTTTCCCGGCCGCGGCCGGAGGACGTCGACCCGGTAGGCAACTTCGACCTCTCCATCAAACCCGACACGAAGGTCGCGACGGCGGGGTCCTGCTTCGCCCAGCATATCGCGCGCCACCTCGCCGCGTCGGGCTTCGACTACTACGTCACCGAGCCGGGGCATCCGATCCTCACGCCCGGGGTGCGGACGCTGCACAATTACGGGACGTTCTCCGCGCGCTACGGCAACATCTACACGGCGCGCCAGCTTCTGCAGACGATCGACCGCGCCTACGGACGGTTCGTCCCGGACGAGCCGCCCTGGATCGACCCCGACGGCAGCGTGCGCGATCCGTTCCGCCCCGCCATCCAGCCCGGCAATTTCGTCTCGGTGGCCGAGATGGAGGCGGACCGCGCCGCCCATCTGGCCGCCGTCCGGCGTATGCTGGAGGGGCTGGACGTGTTCGTCTTCACCCTGGGCCTCACCGAATGCTGGCAGGCGCGCGGCGACGGCGCCGTGTTTCCGCTCTGCCCCGGGGTCGAGGGCGGGACGTTCGACGCCGGCCGCCATGCCTTCCTCAACCAGACCGCGCCAGAGGTCATAGCCGACATGGAGGCGGCCATAGGGCGTCTGTGCGAGGTCAACCCGACGGCAGAGGTCGTGCTGACGGTGTCGCCGGTGCCGCTGATGGCCACCGCCGAACCCGGGGCGAACGTGCTGAGCGCCACCACCTACTCGAAAGCCGTCCTGCGGGTCGCGGCCGAGACGCTGAGCCGCGCGCACGGCCATGTCCACTACTTCCCGTCCTACGAGGTCATCACCGGCGCCTACAACCGCGGGGCCTACTATGCCGACGACCTGCGCAACGTGACCGAGGCGGGCGTCGCCCACGTGATGCGCCTGTTTCTCAAGCATGCCACAACGGGGGTCGGCGCCGCACCCGCCGCGCACCCGCCGTCGCCCGCTCCGGCCGACGCTGCCTCCGATGCCGCGCGCCGGTTCGTGGAGGTCGAGTGCGAAGAGGCCGCACTGGACCGCGGCTGATGCGGCCGGGTCCGGGACCTCCTCCGACGGGCGTCCTGACCGCGGTGTCGCGCGCCGCTGTCCCGGGAGGGGATCGGGGCCTTGTCCCGCCCGCCGCTTCGCCAGGACGACCGGCTTCGTCGCCGGCCCGACGAAGCCGGCAGGGCCCGGACGGTCTGTCCGGGTCTCCCCCGCGCTGTGACGGCGTCGCGGAACGACGGTGTCCGGTAACCGCGCTGCGGCAGCGGCACGCGGCGCCTGCCGCCGGCCAGCACCGGTAGCGAGGTCCGGGGCGAAGGCGAACGGCATCCCGGCGGGGCCATCCAGTCCGTTCCCGATTGACCCAAATGGCCGCCCCGCGCCATCGTCGCGCAGCCGCCGGGCGCACGGATCCGGCGCCGGAGCACGCCATGCCGAACGCCACATTCGATCTGACCGGACGGACCGCCCTGGTGACCGGAGCGAGCCGGGGATTGGGGCAGGCGATGGCCGTGGGGCTGGCCGGGGCCGGGGCGACGGTCGCCATCGCCGCCCGCACCGCCGCCGCGCTGGAGAAGACGCGCGACCTGATCGCGGCGGCGGGCGGCCGGGCGATCCCGGTCGTCTTCGATGTCGCGGACGTCGACGGGACGCAGGCCGCCATCGCCTTGCTGGGCGAAATCCACGTCCTGATCAACAATGCCGGCCGCGAGGAGGTGCGTGCCGCGCTGGACGTGGATGCAGCGCTGTGGGACCGGATCGCGGACGTGAACCTGCGCGGCGCCTTCTTCTGCGCGCAGGCCACGGCGCGCGCGATGGCGGCGCGGGGCGGCGGGTCGATCGTGAACGTCTGCTCGCTGACCTCCCATGTCGGGGTGCCGACAGCGGCGCCCTACGGCGCGACGAAGTCGGGACTTCTGGGCCTGACGCGGGCGCTGTCGGCGGAATGGGCGCCCCTGGGGATCCGCGTGAACGCCATAGCGCCGGGCTACTTCCGCACCGACCTGACCGAGGCGTTCTACCGTGACGAAGGCTGGCAGCGCACGATGCTGGGGCGAATTCCGATGGCACGCTTCGGCGATCCCGACGACCTCGCGGGTGCCGCGGTCTTCCTCGCCTCGGATGCGTCGCGCTACGTCACCGGTCAATGCATCGCCATCGACGGCGGTTTTCTGGCGTCGATCTAGGCATGCCAACGGCGAGGGCCGCGGTGCCAAGGCAGCGCCGGGCCCAAAAGCTTGACATCCGGGCACGGCGCGGCCCCATTCAACGAGGCAAGATCCGGGGGAGAGGATCATAGAGACGGGTGACAGCGCGGTCGCGGTGCGTGGCGTCGGGATGCGCTTTGACGGCGTACAGGCAGTGCGCGACGTCAGTTTCGACCTGGCGGCAGGCCGGTTCCTGACGATCCTCGGGCCGTCGGGGTCGGGCAAGACGACGCTGCTGCGCATGATCGCGGGCTTCCTCACCCCCAGCGAGGGCGAGATCCGCATCGCCGGGCGTGCGGTCGCCAGCGTCGCCCCGGCGAAGCGGTCCATCGGCATGGTGTTCCAGCGGCTGGCGCTGTTCCCGCACATGACGGCGGCGCAGAACGTCGCGTTCCCGCTGAGGATGCGCCGCTTCGACGCCCGCACGATCCCGGACCGGGTGGCGCGCTACCTGGACCTCGTGCGTCTGGGCGGCCTTGGCGACCGGCGCATCGGCGCGCTTTCGGGCGGTCAGCAGCAGCGCGTCGCAATCGCCCGCGCGCTGGTGTTCGAGCCGGACCTGCTGCTGCTGGACGAACCACTGGCCGCGCTCGACGCCAAGCTGCGCGAGGAGATGCAGCTGGAGTTCCGCCGCATCCAGCGCGAGCTGGGCGTGACCACTATCAACGTCACCCACGACCAGCGCGAGGCGCTGGTGATGTCCGATCAGGTGATCGTCATGGAGGACGGCGCGGTGCGGCAGGACGCGGCGCCGGCGGACCTCTACCACGCGCCGGCGACGCCGTTCGTGGCGCGGTTCATCGGGGTGACGAATGCGCTGGACGGCGTTCTGGCGTCCCGCGACGGGACGCGGGCGACGATGCGATCGGGCGGTCACGACCTGGACGGCACGGTCCGCGGCGATCCGGCCGGGCTGATGCCCGGCGGGCCGGTGCGAGGCGTGATCCGCGGCGAACGCATCAGGCTGGACGCCGATGCGCGGCCGGGTCTCGACGTCCGGCTGGACGCGACCGTCACCGACGTCATCTTCGAGGGGGAGCGTCTGGTGTACGAGGTCCAGACCCGCGACCTCGGGCCGCTGCGCATCCTGCACCACGACCACGACGGCGGGACGCCGCACGCCGTCGGCGACGCCGTCCGGGTCGGCTGGACCGCGCGCGACCTGCACGTCTTCGCCGCCGACACGACTTCATCGACCGAAACCACCCATGGGAGACCGACATGATACGACACATAAACCGCCGCCGCCTGCTGACCTCCACGCTGGCCGCGGGCGCCGCGACGCTGGCCGCCCCCGGCGTCCTGCGCGCGCAGACGCCGCCCAAGCCCGACGAGCTGATCGTTCGCGCCTGGGGCGGTCCCTGGGTCGCGGCGCTGGAGGCGGGCGTGTCGAACCCGTTCACAGAGGCGACAGGCATCCGCGTCCGCCACGACCTGACCGAGGACAACGAGATCCAGCCCAAGGTCTGGGCCGCCGTCGCGCAGGGCCGCACGCCGCCGATCCACATCAACTGGGACACGACGACCAACGCCACCAAGTCCGCGCTGCGCGGGGTGTGCGAGGATCTGTCGGACCTGCCCAACCTCGCGAACACCACCGACCTCGCCAAGCCCGTCGGCGTCGACGGCTACCCCATCGTGAATACCTATGGCTACGTCTACGTGCTGGCCTACCGTCCCGAAGCGTTCCCCGACGGCCCGCCCGCGTCCTACCGCGACCTGCTGGATCCGAAGTTCCGCGGCCGGCTGGCGTTCTACAACGACGGCATCGGCTTCCACTTCCCTGCGCAGATCGCAGGCGGCGGGTCGCTGGACACGATCCCCGAGGACATGAGCGCCTGCTGGAGCTTCGTCGAGGAGATGAAGGCGCAGAACCCGCTGCTGGGCGAGGATCCGGATTTCGTGACGTGGTTCCAGCAGAACGAGATCGACGCCGCCTGCACCATCTCGACGAACGCGCTGGGGGCGCAGCGCAACGGCGTCGACATCGCGTGGACCGTGCCCGAGGAGGGGGCGAAGTTCGACACCGACGGGTTCTGGATCCCCAAGGGGCATTCCGAGGGCGATCTCTACTGGGCGCGCGAGTACATCAATTCGTCCCTGACGCAGGAGAACCAGCAGGTCTGGCTGGACGGGCTGGGCCTGCCCGGCGTGGTGCCCGGCCTGACCCCGCCAGAAGGGCTGGCGGGCGATCCGAGCTATCCGACCCGGCCTTCGGACTTCGACCGGCTGATCCGCGTGTCCGGCCAGATCCAGGTCGAGAACCAGAGCGAATGGTTCAGCCGGTTCAAGCAGATCATGCAGGGCTGAGACCCCTTGTCGACCTCCGGCGGCCTTAGGTCCCCCGACCGGCCCGGACCGATGCCATGACCCGACGTCGCGCGTACCCCCTTCGATGGCGCGTCATGGACGCGGCCGAGGCGGTGCATGCCCGCCTGTTCCCGCGCGGAGCAGGGCGGGCCGCGCCGTGGCTGATGCTGGCGCCCGCGATCCTGCTGGTCGGCGCGCTGGCCGTCGGGCTGGCCTACATCGGCGACGCGTCTCTGCGCACGCTTGACCGCACGACGTTCCTGTTCTCGGACACGTGGTCGCTGGACAACTACGCGCGGGCACTGGGCGAGGGGTTCACGTGGACGATCCTGCGCCGGTCGCTGCTGGGCACCGCGATCGTCACGGTCGCGACCCTGATCCTCGCCTTCCCGTATGCCTACCTTATGGTCCGCACGCGGCGGCGGGCCGTGCGAAAGATGCTGCTGGTGGCGCTGTTCCTGCCGTTCTTCATCGGGCAGGTGGTGCGCGCCTACGGCTGGCTGATCATCCTGGGCACCGAGGGGATCGCCAACGGCGTCCTGGGGCTGGTGGGGGTCGATCCGGTGCGGCTGCTGTTCAACTACCCCGCGGTGCTGTTCGGGCTGGTTCAGTACATGCTGCCATTCGCCGTCCTGATGCTGGCCCCCGCCATGGCCGCCATCCCCGAGGAGGTCGAGGCCGCGGCCGCGTCGCTGGGCGCCGGCTGGGTGGCGACGATGCGGCACGTGACGATCCCGATGGCGCGCCCCGGACTGATCGGCGCGGGGCTGGTGGTGGCGACGCTGACGCTGACCGACTTCGCCATGCCCGCCATCCTGGGCGGCGGCGGGCAGGACTTCGTCGCCAACGCGATCTACGACCAGTTCTTCCGCACCTCGGACCAGGGGTTCGGCGCGGCGCTGACGGTGTTGCTGATCGCCGTGGGATCGCTGATGGTGGGCGCGATCCTTGCCGTATTCGGCGCGGGCACGCTGGCGCTGGGGCGGGACCGGACGTGAGACGCCCGGCGACGCAGGGCGCCGTCCTTTGGACGCTGACGGTGCTGTCGCTGGTCATACTGTCGGCGCCGACGCTGGTGGTGCTGGGCGCGTCCGTCACGTCCGGCAACATCATCCGGTTTCCGCCCGACGGGTTCTCGCTACGCTGGTACGGCGCGGTCTTCGGCTCGACCGACCTGCGCGATGCCTTCGGGCGGTCGATCCTGGTCGCGTGCATCTGCGTGGCGGTGTCGCTGCCTGCGGGCACGCTGGCGGGCATCGCGCTGGCCAAGTACCGCATCCGCTGGGGCCCGGCGGTGCAGATCTACCTGCTGCTGCCCTTCACGATCCCGCTGATCGGGTCGGGCATCGGGCTGATGCTGTTCTTCGGACAGGCGGGTGTGCTGGGCCAGCTCTGGCCCGTGGGCATCGCCACGGCGGCGATCAACCTGCCGTTCATGATCTGGGCCGTCTCCTCCAGCGCCGCATCGCTGGACCCCGATCTGGAGCTGGCGGCGCAGGCCTGCGGCGCGGGGCCCGTCCAGACCTTCGCCTATGTCACGCTGCCCGCTGCGGCGCCGGGGATCATCACCGGATCGCTGCTGATGTTCATCCTGTCGCTGAACGAGTTCCTGGTCAGCCTGCTGCTGGTGGACGCGCGGATCGTGACGCTGCCGGTGCAGATCTACAACTCCATCCGCTCGATCATCACCCCCGACCTCGCCGCCGTGTCGGTGGTGTTCATCGCGGTCGCGGCCCTTGCCATCGCCGTTCTGGACCGGCTGGTGGGGCTGGAGATCTTCCTGAAATCCCGGTGATCGCGCCGCCTGTCCGAAAGGCCCCCATGCCCGACATATCCTTCCACGAGACCGCCACGCTGGCCGCCGACGCCTATGCCGCCCTGCTGACCCGGTCCGAGACGGACCTGAGCGGCTATCTGGACCGCGCGCGCCCCATCATCGACGCCGTCCGCGACGAAGGCGACGCCGCGCTGGTGCGCCTCGGGCGCGAGCTCGACGGCGCCGCATCCCTGACCGAGGGGACGCTCAGGGCCAGCGAGGCCGAGTTCGACGCCGCCTTCGACGCGGTGGACGACGCCGTGGTCGAGGCGATCCGCTACGGCATCGCCAACATCCGCAGCTTTCACGAGGAACAGAAGCCGAAGCCCATGTGGCTCAAGGAGATCCGTCCGGGCGCCTTTGCCGGCGACCGCTATACCCCGATCCGGTCCGCCGCGCTTTACGTGCCGCGGGGCAAGGGGGCGTTCCCGTCGGTCACGATGATGACGTCGGTGCCGGCCGTGGTGGCGGGGGTGCCGGAGCTGGCGATCTTCACCCCGCCGACGCCGGATGGCGGGGTGGACGCGGCAACGCTGGTCGCGGCGCGGATCGCGGGGGTGGACACGGTATGGAAGTGCGGCGGCGCGCAGGCCGTCGCGGCCGCCGCCTACGGCACGCAGAGCATCGCGCGTGCCGCGAAGATCGTCGGGCCGGGCAGCCCCTGGGTCGTCGCGGCCAAGCGGCTGCTGTCGGACCGGATCGACCCCGGCCTGCCCGCCGGCCCGTCCGAGGCGATCATCTTCGCCGACGACAGCGTCGACGGCGCGCTGGCGGCGCTGGACCTGCTGATCGAGGCCGAGCACGGCCCCGACAGTTCCGCCTGGCTGGTCACGCATTCGCGCCGCGTGGCCGAACAGGCGCTGGCCGCGCTGCCCGGTCATCTGTCGCGCATGACCGACCGGCGCGCCGACTACGCCCGCGCCGTGCTGTGCGGGCCCAACGGCGGCGTGGCGCTGACGCCGTCGCTGGCGGACAGCTACCGGTTCGTGAACGACTACGCGCCCGAGCATCTGGAGATCCTGTCGGCGGACCCGTTCCGCCACCTGGGGCACATCACCGAGGCGGCCGAAATCCTGATGGGCCCGCACACGCCCATCGCCATCGGGAACTTCGCCCTCGGCCCCAATGCGGTGCTGCCGACCAGCCGGGGCGCCGCGACGTGGGGGCCGCTGTCGGTGCACGACTTCGTCAAGTGCTCGTCTGTCGGCTACGTGACTGCGCCGGCCTATCCCGAGATGGCCCGACATGCCCGCGTCCTGGCGCAATACGAAGGTTTCTCGTCGCACGAGAACGCAGTGTCGGAGATGCGCCACCGCTACCTTGAGGGCGGCTGAGGCGCGCGTGGTTGCGCACGCCGCCGGTATGGCCGCGCCATCGTCGCCGGTGCGCCGGGCCAGGGCGCTTTATCGCCAACCAGACTTCGATCCGGCCGGCCGCGCTGTACCGTCCCTTCCATGTTCCGGCGTCGCGACCGAGTGGGATGACGGCCGATGCGCCGCGGTCCAAGACAGCGTCGCGGCCGCCGCACAAGTCACAGGCACCGTCACCGGGAGGGTGGAGGTACGCCCTGCCGCAGATCCCTGGCCGGCCGGGCCGGACGGGGCATGACCCTCCGGCGCCAGGCCCGGCACCGTGCGGGGCCCGGGGCGCACTTGGACCCGTCAGCCCCGGGCGGCCGACCACAGCAGCGCGGCCCCGTCCAGCAGGTGGAGGACGGGGCGGCCCGTGCGGGTACGGATGGCCGCGGAATAGGGCGGCAAGTTCCCGCACTCGAGGACGATGGCCCCGATCCCAGGCTCTTGCGCGACGAGGGCGGCTGCGCGCGCCACGACCGCCCGTTCCATCGCCGCGCGGTCGAGGTCGCGCCGCTGGTCCGACCTTGGGGCGGTGAAGGTCTCGCGGAAGGCCGTATCGTCCTCCATCCCGACGATACGGACCGCGCCGGCGTCGATGCCGGCCGCGCGCAGGGACGCGGGTCCCAGAGCGACCCGCGACGCGGTGACAATGCCCACGGGGCGCCCGCCCGTCGCCGTCGCCGCCATCGGCACGAGCGAGAGCGCCGACAGCATAACCGGGATGCCGACCGCCGCCGCGATCCGGTCCTGGAGGTGGATCAGGAACCCGCAGGTCGACACGATGGCCGCCGCCCCCTCGGCCTCCAGCGCGCGGGCGGCTCTGACGAAGCGCTGCGCCATCTCCTCGGGCGGGGGCCCGTCGCAGACGATCCGCGCCGCGTCCGCGCCCCCGACGATGCGCACCCGCGCGGGCATCGCATGGCTGGCCGGATTCCCGACGTCGCCGACGATCCGCGGGAACGCGGTGTCGAGCGAGAGGATCCCGACGAAGCCGGTCACGCGGCCTGCGCGCTCTGCAGCGGCGTCACCGTGCCTGCCTGGTGAAGCGCGCCGGACGCGGTGGCGAGGAAGGCGGCGAGCGGTACATCCTCGTGCCGCACGAAGCCCCGCGACGGCAGCGCGCCGCATCGCGGAAGGTCCGGCACCCCGCAGACGCCCGCCGCCGTGATGATCTGGATGGCGCTCCATGTCCGTCTAACGATCCTGCACGCGCGGGACTTGTCGAGGAAGGACCGTTCGACCGGCCGCCCGTCCCGAATGCCGCGCGCGGTGCAGAAGATCGGCACCACGTCCCGGTCGGTCCGCGGCAATGCCGTCGCGAAGATGTCGCGCATCGGGTCGCGCCGCCGCTCCGGCCCGAGGTCTTTCAGCAGCTTCACGGTCTCGCGGTGGCCGGGGCAGCGGATCGTGCGGCCGGACACGCGCCGGGCCTTCCCCTCCGGCGTCTCGGCCGGCATGCCGGGGCCGCCCGGGGTATCGAAGCATTCGTGGTCGGCGCCGTCGCCGCTGACGATCTCGCAATCGTCCGGCGGCGCCTGCATGATCCCCTCGCCGCCGACGATGGCCTTGCACTGATTGCAGCATTCGTAGTCGAGCGCGTCCGTCGGCCGCATGAGATCGTGCTTCAGCGCGTTGGCGGGAAGGAGCGGGGTTGGCCGGTCGACAAAGGACCGTTGCGAGATGCGCTGGACCGTCTCCTTGTCGCGGCGGTCGAACTCCCGCCCGAAGACGACGACGATCGTCGTCCGGTTCACCCCCGGTATCCCGGCCACCTCGTCGACGGCGACATCCAGAGCCCCGATCCGCGAGGCTTCGGCGCTGGAGACAGGCCGAACGCGCCGGTGACCGACAGGCAGATGCGGATCCTGGAATGGGCCGGCAGACGCTGGACGACCTTTCGCGTATCCTGCTCTCGGATCTGGAGCAGCATGAGGATCCTGACGCGATCCCCACCGGGATCGCGTGCAAGCACGGCCGGGTAGCCGGTGATCGTGCCCTCGCGCTCCAATCGCGCGATGCGCTCGTGGACGGTGGGGCGTGCGATCCCGAGCCGGCAGGCGATGGCCGAGGTCGCCCCGCGCCCGTTTTGCTGCAGTGCCCGGACGATGCGTCGGCCGATGTCCGTCCCTCACGTGTACACCTCCACATTGACGCGCGGATGAACGGGTTGCCGAAAGACGTGGCAGAGCGCAACGATTGTCGACGATACCGGCTCCGGTGTGGCCGCCAGGCAGGGGCGACGTCAACAGAATGGTCCCACCGCCCGTGCCGAACGCGCCCCCGCATCCGACGTCCGTTCCCGACGTCGCCATCGTCGGCGGCGGCATCGTCGGGCTGTGCTGCGCCCTCTCCTTGCAGCGGCGCGGACGGCGTGTCGTGCTGGTGGACCGGGACGCGCCCTGCCAGCGCGCCTCGCGTTGGAACGCCGGGGTCTGGGCGACCTCGTCGCTCGTCCCGCTGGCCAGTCCCGGCCTGCCGTCCCGGCTGGCGGGCCTGCTGGCGGGACGGTCGCCCGGATTTCGCGTGGACCCGCGCGCCCTGCCCGCCCTTGCGTCGTGGGGGCCGCGGTTCCTGCGCAGTTGCGCGCCCGCGGCCTTCGCGCACGGTGTCGCGGCGCTGGACGCGCTTATCACCGCCTCGCGCGCGGCGCACGAGCGCCTGCTGGCCGAGGCCGGCGTCGCCCGTCTGCGCCGGAGCGACGGCTGGCTGCATCTGCACCGGACCCCGGCCGCCCTGGCCGCGGCGCGGACGACGATGGCGGTCTACGACCGTCACGGGGTGGCCTGCGATATTCTGGATGCCGCGGCCCTCGCGGCCGAGGAGCCGTCTCTCGCCCCGCTCTACGCCGGGGCGCTGCGCTTCGGCGGATCGGCGGCGATCCTCGATCCCGCAGCTCTGTGCGTCGCGTATCTGGGCCTCTTCCTCGACCGCGGCGGCACCGTCCTGCGGGGCGAGGTCCGGGCGCTGTCGCCCTCGGATAACGGTTGGCGCATCGTCCTCGCGGATGGCGGCCGGCTGCGGGCGGCGCATGCGGTGATCGCAGCCGGCCCGTGGTCGGCCGCCCTGACGCGGCCCCTGGGCGTCGCCCTGCCGATGATGGCGGAACGCGGGACGATGCGGCGGTTCGCGTTCGCGCCGGGGGCCGGGCTGGCGCGCCCGGTCTTCGACGCGGCGGCCGGCATCGTGATGTCGCCACGCCCGGGCGGCGTGCAGGTCTCGACCGGCACGTTTCTGACGCGGCCGGGGTCGCGCGCGCGGTCAGGTCAGTGGGCGCTGGCCGAGCGCGACGCGCGGGCCGTCCTGCCGCTGGGCGATCCCATCGACGACGGCCCCGTCACGGCCGACCGGCCCACTTTGCCGGACTGCCTGCCCGCCATCGGTCCGGCGCCCGCGCACCCGGGGCTCTGGTTATGCTGCGGCCACCAGCATCTGGGCTTCTCCACGTCGGCCGGCAGCGGCGAACTGATGGCCGACCTGATCTGCGGCCGGCCGCCCGATCCCCGGCTCGCGGCGAGGACGGCGGCCTTCGCACCCGGTCGGTTCGGTTAGGGCTTGACTGATTGCCGGGTTCGCCGCCGAAATGACACACGTCGCGGTCCGGCCGGCTCTGCGCCGGCTTTTTCCCGTCCTTGAGTCGGGGCAGCGTCGTTCGATAATCGGAAAAGCGGGGAGCGCGATATGACGATGACGAAGGTGACGATGATGGGCACGGCAGTCCTGATGGCTGCGGCGGGCGCCGCTCAGGCCGAGAAATGGGACATGGCGCTGGCCTATTCCGCGACCAACTATCATTCCGAGATCGCGGCCGAGTTCGCCGCGGAGGTGACGCAGAACGCCGCCGACCTCGAGGTCGTGACGCATCCCGGCGGCTCGCTCTTCTCGGGAGACGAGATCTTCAATGCGGTGCGACGCGGGCTGACGCCCATCGGCGAGCGGCTGATATCGGCTCTGGGCAACGACGATGCGTTCTACGAGCTCGAACTCGGTGCCGTTCCTGGCGACGTCCTTCGCCGACGCACGCAAGCTCTATGACACGTCCCGGCCGATCCTGGAGGAGAAGCTGACCGAAAGCGGCATCCATTTCCTCTATTCCTGCCCGTGGCCGCCGCAGGGCTTCTATTCGTCCGTCCCCGCCGAGGTGCCCGCGGACCTTCAGGGCCTCAAGTTCCGCGCCTACAACGCCACAACCTCTGCCTTCGCCGACGAACTGGGCATGGTGCCCACGACCATCGAGGCGGCAGAGCTGTCGCAGGCCTTCGCCACCGGCGTGGCGCAGTCGATGATCTCGTCCGGCTCCACCGGCTTCGACCAGAAACTGTGGGAGCATGTGGACTACTATTACGACGTGAAGGCCTGGCTGCCGCGCAACATGGTCATGGTGAACCAGGATGCCTGGGACGGGCTGGATGACGCGACCCGGTCGGTGATCGAGACCGCCGCCGCCACCGCGGAAGAAAAGTGCTGGGCGCGCGCCGAAGAGCTGGACGGCTATTACATCGACCAGTTCACGGAGAACGGCATGACCATCGGTGAGCTGAACCCCGAGATGCGCGCCGCCTTCGAGGCGGTCGGAACGAACCTGCGCGAATCCTGGGTGGAGCGTGCCGGCGAGAACGGACAGGCGGCCCTGGACGCATATGCGGCCGAGTGATCCGACGGGCGGGGCGACCGAGGGTCGCCCTGCCTCCGGTTCCAGTCGCATGACCGCACTCTCTTCCGCGCTCGACGCGCTCTACCGCCTCGCGGGATACCTCGCGGCGGTCCTGCTCGTGATCCTCTGCGGGCTTATCCTGTGGAGCGTGCTGTCCCGGCTACTCAGCCTCTATGCGGGCGGCGCCACGGACATGGCCGGCTATGTCATGGCCTCCTCCACCTTCCTTGCGCTGCCCTATGCCTTTCGGGCGGGGGCGCACATCCGCGTGCAACTGGTGGTCCAGCGCCTGACCGGCCGGGCCCGCCGCGGCGTAGAGATCGCGGTGCTGGCGCTGATGGCGGCGATCACGGTCTTCCTCGCCTGGTACATGACCCGGCTCGCCTATGATTCGTGGGACTTCGGTGAGCGCAGCCAGGGGGCCGACGCCATCCTGGTGTGGATCCCGCAGGCGCCCGTCGCCGCCGGCGCGTGGCTTCTGGCGCTCGCCGTTGTGCATACCCTCGCCGAGGTGGCGGCCGGCCGCGTGACTGCGCTGGAAGGCGGCCGCGAGGTATGAGCGAAACCGTCTCCATCGTCGTCTTCGTCATGACGCTCTTCGTGCTGCTGGGTCTGGGCGTCTGGGTCGGCGCAGCCCTGCTGGCCACAGCCATCGTGGGCATGTGGCTATTCACCTCGGCGCCCATCGGCGATTCGATGGCGGTAACGATCTGGGGCGACCAGTCGTCCTGGACGCTGACCGCACTGCCGCTCTTCATCTGGATGGGCGAGATCCTCTACCGCACCAAGCTGTCCGAGACGCTGTTTCGCGGCCTCGCGCCGTTCCTGCGTGGCCTGCCGGGAGGGCTTCTGCACGTCAACATCGGTGCGTCGGCGGTCTTCGCGGCCATCTCGGGCTCGTCGGCCGCGACCGTGGCGACGGTAGGCAAGATGTCCATCCCGGAACTGCGGGCGCGGAACTATCCCGAAAGGATGATCATCGGCACGCTGTCGGGCGCCGGTACGCTGGGCCTGCTGATCCCGCCTTCGATCGCGATGATCGTCTTCGGGGTGACGGTGAACGAGAGCATCTCGCAGCTTTTCATGGCGGCGATGATCCCGGGGATCTGCCTGGCGCTGTGCTTCATGGCCTATGTCGCGGGATGGGCCATCGTGAACCGCGGCACGTTCGCACCGGTGCAGGACGTCGACACGGCCAGCATCGGCCGGCGGTTGGCCGACCTCGTGCCGGTGCTGGCCCTGATCGCGGCCGTGATCGGGTCGATCTACTCCGGCGTCGCGACCGCGACCGAGGCGGCGGCGCTGGGCGTGCTGGGGGCCATCCTGCTGTCGGCCGTCCAGCGCAGCCTGACGTGGGAGGGTCTGCTCCAGGCCACGCTGGGCGCGGTGCGGACGACGGCGATGATCATGCTGATCCTGATGGGCGCGGGGTTCCTGTCGCTCGCCATGGGCTTCACGGGCATACCGCGGGCGCTGGCGCAGGGGATCGAGGCATGGGAGCTTTCGCCGCTCATGCTGATCGTCATCCTCACGGCGTTCTACATCGTCCTGGGGTGCTTCCTCGACGGTCTGTCCTCGATCGTGCTGACCATGGCCATCATAGAGCCGATGGTCCGGGCGGCGGGCTTCGACATGCTCTGGTTCGGCGTCTACGTCATGATCGTCGTCGAGATGGCGCAGATCACTCCGCCCATCGGGTTCAACCTCTTCGTGCTGCAGGGGATGACGGGCAAGGACATTGGATTCATCAGCCGCGCCTCGTTCCCCATGTTCCTGGTGATGGCAGCCTTCATCGTGATCCTGTTCCTCTTCCCCGGCCTCGCCACATGGCTGCCGTCCGCCCTTTCCTAGGACATGACGAACCGGCCGTCCCCGACCCCGCCCGTGCGCCACCATCCACGCCGCGGATCGAAGCGCCGCGCGACCACCGGCCGCACCCACCACACCGCACGCCCGAGCGTCCGGACGTACCGGGCGTCACCGGACGATCGCCCATGGGCCCGCCGCGTCCGACACCTCTGCAGGAGACCACGCCATGACCTATGCCGCCCGCGCCCGTAGCCTTCTGGACGCGATGGGCGTCGATGACCTGGACGGCCCGTTGGTCGCCCGCTCGCCGCTGACGGGCGAGGTGCTGACCCGCGTGCCCGGGCACGGCGTCGCCGACATGGACGCCGCCATCGCCCGGGCTGCCGCCGCCTTCCCCGTATGGCGCGACACCCCCGCCCCCCTGCGCGGCGACCTGGTTCGGCTGTTGGGGGACGAGCTGCGCGCCCACAAGGACGACCTCGGCGCGCTGGTGAGCCTGGAAGCCGGCAAGATCCCCTCCGAAGGCGCGGGCGAGGTACAGGAAATGATCGACATCTGCGATTTCGCCGTCGGCCTGTCGCGGCAGTTGCACGGTCTGACAATCGCCACCGAGCGCCCCGGCCATCGCATGATGGAGCAGTGGCATCCGGTGGGCCCCGTCGGCGTGATCTCGGCCTTCAACTTCCCCGTCGCCGTCTGGTCGTGGAACGCAGCGCTGGCCCTCGTCTGCGGCGATCCGGTCGTGTGGAAGCCGTCCGAGAAGACGCCCCTGACGGCGCTGGCCTGCAAGGCGCTGTTCGACCGGGCCGCGGCGCGCTTCGGCGAGGTGCCGGACGGGCTGCTTTCGGTCCTTATCGGCGACGGCGACCTGGGCGAGGCGCTGGTGGACGATGCGCGCGTGCCGGTCGTCTCGGCCACGGGCTCGACGGCGATGGGACGCATGGTCGGCCCGCGCGTCGCGGCCCGCTTCGGCCGCGCCATCCTGGAGCTGGGCGGCAACAACGCGGCCATCGTTCGCCCCTCGGCCGATATCGACATGACGGTGCGCGCGGTTGCCTTCGGCGCGATGGGCACCGCCGGGCAGCGCTGCACCACGCTGCGTCGCCTGATCGTCCACTCCGATATCTACGACGCCGTGGTCGAGCCGTTGAAGGCGGCCTACGCGTCGGTTTCGGTCGGCGACCCGCTGGCGGGCGACGCGCTGGTCGGCCCGCTGATCGACCGGAGCGCCTTCGACGGGATGCAGTCGGCACTGTCGGCCGCGCGTGATCAGGGCGGTACCGTGCACGGCGGCGAACGGATCGAGGCTGGCGGGGCGGAGGCCTATTACGCGCGCCCCGCATTGGTCGAGATGCCCGCCCACGACGGCATCGTCCTGCACGAGACCTTCGCGCCCATTCTCTACGTCATGCGCTGCGACGACCTGGACGAGGCTATTGCAATGCACAACGCCGTCGGCGCCGGTCTCTCGTCGTCCATCTTCACCACCGACCTGCGCGAGGCCGAGGCGTTCCTGTCGGCCGCCGGATCCGACTGCGGCATCGCCAATGTCAACATCGGCACCTCGGGGGCGGAGATCGGCGGCGCCTTCGGGGGCGAAAAAGAGACCGGCGGCGGCCGCGAAAGCGGTTCTGACGCATGGAAGGGCTACATGCGCCGGGCCACCAACACGGTGAACTATTCGCGCCAGTTGCCGATGGCCCAGGGCGTCGTCTTCGACATCGGCGCCTGACCCGCCGCGCCATTTGCCATGTTGGCATGTCCAAGCCCCGGGTATCGCAGGCGGTAGAACGGGCGCTGCACGATGCCGTTTGGGTCCCGTTTGCCCCGTATGGAAAGGCCTGACGGCGTGGAGGCGGCCGCCGCCGGCGCGGAGGCGCGACCGCTGACGCCGCCGTTTCCGGCACGCCCCCGCGCGACGTTGCCACCCCTGCGGACGCGGCACTTAATGGGATTGCAGTCGCGCCAAGGACCGTCACCGCCGAAGTGGGACCGGCCGATCATCTCCGGCGGGCCGCGATGGCGCGCAGACAACGACCGGATGCCCGCGATGACGGTCGTGACCGGATCGGCGCCGCCGCCGGTCAGGACATGGCAGATGGCACGGCCGTACCTCGCAGCCGCGTCAGGTGCCGCAGCAGGAACGCCGGATGCTAGTCACCTGTCGCGATACCTTGCGCCGCCAATGCGGACGAAAGACGTTCGAGGGTCCTCAGGCCCCTTCGAGTGTTATCGGTGGGCGGAGCAGGGTTGGTTGTGGGGTACCGGACCTTGCGTCCAAGGAGTTTCTCCCCGATCATCGGACGAAGGTCGGACCCGGTCAGGCGGCTGAGATCGCCGGACGTCCAGACCGCCGACGTGTGGGGCCCGTGATAGGCCGAGACCCACAAACAGTCGGTGATCGAGCGCAGGAAGCCCAGATGCGCGCCCTGCCCGACGGCTCCGCGTTCCCAGATCGAATTGCGATACCCGGGTAGCAGCAACGCGTCGATTTGTGCCGTCAAGGCTCGGGGGGCGATGCGGGCGATCCTCTTGGCGATCTTGCGTGCCCGTTGCCCATTCCTGTTGCGCCCGCTGTAATACGACCGCCAATAGTCGGTGAAGAACGCATCGCCGAACTGACCTTTCCAGAATACAGCCTGGCGTTCGAGACTGCGGGCGGTCTCGACGATGTTGGCCGTCCATTTCCAGTTTTCCAGTTCGACCATGGCCATCGCTTCCGCAATTTCGCGGTCCAGAAGATCGGGTCCCCCATCCGATCGAAGCTCCCGTACCTCGTGGGTCAGGCCGTTACTGGAAACGAAATCACGGACCAAAGGGGTGTTGGGCTGCGCGCTGAGAACCAGCACGGGGTTCGACCACTTCAATAACAAGAGGTTCAGGCTGTCCCGCCCCCCACACAGGATGACGTTCGTCTTGCCGGGATTCGCCTCTTCGACCGACACAAGGTCCTTCTGCATCGCCTCCGCGATCCTGAGGCTATAAGTGTCGCGGTCCGTTATCGTTCGACCCAGGTCGGGCGGCCCGCCGACGCGCACGATGTCCCGGTCGATGAACGGCATCGGACGGCTGACATCTGCATTGGCCGTCCGTAGATCAGCGACCGCGGCGGGATGGGGGCGGAACGTGCCCTTGCGTTGCAAGAGGGGAAACGGGGAGAACGAGTAGAGGTCGTTCCAGCGGTAGAGCGGATAGAAGAACGGTTCGGCGGATACCAGGTCGGCCCGGAACACATGCGCATCGTGTCGCTGCCACATCGCCACGACATCGAGGGTCTCGACCCGCGTAACGGTGTCGTCGCGCGGAATTCCGTTCGGGTAAGCGGTCATGATAGCCTCGGTCGGATGTGTTTCGCCGGTGTGCGCCGTGAATGGCACCCCAGGCATTTCCATCGCGTGAACCGCCCGGAGATTTCCGAAGGTCTGAATGCGGGTTCGCATTGGTGCTTGCGGACCGGGATGACGGATCGGACCGCCTCATTTCCATGACGCGATACTCCGCGTCCGGATGGCATGACTGATGACAAGTCATCAAAACCATTTGCAAATTTCACCAAGTGTCACGTTCGATCCGCTTCCCCTCGATCCCGGTCCTAAAGGTACTGGCCCGCGCCATAAGAGAGAATTTGAGGCAATTCTGCTATCATTTCTGCTGCAGCCAAGTTGAATAAATATCTATCCGAAATACATGTCCCACCCGCCAGTCCCTGCATCGGCTTTCCAAAGCGGGTCCAGTTCCAATTCGATGGACCGGACGCCGACATGGCCCAGTCGCACGAACAGGCCGATGGCCGACGCTCCCCTTTCCCCGACGGGTCCACCCACGGCTTCTTTCGGTTGGATGCCACGCGCGGTGCAGCCGCTCGTAACGGCGATGCGGACCTGGACGTCCGCGACCTGACGGTCGACGTCCCGCGCCATGAGGCGCTGCCCCGGAAGTTTCACGCGGTGCATCCGCTGACCGGCAGGGTCATCCGCGGCATGATTTCGGGAGGTTCGGTCTCGACACGGCTTCGGCGGTAGCAGTCGCTCCGGTTTCGCCGGATCGCGCGGCCGGGGTAGTCCGAGGCCCGCAGGGCCTCGTTCCCGGCCACTGCACCCGCCGAGAGGATCTTCCGCGGACTGGAGTTTCCGCGGGGCGGCATGACGGCGTCCGCGCCGCGACCGGCGATCGCGTCGCAGCACTTGCGGGTGTCATGGGCGCCGTCCGTCGCCAGGGAGGCGATCGCGCGGCAATGCCCGTAAAGGGTCCGCTCTGAACAACGCCTAGCCTGCTGATTTTCTGGGATGAACTGGCTTTCCTGCTGTGCCGATATTGCAGGGTTTGCTATGCTTAGGGCCGGAACCCTGCGATTTCGGAGGCCCGATGAAGCCCAAGTTCCGCGGCCCCGAGCAGGACGATCTGCTCCGCCCCCGGCTCACCGATCTGATCGACATGCGCCACGAGCTGGTACGGCTCGAGGCGCTGATCGACTGGGCGTTCTTCGAGGCCGAATGGGTGGGCTTCTTTCCGTCGCATACCGGGCGGCCGGCGACGTCGCCGCGGCTGGTCGCGGGTCTGCTCTACCTCCAGCACGCTTACGCGCTCTCGGACGAGGCGGTCGTCGCGCGGTGGGCGGAGAACCCCTACTGGCAGCACTTCTGTGGGGAGACGTTCTTTCAGCATCGCCCGCCGATCGACCCGTCCTCGCTGACGCGCTGGCGGGGGCGGATCGGGGAGGAGGGCGTGGAATGGCTGCTCACGAAGACGATCGAGGCGGGGAGGGACGCCGGCGTCATCGCCGAGCGCAGCACGGCCGACGTGATCGTCGACACCACGGTGATGGAAAAGGCGATTGCGCACCCGACCGACGCGCGGCTCTATGAGAAAGCAAGGACGCGCATGGTCAAGCTCGCGCATGAGGCGGGCCTGCCGCTGCGCCAGAGCTATGCGCGCCTCGGGGCCCGGCTGGCCCAGCAGGCGGGTCGCTACGCCCATGCCCGGCAGTTCAAACGCATGCGAAGGGCCCTGCGGCGGCTCAAGGGCTACGCCGGCCGCGTGATGCGCGACATCGCTCGGCGGATCGGCACGGTCGGGGACGACGCTTTGCGCGCCCGCCTCAAAGTCGAGCTCGCCCTGGCCGGCCGCCTGCTCGCCCAGAAGCCGAAGGACCGCCGGAAGCTCTACGCGCTCCACGAGCCCGACGTCGACTGCATCTCCAAGGGCAAGGCCCGCAAGCGCTACGAATTCGGCTGCAAGGTGTCCGTCGCCACCACGCATCGCGAGGGCTTCGTCGTCGGCATGCGCTCGCTGCCGGGGAACCCCTATGACGGCCACACGCTGCACGAAGCCCTCGAACAGGTCGAGATCCTCGCCGACCGCCGCCCGGCCCGCGTCTTCGTCGACCGGGGCTACCGGGGCCACGGCATCGCGCCCGACACCGGCACCGCCGTCTACATCTCCGGCCAGCGCCGCGGCATGACCCGCGTGCTCCGCCGCGCCCTGCGCCGCAGGTCCGCCATCGAACCCACCATCGGCCACATGAAGACCGACGGCCGCCTGTCGCGCTCGCCCCTCAAGGGCACCCTCGGCGATGCGCTCCACGCCGTGCTCTGCGGCGCAGGCCACAACATCCGCCAGATCCTCGCATACCTCAGGGCTCTTTGGCCCCAAATCCTGACCTTGCTCCTGCGCGTCGTGGTGGGAGCCAACGCCCTCCCGGCAGCGGCGATGCCTCAAATCGAACTCGCAGCGTGATGTTCAGAACGGACTAAAGGGATCGGCAGGTGCGACGGCCCCTCGGAACCCCGATATGGGATGTTCGCGGCCGGTGTCCTGTCGCGGGGGGACAGTGTTCTGAAGTCGGGCACCGTCCAGTCTGGCTTCGTCCAGTCGAACCCGGCCAGCCGCAACGGACCTTCGACGAAACCCGTCGTCTGCCCGGGCGCCATGCCGGACAGGACCTTCATCGGAAGGCAGGCCGGATGGCGGTATCGCTGCAAGGTCCGTCGGCGACCGCGTTTGCCTGATGGAGCCGCCTCCCAATTCATGTCGGGGTCGAACCCACCTTCCGGGCATTGCCATGCGGTACCCTGCCGGTCAGTGGATCGTCAGCGTGTCAAGGCGCTTGGGCGCGAATCCGGGTCGGCCGGTTCCTGGTATTGCAGGTCGGAGGTGCGGGTCTGCTCATGTCGCCCGGCTGCCGCACTCGATCAACGGCATGAATCCCTCACGGGATTTGTGCGACAAGACCCTCCCGCCCGGTATCGTCGCTGAACCTGTCGCTGTTCATTACAGCCGCCTGGCCCGATAGACCTGCGGGAAAAGTGTCCGCGAATCACGGGTCTATCCACGGTGCCGCCTGCCACGGCGTCGACGCACCGAACCAGACGCCCAGCGATCCATGCTCTGGCAAGGACCCGCTGCAGGCAGACCATCTCGAGGCGCGATAGCGGATCGCGGAAGGCTTTACATCCCGCCCGGCAATGCCGTTCGCCCCGCCATCGAAATCGGAGGCTCCCTTGCCGCACAGAGGCCGCCCGACGTCGTCGATGCCTGGCCATTCATCTTTCCGATAAGCGAATATTAAGGATTGTCTGTATAGCATGAAGCAGTTCCCTCGGGATGGTGAGTTTATAAGAAAGTGGACTTCACTTGAAAAAAACGAGAATACTGCATGTCGATGACGATCCCGACATCCGGGATCTGACGCGTCTGGTACTTGAACTTGATGAGGATTTCGAGGTTCGAACCGCCTCGTCCGGCGCCGATGCGCTCAGATGCATTTCAGATATCATGCCGGACTGGATCCTTCTCGACGTCCTGATGCCGGAAATGGACGGACGAAGCCTGATGAGGCTGTTGCGGAAGCAGCCGGAAACGGTGGATGTCCCCGTGGTATTCATGACCGCACTTTCTGATCAGAAGACCTTGGACGAGCTCAGCGAACTTGGTGCTATGGGAATTATCAGCAAGCCCTTCGATCCGTTTGCGCTGGCCGATGACCTCAAGGGTCTGATTTACGATGAATATGACCGAACACCGTAGACCGCCCCATCCGAACGCCAGAATGGGGCTCGACGAGATCGAGTCAATTCGCCCGTCTTCACCACCGGCGGCTTCCGGTCGTCATCGGGGGCCGCACGGTATTGTTCCACGCTAACCGAAACGCGTGCCGGAAATCGCACAACCGTACAAACGACCAGGCAAATTGGACGTCCAAATGATCATCCGCTACTTTAATCCCGGCATGGTTATCGAGATAGGCTTTCTGATGCCGGAGGGTACTGTTCCGAGACCCACAACGAGACTCTGCGTGGTCATGTCCGTTCACCTCAAAGGTCTTCTGGTCCACCCCTTCATGAATAGGGGGTCTTCGACAGAAGATCATGCCGTGTATACCAGCCAAGGCCGTATCGCCTGCGACCTGCGAAACGTGAACGAGTCTCCGACCTCCTACGCGGTTCCCCATACGATGAGGGCAGGGAAACCCGATTTCGCCAGAACCCGCCTTGATGAGCACGAGTTCAGCCTGGTACGTTCGAAATCACTGGATTGCGCCTATAATGGCCTAATGAAGAGTGAAAGATTGAGGGGCGAACGCGCGCCCATCAGCCGGAGACATCTCGCTTAGCTGGTCGACCCCGGTCGTAATCTTCTCTTATCAGGGATATCCTGCCCCTTGCGGGTCGGCTGCTCATAGCGACGGTTTGCGGGTTCCCGATTATTGGCGTTTGGGGTCCTTTCGGGCAAGCGCGTCGGCCGCGTAGCCCCCAAACCGGCCATACGTTCGGTAAACGTCGATCGGTGTCTGGTTCCCCAGCGTTGAGTGCTATCTGACTGAGTCGGAGCGTCGGCTTGCGCCGGGCGTCCTCCCGATTGTCCAAGTTCTCCTCGTTTACAAGGTCGCCCGCTGCCCGGCAGGGTCATGCGAGGCGTGATCCCGAGATGGGCGCGGGCTGACATCGAAGCTTTCGACGACGGCGTTCCGCCGCGGCTTGCCTGGGTCGATGAGACGCGAGGGCACCCCGTTCCTGCCGGCCCACTCCAGTATGGCACGGATGGTGAACCCGGTGCCGTTATCGCTTAATATGCAGGCGGGCTTGTCGTAGATCCGCATCGGCGCATCCTGGAATGCCCCCACTGGAGTGGTCCACCGACTGGGATGGTTTTATCCCGTTTTCAGGAGGACGACCAGATGGCCGGCCAGCGAGAGAAGCCCGAAGATATTGTGCTGATGCTGCGACAAGTTGAAGTGCTGCAAGGGTAAGGCGAATAGCCCCGCGTTTATCAGGCGCCTTCTTCCCTAGTCTTGAGGCAATGAGGCTATGATGGGCAGCAGCGGGTTCGGCGGCGGTTTCAAGCGGGAGGCGGTCGCGCAGATCACCGAGCGGGGCTGCCCGGTCGGGGCGGCTCGGGGTCGGTCCGTATTCGCTCTGTGCCTGGAAGAAGTCGTTCGCGGAGGCGTCGAAAAGCGGAAGCGGGAAGGACACCGGGATCCGGCGTCCGAAGCGGGAGCTGGTGCGTGTGTCGCAGGAACGCGACATCCCGAAAAAGGGCGGGGCCTGTCCGGTCGCCCGCCGGGGCGCCATCGGTTCGGGCCCGATGGACAACGGTCCAGGGTCAATGCCGAGCGCGTATTTCGCCAGGGATGCGAACACGCGTGGAAAACTGACCCCGTAGCGGGGCAATCGGCGTCCGAAAGTGACCCCCCCCAGAATGGTTGCCATGATGCGCCCGAAGCCATTCGTGAGGAGGGTTCGGGATGTTGATCGTGGAGACAATCGCGAAGATCCGCCGGACATTTTTTCAGGACGGGAGATCGATCAAGCAGATCTGCCGTGACCTGCGGGTGTCGCGGAACACCGTGCGCAAGGTGATCAGGTCCGGCGCGACCGGGTTGCCCTATGAGCGCCGCGTCAGCCTCAGCCGAAGATCGGCCCCTGGCGGGATAAGCTCGATGGGATACTGACAGAGGACGCGCGCAAACCGAAGCGCGATCGACTGACCCTGATCCGGGCTTTCGAGGCACTTCAGGCTTTGGGTTACGAGGGTGGTTACGATGCCGTGCGGCGGTATACGACCCTCGACGCAAGGTGTCGCCGTCGATGATGGTCAGCGGCAGGGGGCATGCGGTGAAGGCCGCGAGGGCGGGGGAGCAGTGCGTCACAAGGCGATGCGGGCCAGCATGTCCCGCCGACCGCGCAGGGCGCCGCCCGACCCGTAGCGCGGGCGCTCGTACTTCTGGCCGAGGATGTCGGCGCGATAGCGGTCATCCGCGCCCGCTTCTTGCAACGCATCCTCGACATAATGCCGCATCGAATAGGGAACGTGCCGGGGCGATTCCATCAGGCCCGCGCGGCGCAGGGCCTTGCCGATGTAGCCCGACCAGCTATCGGCCTTCTGGAAATATCGCCCGGACCCGCCGCGCGCCACGATCCGCGTCGCCGCCTCGAGGGACACGCCCAGCAGGGGCAGGTCTCGGACGGTATGGGCGACCTTCACCTCGCGGCCGTGCTGCGCGACCGACAGGTATGGGATAGGCGCGTCGAGGTGCCAGTCGGACAGGGGCGCGTCCGTCACCTCCGACGGGCGGGCGCCGGTGTTGACCATGACGAGGAACACGTCGGCGGCCTCGTCGATCAGGGCGTCGAGGGCGCCGGGGGCGGCGATCCGGTCGCGGACCCAGGCGCGGCTGAATGGCGGGACGGCGTCGCGCGGTTGCGACTTGAAGCGCAGGGCGGCGAAGGGGTTGGGGAGGGTCACGGCGCGCAGGCGACACCATCCGGTCAGGATCGCCGAGAGGCCGCCGATATGCTTGTTCTCGGAATCGGGGGTCAGGCCGGCGGCGATGCGGGTCGCCCAGGCGTCGCGATAGTCGAGGGCCATGGCGCGGGTGATCTTGTCGACCGGGACGTCGGGGGCGTGCCCCTTCTCGACCATCGCGGACTCCCAGCCGGCGACCATGGTCTCGCGCAGCTTGCGCCACCGACGTTCCTGCGCCGCCGATTTCAACGCCCGATCGGGGGCGGTCCGGTCGCGATATTCCTCCCACGCGCCGCGCAGGTCGGGGAGGACGACGGGGACGGTGCCCATGACCGCCGCCGCGGCGGCCGGCGACGCGAGGTCGACGTCGCCGTCGCGGGACAGCGACAGCAGTCGCTTGACCAGCGTCTCGAGGTCGCCCGACGCGAGGTCCGACAGGGGAATATAGGGAAAGCCGCGCGCGGCGGCCAATTCGACGGCGGCCGCATAGTGACGATGGGCCGCCGCGCCGTCGCCGGCGGCCAGGGCCTCCCATTCGGCCATCCGCTCGCGCTCGACCTGCGCGGCGCGGCGCAGGGCCTCGGTGCGGGAATCGGTGTGCAGGGCTTGCCGGACCTGCGTCACCGGCTGGCCATCGCGGCCGAGGACGACGCCGCGGAACCGGGCCGGCACCCGCTTGACCCAATACCAACGGCCGCGGTCGCAGGTCACGCGCGGGGCGGCGAGGGTCAGGGCGAGGCGGCGCGCTCGTAAGACGAGGCCATCAGCGGGCGCCCAGCGCGGCGGCGTAGATCTCGCGGGCCTCGTCGCCGAGGTTGCCGAGCGGCCGAGCGCGAGGGTCAACAGCCGGCGCATGGCGCGGGGGTCGGTGTCGCGGCGCATCGCGACGATATTCTAGCGGGCCTCGGCAGCGGTCATGGGAGGGCGGCGGGTCATGGGTCAGCCTTTCATATGCTGCGAGAATAGTCGCGGTTTCTTGCGACACAATGCAGCAGATTCTTGGCCGAGTTTGAATTTATAACCAACAGGCGCGGGGGTCGGGGCAGGCGGAAAGGTTTTTTCGTGGTGCCCGGGGGCGGATTTGAACCACCGACACGCGGATTTTCAATCCGCTGCTCTACCCCTGAGCTACCCGGGCCCGGGCGGGACGGTCGGCGTGGAGGGCCGGGTCCCGGAGTGGCGCGGGTTTAGACGCGGGCCGGGCGGCTGTCCAGTGGCGGGGGCGACAATTCAGTGGCGGATACCGGGCCCGGTGGCGTCGACGGCGGCGTCGGCGTCGTCGGACGGCTCCCCAGACGGTAGATCCGTGTCAGTGCCGGGCAGGACATAGGCGCCGGTCATCCAGTTTCCCAGATCGACGTCGGCGCAGCGGCGCGAGCAGAATGGCCGGAACTCGTGCGAAGTGGCGTGGTGACAGATCGGGCAGGGCATGACGGTCTCCGTGCTGCAGGGCGTGAGATCGGTTGACCCGGCCCCCAAGTCAAGGCGGCGACGCCCTATCCCCGCGCGAGCCCGGCGAGGCAGAGCGGCAGCGGGATGCGGTCCCGTCGGCGTTGCAACTCGTAGCAGCCCAGCGGCGTCCAGCCGGCCATCACGGTATCGACGGGGTCTGCCTTGAGAGCCGCGCGCAGGACCTGCTCGAATACGCGGCGGTCCTTCTTGGGCATCGGCGCGGCGTCGACGGTCACCTGACCGCCCAGGCCCCGCAGGCGCAGGGCGCGGGGCAGGGCGCGCGCGGCGGCGAGGTTGGCCTTCAGACCGGCGGCAAGACTGGAATCCGAACCGGTGTTGACGTCCACGGCGACCAGGGCCGACGTCGGCTCCACCGATATCCACGCGCCGCCGGGCAGATCGACGCGGGCCTGTCCCAGCGCGTCGATCATCGCGTCCACGCCATGCGCCTCCAGCCCACCGGGTGCCGTCACCAGCGCGTCGGGCGCGGGCCAATCGCGCCAGGCGGCCGTGTGCGGATCGGGACCGTCGACCAGCAGCGCCGGACCTTCGCCATCGTCCTGCATGACGCCCCGCGCCAGTTCCAGGGCCTGCACGATGTCGTCCGATATCTCGTCGTCGGATGCCGCCTCGGTGGCCGAGCGCAGGATAAGGCCGGCATCGCCCAGGTCCCCGGCGACGTCATGGGCGAGCGTCAGCAGCTCGACCCGCCGGGCCTCGTCGGCGATGGCGCGCGCGACGTTGATGCCGGGCGCCCCTGGGGTCACTATGGCATAGCGGGACCGGAAGAGGAGGCGCGCGGTCACCGGCACCGCCTTGCACGGCTCGGCGTGGCCGGTGACCTGCACAAGCACGCCCTGCCCCGGCCGCAGACCCTTGGCCTGCCGCAGGAAGCCGTTCCCCTGGTCGAGGCGCACGGTCACGCCCCCCTGCCCCTTCATCGGTCGGTCCACGACAGCGCGGTGGATGGCGCCGGTCACCGGCCAACCGTCCGGCGGCGCCACCAGCAGATCGTCCAGCGCGCCGTCGACCAGCCGCGCTGCGACCATGCGGCCCGCGATGCGGTCGAGGATGACGGTCGTGCCCTTCATCGCGGCAGGTAGCCGGTCGCGGCCAGCAGCATCGCCGTCTCATGCAGCGGCAGGCCGACGATGGCGGTGAACGACCCCTGGATCCACGGGATGAACGCCGCCGCCGGTCCCTGGATGGCGTAGCCGCCTGCCTTGTCCCGCCAGTCCCCCGTAGCCAGGTAGCCCGCCGATTCGGCATCGGACAGGACTTTGAACCGCACCGTGCTTGTCACGCTGCGGTGCCGTGTATGCTGCGACGTGGCGACGGTTATGGCCGTGACAACGCGATGACGGCGCCCCGACAGCAGCTTCAGGAATGTCGCTGCCTCCGTTTCGTCACGCGGCTTGCCGAGGATGCGCCGTCCGACGGCGACAGTCGTGTCGGCGCAGAGCACGACCTCGTCCGAAGCGGCGCCAAGGGCCGCGGCCTTCTCGCGCGCCATCCGTTCCGCGTAGGGTTTGGGAAGCTCGGCCGGGCGCGGCGTCTCGTCGATGTCGGGCGCGCGGACGGCATCGGGCACGAGACCCAGCTGCGACAAGAGCTCCAGCCGGCGGGGCGAACCCGATCCGAGGATCAGCCGCATGTCGACGCCGGACCGCGCCGCGGCGCCGGGCTACTTGAAGCGATAGTTGATGCGTCCCTTGGTCAGGTCGTAGGGCGTCATCTCGACCTGCACCTTGTCGCCCGCGAGGACCCGGATGCGGTTCTTGCGCATCTTGCCAGCCGTATGCGCGATGATCTCATGGCCGTTCTCCAGCTCGACCTTGAACGTCGCGTTCGGCAGCAGTTCCTTCACGACGCCCGGAAATTCGAGCAGTTCTTCCTTGGCCATGATCGCTCCTGTCTGGCACCCGCCATTCCGCGGGCGCCGCTGTAGATGGATCGGATCGCCGTGCAATTCAAGCGTTAACAAGTGCGGCGGGCCACCATGTGATCGTCCGGGTCGTCCGCGACGCGCGCCGGATGAGGCGCGTCGGTCAGCCTCTGTCACCGTCCGGGCGTTCCAGCCCGGCCAGCCGGTCCAGCCGGGCGGTGACGGATGCGCCGTGGGCGCCCAGCCCCTCGGCCGCCGCCAGCCGCACGGCCGCCGGGCCGACGGCGCCCAGCGCGGCCTGCGTCATGCGGGCCGTCGTCGTGCGCTTCATGAAGTCCAGCACCGACAGCCCGGAGGAAAAGCGCGCGGTGCGCGACGTCGGCAGCACGTGGTTGGGGCCGCCCACGTAGTCGCCCACGGCCTCTGGCGTCCAGCGCCCCAGGAAGATCGCGCCGGCGTGCCGGATCCGCGCGGCCAGCGCCTCGGGGTCTCCGACGCACAGCTCCAGGTGCTCGGGCGCGATCCGGTCGGCCAGGGCCGCGGCCTCGGCCAGGTCGCGGACGACGACGACGGCGCCGTTGTCGCGCCAGGCGGCGCCGGCGACGGCGCGGCGCTCCAGCGTTTCCAGCCGGGCCGCGACGGCGACGGCGACCGTGTCGCCGAAGGCGGCGTCGTCGGTGATCAGGATCGACTGCGCGCTCTCGTCGTGCTCGGCCTGCGCCAGAAGGTCCAGCGCGATCCAGTCGGGATCGTTGTCGGCGTCGGCGATGACGAGGACCTCGGACGGGCCGGCGATCATGTCGATCCCCACCCGGCCGAAGACCCGCCGCTTGGCCGCCGCGACCCAGGCGTTGCCGGGGCCGGTGATCTTGTCCACGGGCGGGATCGTGGCGGTGCCGTAGGCCAGCGCCGCAATCGCCTGCGCGCCGCCGATGCGGTAGATCTCGTCAATGCCGGCCAGGCGGGCGGCCATCGCCACCAGCGGATTGAGGACGCCGTCCGGCGTCGGCACGCAGATCGCGAGCCGCGCGACGCCGGCGACGCGGGCGGGGATGGCGTTCATCAGCACCGACGACGGATAGGACGCCTGACCGCCCGGGACATACAGACCAGCCGACGCCACCGGCCCCCAGCGCCATCCCAGCACGGCACCGGTGTCGTCGGTCCATTCCGCGTCGGCTGGCAGCTGGCGTTCGTGATATGCACGGATCCGGTCGGCGGCGAGGTCCAGCGCGGCACGGTCCTCGGGGCCGACGCGGGCGCACCCGGCGTCGATCTCGGCCGGGGAGAGCCGCAGCGTGCCCGGCGTCAGCGTGATCCGGTCGAAGCGGCGGGTCAGGTCGATGACGGCGGCGTCGCCCTCGGCCCGGACGCGGGCGATGATGGCCGCCACGGCGTCGTCCACGTCGGGCGCGTCCTCGCGGTTCCGCGACAGGAAGGCGGAGAACGCGTCCACGAACCCGGGCGCGTCGGTCGACAGGCGGACCGGCATCAGACGTCGTGGCGCGGCGCGCGGCCCGAGAGGGCGAGGTAGGGCCGCGTCACGTCGCGAAGCGCGACCTCCAGCGTCTCGACGTCCAGCGCGACGGCGCCGTCGCCCGCGAGGATCAGCTGCAGCGTGCCGGTGCCGTCTGGTCCCGGCGAGAACTCGACCGCCAGCAGTGACACCACGGTATCGGCCTGGGTGCGGTCGATCCCCTGCGTGCGCACCGCCATCACGTCCTCGACCGACAGCACGGACTGCACCCGCTCGGGCTGTGCGCGGCGATCCTCATGGCGGTAGCGGTTCAGCAGCAGGCCGAAGCGGCGCTGGCGGCGCTGCCATGTCATCTCTCCCATCGGGAACACGGCGTCCTGCGCCAGCGCCGAGATCACCGTCAGATCCTCGGGGGCGAGGGCGCGCAGACGCAGCGGGCCCTCGCCCCCGTCGGCGAAGCGGGCGTCGCTCATGCGGCGGCGACCCGTTCGATGCGGGCACCGACGGCGCCCAGCTTCTGCTCGATCCGCTCGTACCCCCGGTCGAGGTGGTAGACCCGGCTGACCAGCGTCTCGCCCTCGGCGGCGAGCCCCGCGAGGATCAGCGAGACAGAGGCACGCAGGTCGGTCGCCATGACCGGCGCGCCGCGCAGCCGCTCGACCCCGGTGACGGTCGCGCGGTTGCCCTGCACGTCGATTCGGGCCCCCATCCGCGCCAGTTCGGGCGCGTGCATGAACCGGTTCTCGAAGATCGTCTCGGTCAGCGTGCTCTGCCCCTGCGCGGTGCACATCAGCGCCATCATCTGCGCCTGCAGGTCGGTGGGAAAGCCCGGGAACGGCGCCGTCGTCACGTCCACGGCGCGGATGCCGTTGCCGTTGCGCGCGACCCGCAGGCCCCGGTCCGTCGGGGTGATGTCCACGCCGGCGGCGTCCAGCTTCTCGGCCGCGGCGGCGACGAGGTCCATCCGGCCGCCCAGCAGTTCCACCTCGCCGCCGCAGATGGCGGGGGCGACCATGAACGTCCCCATTTCGATCCGGTCCGGGATCACCTCGTGCGTGGCGCCGTGCAGCCGGTCGACGCCGTCGATCGTGATCTCGGATGTTCCCGCGCCGTCGATCCGCGCGCCCATCGCGGTCAGGCAGCGGCAGAGATCCACGGTGTCGGGCTCGCGCGCGGCGTTCCGGATGACGGTCGTGCCGCGGGCCAGCGTGGCGGCGGTCAGGGCGTTTTCGGTGCCGCCGACG
Organism: uncultured Alphaproteobacteria bacterium; assembly: GCA_963722905.1. Classification (GTDB taxonomy): domain Bacteria; phylum Pseudomonadota; class Alphaproteobacteria; order Rhodobacterales; family Rhodobacteraceae; genus CAVROT01. The sequence continues at coordinate 849 of CAVROT010000001.1, read as the reverse complement.
GTGACCATGGGGAACTCGATCACGGCGCCCGTCAGGCCAGCGCCCGCGTCGGCGTGCACGTAGCCGTCGCGCAGCTCCAGCGTGGCGCCCAGGCGTTCCAGCGCCATCAGGTGCAGGTCGACCTGACGCGCACCGATGGCACATCCGCCCGGCAGCGACACCACCGCCCGCCCCTGCCGCGCCAGCATCGGCCCCAGCACGTTGAACGACGCGCGCAGCTTGCGCACGATCTCGTAATCCGCGCGCACGTCGCGCACGCCCGCGGCGCTCAGCGCCATGACGCGCCCGCCCGACAGCATCGCCACCTCGCAGCCCAGCGACTGGAGCAGCGCGCCCATCGTGCCGATGTCGGAGAGCCGCGGCACGTTGGTCAGCGTCAGGGGTTCGTCGGACAAAAGCGCCGCCGCCATCAGCTTGAGACAGGTGTTCTTGGCGCCGGAGATCGCGATCTCGCCCCGCAATTCATGGCCGCCCGTCACGAGGATGGAATCCACCTGGCTATCCCTTCACGGTTTCGGCACCGGCCGCGCGGGGCACGACACGTCCCGGCGGGCGCGGGCCTGCACCTTGCGTCGCGCGATGTTGGCCTTCAGCGCGGCCTTCAGCCGGTCGGACCCGGCGGCGTCCCCGCTGCGCCGCGGAACTGGGCCCGCCGCGGACGTCGCATCTGTATCCCGGCGCTTCATCGCGAGGTCTTAGCGCAGCGCCCGGCAGCCGTCCAGCGCACGCGAAACGGCTTGCCACACGGGACCATCGCGTCTATCCACGCGCCCGATGCTGCAGTAGCTCAGTGGTAGAGCGCGTCATTGGTAATGACGAGGTCGGGAGTTCAATCCTCCCTTGCAGCAC